>NZ_JAAORB010000006.1 GCF_011601345.1 Roseovarius gahaiensis
TATATGCCTCAAAAGCATGGAATCACAAAGCAAGCATCATGGGAATCCTGAATCTGATCAGGGGCGACACGCTCTAAACTCAACTTCTGGATCATTCAGTCTGTGAAAAAGGCGGTTTATAACGTAATGCTCCCATCGCTTGCTCGACAGCTTTGATAGCGACCTCAAAATGTAATCTGATTTACTCAATGGATTCCCTCACTCTTCTTCCCGCATTCACACGATTTACCCTGCCGTAGCAGGAATCGTGAAGCAAGCATGAGTGACCGTTTAGGGTTCGAACCTGCGTTGCGGCGGCGCTGCGCCAAGCCCGATTTCGGGGCGGCCTGAGTATCGGTTTCCAACTTCCCACCTTGGATTGCTCGCTGTGGCGGTGAAGGTCAGCTGTCGGCCCGGCCTGAAGGCGGTGCCATCCAATGCAGGTGCGGAACGAATGTCCATTTTGGGGCTGACAGCCGTCATCTGACACTTTCAATTGGGCATTCTAGTCAAGCCGGGCCGCCTGAGCGGCAGGGAGCAGAGTTTGCAAAACCCGGTACCATTAGGACCCAGGCCGGTGCCCTCCTGCAAGGCCGCAAGGGGATCAAACGCCTGATTTCTCACGCGCGTCACCTCGGCGGATTGCCCGCAACCTTGCGACCCTCTGCAAATCCTCGACCTCATCATTCTCATCGACAATTTCGGTCCCTAGCAACGTTTCTATGACGTCTTCCATGGTCACAAGGCCAGCCGTTCCACCATATTCATCTTCGACAAGTGCAATATGCGCCTCATTCTCCATGAGCAGATCGAACAACGTATCGAGGTCGGTTTTTTCCGGAATACGTTGAATATCGCGCGTGAAGTCCGAAGCGGTCTTGTTCTTCCCATCGCGCAAACCGGCCAGAAAAAGCTCGCGCGTCAGCACGAATCCTTTGACGTCATCGATGTTTTCGCCGGTGACAATATAGCGAGAGACCGGAAACGTGTCTCTGCATCCGACAAAGGCGCTGACAGTTTCATCAGCGCCAAGATGTTCGATGACCGTGCGCGGCGTCATGATTTCGTTAGCGGATATCTCCGACAGTCGAAACAGGTTGGTCACAACGCGCGTTTCATCTTCCTCGACCACTCCGAGACGCTGGCCCGCGGTTGTCAGCGCCGTGATCTCGTGACGCGATACCTCTGCGTGACGCTTACCGCCTGTCAGCAGCCGTGTTATCGCCTGGCTCATCCAGACCAAGGGCAACTGAATGATGATCAGCCAAGGCAGCACCCGAACAGCGAAGGGTGCAAGACCGCGCCAATAGGTTGCGCCAAGGGTCTTGGGAATGATTTCTGACAGGACGAGAATACCGAACGTCAACACTGCAGAGAAGATGCCCACGCCGGCATCATTAAACACGACAGCAGCCTGCGCCCCTGCCCCTGTCGCGCCAACGGTATGTGCGATCGTGTTGAGCGAAAGGATCGCGGAGAGAGGGCGTTCGACATCCGCCCGCAACGCCCTGAGACTTTTGGCAAGTCGCGGCTGTTCCTCCTCGGCGGCTTCGACAAAGGATGGCGTGATCGATAACAGGACCGCTTCGAGGATGGAGCAAAGAAACGACACCCCGATCGCCAAGAGCACAAAGATAATCAGCAAGGTCATCACGGTGTCTTTCGTTTTCTCGGTTCAATACTGATCAACTATAGCACGCTGCGCCCCATTCCAAGGACCGCTCCGGGCTGAAAGCCGTGATCGGACCTTTCCACTCGGAAAACTTGCCCCCAGACCTCAAGCTTGCCGCCGCACGGGCATCTTGCGTCAGGTGCAGAACACTAGAACAAGCCTTCGGGCGGATCGGCTACGATCCGCCCCGAGGCCAGATCGACCGTTGGAACGGCGTCGCGTGTGAATGGCAGCAGCACCGTGGCTTTCAACGCAGGCCCGTGGATTTCCAGCAAATCGCCGGCCCCGTGGTTCAGCACGGCCTTGACGCGACCCAATGGCGCGCCGCCGGTGTCGAACACCTCCAGCCCGATCAGATCCGCGTGATAAAACTCGTCATCCGGCAGGCTGGGCAGACGGTCCCGCTCGGCGTATAGGCGCACACCGCGCAAGGCGTCGGCCTGCTCCTTGGTGGCCACGCCCGATAGCCGGGCCACCAATGCCCCCTTGGCGGGTTGCCCGCTCAGCGTGATCTCGAAGCTCAGTGCGCGGTCCTCGCTTTCCAGTGGGCCATAGGCGGCGATATCCTCGGGCGTGGCTGTGAAACTTTTCAACCGCACCTCGCCTTTCACACCGAATGACCCGGAAATCGCCCCAAGGCAAATACGGCTGTCGTCGCTCATTGTGGTTCTCCTTGGCAAAGACCGTCGGCCAATGTGCCGCCTGCCGCTGTGCAGCGATCAAGCTGCTGATACCGTTCAAAGAATATACCGGCCAAAAAGACAACCGCCAGCAAGATCAGGGTGCGAATGGGCCGAAACATCAAGCTACCTCGTTTCAAGGGGCAAATGCCCGCGCCGTACTTCCCAGCCTTCGTGTTCCAGTTCGGGCGCGTCGTTATCGGCCTCGGGCCAGCCAACACAAAGGTACCCAACAAGCTGCCACGTGTCCGGCACATCCAGATCATGCGATAACTGCGCAGGATCAAGGATCGAAACCCAACCCACACCCAAACCGTGGGCGCGGGCCATCAGCCAAAACTGAGTGATTGCCCCGACCACCGAATATCGGCGCATTTCGGGCATGGTTCCAGCGCCCAGACCGGCCCCTTTTTCGGTGCTTTCATCGCAGAAAATGGCCAGGTGAACTGGCGCGATTTCCATGCCGGACAGCTTGAGGCGGCTATATAGCTGCGCGCGCTCTCCTTCATAGCCGCCAAGGGCCTGATCGTTTGCTTTAGTAAAATTGTCCAGCGCAGCGGCGCGGGCCTTGGGGCTGTTGACCCGGATCACGCGCCAAGGCTCGCTTAGCCCCACTGACGGGGCCAGCAAAAAAGTGTCGAGGCACGCGCGCAGCACGGCCTCGTCCACCGGGTCGGGGCGGAAGCGGCGCACATCGCGCCGCCACCGCATCAACTCGATCAGGTCGGTCTGGAAATCTGATGAAAACCGCGACATGGCCGACCTCGTTTGCCAGCTTATTCTTCGCTGGCGGCCTCTGCTGCGGGGGCAGCGGCAGCTTCAGCAGCTTTCGCGGCTTTCTCTTCGGCGCGTTCTTGGGCTTTCTTGCCGGGTGTGCCTTTTTTCAGGTTGGCGCGCTCTTTCTTGGGGATGGCACCGGCGGCTTCCAGCATGCGGCTGATCCGGTCGGTCGGCTGTGCGCCGTGATCCAACCAGTGCTGAACACGCTCCATGTTCATCTTGACGCGATCTTCGCTGTCTTTCGGCAAAAGCGGGTTGTAGGTGCCCAGCTTTTCGATGAAGCGGCCGTCACGCGGCATGCGCGAGTCGGTTGCGACGATGCGGTAAAACGGGCGCTTTTTGCTGCCGCCGCGGGCGAGACGAATTTTCATGGCCATGGGGGTATCTCCTTTGAATGGCGAGAGTTTGGCAGGGCAAGGCCCACCTTACGATTGATGCTTTCGGTGGTGCTGAATAACTTCAGCGATGATGAAGTTCAGAAACTTCTTGGCGAACTCAGGGTCCAGATCGGCCTGTGCTGCCAATTCTTCAAGCCGTGCGATCTGCGCGGCTTCGCGCGCCGGATCGGACGGGGGAAGGTCGTGATGGGCCTTCAACTGGCCCACGGATTGGGTGTGCTTGAACCGCTCACCCAAGGTATACACAAGGATCGCGTCCAGCCGGTCGATGCTTTCGCGGTGCTCTTTGAGCAACTGGGCGGCGCGCAGGGTGGCTTGATCAGTCAATGGCAAACCCTTTCGGCTTAAACAGCGGATCGCAATAATGATTGATCTCCAACTCGATCCCGTCATTCAACTGTCCGGATTTCAGTGTGTCCGGCGACGGATGACGATATACTGCGTCGTTGCCGTCGATGGTTGCGGCGTCACGATCCTTGACCGCCCCCAGACGTTCGGCCAGACGGATCGAGTCAAGGTTCTTGGGGTCGATATAGCTGACCGCGCCGTCCCATCCGAGATCCTCGTAGAAATAGCGCCGAGCGGCATGGGTCGCCTCAAGCGCATAGCCATGGCCGGCCTTGTCGGGCCAGATGATCCAAGCCAGTTCCCGTTCGGGCCACGCCGCGGGAAACCAGCCACCGGCCATGCCATAGGTTTCTTGGGTCTGCTTGTCATGGATCATCCACATGCCGTAACCGCGAATGTTCCAATGGCCGATCTCGGCGGCATAAAGCATCCATGCTTCGTAAGCGTTCAGCGGCCCGCCCATAAAGCGTGACCGATAAGACGAAAACGTGGCCTTGAAATCGGGGTAATCCCCGGCCTCGGGGCCGCGCAGCACAAGACGCCGGGTTTCGATGGTGGGTATCCGTGTTGCAGGCATCAGGCGTAAGCCTCCACCGATCCGTCATCGTCGCGGCCTTCGGCCATGTCGGGGCCGGGGTGCCGATACAGCAAGTCACGCCCCATATGCAGGTTGTCATATTCACGTTCGAACCACGCCCCTAACCGTTCGGCCAGCGCGATAGACCGCAGGTTGCCCGGCACGATGTTCGAGGTCAGGGTGGTGAACCCAAGGTCGTCATAGGCATAGCGGCGCACGCGTTGCGCGGCCTCATGGGCAATGCTGCGCCCCTCGAACCCGTTGAACACGACCCAACCGATTTCCGGCTCGGGCCAGCCTTCGGGGTTCCAGATGCCGCAGATCCCGGCAGTTTCGCCGCTGTCTTTCATCTCGATCGCAAAATACCCGTAGCCGTGAATGTGCCAATGGCCCACATTCAGCGCAAACCAGCGCCATGCCTCGCCCCGGTTGGGCGCGGCGCCGAATCCGGCGGCGCGGTCCTGATCCAGCAAAAAGGCGATCATCGGCTCGATGTCGCGCGCCTCGGGGCTGCGCAGGATCAAGCGGCTGGTTTCAAGGGTGGGGGCGTTGGTCAACGGCATGTGGGTGTCACTTCTTCTTGCCGAAACCGCTTAGGCCGGGGGGCAGGCCACCGCCACCACCTAGCCCGGGCAATCCGCCGCCCATTTGCTTGGCGGCCTGTTCTAGCGCCTTGGGGTCCATGCCTTGCATGTCCTCGGGGCTGGGGCCGCCTTTGCCGAACATACCTTTCATGGCCTGTTTCAGCATCCCGCCTTTGCCCATCTTGCCCATCTTCTTCATCATGTCGCCCATTTGGCGCTGCATCTTCAGAAGTTTGTTCAATTCCGACACTTCCAGCCCGGCGCCCTTGGCGATCCGTTTTTTTCGGCTGGCTTGCAGCAGCTTGGGGTTAGCGCGTTCTTTTTTCGTCATCGACTGGATCAACGCGATCTGGCGGGTGATGATCTTGTCGTCGATCCCGGCACCTTCCATCTGCTTGGCCATCTTGCCCATGCCGGGCATCATGCCCATGAAGCCTTCCATGCCGCCCATTTTCTGCATCTGTTCCAGCTGCATCTTGAGGTCGTTCATATTGAACTGACCCTTCTGGAAGCGCTTCATCATACGCTCGGCCTGCTCGGCCTCCAGCGTGTCTTGCGCCTTTTCCACAAGGCTGACGATGTCGCCCATGCCCAGAATGCGGCCTGCGATCCGCTCGGGCTCGAAGGTTTCGATGGCGTCCATTTTTTCGCCAAGGCCGACGAAACGGATGGGCTTGCCGGTGACCGAGCGCATCGACAATGCGGCACCGCCGCGCCCGTCGCCGTCCATCCGGGTCAGGACAACGCCGGTGACGCCGATCTTGTCGTCAAACTCTTCGGCGACATTGACCGCGTCTTGGCCGGTCAGACCATCTACCACCAGCAGCGTTTCACGGGGGTTGGCCACATCGCGCACGGCGGCGGCCTGCGCGATCAATTCCTGATCAATGTGCAACCGGCCCGCAGTATCTAGCATGTAAACGTCATAGCCGCCAAGGCTGGCCTGCGTCTTGGCGCGTTTGGCAATCGCCACGGGGTCTTCGCCCTTGACGATGGGCAGGGTATCGACGCCGATCTGCTTGCCCAAAATCTCAAGCTGTTCCATGGCCGCCGGGCGGTTGACGTCCAGCGATGCCATCAGCACGCGCTTGCCCTCGCGTTCGTGCAGGCGCTTGGCCAGCTTCGCGGTGGTCGTCGTTTTACCTGAGCCTTGAAGCCCGACCATCAGGATGGGGGCGGGCGGATTGTCGATCTTCAGCGCGCCGGGGTCGCCTTCGCCGCTGAGGGTTTCGACCAGCGCATCATGCACGATCTTGACGACCTGCTGGCCCGGTGTGACCGATTTTGTCACCGCTTGACCTGTGGCCTTATCCTGAACCTTCTTAATAAAGGCCCGCGCCACCGGCAGCGATACGTCCGCTTCCAGCAGGGCAACACGCACCTCGCGCAGCGCGGCTTTGACATCGTCCTCGGACAGCGCGCCCTGTTTGGTCAGGCGGTCCAGAACACCAGACAGGCGGTCTGATAGATTTTCAAACATGCCAAGCGCTCCTTGTGCTCGCCCGTTGCGTTACGGCCCAAGGTAAGTAGGGCCTGCCCAAATGCCAATCTCCCCCGTGGGCGAAACTCGCTGACGGGGGGCGATCCCGGCCTGTGGCCATGGGACCGGAAGCGTGACAGACTTCCGGAGGTTTTCGAAGGCATTACTGCGCATGCGGGGCAGAGTCAACATGCGCTGGTATAGGCGCGGTCAACGGCGGGGCTTTGGTGGTGCGAAGATCCTGCCCGGCGGCCATTTAGCGCTTTCTGGCGTCAAACGGCCTCCGTGAGAATGCAACGCCCCGACTGATCTGACACATGTATCAGGCGAGGCCCGCATTCCCACCACGCCAGACCAAGACGGGCTTGGCGTTATGCCGCCAGTGTCAATTCTTCGATCTGGCCCGAGGCTTTGGCAAGGCTGGTTTCAGCATCCAGCGCCATCTGATCGGCCGCCACCAGCGTCACGTCGGTCATGCCAACAAAACCCAGGATGTGGCGCATATACGTGCTGGCAAAGTCGATCTCGGAGCCGGCGCCGGTGCCGCCAGAGGCCATCGCAAGGATGACGCGTTTGCCGTGGATCAGGCCTTCGGGACCGTTTTCCGTATAGCGGAAGGTTACACCGGCCCGCGCCACATGGTCGATCCATGCCTTGAGCGCGGCGGGCGGTGCAAAGTTGTAGACAGGCAAGCCGATGACGAGGGTGTCGGCTTGGGTAACCTCGTTTATCAGTGCATCGGACAGAGCCAGCTCCGCCGCCTGTTCTGGGCTGCGCTGATCGGCGGGTGTGAAGTTGGCGGCAATCCAGGCATCGGTCAGTTGTGGAACCGGGGTTTTTGCCAGATCGCGGCGGATCACCTGTGCTTCGGGCCAGCGGCTGACAATTTTCGATGTCAGATCGCGTGTGACCGAATCGGACAGGCGCGGGGATGCGTCAAGGTGCAGGATCGTGTTGGTCATGGAAGTCTCCGTGATGGGTAAACTGGACTCTCCAATTACTTCGTGCCTTTTCAAACGCAACCCGACGTGGGAAACATCAGGTGTTTAGATTTGCACAGAAGGTGGGCGGCCTGTCATGGATAACTGGGATGAAATTCGCACGGCTTTCAATGTCGCACGTGTGGGCACCGTCAGCGGTGCCGCCGATGTTCTGGGCGTGCACCACGCCACTGTGATCCGCCATATCGACGCGCTAGAGGATCGCTTGGGCGTCAAGCTGTTTCAACGCCATGCCCGCGGCTACACCCCGACCGAGGCCGGTCAGGATCTTTTGCGGGTGGCGCAGGCTACGGATGATCAGTTTGCACAGCTTGCAGGCCGCATCAAAGGCCGTGGCAATGATGTGACCGGCGAGTTGGTTGTGACATCGCTTGGCGGGCTCAGCCATTTGCTGGTGCCGGTCGTCGCGGAGTTTCAGGCCGGGTATCCGGATCTGGTGGTGCGCTACCTGACCGGCAATCGCCTGTTTCGTCTGGAATACGGCGAGGCGCATGTGGCGGTTCGCGCAGGTGCGGTGCCCGATCAACCGGATAACGTCGTGCAGCCGTTTTATCAGCAGAAATTCACCCTGTTCGCCAGCGATGGATACGTTGCGCGGCATGGCCTGGCCTGCCAAAAGACGAGGCCGATCTGGCGAACCATGTCTTTGGTGGGGCCGACGACCCCGATTCGCGGGCGCCATTTGATCAATGGATGCACCAGACCATTCCGGCCGGGCGGATCATCTTTCGCAGTGGCGACGTGCACGCGCAGCGCCGGGCGATTTTCGAAGGGGCCGGGATCGGGTTCATGTCGCGCCTTCAGGCCCGCGAACTGGGTGGCCTGACCGAAGTTCTGGCTCCGCGCGACGAATGGTCGGCGCCGCTGTGGCTGGTCACCCATATGGATTTGCACCGCACGACCAAAGTGCAGGCGTTCTTGACCTTTCTGAAAGAGCGCGCCGGACAGTGGGACGATACATAGGTAGACGTGACCGCAATGCCGCCCGCTCACCCGCCCTTGCGGTCGGTCTCGCCCTTATCCGCGCCAAGCTCGATCTCGAGAAAGCGTTCGAACGCGTCCAGATTGACCGCTTCGAATTGACCAAAGCTTTGCATCCAGATGCGGGCATCGCGCAGGGCGTTCGGTTCCAGCCTGCACCATTTTACCCGCCCGCGACGTTCTTGGCTGACAAGCCCTGCACGGGTCAGGATGCCAAGGTGCTTGGAAATCGCCGCCAGTGACATCTCGAACGGGGCGGCGACATCGGTGACCGCCATGTCGTCTTCCAGCAGCATCGACAGGATGCGCCGCCGCGTCGGATCGGCCAAGGCGTGGAATACGGTATCAAGTGGGTCGGCCATGCCCGCCATAAACCCTGCGCGCCTTTGTTCGTCAACCGTTTGGTTGAATATGCGAATATGCCTGTTTCTGCCTGCCATAGGCCTGCGGCACAAAGTGATCGGCGGCATTGGTTTTGGATAAATCGTTTCTCAACAATGCTTTAACCCTTGCCTCGCTTGCCTGTAAGCGCGCTTGACTCGGGGGGCTCTCGCGCTTAGCAAAGGCGCAACTGTTCCAAGGGGGGCAAGCCGGTGACAGATCCCGATCAACGCGAGCGCATGGCGCAGCTTGAGAAGCGGATCGCGGCCTTCAAGAAGAAGGACGAAGCCAAGCCCCACATGGAAGAACATTACAGTCAGGCGCATTTGGCTTGGCGGATGGTGATTGAACTTGTGGCCGGTCTTTTGATCGGTTTCGGCATAGGGTACGGGCTGGATCGCCTGTTTGGGACGCTCCCGATTTTCCTTGTGTTGTTCACATTGCTGGGTCTGGCGGCGGGCGTCAAAACGATGATGCGCAGCGCGGCGGAAATCCAGCGCGATAAAGTGGCCGAAGAGGCCGAGAGGACAGCGCCCAAAGACACGGGCGGCGAGAAGAGGACGAAAGATGGCGACGGAAGCGAATAGCGACGAGGGCGGTCTGGTTTTCCACCCGATGGATCAGTTCATCATCAAGCCGCTGTTTGGTGATGGCCCGGTGGGCATGTTCACGATCACCAATTCCACTTTGTGGATGGCGCTCAGCGTGATCGCAATCATCGCGCTGATGGTGCTGGGCACCTCGGGGCGCTCGACTATTCCGGGGCGTATCCAGTCGATCGGTGAATTGGCCTATGGGTTCGTCTATAAGATGGTCGAAGACGTGGCCGGCAAGGATGCCGTCGGGTTCTTCCCCTATGTCATGACCTTGTTCATGTTCATCGTGTTCGCCAACTTCCTTGGCCTTCTGCCCGCAGCCTTCACGCCCACCAGCCACATCGCCGTCACTGCCGTTCTGGCACTTCTGGTGTTCGTGACTGTGACCGTGGTCGGCTTCGTCAAGCACGGTCTTGGCTTTCTGGGTCTTTTCTGGGTCAGCAGCGCGCCACTGCCGCTGCGTCCGGTGCTGGCCCTGATCGAGATTATCTCGTACTTCGTGCGCCCGGTCAGCCACTCCATTCGTTTGATGGGCAACATGATGGCCGGTCACGCGGTGATCAAAGTGTTCGCGGCCTTCGCGCCCATGATCTTGCTGTCCACAGGCCTTGGCCTGCTGGTTACCCCGCTGTCCGTCATCGCCATTGCGGCGATCTACGGGCTGGAAATTCTCGTGGCCTTCATTCAGGCCTACGTGTTCACCATTCTGACCTGCGTTTACCTCAAGGACGCGCTGCACCCGGCACACTGATCCGGGTCAGGTCTGGATAGACAATCTATAGCCAATTCCAACGTAAGGAGACATCGAAATGGAAGGCGATATCGTACAAATGGGCGCATACATCGGCGCAGGTCTGGCATGCATGGGCATGGGCGGCTCGGCGATCGGTGTGGGCAACGTGGCAGGCAACTTCCTGTCGGGCGCACTGCGTAACCCCTCGGCCGCTGCTGGCCAAACCGCGACCCTGTTCATCGGCATCGCATTTGCAGAAGCACTGGGCATCTTCTCGTTCCTGGTTGCCTTGCTGCTGATGTTTGCCGTCTAAGCCTACGGAAACTGATCCTTACGGTCGGACGGGGCAGCGTTGATGCCACCCCGTCCGGTGTAACCGGACGTTCCCAAGGAGGACGACATGGCAAGCGAAACGCAAAACGCCGCTGACGCCGCCGCATCCGCGCCCGGCATGCCACAGCTGGATTTCTCGACCTTCGGGAACCAGATTTTCTGGCTCATGGTCACGCTCGTCGTGATCTACTTCGTCCTGTCGCGCATCGCGCTGCCGCGCATCGCGGCTGTTCTGGCCGAGCGTCAGGGGACGATCACAAACGACCTCTCCGCTGCTGAAGACCTCAAGGTCAAGGCTGGCGAAGCCGAGGAAGCTTATAACAAGGCTTTGGCTGATGCCCGCGCCGAGGCGCAAACCATCATTGCCGAGGCCAAGGCCGAAATTCAGACTGATCTTGATGAAGCAATGGCCAAGGCCGACGCCGAGATTGCCGCCAAGCTGGCCGAAAGCGAAAGCAAAATCGCCGAAATCCGCGAAGGGGCCATGGAAAGCGTCAAGGACGTGGCCAAGGATACGGCCAAGGAACTCGTTGCAGCGATGGGTGGCAAAGCGGATGCACGCTCGGTCACGGCGGCTGTCAACGCACGAATGAAGGGATAAGGGACATGCGGACATTTGCAACGGCAACGCTCGTCGCGCTGATGGCGGCAGGTCCGGCGCTGGCCGCCTCTGGCCCGTTCTTTTCGTTGAACAATACCGACTTTGTCGTGCTGCTGGCCTTTCTGCTGTTTATCGGCATTTTGCTCTATTTCAAGGTGCCAACGCTGATTTCGGGCATGTTGGACAAGCGCGCCGAGGGCATCAAATCCGAACTGGATGAGGCCCGCGCCCTGCGTGAAGAAGCACAGACCCTTCTGGCCAGCTATGAGCGCAAGCAGAAAGAGGTTCAGGAGCAGGCAGACCGCATCATTGCGCATGCCAAATCCGAGGCCAACGAAGCTGCTGATCAGGCCAAGGAAGACATCAAGGCGTCGATAAAACGTCGCTTGAAGGCCGCCGAGGATCAAATTGCATCGGCCGAATCCAGTGCGATCCGTGAAGTGCGCGACGAAGCTGTACGCATCGCGATTGGCGCTGCAAAGGATGTTGTGGCCAAGAATATGACCGCGACAGACGGGAACAAGCTGATCGACGAGGCTATTTCAGAAGTTGACGCGAAACTGCACTGACGCCGGGCAAATCAGCGACAGACAAATTCGAAACCGGGCTTGGAAACAGGCCCGGTTTTGTCGTCATCGCACGTTACCAAGCTGAAAAAGAAAGGGGGCCGTTGAACCGGCCCCTCATTTCCCACCTGCCGCGTAACTTGAAAAATCTAAAGCGTGGGTATGACCAGCCGCTGACCAATCGCCAGAGTGGGACCATTGGTAAAACTGTCAGAGTTGGCCCCGATGATTTGTGACCTGTGCGCAGTGCTGCCGTAAAATCTGTAGGAAATTGACGGCAAGGTATCTCCGGGTTGAACCGTGTAGGTGACTGGATTTGACAGGGCCTGTGCCGTTGTGGCCGGTGCGCCCAATGCCCCGACCAGCGATGCGATATCCAGCGATCCGTCGCGCACCAGTCGCGGGGCGGGCGACGGGCCTTCGCCGGTGATCGTGCCCTTGACCAGCGCCGCAATATAGGCGGGCGACTGGCCTTGCTGCATCGCCCCGGCGATCAGTTTTTCCAAGTCCACGTTATTATGCGCGGGCGTTGAATACGCGGTCCTGTTCGCAGTCGGCCTTTGGCCTGTCCGCGCCGCTGTGACCGTTTGCGACGCCTCTGGCGGGTCAACACGGGGCAAGCCATCTGTATTGCGGCGGACCTCTTGCGCTTTAGGATCGGTCACGTCCGCAGCAGGGGCCGGATCGGTATTGGCCAGTTTGGGGGCGTCAGATTGGGCTGGCGTGGAGTTTCGCGGCTCCTGTGCGGCCACCGCGCGCGGCTGGTTGTCTTTTTGCACAAGGATCAGACCCAGCGTCACGGCGAGAAATCCGCCCGCAATGGCCACAATGCGGATCATCGGCTTTTTCTGCAGCGGGTTGATGCCGCCGCCCCGGTCCTACGTGTCATTTGTTTATCCCCGACGTGCCGTGAGCGTGCCGCGCAAGCGGGCCCCGACAGTGTGATCTTCGCAAGATATACGCGAATCGCTACGAATCGGTCAATATGCAGTGATTCTTATCTGTGTCTTTGGCCGAGTGTCAGCCGTTTTCGCGCAAAATCGATCCGGCCAGATATAACGAGCCACAGATCAGAATGCGGGCATGGGGATCATTGTCCGAGATGGTTTGCACAGCGCTCAACACGCTGTCGGCCGTGGTTGCCTGCAAACCGACAAGCTGGGATTGGCGGGCGGTTTCCGCTGCGGGCAGGGTGTTGGCCTCTCCGGGGATTGACACGGCGGTCAGGCTGTCGGCATGGGCGGCCAAGGGCGACAGATAGCCGGTGATATCCTTGGTGTTCAGCATCCCGCACACAAGATGCGTTGGCCGTTTGGGCAGGATGGCCAGATGACGGGCCAGCGCCTGACCGGCGGCGGCATTGTGGCCGCCATCAAGCCACAGTTCCGCGTCGGGGGCGGAATCAATCAACGGCCCGTGTTGCAGGCGCTGCATTCGCGCAGGCCATTGCGCCTGAGTGACGGCGGCGTTGAAAGTGTCTTCGCCAAGGTTCAGCGCCCGCAGTGTCGCCAGCGCCGCGCCTGCGTTTTCGATCTGGTGCGCGCCGGGCAGGTTGGGTAGCGGTAAATCCAGCAATCCGGTTTCATCCTGAAACACCAGCCTTCCGCGTTCTTCGAACACATGCCAATGCTGGCCCTGCGCAATCAGCGGTGCCCCAAGGGTTGCGGCGCGCGCCTCGATCACCTCAAGCGCATCATCGGGCTGAGGGCCGACGATACAGGGAACCCCGCGCTTGATGATCCCGGCCTTTTCGCCCGCGATCTTGGCCAGCGTATCGCCCAGAAATTGTTCGTGGTCGATCGACACAGGCGTGATCACAGTCAGGGCCGGGGTTGCCACGACATTGGTCGCATCCAGCCGCCCACCAAGGCCCACCTCTAGTAGGGTATAATCGGCCTCAACCCGGCTCATGGCCAGCAGGGCCGCGCAGGTTGTGATCTCGAAATAAGTGATGTTTTCGCCGTTATTGGCGGCATAACATTCGTCCAGAACCGCCGTCAGGTCATCTTCGGAAATCAGATCGCCAGCCAGACGGATACGTTCATGAAATCGCGCCAGATGCGGCGAGGTATAGGCGTGCGCGCGCAGGCCGACCCCCTCCAACCCGGCGCGGATCATCGCAAGGGTCGATCCCTTGCCGTTCGTCCCGGCGATATGGATGACCGGTGGCAAACGATCCTGCGGATTGCCCAAGGCGTCCAGCAGACGCCAGACACGATCAAGGGTCAAATCAATGATCTTGGGGTGAAGCGACATCATCCGGTCAAGGATGATGTCGGATGTTGCGCTGCTCATGCTTTGTCGGCCGGCTCTTCAGCCGTATCCGGCTGTTTCGCTTCGGGGGCGTCTTCGGTTGCAGGCTCGGGCGCGGGAAGATCGCCCCGCACGGCCGGTGGTTCGTCCAAAAGCATGCGAATGATGGTGATCAACTCGTCTCGCATCTTGGTGCGTGGTGTGACGCGGTCCAGCATCCCGTGATCCAGCAGGTATTCGGCGCGCTGGAACCCTTCGGGCAGTTTTTCGCGAATGGTCTGTTCGATCACCCGTGGCCCGGCGAAACAAATCAGGGCGTTCGGCTCGGCGATATGCACATCCCCCAGCATCGCATATGACGCGGTGACCCCGCCCGTGGTTGGATGGGTCAGAACAACGATATAGGGCAGCCCCGCTTCTTTCAGCATTTGCACGGCAACGGTGGTGCGCGGCATTTGCATCAGGCTCAGGATGCCCTCTTGCATCCGAGCGCCGCCTGCGGCGGAGAACAAAACCAGCGGGCGGTTTAGTTTTACCGCTTCTTCGGCGGCCGCGATGATCGCATTGCCGACATACATGCCCATTGACCCGCCCATAAAGCTGAAGTCCTGCGCGGCGGCGACAATCGGGGTGCGGCCCATTTCGCCGGTGGCCACCAGCATCGCCTCTTTCTCGCCGGTTGATTTCTGCGCGGCGCGCATCCGGTCGGGATATTTCTTTTGGTCACGGAAGTGCAAAGGGTCCACCGTGGGGGCGGGCACGTCGATTTCCGAGAACATGCCGCCGTCAAACAAGGCGTTGAACCGTGCGCGCGGCGTAATCGCCATATGATGTCCGCAATTGGTGCAGACGTTCAGATTGTCGCTCAGCTCTCGGTGAAACAGCATCGTGCCGCAGTCGTCGCATTTGGACCACAGGTTTTCGGGCATCTCGCGGCGCGAGAAGATCGAGTTGATGCGCGGGCGCACATAGTTGGTGATCCAGTTCATGGCGCGTGACCCTTTGTTGCGGTTTGCGTTCCAGATAAGGGGCTGCGCAAAGAAATGCAATCAGCGGCGCAAGGCTACGCGCGCCGCCAGCCAGCCACAGCCCAGCATCATCAAGTCTGCGGGAAACCATGCCCACACCCCGTCGGAATCCTGTAATGAAAACGGGTAAACATACAGCGCCAGCCCATCAAAATATCCCTTGGGCGCCGCGATCAGAATGGCGTTCAGGTTATTGACGAAATGCAAGGCGATGGCCGGGGCCAAGGTGCCGCTGCGGGCTGTCAAATCTGACGCGGCCAGCCCAAAACAGGCGGCCCAGATCACCACAAGCCATGTGTTGTCGCCATGTGCGGACGGGTCCAGATGCAACAAAGCGAACAGGGCAGAGGGCGCGCCCATCCAGATCAGGGGATGCCTGAAGCGTGCGGCCAGTTGGCTTTGGAGGTAGCCGCGAAAGGCCAGTTCTTCGGCGGTGGTTTGCACCAGCACTGCCAGCATCCCGACCGGCAAAAACAACAGCCAAAGTCCAAAAGGCAGGTTCGGGACAGGGCGCAAGGCATTGCCCGTCGGCAGGAAAACTACAACCAGCAGCAAAATTATCAGGGCTGCCGCAACGCGCCTGAACTGTCGCACTGCCGGGCCAAGCGGCCCCAAAAGACTGCCAAGCGTGCGCCGGTGCACAACGCTTAGCGTCACCGCAAGCGCCATAACCAGCAGGCCAAAAATAAACAGGTTGATCAAGACCGATACAGGCGTCGTGCCGGTTTGCAGTGCAGGCGAGAGCGCCTGCCACGCGGATGGCCCGATAAGCGATTGTAACAAAGCCGAAAAGCCGGAACTGAGAACCAGAAACAGAACGATTGTCAAAATCACCCCGGCCAGCAACCGCACGGGATGGGCGCTGGACCGGGCAGGGGCGATCAATTTGTCATGCGGCGCGTATCTCATGCGCTTACGCTAGTGGATTGCCGCGCTGTGCGGAATACCCCGACGGCGCGACCGGCCCAAAAGGTTTCGGTCCGGCATGTCGGCTGCGGCAACACGAGGCTCTTGTTCCTTGTTGCGCTGTCACTTAAACCCGGATGCAACACTCACGGGGAGGCCCTTATGACCAAGTTCGACAAATCCAAATTGCCCAGTCGCTACGTAACCGAAGGCCCAGAACGCGCGCCGCACCGGTCCTACTATTATGCCATGGGCATGACCGAGGCCGAGATTCATCAGCCTCTGGTCGGCGTCGCGACCTGCTGGAACGAGGCCGCGCCTTGCAACATCGCCCTCAGCCGTCAGGCGCAGGCCGTCAAGGGCGGCGTCAAAGAGGCGCATGGCACACCCCGTGAATTCACCACGATCACCGTGACCGATGGTATTGCAATGGGCCATGAGGGGATGCGCTCTTCACTGGCCAGCCGCGAGGCGATTGCCGACACCGTGGAACTGACGATGCGCGGCCACTGCTATGACGCGCTTGTCGGTCTGGCGGGCTGTGACAAATCCCTGCCCGGCATGATGATGGCCATGGTGCGGCTGAATGTGCCGTCCGTGTTCATTTATGGTGGCTCTATCCTGCCCGGCAAAGCCCCGCAGATTGAAGAGATTCCCGAGGAATTCCGCACCCGTGACCTGACTGTTCAGGACATGTTCGAAGCGGTCGGCTGGCACCAGAACAAACAGATGTCGGACAGGGCGCTTGACGCGCTTGAACGCGTGGCTTGCCCGTCGGCGGGCGCGTGTGGTGGTCAGTTCACCGCGAATACTATGGCCTGTGTCTCCGAGGCGATTGGCCTTGCGCTGATGAACAGCTCGGGCATGCCTGCCCCCTATGAATCGCGTGACCAGTATGCCGAAGCTTCGGGCCGCGCGGTCATGGACCTTCTTGAAAAAAACATCCGCGCCCGTGATGTGGTGACCCGGCAAAGCCTTGAGAACGCGGCGCGCGTCGTGGCCTGCACCGGCGGGTCCACCAATGCGGGCCTGCACCTGCCTGCCATCGCGCATGAGGCCGGGATCGAGTTCTATCTTGAGGATGTTTGCGAGATTTTCCGCGATACCCCCTATTTCGTCGATCTGAAACCCGGCGGGCAATATGTGGCCAAGGATCTCTATGATGCAGGCGGCATTCCCGTTGTGATGAAGGAACTGCGCAAGGCCGGCCTGATCCACGAGGATTGCATGACCGCCACGGGCCGTTCCATCGGTGAAGAGCTGGACCTGATCGACCGTGAGGCTGACGGCCGCGTGATCTATCCGATCGACAAACCGCTGACGAAAACCGGCGGTGTGGTCGGGCTCAAGGGCAATCTTGCCCCGCAGGGTGCCATCGTGAAGGTCGCCGGGATCGCCCCCGAACATCAGGTGTTCACCGGCCCGGCCCGCGTGTTCGAATGTGAAGAAGACGCCTTCAAGGCGGTCAAGGCGCGCGGCTATGAAGAGGGCGAGGTGATCGTCATCCGCAACGAAGGCCCGGCAGGCGGCCCCGGCATGCGCGAAATGCTGGCCACGACCGCTGCGCTTTCGGGGCAGGGCATGGGCAAAAAGGTAGCGTTGATCACCGATGGCCGGTTTTCCGGCGCGACCCGTGGGTTCTGCGTGGGCCATGTCGGCCCCGAGGCAGCCCACGGTGGCCCAATTGCGCTGATCGAAACTGGCGATGTTGTCACCATTGATGCCATCAAAGGCGAATTGAGCGTTGATTTGTCGGATGAGGAATTGGCCAAGCGCAACGAAAACTGGAAAGGTCCGCGTGACACGATTTACGCCACCGGCGCCATCTGGAAATTCGCGCAACTGGTTGGCGAAACCTACAAGGGCGCGGTTACGCATCCGGGCGGCAAGGCCGAGCGCCATGTATATATGGACCTGTAAGCGCAGGGCCTTGGTTCGGCGCGTGTTGCGCCGAACCGCCGTTGTAATGAGTGTGTTGGCGGTGGCCGGGTGTGTGGACCTATCAGGTGCCACGCGCGGTGCGCCCGACAGTGCAGATCAAACTTTGGATCAGATCAGCCTTTACAATGACGAGGTCGTGGTCACTGCGCCGCGCGGCTATTGCTTGGACGCGACACAGATCAAGCGCGGCACCTTCGGGGCCTTTATTCCCATAGGCAGTTGCGAAAGCCTGACCGGGCAGGCCGGGATCCCGGTTGAGCCGGGGTTGATCACGGTGTCCGTACTGCCGCGCCAAAGCGACCGTGCGATGCCGAGCGCGTCTGACATCGCCGCTTCGATGCCCGGCGATGAACCCTTGCAGACAATCGACGGCGATGGCCTGTCGATCGTGCATTTCGCCTCCGGCGGCGCGCGGGCCTTGCCGGGGGGCGATTCGCGTTATTGGCGTGGCGGCATGGTGATCAACGGGCATCTTATGGGCCTTGCCGTTTATGGCCCGCAAGACAGCCCGCTGGCCGACCAGCAAGGCTTGCGCCTGCTTATGGATCTGGCCGAAGAGCTGCGCCGCCGCAGCCCGCAGTTGGATGCAGAGGTGACCTCGGCCACGCGGAATGGGTCAGAGCGGGGCATTGGGACCGGGGTCAAACGGCTACTGGGTGGATTGTTTCCAAATTCGGGTTAATGCTATGGAAGGGGAACACAGGCACGATAGGCCGACCCTTGGGGCAGGATGGAGCGCACATGATCAAACTGCGCAGTTCTCTATTGGACTGGATCGTGCATCGGCGTGGGCTGCGTCGCTGGCGGCGCGCGGCGCGTGGCGCTGCAACCATGCCGCTGTCACAGCTGCGCACTGAACGCGCCCGCGCCCGGCAATTGCGTCATTTTCTCAATGATCTGATCTCGGTCGCCGATAATCGTCTGGCCTTGCCGATGATCGGATCAAACGCCTTTCCCAAACCGCATGGCACGGATTGGTCTTGGCGCCCGAAACTGTGGCGCGAACCGCTGGATGTGCCGGGTATGTCCTCGGTTGAAAGCAAATCCCGCTTGGGCAACGAGATCACCTTGTTTCACGACTGCCAGCAATCGGAACTGACCCTGCGCCAGTTGCGCAACAATCGCGAGGCTGATCTGGCCCCTTATGGCCTGCGCATGGATGTGTTTCGCTTTGACGGGTCTTTCCTGTCGCTGTTGCTGGATTTGCCGTCCGAGGCCGTGCAGAGGCTGCAGCGGCGTCACCTGATCCGCATGCACACGATCATCGAGATGGAAAAACCGCTGGAAATCTTTGTGCGCCTGAACATCAAGCACGGGCCGAATGCCGAACAGATTGTGCGCGAACTGCCCCTGCACGAAGATGATGTCTTGGTCGAGTTTGATCTGGCTTATTCCAACCTCAATGAAAAACGAATTGAACGGGCGTGGGTGGATTTGATCTTTGAAAACCCGGAAATGAGCCAACTTGTTTTGCGCGATCTGACCTTCTGCCGCCATCCGCGCGCCGATCTTTAAGGGAGTCTGTTATGAGTGATCTGACCCTGACCAAAACCCGGCTGTTCCAAGGCGTGTGGGAAGGTGTGCTGACCCGCGAAGGCAGCGGCAATTACCAGCCCGAGATCGAGGTGACCCACCTGCAAACCGCGCTTTCCGGGGTCGAGGTCAAGGAAAAGCCCGAGCAAGACGGCTGGATCATCCGCGTGCCTATTCCGGCTGAATTGATCGCGGACGGGGTGCAAACCTTTCTGATCCACGACAAGAAAACCGGCGACACGCTCAACAGCTTTGCCCTGCTGTCGGGCGACGCGCTTAGCTATGATATCCGCGCTGAAATGACCCTTCTGCGCGAAGAACTTGATATGCTCAAACGCGCCTTCCGGCGGCATTGTCTGGAGACGATGTAAGGCCTGCCACAGTCCCGGATTGAGAGCGCGGGCCCCCTGCCGCCCGGTGACGTGCTGTGGCGCTGCTCCACGATTGTTTCGATGTTTTGGATATTGGACAGTATTTCAAGCCTCGACATATGCGTGTCTTCGAATTTAAGCTCGCCCGTATACAAAAAACGGGAGGTATCATGAAACAACTCTTTGCAGCCGTGTTTATCACGAGCGTTTCTTTTTCGCAGGTTTCAGCCGAGGAGCTGGATGTGCGGATCAATGGCGAGATCGGAAGTGTCACGGTTGAAACTGTCGACGGCCCGGTGGAAATCATGCGCAATCAGGATCCTGATGCGACAATCGACCCGAAATATGCGAAAACTTCGCGGAATTGCCCGCCTTTCTGCGTTCAGCCGATCGAAGTTGCACCGGGCGTCACCACTGTTGGTGAGATTGAGGTTCTGGAACTCGCAGAAAAAGGTATCAAGCTGATTGATGGCAGAACCTTGGATTGGCACCTTGATGGCACAATACCAAGTGCAATCAACATGCCTTACACGGAAATGGCCAGCCGTCTGGACGAAATCGGCTGCACTGGCGGCGCGGGCAACTGGGATTGCACCAACGCCGAAGAGGTGCTTTTGTTCTGCAATGGCCCGTGGTGTGGCCAATCCCCCATGGCGATCAAGGCAATGCTGCGCGAAGGCTACCCGCCCGAGAAAATCTATTACTATCGTGGCGGGATGCAGGCGTGGCACAGCCTTGGCCTGACGGTTGTCGAAGGCCAGATGTAATCAACGCTAAAGAGAATTTGGCGCTTACATGCTTTCATTTCGATAGGTCGTCATAAAACAGCGCAACAAAGAAAAAGGCCCGGCAGCCAATGTGCCGGGCCTTTTGGTTGCATATTCGGTGGATGTCAGATCGGCTCATGTCGGGCTTGCGCCCGCGATCACCCCTCTTTGGGCAGCGACACGATGGCGGTTTCGGTGTCGGGGGCCAGTTCCTCGAAATCGAAATTATCCAGCCGCCGGGCACGTTTGCCCGCCTTGTCGGCGGAAATCTTGATGTCGCTGATATCCTTGGCCGCCTGATTGAAATGCCGATCAAGGTTTTCCACCCGTGTGCCCAGACGATCCACATCAGCGAATAACAGGCCCAGTTCCCGCCGGATCGCGCCGGCCTGTTCACGCATACGGGCGTCTTTCAGGATGGCGCGCATGGTGTTCAGCGTGGCCATGCAGGTGGTCGGCGACACGATCCAGACCCGCGCCGTAAACCCGTCGCGCACCAGTTCGGGGAAGTTAGCGTGCAATTCGGCGTAAACCGCTTCGGACGGCAGGAACATCAGCGCGCCATCGGCGGTTTCGCCATCCAGAATGTATTTCTCGCTGATATCCTTGATGTGCTTGCGCACCGATGCCCGCAGGAACTTGGCCGCCTCGTTCAACTCCCAATCGGTGTTGGCGCGGCGCAGCGCCTCGTAAGCCTCAAGCGGGAACTTGCTGTCGACGCAGATCGGCCCCGGCGGGTTGGGCAGGTGAATCAGGCAATCGGCGCGCCGCCCGTTCGACAGCGTCGCCTGCAAGGTGTAGCTGTCCGAGGGCAGCGCCTTGGAGACGATATCGGTTAGCTGGATTTCGCCAAAGGCCCCACGCGTTTGTTTGTTGCTTAGGATGTCTTGCAACGACAGCACATCGCCCGACAATTTCGTGATGTTGTCTTGGGCCTTGTCGATGGCGGTCAGCCGCTGCTGCAACTCGCCAAGCGACTGCGCCGTGCGCCGGGCTGAGCCTTGCAGATTTTCGGTCATTTGTCCTGACACTTGTGAAAGCCGCTTTTCCATCAATTGCAGCATGTTGGACTGTGCTGCGGCTTGCGCCTCGGACACATGGTTCAGCCCGCCCGCCAATTGATGCTGCCCGTCACTGAGCGATTGCACGCTTTGCCCCAACTGGCTGACTTGTTGCGCCAGTGGTTCCGTCATCCGGGCCGATCGCCCGGCGGCACGCACCGCCATGATCAGCAAAACAAAGACCAACAGCAAAAGGCCCGCGCCAATCAGCGCGGCCGTCACCAGCGGGTCGGATAAGGAATAACTGCTTTCGCCAATCTGGATCATGTGCGTCCGAACAGCCGTTCGATATCGGCCAGCTTGAGGTCTACATAAGTGGGCCGCCCGTGGTTGCACTGGCCCGAATGCGGGGTCGCTTCCATTTCGCGCAGCAGCGCGTTCATTTCATCGGCCTGCAACCGCCGCCCCGTCCGCACCGAGCCGTGACAGGCCACCCGGCTTAGGATTGCGTCGATCCGCGCTTTGACGGTGGTGCTGTCGCCCTGATCAGTCAGTTCGTCAACAATGTCCAGCACCATCGCACGAGCATCGCACTGGCCTAGAATGGCGGGCGTTTCGCGCACCGCGACGGCTCCGCCGCCGAAGGGTTCGATCACCAGCCCAAGCCGCGCCAGATCATCGGCAAGTTCCAACAGGCGGGCGGCGTCGCCTTCGGACAGGTCCACGATTTCGGGGATCAGCAGCGCCTGCGCGGCCACGCCGTTTTCCGCCATCTGGCGTTTGAGCTTTTCGTAAACCAGCCGCTCATGCGCGGCATGGGCATCGACGATCACCATGCCGTCGCGGGTTTGCGCCACGATGTAATTTTCGTGCAGATGCGCTTTGGCCGCGCCAAGCGGCAGGTCTTGCGGCGCGGTCTTGTCTGGCTCTGGCGTGCCAGCCTCGGCCATGGGTTCCACCCGCGCGCTGTAATCGCTGGCCATCTCGGCAAAGCCCGGCGCTTGCGCTTGATAAGATGCGGCGCGCGCCTGTGCCGAGGGCCGGTCCATCTGATACACCGGGGCCGGGCCTGCCGTCTGTGGCCGCATCGCGCCAAGGGTCGCCCCCGCCACCGTGGTTGAGGCGCGGTGCCCGGCCTCGGCAAGCGCATGGCGCAGCCCCGACACGATCAACCCGCGCGCCAACCCCGGATCGCGGAACCGCACCTCGGATTTTGCCGGGTGCACGTTGACGTCCACCAGCATCGGATCACAGTCGATGAACAGCGCCGCCGCCGGGTGCCTGTCGCGGCTGAGCACATCCATATAGGCGGCTCGCAGTGCGCCAATCATCATCTTGTCGCGCACAGGGCGACCGTTGACGAACAGGTATTGCGCCACGGCCGATCCGCGTGAATAGGTGGGCAAGGCGGCGTATCCCGTCATCCGCAGCCCCTCGCGCTCGGCGTCGATTTTCAGCGCGTTGTCGGCAAAGTCCGTCCCCAGAATGCGCGCGAGCCGCCCGTGCAGCGCGTCGAACATATCGCCTGTTTCGGCATCGGCGCGGAAGGTCACGCGCCCGTCGCCGCCATCCGACACATCGCGCAGCGTGAAGGCAACGAACGGCTCGGCCATGGCCAGCCGTTTGACGATATCGGTGATGGCCTGCGTTTCGGCCCGGTCGGTGCGCATGAATTTCAGCCGCGCGGGTGTGGCAAAAAATAAATCGCGCAGGGTGACGGTGGTGCCGCCGTTCAGCGCCGCGGGCTTAACCTTGGCCATCTGGCCGCCGCTGACGCTGATCTCGGCCCCGTCATGGCCCGCCGCGCGCGAGGTGATGGTCAGCCGCCCCACCGCGCCAAGGCTGGGCAAGGCCTCGCCGCGAAAGCCGAAGGTATGGATGTTCAGCAGATCCGATCCGTCGATCTTCGAGGTTGCGTGACGTGACAAGGCCAGTGGCAAATCGCCGGGCGAAATTCCGCAGCCGTCATCGGTGACGCGGATCAGGGTCTTGCCGCCTTGTGCATAAGCCACCTCAACCCGCCGCGCGCCCGCATCCAACGCGTTTTCCACCAGTTCCTTGACCGCTGACGCCGGACGTTCCACAACTTCTCCTGCAGCGATCCGATTGATCGCCGCATCGTCAAGTTGCCGGATCACCGGGGCAGTCTGGCTTATCTTGGGGCTGTGATTGTTCATGCCCCAATACCTAGCATGGCTTGCGCCGATTCTGCCAGATCGGGATTGCCCCCGCCGGGCCGGTAAAAAAAGAAATGCAGCGCATGCGGGTTGGAACGACATTATATTCCATTATCTGAATGCAAGTGACCATTAAAAAAGGGGACACCCATGTTCAACCGCACCAGCCCTTCGACCGGGGCGCAGTCACCAACGGTGACAGGCTTTCATGATCCGGCCACTGGATCGATTCAGTATGTGGCCGTTGATCCAACCACGAAGAAAGCCGCGCTGATTGACGTTGTGCTTGATTTCGACCCGGCCTCGGGGCGCACCTCGACCGATAGCGCGCAGGCCGTTTTGGACTTCGTGCAACAGCAGGGTCTGACGGTGGAATGGATTCTCGATACTCACCCTCATGCCGATCATATGATGGCCTCGGCATGGCTCAAGGATCAACTGGGCGCGCCTGCGGCCATCGGTGCCAAGGTGCGCGACATCGCCAAACTGTGGGAGGGGTTTTATAACACCCCCGGCGTCTTTGATCCGGACCGCGATTTCGACCGCCTGTTCGAAGACGGTGACACGTTCAAACTGGGCAATCTGGAGGTGCGCGTGATGCTGTCGCCCGGTCACACGCTGGGGTCGATCACCTATGTGGTGGGCGATGATGCGGCGTTTGTGCATGACACGCTGATGCATGTCGATGTCGGCACCTCGCGCGCTGATTTCCCCGGCGGCTCGTCAAGCGAGCTGTATGACAGCTTGCAAGCCATTCTGGCCTTGCCTGATGACACCCGCCTGTTCATCGGCCATGACTATCCCCCCGTAAATGACCGCCAAGATCCCGCGTGGGAGGCAACAGTGGCCCAGCATCAGGCTGACAATCCGCATGTGGTCGGCGGGGCCAGCCGTGACGCGTTCATGAAAATCCGCGATACCCGCGATGCGACGCTGGGGCTGCCCGACCGGATACTTTTCGCGCTTCAGGTCAACCTGCGCGGCGGGCGCTTGCCCGAAGCCGAAAGCGACGGCAGCAGCTACTTCAAGATCCCCGCCAACAAATTCTGATTCCATAACAGGACAAAAGGAAACGCGATGAAAACCGAAACCATCGGCACTGCCGAATTTCAAACTTGGACTGTCGAAGAGGTGGCCGAGGCATGGGCCAAGAACGATGTCGTGTTGATCGACGTGCGCACGCCACAGGAATACATGTTCGAACATGTGGAAGGCGCGTTGTTGCTGCCCATGCCGTTTTTCAATGCCCATAAATTGCCGGGTCAAACGGATAAGCCGATTATATTCCATTGCGGTTCGGGCGTTCGCTCGGAAAAGGTGGCGCGCACCGCGATCGAGGCCGGACTTGATAAGATCGCCCATATGGAGGGAGGCTTTGCCGCGTGGAAGGCGGCGCAAAAGCCGTATATCGGCACAAACATGGCCACCGGCGCACCATCGCATGTGAATGACTGACGCGGTTCGACCAGTCGTAAAACATGAAAAAGCCCGGGCGTTTTGCCCGGGCTTTCTCGTCTGTTCGCTCGAAGTGACCAAGTCTTACGACTTCGAGAACTCCGGGTAGGCTTCCATGCCAAGTTCGGACACGTCGAGGCCGTTCATCTCTTCCTCTTCGCCTACGCGGATGCCCACGACGGCCTTGAGGATGAACCAGACGATCAGGCTGGCCACGAAGGTAAAGACACCGTAGGCGATGATCCCCATCAACTGCGTCGCGATGTTGGCGTCGCTGTTGTAGAAGACCACGGCGATGGTGCCCCAGATGCCCGCAAACAGGTGCACCGGGATGGCGCCGACCACGTCGTCGATCTTGAACTTGTCCAGCATCGGCACAGTCAGCACGACGATGATACCGCCCACAGCCCCGATCCACAGCGATCCGAACAAGGTGGGAGCCAGCGGCTCGGCGGTGATCGACACCAGACCAGCCAATGCGCCGTTCAGCACCATGGTCAGGTCGGGTTTCTTATACATCACCTGCGTCAGGATCAACGCGGTCACCGCACCGGCCGCGGCGGCCATGTTGGTGTTGGCGAAGATGCGGCTTACGTCCGACACGTCACCCACGGTGCCCATGGCAAGCTGCGAGCCGCCATTGAAGCCGAACCAGCCCAGCCACAGGATGAACGTGCCCAGCGTGGCCAGTGCGAGGTTCGAACCGGGGATCGGGTTGACCTTGCCGTCTTTGCCGTACTTGCCCAGACGTGGGCCCAGCACGATGGCACCAGCCAAAGCAGCCCAGCCACCAACCGAGTGCACAACCGTCGAGCCGGCGAAGTCCGAGAACCCGGCCTCGGACAGCCAGCCGCCACCCCACTGCCAAGACCCCGAGATCGGATACATGACACCGGTCAGCACCACGACAAAGGCCAGAAACGGCCACAGTTTGATCCGCTCGGCCAGCGCGCCCGACACGATTGAGGCGGTCGCGGCGACAAACACCAACTGGAAGAAGAAGTCCGACCCGATTGAGGCATACCCAAGATCCGCGTCAGCGGCAGATACGCCCACCGCGTCCAGAACAGTTTGACCGCCAATGGCGAAGTAGCCGTTAAAATCACCGGGATACATGGTGTTGAAGCCGATCAGCCAATACATGATCGCGGCGATGGAATAGAGTGCGATGTTCTTGGTCATCTGCATGGTCACGTTCTTTGACCGCACCAGCCCGCCTTCCAGCATGGCAAAGCCTGCGGCCATGAAGAACACAAGGAAACCCGCCATGCAGAACAGCAGGGTTGTCATGATATAGGGGCCGATCTCGTCAAAGCCGGGCGCGGCGGCCTCGGCCTCTTGCGCAAGGCCAAGCTGCGGCAGGGCAATCAGCGCGCCGGCGGCCAAAGCGGTTTTCGTAAAGCGATTCATGGTCATTATCCTTTCCCCCGCGCGTTTCAAAGCGCGTCTTCGTTGGTTTCGCCGGTGCGCACGCGCATGGCCTGTTGGATGTCGAGAACGAAGATCTTGCCGTCGCCGATCTTGCCGGTGCGGGCCGTGTTGGTGATGGTTTCCACCACCTGATCGGCCATCGACGCCGAAACGGCGATTTCAAGTTTCACCTTGGGCACGAAGTTCACGGCGTATTCCGCGCCGCGATAGATTTCCGTGTGCCCCGACTGAGAGCCGAAGCCCTTGATTTCTGTCACCATCATCCCGCGCACACCGATTTCGGTCAGCGCTTCGCGGACCTCTTCCAGTTTGAACGGTTTGATTGTCGCAATGATGAGTTTCACTGGCGTCCCTTTCGGTTTTGTCACCCTGTGCGGTTTGCACCTGCAGCAAAGTCAGTGACGCCCGAGTCTGAAAGGTTTTCAGCGTTAAAAAGGGTCAGTTTTCAGCCCTTAGCGCATAAAAATTAATCATATACCGTTGTTAGATTAAAAAATAGGCGTTTAAATAAGTGCCGGCAAAGTATTTGCGGGGGTCAACTTTTGTCGCGCGGCATTATACACTAGCCAAAATCAAAGGGTCCCGGGCAGGACAAGCATGAGCAATTCAGGCCGTAAAAAAAACCGCCTTGTCGCGGAGAAACGCTATTCCGCGTCAAAGCCGAAAAAGAAACCGGCCAAGGCCAAACCAGCGCGCCGCAAGGCGACGGCGCGCAAGGCCCCCGCACGCAAGGGGCTTTTGTCCTTGCCGATGCGGCTTGTGCGGTGGGTGTTGCGCCTGATCTGGAACATCACTTGGCGCATCGGTGCTGTGGTTGCCCTGATCGTTGGTGTGGCCGTGGTGTATACCTATACCACCTTGCCGCCTGTCGGCGATCTGCTTGATGGTCGCTCGCGCGGGTCTGTCACGCTGCTGGATCGCAATGGCGATGTGTATGCGTGGCGCGGTGATCAGTTTGGTGGTGTCGTGACGGCGGACACGGTCAGCCCGGCCTTGAAAAATGCGGTGGTCGCGACCGAAGACAAACGCTTTTACTACCATCCTGGTGTTGATCCTATTGGGATTGCCAGCGCGGTGCGCATCAACCTGCGCGAAGGTAGGGGGCCTTTGCAGGGGCACGGCGGCTCGACCATCACGCAACAAACGGCCAAACTGCTGTGCCTTGGCGTGGAATACGACAAGGCAAAGTGGGAGACTGAGGCCGAATACGTGGCCGATTGCCGCCGCACCTCGTTGTCGCGCAAGGTCAAAGAGGCGGTGTTCGCCCTTGCCATGGAGGCCAAGTATTCCAAGGATGAAATCCTGTCGGTTTATCTGAACCGCGCCTATCTTGGCGGCGGCGCTTATGGGGCCGAGGCTGCGGCGCAACGCTATTTCGGCAAGGGCGCGTCCAAGCTGAACGTGGCCGAGGGGGCGATGCTGGCCGGGCTGCTCACCGCGCCGTCCACGCTGGCCCCCACGGCCAACCTTGCACGGTCGCAAAACCGGGCCAGCGTCGTGGTGCGCCTGATGCAAGATCAAGGCTATATTTCGTCAACCGATGCGGCGGCGGCGCTTGCCCAACCGGCGGAACTGTCCGAGGCGGCGGAAAAGCAGGCAGGTGGCTATTTTGCGGATTGGGTCATGGCCTCGGGGCCGGAGTTCTTCACACGCGACACAACAGAAGACGTGATCATCAAGACCACACTGGATCAGCGGATGCAGAAGGCCGCTGAAGACGCGCTGCAATATGTTTTTGAGAACAAGGTGCGCGAAGGGTCCAAGGCGCAAGCGGCCATCGTGGTCATGTCGGCGGATGGCGCAGTGCGTGCCATGGTGGGGGGGCGCAAGATCAAGGTGCGCGGGGCCTTCAACCGTGCAACGCAGGCCAAGCGGCAAACCGGCTCGGCGTTCAAACCCTTTGTTTACGCAACCGCGTTGGAACTGGGGTATTCGCATGATTCAACTGTTGTCGACGAACCGTTTTGCCTTGATGTGCCGGGGTCGGGGCAGTGGTGCCCGGAAAATTACACGCGCAAGCATTACGGCCGCGTGACCCTGACCCAAGCTTTGAAGGACTCGCTTAATATTCCGGCGGTGAAGGTGTCGGAAAGTGTTGGGCGCGATCTGGTGCGTAAGGTGGCCAGCGACTTCGGCATCGAAAGCGATTTGGCTGCGGGTCCGGCGCTGGCACTTGGTGCATCCGAATCCACTCTGATCGAGATGACAGGGGCTTATGCCGGTATTCTGAACGGTGGCTCGTCGGTCACGCCCTATGGCCTCAAGGAATTGCGCCTGTTGGGCGAAAATACGCCGCTGATGGGAACCGGCGGCGGAATCGGGGAAAGGGTGATTCAGGAGCCAGCGGCGCGCGAGCTGACGTATATGATGCACCAGGTGGTGCATGGCGGCACCGGCAGCCGCGCCAAGCTGCCTGACCGCGAAGCGGCGGGGAAAACCGGCACGACACAGGCCGCCCGCGATGCATGGTTTCTGGGCTTTACCGCCGACTATGTGGCGGGAGTCTGGATGGGCTATGATGACAACACGCCCCTGTCGGGCGTCACCGGGGGCGGCTTGCCCGCCGAGATATGGCACGAAACCATGGTTCGTGTGCATGATGGGCTTGAGCCTCGACAGCTTCCGATGTTGCGGCCGGCTCCGAAATCTACGCAACGTTCTGATCAACCCGGCACGGTCCCCCGCCAGCCTCGCGATCAGGGTAACCCGATCGAAAATATCCTGCGCGGCATTCTGGGTATCGGAAACTGAGTGGCGCCTCTGGAGGGGGCGGAAACTTTAAAAGTTACCGGTCCGATTTCTTTTAAAGAAATCGGTGCTGGTGCCCTTGGATGCGCAGCTTTCTGAAGTGTGAATCAGTTGATCAGCCAGCTTGGCGCAGGTCTTGTATCAGCGCGTCGATATTGCCTTGGCGGCGGTCCAGCATGGCACCGATCTCGGTGCGTTCTGACAGGCGCAGACTGACGCCTTCGATCACCATATCGAAAAACAGATCGCGCCCCGATCGGTCAGAGACAAGAAATAGAACGTCAAACGGCGCCTCGCCGCGCAGATACACTGTGGATCTGACCTCGTGCCAGGATTTGACTGGCCTTACGTCCTTCACCTCAATTTTGCCGCCTGCGAATTCATTGAACCGTTTGCCGTATTTTCGGGCGATGTATCCTTTGAACGCCTCGGTAAAAGCGCGCATCTGTGCCGAGCTGGCACGCCGCGAATCTGCACCAAGCGTCGATTGCGCGATGATGTTCACATCGGCGTAGCGGCTGAAAATCTGTTCGAAATCGCGGATCATAGATCCGACAGGTTTGCCCGAGGCGATCACACGGTTGATGTCGTGGACGACCTTGTCGACCAAGGCTTTGGCAGTTGCGTTTGTCAGGGCCAAAGCAGGCTGCGCTGCGAAAACAGTCGTTGCCGCAACACCAGTTGCCATAAAATGACGTCTTGAAAGGTTACTCATCATAAGGATCCTCGTATGGAACGCTGTCAGGGTCAACGCCGTATGGGTCATCATAAGGATCCAGATAGGCCCCGCTGCCCCCGTTATCACCGCCCAGTTTGAACCGCCGATTCTGCAAGTAAAGCGACCGCGCCTGCGCATAGCTGTCAGCGCTTTCATAAAGAATTGAGTCGATCGTGTCCGAATAGCGTCCGCGATCGCTGAGGCGTGCGGATACAGACGCAGCAGTCCCATAATAATTCTCAGGGGAATCAAGCGTATAGGATAGCGGGTTGGTGAATAGGTCTACCACCTTGCCCGCGGTCGCGCGTTCCGTGGCTGGGCCAAGCACAGGCAGTTCGATATAAGCCCCCTCGCGCACGCCCCAGACGTACAGCGTCTCACCAAAATCGGCGTCTGTCGCTTTGGGCATTCCCATTTCGGTCGCCGGGTCAAAGAACCCGCCCAGACCCACGGTCGAGTTCACGAGAAATCGGTATGTATCCGCAGTCGCACCTTTGCCGTTGCCTTGCAGAATATTGTTCACGATTGCGCCGGGCAATGACAGGTTGAAGGCAAACCGACCGATCACTGTTTCGATGTCATCGGGCAAGAAGTTGCTGTATCCGCGCCCGGCAGGTCGGATGACGGCCTTGTCCAGCGAACGGTTGAATTCGTGGAACTTGCGGTTTTGCGTTTCATATGGGTCAAAAGGTTGCTGGGGTGCATGGCCCGGCCCGGGGCTGGCGCAGGCGCTTACCAGAACCAAAAGACCCATCGCCAGACAGGCACGGGGTATGACAGCGATTTTTTGACGGATAGCAGACAATTGACCAACCAGATTCATACAATTTTCAAACAAGTCATAGACTATCATAGCCACCTGCTCAGCAGTAGGGGGCAGAGGACTGGTATTTGTGGCAGAATGGCGACAGGGTGCAAGGATTGTTGATCAAAAAATGTGATCCTGTGCTGTTGCCCTGCGTCGTCCCAGCCATTTGGGACGTTATAAGAGCTTTTATCATCCTGATATTTTCGATTTCCTTTGCGTGCGCCTCGGGCTAGCGTCGGCGTGATTTCAAAATGACGGGGCGTTGTGACATGGGACAATTCGAAAACAAGCTTGCGCAGATGGGTATCACGCTGCCAGAGGCCCCCGCACCGGCGGGCAACTACGTGCCGTATGTGCAGGTTGGGGACATTCTTTACGTGTCCGGGCAGATTTCAAAAGGCGATGACGGTTTGATTGTCGGCAAACTTGGCGATGACATGCAAACATCGGCCGGGGCCGAGGCGGCCAAAATCTGTGCGGTTGCCCTTTTGGCGCAGGTCAAAGCCGCATGCGGCGGTGATTTGGATCGGTTGCAGCGGGTTGTCAAACTGACCGGGTTCGTCAATTCCACGGCCGACTATACTGAGCAGCCGCAGGTGATCAACGGGGCGTCTGATTTCTTGGGCGAAGCCTTGGGCGAAGCTGGCAAGCACTCACGCTCTGCGGTGTCGGCGGCGGCGCTGCCGTTTGGGGTGGCCGTTGAAATAGACGGCATTTTTCAGATCAAATGAGCCAGCTTCCCGCCGCTTTCCATCGTCTGCCTTTGGCGCATCGGGCGCTGCATGACGTCCATGCAGGACGCCCGGAAAATTCCCGTGCGGCGATCGAAGCGGCGATTGCCGCAGGGTATGGTATCGAGATTGATTTGCAACTGTCCCGTGACGGGCATGCCATGGTTTTTCACGACTATGACCTTGGCCGCCTGACCGACCAAAAAGGCCCGATTCAGCAGCGCAGCGCCGAAGACCTAATGCAGATCGATTTGCGCGGCGGACAAGAGGGTATTCCGACATTTGCCGAAGTTTTGCGCATCGTCGGTGGGCGAACGCCGCTTTTGGTCGAGCTCAAAGACCAGCACGGCCAGATGGGGCAGGCCGATGGGCGGCTGGAACGTGCCGTGGCGCAGGATCTGCAGGGCTATGGCGGGCCGCTGGCGCTGATGTCGTTCAACCCGTATTCTGTGGCGGCCCTGCGCGATCTGGTTCCGATGGTCCCACGCGGCCTGACGACATGCGCGTTCACCGAGAAAGACTGGCCGCTGTTGAAGGCTGACCGGCGTGAAGCCTTGCGAGATATACCGGATTACAACAGCACAGGTGCATCGTTTATCAGCCATGCTTTCAAAGACTTGAGTGCCGACCGCGTGGCCGCATTGCGCGGGTCGGGGGCTTTGGTCTTGTGTTGGACGATCCGGTCGCGGCAGGCCGAGCGTGACGCACGCCAATTTGCCGACAACATCACCTTTGAGGGCTATCTGCCCGATATTCCATCTTGATCCGCGCGCCCATGGCCACAGATTGGGTTTGAGGCCGGGGAACCGTTGACATGAATGATCACGACATCAAGGTCAGTATCCACGACAGCCTGTCGCAGATTGATGCGACGGAGTGGGATGCATGCGCCTGTCCAGAGGCGTCTGAAGGCGGCCGCCCGGAAGACCCGTTTACCACGTATCGCTTTCTCAAGGCACTGGAAGACAGCCGTTCCGTCGGCGTGGGCACGGGGTGGCAACCCTACTACATCCGCGCCGAATTGGACGGGCAAGCCATTGCCTTTGCACCGCTGTTCCTGAAATCGCACAGTCAGGGCGAATATATTTTCGATCACAATTGGGCCCATGCCTATGAACGGGCCGGGGGGCGGTATTACCCCAAACTGCAAATTGCCGTGCCATTTACGCCGGTCACCGGGCGGCGGTTTTTGACCCGGCCGGGATTTGACGATTTGGGCCGGGCGGCCTTAGTGCAAGGGGCCATTCAAGTTGCAGAAAACAATAGGCTGTCTTCCCTGCATGCCACGTTTTGCAATGAGACGGAAAGCAAGGCCGGCGACAGCCTTGGCTTGATGACCCGCCGCACCCAGCAATATCATTGGGTGAATCGCGAATATCAAAGCTTTGATGATTTTTTGGCTGACCTGAGTTCGCGCAAGCGTAAATCCATCCGAAAAGAGCGTCGCACAGCGCAGGACTTTGGCGGCCAAATCACGCAGTTTACCGGTGATCAGATCAAGCCCCACCATTGGGATGCGATGTGGCGCTTTTATCAGGATACCGGCGCCCGAAAATGGGGCACGCCCTACCTGACGCGGGCGTTCTTTGATCATGTTCACACCGATTTGCGTGATGATGTCCTGTTGGTGTTCGCCGAACGCGACGGGGTGCCGGTGGCGGGGGCGATGAACCTGATCGGACGCTCGGCGCTTTATGGCCGATATTGGGGTTGCAGCGAACACCACCCCTGCCTGCATTTTGAGCTATGTTATTATCAGGCAATGGATTTTTCGATTGCCCATGGCTTGCAACGGATCGAGGCTGGCGCGCAGGGAGAACACAAACTTGCCCGCGGCTATATGCCCGCCCCTACGCATTCGTTGCACTGGATGGCCGATCCGGGCTTTAGCGAGGCGGTCGGGCACTATCTGGAGGCCGAACGCGCCGCAGTTGAGGAGGACATTGAAATTCTGACAAGTTACGGACCGTTCAAAAACACCAAAGTGGAGGATCACCAATGACCGAAAAACTTAGCGAAACCGCGCGAACCACCACGCTTGACCCCTTGCTCGAAGAGGGCTGGACGTTGGACGAAAACCGCGATGCGATCATGAAAACTTTCAAGTTCAAGGACTTCACCGAGGCGTTCGGGTTTATGACACGGGCCGCGATATGGGCGGAAAAGTGGAACCATCACCCGGAATGGTCAAATGTCTACAACACGGTGAATGTGACGCTGACCACCCATGACGTGGACGGTCTGAGTGCGCTTGATGTCAAGTTGGCCCGCAAATTCGATGGCTTGGCCGGCGAGGGCTGAGCATGGTGCAAACCGCACGGTTTGGATGCGGCTTTTCTTGAAATTCAAAACCGGCGGCCCGTATGAGCCGCCGGTTTTTTTAGGGTCGTAAAAATCACATCGCGGCCAGCAAGGCCTCGCCCGCGGACACATCGCATGCGCCGGGGTTTTCTTCTTCGTGCAGCAGGCTGATCTTGCCATCCTCAACCAGCATTGCATAGCGCTTGGACCGCGCCATCAGGCCCACCGGGGGCGCGGTGAAATCCATGCCGACCGCCTTTGTGAAACTTGACTCGGGATCGCCCAGCAAGGTGATGCCTGCCGCTGTTGCGCCGGTGGCTTCGCCCCAGGCCCCCATGACGAAGGGATCGTTGACAGAGATGCAAATCACCTCGTCCACGCCTTTGGCGTCGAACTGATCCTTGTTGCGCGTAAAGCTTGGCATATGGGCGGAATGGCAGGTGGGGGTATACGCGCCGGGCACAGCGAAAATCACGACCTTGCGGCCCTTTGTTTTGTCCGCAAGCTTGACCTCTTCGGGGCCGTCTGCGCCCATCTGAAGAAGTGTTGCATCGGGAAGTGTGTCGCCTTTGGAAATGGTCATTGTCGCTCCCTGTCTATCAATTGCGTTTCCGGTAAGGGTAGATATAGGCTCAGCGCTGCGGCGTGACCATGCATAAGCAGGAGATTTCATAATGGCCGGTATCGTTGTGATCGGGGCAGGGCAGGCCGGGGCGTCCTTTGTGGCGAAACTGCGCAGCCTTGGATACAAGGGCAAAATCACCCTGATCGGCGAAGAGCCGGTGCCCCCCTATCAGCGGCCGCCCCTGTCCAAGAAATATCTGTTGGGCGAGATGGAACTGGAGCGCTTGTATCTGCGCCCCGAAAGCTATTACGCCGAGAACGGGATTGATCTGCACCTGAACGAGACTGTCACAGCCATTGACGGCGCTGACAAGGTGGTCATCGCGGGCGGGCAGCAGATTGCCTATGATGATCTGGTGCTGACCACGGGATCCGTGCCGCGCCGCTTGCCGGGGTCCGTCGGGGGCGCGCTGCAGGGCGTTTACGTGGTGCGCGACTTGAAAGACGTGGACAGCATGGCGCCCGAGTTCCAAGAGGGGCGCCATGTGCTGATCGTCGGCGGCGGCTATATCGGGCTTGAGGCGGCGGCGGTGGCCGCCAGCCGGGGCCTGAAGGTGACGCTGGTAGAAATGGCCGATCGTATTCTGCAACGGGTGGCGGCCAAGGAAACCTCGGATTATTTCCGGGCGCTGCATGGCAAGCATGGTGTCGATATCCGCGAGGGTGTGGGCCTTGAAACCCTGACGGGTGAGGGCCGGGTGAGCGGCGCAAGGCTGAGCGATGGTAGCACGCTGGAGGTGGATTTCGTAATCGTCGGGGTTGGTATCACCCCGGCCACCTCGCTGGCCGAGGCGGCAGGGCTGGAGATTGAAAACGGGATCAAGGTGGATGAACAGGGCCGCACCAGCGACAGCCATATCTGGGCGGCGGGCGATTGTGCGTCTTTTCCGTGGAATGGGCAGCGGCATAGGCTGGAAAGCGTGCCCAATGCCATCGATATGGCCGAATGCGTGGCCGAAAACATCATGGGCCCGGGCAAGACCTATGTGCCGCAGCCGTGGTTCTGGTCGGATCAGTATAATGTGAAACTACAAATCGCCGGGCTGAATGCGGGCTATGACCGGATCGTCACGCGTCCGGGCGAGGGGGCAGGGCATGTTTCGTTCTGGTATTACAAGGGCGATAGGTTGCTGGCCGTGGACGCGATGAACGAACCGCGCGCCTACATGGTGGGCAAGCGCCTGATCGACGCGGGCAAAACCGCCGATCCGGATGTGGTGGCCGACCCTGAAAGCGACTTGAAGGCGCTGTTGCGCGCGTGAGGATTATCGGAGGCGAATTTCGGGGCCGCAGGCTGGCCAGTGTCGGCAAGGGCGATGCGGGGGCGCATTTACGACCGACGGCTGACCGGGTGCGCGAAAGCTTGTTCAACATGTTGGCCGGTGGCTTTGGTGACCAGTGCCGCGGCGCGGTGGTGCTGGATATATTCGCAGGCACCGGCGCGCTGGGGCTTGAGGCGCTGTCGCGCGGTGCGCAAAGCGCCACATTCGTCGAAAACGGGCGCGTGGCGCTGCGCCTGTTGCGGGAAAATATCGCGATTTGCCGGGCCGAGGCCTGCGCCCGCGTGGTGCAGCGTGATGCCCGCAAGCTGGGCGTGTGCCCCGGCGATGCGGCGACGCTGGTGTTTCTGGATCCACCCTATGGCAAACAGATGGGCGAGTCGGCCCTGACCGCCGCGCTGTCGGGTGGCTGGATCGCCAAAGGCGCGCTGATCGTCTGGGAGGAAAGCGCCGAGGTCACTGTGCCCGAGGCCCTGCACCTGCTAGACGCGCGCCGCTATGGCGACACCACGATCCGGATTTTCGAACACGCCTGACATCGCGCGTCGCGCTCTTGCGTGCGCGTCTCGCTGTGTGTCCACGCCTTATCGTTTCATCAAGTCAGGCAAGTCGCCGGTCAGGCCCGCTGCCTCGCGGATAAAACCGCGGCGCAGTTTTGGGATGGCATTGATGGCCCCCATGCCCAGATCACGGCCCAGCCGCAGAAGCGGGTTATCATTTGAAAACAGCTTGTTGGTCAGATCCGTGACCACGGCCAGTGTCGCCGTATCGAAGCGACGCCACTGCTGATAGCGCGCCAGAACATCGGGTGCGCTGATATCCTCGCCGCGCTGGCGGGCCTCGTTCAGCACTTGGGTCAGGGCGGCCACATCGCGCAGACCGGCATTCAACCCCTGACCCGCGATCGGGTGCATGCCGTGCGCGGCATCGCCGATCAAAGCCACGCGCTCGGCCACGAAACTGTTGGCCAGCGTCAGGTTCAACGGGTAGGTGAAGCGCTTGCCCTTTAGTTTGATCTGGCCCAAGAAATCACCGAAACGCGGGCGCAGCACCTGCATGAAATCCGCGTCCGACAGCGCGGCGAAGCGGGCTGCGGTGGCATCTGATTCGCTCCAGACGATCGAGCTGACATTGCCGGGCAGGGGCAGAATGGCCAGCGGGCCGGGCGGCATGAAAAATTGATGCGCGACGCCGTGATGGGGCAGTTCATGTTCGATGGCGGCAACCAGTGCGGTTTGGCCGTAGCCCCAACCGGTGCGCTGAATGCCCGCGCGCTGTGCCGTGCCCGAGGCGCGCCCGTCACTGCCGACCAGCAGCCGCGCCGCCAGCGTCTTGCCCGAGGCAAGCGTGACACGCACACCCTGCGCATCTACCTGTTGCCCGGTGACGGTGTCGCGGATCTGGGTGATGCCGGGCGTCTCTTGCATTGCGTCCAAAAAGGCGCGGCGCAGATAGCGATCTTCCAGCATGTAGCCCATCGGGCCTTCTTCGATCTCGGCATGGTCGAAATGCATAAAAAACGGCGAGGGGCCTTCGCCTGCGCGCCCGTCGCTGACCTTGATGTCCAGCATTGGTTGGCTGTGATCGGCCACCCTGTTCCAGATGCCGATGGCGCGCAACAGTCGCACCGAAGACAAGGCCAGGGCATAGGCTCGCCCGTCAAACGCCGCGTTTTTGCGCGCGGTTTGGGGCAGGCTGTCAACGACCGTTACGGTGAAGCCTGATTGTGCAAGAGCAAGCGCCAAGGCAGGGCCGTTCAGCCCGCCGCCGACGATTAGAATATCGCTGTCATGTTCCATTGCTTTTAGTATGGCGCATCGCATGGGATTGTCCATGCGCCGCGCTGCCGCTACCGTCGCCTGCGACAAGGTTTCACAAAAGGCAGGGTAACATGAGCGATTGGCACAGCATGAGCGCGGCGGAATTGGGGCGCGGGATCGGGCAGGGTGCGATAGACCCGGTGGATTTGGCGGACAGTTTTCTGAGTGCGATAGACGCCCATCCCGACCGTGACAGGATTTACACCGTGGTGACTGCTGAACGCGCCCGCGCCGAGGCGCGCGCCGCGTCAGGGCGCGCGAAAGCCGGGCAGCGCTTTGGCCCATTGGATGGCGTGCCGATCAGTTGGAAAGACCTGTTTGACAGCGCGGGTGTGGCGACAGAGGCGGGCAGCAAGCTGTTGCAGGGGCGGGTGCCTGCGCGCGACGCTTGGGTTTTGCGCAACGCGACGATGGCGGGCATGGTGTGCCTTGGCAAAACGCATATGAGCGAGTTGGCCTTTTCCGGGCTGGGCCTGAACCCGATGACGGCGACGCCGCCCAATGTGAATGATCCGGGTGCGGTGCCCGGTGGATCAAGCTCGGGCGCGGCGGCCAGCGTGGCTTTTGGGCTGGCGGCCTGTGGAATTGGCAGTGATACGGGTGGATCGGTGCGTATTCCGGCGGCGTGGAACGATTTGGTCGGGCTGAAAACGACCGCCGGGCGTATCTCGTTGGAAGGCGCAGTGCCTTTGGCGGCCAAGTTCGACACGATTGGCCCGCTGACGCGCAGTGTTGAGGATGCGGCGCTGATGCTTGCAGTTTTGGAAGGCCGCGCGCGCGCCGCTGATCTGCGCGGGGCCAGCCTGAAAGGCGTGCGTCTGGCGGCCCTGCAAACCGTGGTGCTGGACGATATTCGCGACAGGCCGCTGTCAGCATATGAGCAGGCCGTCGCGGCCTTGCGCGATGCAGGGTCCGTTGTGGACAAGATCGACTCTCCGGAAATCGCCGAAGCGATGCCGATGTCGGCTGTCCTTTACACGGGCGAAGCCTATGGCCTGTGGCGCGATGAGATCGAAGCGGCGCCCGACAAGATGTTCGCGCCGATTCTGGAGCGGTTCCGGGGTGGCAAAGACGTGAGCGCGGCCGATTACGTGGCGGCATGGCACAAGCTGGAGGCACTGCGCGTGGATTGGAACAGCCGGGTTGCGGGCTATGATGCCGTGATCATGCCGACCGCGCCCAACATGCCGCCCGATGCCGAAAGGCTGATGCATGACAACGACTATTACGTGACCGAGAACCTTTTGACCCTGCGCAACACCCGTGTCGGCAACCTGATGGGCTTGCCCGCCGTGACATTGCCAACGGGTGTGCCAAGCTGCGGTCTTATGCTGTGCGGGCAGCCGATGGCAGAAGAGCGCCTGCTGCGGTTGAGTAAGGCGGCGGAGGATGTTTTGCGTGGCTGAAGGTGCTTAGGGGGCGCTGCCCCCGTCGCGCAAAGCGCGACTCCCCCGGAGTATTTTTGGAACAATGAAGGGCGGGGCGGGCGAGGGCCGCTCTGCGAAAATGTCACAATCTGCATGTCAAGTCTTTGGTTTTGCTGGACGCAAGCCGGGGGCTTGGGTAGATTCAAGAAAAACGGGGCACAATGACCCCGAACCTTGAGGCAGTATTGATGTTTCCCGAGCGGTTTTCGAACCTACCGGCCTATGCGTTTCCGCGCCTGCGGAGCTTGTTGGACGCCCATGCGCCCGGCGGCGAGGTGCTGCACATGACGATAGGCGAGCCCAAACATGCCTTTCCGGCGTGGGTGTCGGATGTGGTGGCGGAACATGCCGCCGAGTTCGGGCGTTATCCTGCCAACGAAGGCACCATCGGATTGCGCCAGTCGATCTGCGACTGGATCGCGCGGCGCTATGACGTGACGCTGGAGCCTGAGCGCCATGTGATGGCCCTGAACGGCACGCGCGAGGGGCTTTATAACGCCATGATGGCGCTGTGCCCCGAGCAAAAGAATGGCCAGCGCCCTGTGGTGCTGCTTCCGAACCCGTTTTATCAGGTTTACATGGTGGCGGCCCTGAGCGTGGGGGCCGAGCCGGTGTTTTTGCCCGCCACGCGCGCGACCGGGCATTTGCCCGATTTCAGCGCGGTGCCCGAGGATGTGTTGGCGCGCACGGCGGTGGTGTATCTGTGCTCACCGTCCAATCCGCAGGGCGCGGTGGCCAGTGCCGCATATTGGCGCGATTTGATTGGGCTGGCCGAGCGGTATGATTTCCGCATTTTGGCTGATGAGTGTTATTCTGAGATTTACCGCAGCGCCCCGCCGGCGGGTGCCATGGAGGTGGCGCATGGCATGGGGGCGGACCCCGAACGGGTGGTCATTTTCCACAGCCTGTCGAAACGGTCGAACCTGCCGGGCTTGCGCAGCGGGTTTGTGGCGGGTGGGCCCGAGTGCCTGAGCCGTATCAAGCTGTTGCGCAGCTATGCTGGTGCGCCGTTGCCGTTGCCGTTGCAGCATGCGGCGCAAAAGGTTTGGGCCGATGAGGCGCATGTGGTGGAAAACCGCCGCCTTTATGCAGAAAAATATGCGCTGGCCGATGAAATTTTGGGTGATGTGCCGGGCTATGACAGCCCGGAGGCCGGGTTTTTCCTGTGGTTGCCTGTCGAGGATGGCGAGGCCGCCGCGCTACGCCTGTGGCGCGAAACCGGCGTTCGGGTTCTGCCCGGCGCGTATTTGAGCAAAGAGGTCGGGGGCGACGCCCCCGGCAAAGGATATATCAGGGTCGCCATGGTGGCCCCAAAAGAAGAGATGGCACGCGGCCTGACACGGCTGCGCGACTGTCTGTACGACTGAATTGAGGACGAGGGACAAGATGGCATATCAGACACGCGGGCGCGATCCGTTGCTTGACAGCACCATGGCCGAGGCGATCGAAAAGCGCGGCAAGGAGTTGCTGGGCCTTGCCCTGTTGCTGCTGGGTGCGATGGCGGCGGCGATGATTGCCTCGTATCACCCCGACGATCCAAGCTGGATGTCGGCCACGGATGCGCCGGTACAAAACTGGATGGGGCGTTTGGGTGCCTCGATTGCGTCGCCTTTGTTCATGATCGTTGGGTGGGGCGCGTGGGGCCTTGCGATTGTTCTGGGCTCGTGGGGCCTGAGGCTGGCGCTGCATCGCGGAGAGGACCGCGCCGTGGGTCGCTTGATCTTTGCGCCGATCTGGGTGGCGCTTTTGTCGCTCTATGCATCGTCGCTGACGCCGGGTGAGACATGGGCTGCAACCCATAGTTTCGGTCTGGGCGGGCTTTTTGGTGATACCGTGCTGGGCACGCTGTTGGGCATTTTGCCGATGGGGGCCAGTTTTGGGCTGAAGCTGTTGTCGATTGTTCTGGGGCTTGGCGTCTTCGCGCTCGGGGCGTTTGTGTTGGGCTTTACCCGGTTTGAATTGCTGCGGACGGGGCGGTTCTTGCTGGTCGGTCTGATCATGACTTATGCTTGGATCATGGCCTTGATGGGCCGTGGGGCCAAGGGGGCGGTCGGTGCCGCGCATGTTATGCAGGCCAAGGTTTCTGAGACCCGCGCACGCCGCGCGGCAGACAGGGCCGAGGCCGAAGAGTTGATCCGCGCCGAGGCCGCGGTGCCGGCGCAGCCGGTGGTGCAGCGCAGCGCGGCGATGGCCGAACCGCAGGTCAGTGCGACGGCGCATGTGGCCAGCGCCGCGCCGGAGCAGGCCGAGAAGCCGGGTGCCTTACGTATGATCATGCCCTCACTGATGCGCCGCCCCGAGCCTGAGCCCGAGCCGGAACTTGTGGAAAGCTACGGCCCCGAGGGCGATGTGGAAGCGCCGGGCGATGACCGTATTCGCGCCAAGATTACTGAAGTGATCAAGAATCGCGTGCGCCAGAACCCCGCAATCCGGGTGGAGTCCGTCGCGCCGTTGACCAAGGGGCGCGGGCGGGGGCCCGACCCGCTGATCCTGAACACCAGCCCGCCGCGCGCCGCAGATTTACCGGCCGAGCCGCCACTGACGGCCGTGCAGGCCGCGGTTATGCCGCAAGAACCGCCCCTGACCGCGGCAGAGCCATCCCAGCCGATGCGGCCCGAAGCACAGCCGGTTCACGCCTATCAGCCGCAGCCCGAGCAGCCGGAAATGCAGGTGCCGCCGCAGCCTGCCCCGGCACAGCCGCGCATTCCTGTGGCCGAGCCGAAAAAGGTGGTCCAGCACACGCCGCGCAAGGCATCACAGCCGTCGTCACGGGCCATGGCCGAAGCGCAGCCCGCCCTGCAATTCGAAGACAGCATGCAGACTGAATATGAATTGCCGCCGCTTAGCTTGTTGAACAATCCAGCCAACATCGTGCGCCATCATCTGAGCGATGATGCGCTGGAGGAAAACGCCCGGATGTTGGAAAACGTGTTGGACGATTACGGGGTCAAAGGCGAGATCGTCAGCGTGCGCCCCGGCCCGGTTGTCACCATGTACGAGCTTGAGCCCGCGCCGGGCCTCAAGGCCAGCCGGGTGATCGGTTTGGCGGATGATATCGCTCGCTCGATGAGTGCGTTGTCGGCGCGTGTCAGCACCGTGCCCGGACGCAGTGTGATCGGGATCGAACTGCCCAATGACAACCGAGAAATGGTCAGCTTCCGCGAGATCCTGTCCAGCCGTGATTACGGTGACGGCAACCAGAAATTGCCGTTGGCCTTGGGTAAGGATATCGGCGGTGATCCGGTGGTGCAAAACCTTGCCAAGATGCCGCATTTGCTGATCGCGGGGACGACAGGCTCGGGCAAGTCGGTGGCGATCAACACCATGATCCTGAGCTTGCTGTACAAGCTGACCCCGGACGAATGCCGCTTGATCATGATCGACCCCAAGATGCTGGAACTGTCGGTTTATGACGGCATTCCGCACTTGTTGTCGCCGGTTGTGACCGACCCGAAAAAGGCGGTTGTGGCCCTGAAATGGGTCGTGGCCGAGATGGAAGAACGCTATCGCAAGATGTCCAAGATGGGCGTGCGCAATATCGACGGATATAATGGCCGGGTCGCAGATGCGCTGAGCAAGGGCGAGATGTTCAGCCGAACGGTGCAGACCGGGTTTGACGATGAAACCGGCGAACCTGTCTTTGAGACCGAGGAATTCGCGCCCGAGAAGATGCCCTATATCGTGGTGATCGTTGATGAGATGGCCGACCTGATGATGGTGGCGGGCAAAGAGATTGAGGCCTGCATTCAGCGTCTGGCACAGATGGCACGGGCCAGCGGCATTCACCTTATCATGGCCACGCAGCGCCCGTCGGTGGATGTGATCACCGGCACGATCAAGGCCAACTTCCCCACCCGGATCAGTTTTCAGGTGACCTCCAAAATCGATAGCCGCACCATTCTGGGCGAGATGGGGGCCGAGCAACTGCTGGGTATGGGCGACATGCTTTATATGGCCGGGGGCGGCAAGATTACCCGCTGTCACGGGCCATTTGTCAGCGATGAGGAGGTTGAAGAGGTGGTTAACAACCTCAAGGCCTATGGCCCGCCCGATTACGTGGGCGGGGTGCAGGATGGCCCGGATGATGACAAAGCCAACAACATCGACGCTGTTCTGGGCTTGTCCACAGGGGGCAATACCGATGGGGAGGACGCCCTGTATGATCAGGCCGTGGCCATTGTGATCAAGGATCGCAAATGCAGCACCTCCTACATTCAGCGCAAGCTGGCGATCGGCTATAACAAGGCCGCGCGACTGGTGGAGCAGATGGAAGACGAAGGCGTTGTCAGCGCGGCCAATCACGTGGGCAAACGCGAAATTCTGGTGCCTGAGCAATAGGCGCGGCGATACCTGCGCTGGTCTTGGCTGCTGCCAAGGGAGCGGGGGCCATCTTCGCGGATGGCGATATCTGGCTGATCTTGATGTCGGGGCTTGATCCGGACAGGTGCCGCCCTGATATCTGGTTGAACCGCGCTTGTTATTGCATATCAGGTCAGGTCCGCGTCACGGTTGTGACGACCTGATCCTGAAAGGAGCCCGACGGTATGAAACTTTTCCCTTTGATGATTGCGGCGGTGGCCTGCGTGGTCACTGCCTTGCCTGCGGCGGCTGACAAGTTGTCGCTGAGCCAGATATCATCCTACTTTAACGGGTTCCGCACCGCACAGGGCGAATTCACCCAGATCAATGATGACGGCACGATCAGCACAGGGCGGCTTTTCATCAAGCGCCCGGGGCGCGTGCGGTTTGAATATGATCCGCCTGAGGGAACCCTTGTTGTGGCCGATGGCGATACGGTGGGCATCGTGGACCCGAAATCGAACACCGGCCCCGAAGGCTATCCGCTGCACCGCACGCCGCTGAAAATCATTCTGGCCAACAAGGTCGATTTGAGCCGCGAGCGCATGGTCACTGGCCATGCCAGCGATGGCAAGACGACCACGATTCGCGCCCACGATCCTAAGAACCCGGAATACGGCAGTATCGAACTGGTCTTTACCGACGATCCGGTCGAGTTGCGTCAATGGGTGATCAACGATGATGGCGGCAGCCAGACAACGGTGGTTCTGGGGGATTTGAAAACTGGTATGCGACTGGCCAATGATCGGTTTGTCATTCCAGGAATCGGCACCGGCCCCAAGCATAACGATCGCTGACCGGCGACACGTCCTGGAAGGATGCGGGCGGGCTTGTTAAATGGCCCGCCCGTCTGCGTTAAAATAGTCCGAAGCCGCGCCCGTTGCAGGATTGTAGTTGGGCTTGATACATGCGGGCACGTTCGTCCACTTTGGCGGATACCCGCAACAGCCAGGGCTTGCCGTTGTAGCTGCCGCGCGAAAACCCGGTGCGGCCTTCGTGATAGGCCAGATACTGATTGCGCGTGTCACTCAGCGAAATGCCAAGCCGCTCGTTCGATTTGGCCATGTACCACCCCATGAAATCGGTGGCATCGCGGATATCGTTGCGGCGTGCAGCAAAGCGGCGGGTTTCCTGTTTGTATTCATCCCACGTTCCATCGAGGGCCTGACTATAGCCATAGGCCGAGCTTTGCCGGCCCATCGGGATCACGCCCAAGACATAGCGAAACGGCGTTCGGGCATCACCAATGAAACTGCTTTCTTGATGGATTGTGGCCATCTGCACATGCACCGGCACGCCCCACCGGCGTTCCGTGGCGTTGAAGGCCCGTTTGTAATGTGGCCGCTCGGCCAAGATGGCGCAGGCATTATCCAGATTGCTGGGGGGCGGGCCGCTGCGCCCGCCGACGCCACAAGATGCGACCAGCAACAGAATCATGATTGCGCGAAGGGGTCTGCTCATCTGCCTCTCGCTTTCTTTTATTTGTTTTTGTGCAAGTCTAACCCAAATGACCGCGCGGGGGAATCCACAATTGCACGATTTGCGCGATGGGCACGCAGCCGGATTGCGTGACTGTTGTGACAAGGTTCACAGACTGTTTCTTTGGTTTTTGGTCCCAGTGTTGGACAAACAGCCCTTGAAACCATTAAGCTGCGCGGATAGGGGCTGCATCATGATGTTGAAGACACGTGCGAAGTATCATTTGGGACAGATCGTCCGGCACCGCAAACATCCGTTTCGCGGCGTCGTATTTGATGTTGATCCGGAATTCTCGAATACAGAAGAATGGTACCATTCGATTCCCGAAGATAGCCGTCCGGCGCGCGAACAGCCCTACTATCATCTTCTGGCCGAAAACGACCAAAGCTACTACGTGGCTTATGTGTCGGAGCAAAACCTTGTTGCAGACTACTCCGGCGAGCCTGTGGACCACCCGGATATTCCCGATCTGTTCGGCCCGTTCGAAGATGGCCATTACCCGCTGCATTTCCAACTGAACTGATAACGCGGCGGGCTGACAGCCTTGGCCGTCAGTAACCGAGCGCACAGCCGTCTTTACGCGGATCGCTTGCCCCCTCCAATACGCCGTCCGGCCGTATCAGGATGGCCTGAGCACCGCCGATTGGCTGGTCTGGAATGGTAATGGTGTGGCCCATATCCGCCAGATCGGCGCGCACAGTTTCGCAATAGCCACGTTCGATTTTCAGCGCTCCCGCGTCCGCAAAGGCGCGGGGCGCGTCGATGGCCGTTTGCGGGTCCATCCCGAAATCGCGCATATTTGAGACAAACCGCGCGTGCCCGTTGGGCTGATAGGCGCCGCCCATAACGCCGAAGGGCATGATGACCCGTCCGTTTTCACGCAACATTCCGGGGATGATCGTGTGCATTGGCCGTTTGCCCCCCGCCATTTCGTTGGGGTGGCCCGGTGTCAGGCTGAATCCAGCGCCACGGTTTTGTAGCAGGATGCCGAATTTTTCTGACGCGATGCCTGACCCAAAGCCATGGAAAATTGAATAGATCAGCGACACGGCCATGCGGTCGCGGTCGACCACGGTGATATAGACGGTATCGCGATGGACGGCCTCGGCCACTGGGGCCGGGTCGGGCATGGCGTTTTGCGGGTCGATCAGCGCGGCCAGTTTCGCGGCGGTTTCCGGTGCCAGCATATGATCCAGACGCGCGGTGTGATCGGGATCGGCCAGCAGCCGGTTGCGCGTGTCGTAGGCCAGTTTTGCTGCCTCGGCCTCTATATGGGCGCGTTGGCTGCCATCCGGGTCCATCCGGGCGATATCGAAATGCGACAGGATGTTGAGCATCAGGATGGCGGTGGCCCCCTGCCCGTTGGGCGGGTGTTCCACCAGATCGACACCCTGATAGGTGCCCGAAATCGGCGTGGTGTCATCACTGCTGGCGGCGGCAAAGTCATCGCCGGTGTGAACGCCGCCAAGCGTGGTCAGTGCGGCCAGAATATCATCGGCCACCTCGCCTGTGTAAAAGGCATCGCGCCCGTCGCGGGCGATGCGGCGCAGCACCTCGGCCTGACCGGGCGAGCGGAAGATTTCCCCAGTGGTCAGCGGCTTGCCGTTGTTTGAGTAATGCTCAACAGCGTGACCCTGCAAGGTTTTCCCGGCTGTTGGCCAATCCAACGCGACGCGCGGGGCCACGGGAACGCCGGTTTCGGCATAGTGGATGGCCGGGGCCAGCAAAGCATCCAGACCCAGTTTGCCGTGATCGGCGCTGAGGCGGCAAAACGCGTCTATGGCGCAGGGAATGGTCACCGCGTCGGGCGTGTTCAGCGGCACGGTGCTGTGCCCGCGCGCGCGCAGATCAGCGGCGCTGGCCGCCGCCGGGGCGCGCCCCGACCCGTTGAGCGCCTGAATGTCATCGCTACCCGGAGGGGTGAACAGGACGAAACAATCCCCGCCGATTCCGGTCATTTGCGGTTCGCAAATGCCAAGAAGGACCGCGCCTGCGATGGCGGCATCCATCGCATTCCCGCCACGTTCGAGAATGTCGATTGCGGTTTTTGCGGCCAAGGGGTGCGACGTGGCACACATGCCGTTTGTCGCAAAGGTTGCAGAACGTCCGGGATGGTGAAAATCGCGCATTGTACCCTCAGGCTGATTTCATTGCGCACAGCCTAGAAGCACAAAGGTGATTTGCCAATGAGGCAGGGTCAAAACCTCGGCGCTGCGCACTGGTTGGGGGCTGTTGAACGCAACGCCGAGGGAAGCTTTTTGCAGCTACACCTTTGTTATGACGCTGTATTCAGGCGTGATTGGGCACAAATTGGGGCAATATCGTGTTTTCGGTCAGGATCAGCCGGGTTTTGGAGGGGCCGTCAGGTCGAATTCCAGTTGCAGCCGGTTCTCTTGATCGGTGCGCCGGTAATGCAAGGCCGTGGTTAGATCGTGGATCAGGAACCAGCCAAACCCACCCTCGGGCAGGGAAGCGCAGGGCACATCGGTGTTGGGCGCGCGCCCTTCGGGAAGTTTTTGCCCCGGCAGCGGGCACCCCTGATCGCGCAGTATGACGCATAGACGCTCTGGCGTCATGCGCGCCGTCAGTGTGACGGGGCCGGGGGGCTGACCTGCATAGGCATGTTCGGCAATGTTGTTCAGTGTTTCGGCCAATACCAGTTCCACAGTGCTGCGCCAGTCTGCGGCCAAGCCAAGCGTGTCCAATTTAGACAAGGCTTGTCGCAAGACAGGGGGCACATCGGTGGCCGCACCTGAAAAGTGCAGGGTAAAGCCGGGAAAGGGGCGGGACGTGGCCACGGTTTGCGGTGGGTCCATACGGCGCGCGCGCCGCTTAGCCAGCGGCACGGGACGCCAGATCAGAGACATGAGCGTAAATCCTGAAGACCGAATCCATGCGTGTCAGGCGAAACACCTTGGCGACATCGGGTGTCAGCCCGGCAAGATCAATTTTTTTGCCGCTGGGCAGTTGTTTTTTTGAGGCGACAATCGCGCCTAGCCCGCTGGAATCGACAAAGCTGACATTGGACAGATCAAGCACGATATGATCAGGGCCGGTTTCTGTGGCCTCGCGCATACTGTCCTTGAATTGAATCGCCACCGCGGCATCGATTCGGGGTAGGTTTACGGTGATGATCTTGATGTCGTCGGTTTGGGTTTGTTGCAAAGGCATAGTGCACTCCCGCCATAAGTAGTAATACGGCCAAGGCTAGACCGTATTCCTTACCATTCGGTATTCACGCACAGGAATTCAGGAGGGTGAAGCATGAAAGACGTTGTGATCGCGGGCGCGGCGCGCACCCCTATGGGGGGATTTCAGGGGGATTTCGACGATGTCGATGCATCGGTCTTGGGTGGTGCTGCCATTCGGGCCGCGCTGGCAGGCGCGGGGGCGCAGACCGTGGACGAGGTTTTGATGGGCTGCGTTCTGCCCGCAGGCCAAGGACAAGCCCCGGCGCGGCAGGCCGGATTTGCCGGGGGCTTGGGCGAAGAGGTGCCTGCCACCACTTTGAACAAAATGTGCGGCTCGGGCATGAAGGCGGCGATGATAGCGTTTGACCAGATCGCGTTGGGCCATGCGGATACGATGATTGCCGGTGGCATGGAAAGCATGTCGAACGCGCCATACCTGCTGCCCAAAATGCGGGGTGGGGCGCGGATCGGACATGCTCAGGTGGTTGACCACATGTTTCTGGACGGTCTGGAAGATGCCTATGACAAGGGTCGCCTGATGGGCACCTTTGCCGAGGATTGCGCCGAAAAATATCAGTTCACTCGCGAGGCGCAGGACGATTATGCCATAGGGTCACTTGAAGGGGCATTGGCGGCGCAGAAATCTGGCGCGTTCGACGACGAGATTGCGCCAGTGACGATGTCCACCCGCAAGGGCGAGGTCACGATTTCCGAAGACGAGCAGCCCGCCAAGGCGCGGCCCGACAAGATCCCACAGCTCAAGCCTGCGTTTCGTAAGGATGGCACGGTCACGGCGGCAAACTCCAGCTCGATCAGCGATGGCGCGGCGGCGTTGGTGTTGGCGTCGCGCGAGGCGGCACAAGCGGAAGGGCTAAACATACGTGCTCGTATTGTTGGTCATGCAAGCCATGCTCAGGCACCGGGATGGTTCACCACCGCGCCGGTGCCGGCCGCGCAAAAGCTGCTGGAGCGGATCGGGTGGAGCAAAGACGACGTGGACCTTTGGGAGGTGAACGAGGCCTTTGCCGTGGTTCCGATGGCTTTCATGCACGAAATGGGCCTGCCGCGTGACAAGGTGAACGTCCATGGCGGGGCCTGTGCGCTTGGGCATCCCATTGGCGCCAGTGGCGCGCGGATCATGGTGACGCTGCTGAACGCGCTTGAAACGCGCGGGCTGAAACGGGGCGTCGCGGCGATCTGTATTGGCGGCGGCGAAGGCACGGCGATTGCGATCGAACGGGTCTAAGGTTTGATCCGGCCCGGCGGTAAGGCAAATGCCTGCCGCCGGGCTTGCCGCGTGTCAGGCTTTCATGCGTGTGCTGGTTGGGTCGTAAAGCGGTTTCAGGCTGCACTCGGCCGGCACACGCGTGCCGGCCACATCTATTTCATAGCTGGACGCCAGAACCTGTTGTGCCGTTTCCCCGGCGCAGGGCACATAGCCCATGCCGATGGCCCCGCCCAGATGGTGGCCATAGTTGCCAGACGACAGATACCCAACGATCTGACCGTCGCGCAGCACGGGTTCGTTGTGATAGAGCAGCGGTTCAGGGTCGGTCAGGCGGAATTGCACCATGCGAGTTTGCAGCCCTTCGTCGCGCTTGCGCTGCACCGCATCGCGACCGATGAAATCGGGTTTGGATTTTGACACGGCAAAGCCAAGCCCGGCCTCAAGCACATGATCTTCGCAGGTGATGTCGTGGCCGAAATGTCGGAAGCCCTTTTCGATCCGGCACGAATCCATTGCATGCAGGCCGCAGAGTTTCAGACCGTGATCGGCCCCGGCCTCGATCAGGGTCTCGAACACATGCGCGGCCATATCGGCGCTGACATAGATCTCCCATCCCAGTTCGCCCACGTAAGACACACGATGCGCGCGGGCCAGCCCCATGCCAATCTCGATCTGGTGTGCCATGCCGAACGGATGGGCGGCACTACCGAAATCATTGGGCGAGACCGCGTGCATCAAATCGCGCGCCTTTGGCCCCATCACCGCCAGAACGCCCTCGGAGGTGGTGACATCGGTGATCACCACCATTCGGCCCCGTATGTGTCGACGCAGCCATGTTTCATCCGCCAGCCGGGTGGCGGCGGGGGTGACAACCAGATAGGCGGTTTCCGACAGGCGGGACACGGTGACATCGGCCTCGACCCCGCCGCGCGGGTTAAGGAATTGGGTATAGACGATCTTGCCCGCAGGCACCGACATATCCGCCCCGCAGACATGGTTCAGGAACGCCTCGGCCTCGGGGCCTTCGACGCGCAGCTTGCCAAAAGACGACATGTCATAGAGGCCCACGCCAGTGCGAATTGCGGCATGTTCAGCGGCGGCGTTCGGGAACCAGTTCTGACGCCCCCATGAATAGGCATAGGCGCGGTCTTGGCCGGGATTGGCAAACCAGTTGGCGCGTTCCCATCCGGCCATTTCCCCCATGACGGCGCCGTGATCCAGCAGATGAGTATGCAACGGGCTGCGCCGCACGCCGCGCGCAGTGGCCTTTTGCCGGTAGGGGAAGTGATCGGCGTAAAGCAGGCCCAGAGTTTCGGTGGACCGCTGCGCCAGATAGCTGCGATTGCCCTGAAAGGGCTGCATGCGCGCGATATCCACGTCGCCCAGATCGAAAGGTTTTGCACCGTCCTCCATCCATTGCGCCAGCGCCATGCCCGCGCCGCCCGCCGATTGGATGCCAATGGAATTGAACCCGGCGGCGACCCAGACATTGTCCATCTCGGGGCACTGGCCCAGATGATAGGCGTCATCGGGGGTGAAGGATTCAGGCCCGTTGAAGAAGGTGTGAATCCCCGCCGTGCCCAGCATCGGCATACGGTTAACAGCCCATTCCAGGATCGGCTCAAAATGATCGAAATCCTCGGGCAGTTGATCAAACTCGAAGTCTTCGGGGATGCCCGAAAGCGCCCAGGGTTTCGAGACCGGCTCGAATGCGCCCAGCATCATCTTGCCGGCGTCTTCCTTGTAATAGGCGCATTCGTCGGGCACGCGCAGCACGGGCAGGGGGCCAAGCCCGTCAATCGGTTCGGACACGATGTAGAAATGCTCGCAGGCTTGCAGCGGCACGTTGGTGCCCAGCATTTCGCCCACCTCGCGGCCCCACATGCCAGCGCAGTTCACCACATGCTCAGCCGTGATATGGCCTGATGTGCCATCTTCGGCCTGCCAATCGACGCCGGTAATGCGGCGGCCCTGACGGGCCACGCTGGTGGCGCGGGTGCGTTCGCGGATCACCGCGCCGCGCTGTCGCGCGCCTTTGGCCAGGGCTAGGGCGATGTTGGCCGGATCGCCTTGGCCGTCCTTGTCGAGATAGACCGCACCTGTCACGCCTTGGGTGTTCAGATGGGGGTATTTCGCCTGCACGTCTGTCGGGCTGATTTCCTGAACATCGACGCCGAACGCGCGGGCCATCGCGGCCTGACGGTAAATCTCTTCGCGCCGTTCGTCGGTCAGGGCCACAGTGATCGAGCCGACGCGTTTGAAGCCGGTGGCGACGCCGGTTTCCTGTTCAAGCGTCCCGTAGAGTTCTTGTGAATACTTGGCCAGCTTGGTCATGTTCGCGGTGGCGCGCAGCTGCGCAATCAGCCCCGCGGCATGCCATGTGGTGCCGGAGGTGAGTTGTTTTCGTTCCAGCAGCACGACATCGTGCCAGCCCAGTTTGGTGAGGTGATAAGCGACAGAGCATCCGATGACGCCGCCGCCGATGATGACGACGCGGGCATGCGTGGGTAGGGTGGTCATAAGCGGGCCTTGTGGTGCGAGTGACGGTTGGGATCGAACGCGGATGCGTCCGACCGGCTGGGGGGCGCTGCCCCCCAGACCCCCCGGGATATTTTGAAACAGAAGAAGGCAGGGGTCATGTGATGGTGTGTCCGGCGGCGCGCAGGTGGTGGGCCAGGTCTGCGATGTGATCTGGGCCGACTTCACAGCAGCCGCCGACGATGGTGGCGCCTCGGGCTACCCAGCCCATGGCAAAATCGGCGTAGGCTGTGGGGGACAGATCGGCGCGGGCCGCGAGCGCATCGACGGTGGGGGCGTCTTGCAGGAAGCCTTCGGTGATTGCCGTGAAGCCATTGGCATACGCCCCGAATGGCCGCCCGAAGGGTTTCAGGATGTCAAGCGCGGCGGCCACGGCTTCGGGGCGGGAACAATTGATCAACACGGCCTCGGGCTGGAAGCGATCAAGCAGGGGGGCGATTTGGGCCAAAGCCTCGCCCGAGCGCAGGCGCGTGCCTTTATCGTCCTGCACGGTGAGCGCCAGCCAGATCGGTAGATTTGCGGCGCTGGCCGCGCGTAGCGCGCCTTCGGCCTGATCGACCGACGCCATGGTTTCCAAAAGCAACAGGTCGACACCATTTTCCTTGAGCAATTGCACAGGCTGGGCGTAAAGCTGTTCGGCCTTGTCCGGCGGTGGGCAGATGTCGGGGCGGTAGGATTGCACCAGTGGTCCGAGCGCCCCGGCGACGCGTCCGTATCCGCGGGCATCGCGGGCGGCCTTTGCGGTGGATACGGCCTTGGCCATCAACTTGGCCATTTGGCCCTGAAGCCCGGCGCGTTGCAGGCGGTCTTGCAGAACCGCATAGCTGTTGGTTGTGGCCACGGTTGCCCCGGCCTGAAAATAGGCGTTGTGCACCTGTTGCAGCAGGTCAGGGTGGTCGATCATGGCTTGGGTGGACCACAACGGCGTTGGCGCGTCGCCTGCACGGGTGACCAGTTCCTGGCCGATGGCCCCGTCAAGCAAGGTGATATCTGTCATGCGCGTAATCTTTCATTGTTAGGATCCCACAGCGGGCCATCGGGTTGCACGGTCGCGCGGTGGTGTTGCCCGTAGATTTCGATCTCAAGCACCGTGCCGGGCGTCGCCAGATCAGCCCGGACCATACCAAGGGCGACGGAGGCCCCGATGCGGTAGCCCCATGCGCCAGAAGTGGTTTCGCCGACGATTTGGCCCTCATGCCACAGGTTTGACATATGGGGCGCGTCGGCCTCGCCCGCGTCGACAATCAGCGATACGAAGCGTATGGTCGGGCCTGCCTTTTTCTCGGCCAGAAGGGCCTGTTTGCCGGGGAAGTCCTGTGGTTTCTCAAGGTTTACGAAGCGGTCCAGCCCGGCCTCAAACATGGTGTAGTCGGTGGACAGGTCGCCCTTCCACGCGCGATAGGCCTTTTCGATGCGCAAGGCATTCAGGGCATGCATGCCAAAGGGTTTTAGCCCGTGCTTTTGGCCCGCGTTCCATACGGCGTCGAATACTTGGGCCGTGTCGGTGGTTTTCGTGTGTATCTCCCATCCAAGCTCGCCCGCGAAGGACACCCGGACGAGCAGTGCCTGACAGCCCGCGATCTGTGTGGTCTGATGGGTCAGCCATGGCAGGTGGAGGTCAGCATCGCATATGCCACCAAGCACCGCGCGTGATTTGGGGCCCGCCAGAATTTGCGTTGAATAGTCGGCGGTGCAATCGGCAAGCGCAACGCCTTCGACCCCTTGCAAGGCGTTCGATAGCAGTTCGAAATCATGCCACTGGGCTGCGGCGGCGGTGATCAGGGTCATCTGATCTTCGCTGTGCCGGATCACCGACATTTCTGTCAGAAGCCGACCACGCGGATCAGCGAAATAGATCAGTCCGATGCGGCCGACCCGTGGAACCGCGCCGGTGATTTGGCCTGTCAGCCAGTCGGCGGCGTTTGGCCCTTCGAGCGTGAAACGTGAAAACCCCGGCAGATCGAGAATGCCGCAGGCGTCGCGCACGGCCTCGCATTCTTGGCGAATGCGGGCCTGCCACGGGCCGGTGCGCGCCCATGTCTGAGTGGCCTGTTCCGAGGTGTCATCGCCGGGGTGGGCAAACCAGTTGGCCCGTTCCCAGCCGTTATAGGCCCCCATGACGCCGCCCATGTCCTTGATCCGGTCATGCACGGGGCTGAGTTTCTTGCCACGTCCGGCAGGCCATTCATGCCATGGGAAATGCATGGCGTATTCATGGCCATAAACTTCCATGCCCTTGGCGATGCAATAATCGCGGTCGGTGTAATCGGTGTAGCGGCGCGGGTCGGTTGCCCACATATCCCACTCCGGCGCGCCTTGAGTTAGCCATTCGGCAAGCACTTTGCCCGCGCCGCCGCCTTGCGCGATCCCGAAGGTAAACACGCAAGCCTCAAACGCGTTGGGCACGCCGGGTATGGGGCCCAGCAGGGGCATTCCGTCGGGGGCATAGGGGATCGGGCCGTTGATCACCTTGTTGATCCCGGCGCTGCCCAAGAGCGGCACACGGGCCATCGCATCTTCGACATGCCAGTCCAGCCTGTCCAGATCGTCTGGATACAGCTGAAAGCTGAAATCATCGGGCATCGGGTCGTCGGGCTGCACCCAATGGGCGCGACAATTGCGTTCATAGGGACCAAGGTTGAGCCCGTGTTTTTCCTGCCGCAGGTAATACGAGCTGTCGACATCGCGCAGCAGTGGCAGCTTGTGCCCTGTGTCTTTGGTCCAGGCTTCGATCTCGGGGATTTCGTCGGTTAAAAGATATTGGTGGCTCATCACCATCATCGGCACGGTGCGCCCGCCGAAGGGTTTGAACCATTCGCCCACGCGTTGGGCATAATAGCCCGCGGCATTGACCACGTAATCGCAGCGGATGTCGCCCTTGTCGGTGTGACCGATCCATTCGCCGTCCTGGCGGTCGACCCCTGTAGCAGGGCAGAACCGCAGGATGGTTGCGCCCATATCGCGGGCCCCCTTGGCCAGCGCCTGCGTAACTTGCGAAGGGTCGATATCGCCATCGTTGGGATCGTAAAGACCGCCCTGCAAATCATGGGTTTCGACAAATGGATAGCGGGCCTTGATGTCGTCGAGAGACAGGATTTCAAGATCCATACCCTGATGACGGCCCATGCTGCAGGCGCGTTCAAATTCCTGCATCCGCTCGCGCGAATGGGCCAGCCGGATCGAGCCTGTCTGGTGGTAGTTCATCGGGTAATCAACCTCGGCACCGAGGCGGGCATACAGCTCGGTCGAGTAGCGCTGCATGTTCATCACCGCCCACGAGGTCGAAAACGTGGGCACGTTGCCGGCGGCGTGCCATGTCGACCCGGCGGTCAGCTCGTTTTTTTCCAGCAGGACGCAATCGCGCCACCCGGCCTTGGCCAGATGATAGAGACAAGAGGCCCCGACAGCGCCCCCTCCGATGATGACCACGCGAGCGGTGGATGGAAATTTGGCCATGATGCCCTCCGTCAATGGTTGTGTCGCGGTGTGGTCGGAGTGCCGTGGTCGGTCATCCGCCATGGGCTGAAGATGGTTTGTCTGGGGGTGTTCAGGCCGGTGCAGGCCGACGCCGATAACTGGCCGCGCATGTGTCAGGCCTTTCCTGTCGGGGTGGCGGTTGTGCCAAGGATCAAACCGTAGACGATAAAACAGGCGGCCATGGCGCGGCGCAGCCAAATGTTGAACACAGCGCCAAGTGCTGCGCGCCCCAGCCCTGCGCCAAGGGCGGTAAACCCTGTGTAGCTGAGCGCGGTAATCGTCAGCGCGGTTGGAAAGATAACCCACATCTGGGTCCAGATCGGCACGTCGGGTTGAACGAATTGGCTGAAGGCCGCCAGATAGCCTGCGACGCTTTTGGGGTTGATCGTGGCAATTGCAAAAGCGCGCCAATAGATCGAGCCGGGCAGGCCGGGCTTGTCGGCCCGAACGGGCCGCCGCGCCATGATCCATCCGCGCAGGCCCAGCCAGATCAGAACGCCCGCCCCGATCAGTTTTGCAGCAGTAAATGCCATCGGCGAGGCTGCGATCAGTGCGGTAATCCCCGCCGCGGATAAGGTCAGGAACAAGGTGGCTTGGGTCAGGATCGCCGCAACGCCCCATAGTCCACTCCGGAATCCGTGGGTCATGCCGGTGCGGATGCAGTTGAGATGATTTGGCCCCGGTGTGGTGACGAACACCACCCAGAACAGTGCGAATATGATCCATGCGTCCCAGCTCATGGTGCTTTCCTTAATACACTGGCGGGGCGATCACCCAGATCGCCACGGCGGGCTGATCATAGGGGTTGATCCATTCGAAGGGTTCGGACCGGATGCGGAAACTGTCGCCGGGATGCAGGGTGAACGTGTGGCCATCAATGATCAGGTCAAGCTTGCCCGCGATAAGATAGCCCACTTCCTGCGTCGGGCGGGTGACGACCTCACCGATCCGACTGTGGGCTTCAAACGTGCAATGGACCATTTCAAAGTCATCGGTCAGATCGGGCGACAGGAGCTCTTCAATCAGGCCCGCCGCGCCCGAGCCGATCTTTCGCCGTGCGCCGTGCCGCACGACACGCCCGACTTCGGTGGCCGGGCCACTGGCTTGGCCGAACAAAAGCGAGACATGCACGTCCAGCACGGCGGCCATATGGCGCAAATCGGTGATTGACGGCTCAGACAGATCACGCTCGACCTGACTGAGCCAACCGACAGACCGATCAAGCTGCGCGGCCATGTCATGCAGGGTCAGCCCGCGTGACTTGCGCAAGGCGCGCAGGTCGGCCCCAAGCGTGTGCGGGCGGGCGATGTCCGACTGTTGCATGACATGGGTTCCGTGAAATTTGGATCAATAATTTCATGCTGGGGCGATTCCGTGAAAAAATCAAACAAAATTTCAGCCGTCTGTGCCGCGGCTCGCCTGCAGCGTTCAGAGTTGGCCAAACACCGAGCGCAGGATCAGGGCCAGCTGCTCTGCATCATGGCTGTCAAATGCGGCGGGCTGATCGCTGTCTATATCCAGCACACCGATCAAATTGCCGGAACCGTCCCAGATCGGCAGCACGACCTCGGAGCGGGTTGAACTTGAACAGGCGATATGGCCTGCGAATGCCTCGACATCATCCACGATCTGCACTTGACCGCTACGTGCCGCAGCGCCGCAAACACCGCGATCAAACGGGATAACAAGACAGCCATGCCCACCCTGATAGGGGCCGATTTTCAAAAGGCCGGGTGCCGTGACCCGATAACACCCGGTCCAGTCGAACCGATCATCGGCGTGGTGCAATTCGCAAACTACCGTGGCCATCAGGGCGATGGGATCGGTTTCGCCTTCGGTCAGGGCGGCGATGGTTTTGGCGGTGGTGTCATACTCAATGCGCATGGCCTGTGTTTGCCACAGAGCGACACCGCCGACCAGCCCAGTGGCGCGCCGCGCCCGCATGGTGTAGAGCGCCGCGCATGGATAGCGTTTACACCCCGCCGCAAGACCCTTTGGAGGTTCTGCACGAAGATCACGAGATTATCGTGGTGAACAAACCTGCCGGATTGCTGAGTGTGCCGGGCAAGGGCGCGCATCTGGCCGATTGCCTTTTGCGCCGGGTGCAGGAGGCATTTCCCACGGCGCTTTTGGTGCATCGTCTGGATCGCGATACGTCGGGCGTGATGATCTTTGCGCAGACCCCGCATGCGCAGCGCCATCTGGGCTTGCAATTTGAAAAGCGCCAGACCAAGAAGACCTATGTGGCGCGGGTCTGGGGCCGGTTGGAGCCGAAGACAGGCACGGTGGATTTGCCGCTGATCGTGGATTGGCCGAACCGCCCGCGGCAAATGGTGTGCCACGACACCGGTAAACAAGCTGTCACCGATTGGCGGGTGTTGCGGTATGGTGACACTGAAACCCGCGTACGGCTGAGCCCCAAAACCGGCCGCAGCCATCAGTTGCGGGTGCATATGCTGGCGTTGGGGCATCCCATTCTGGGGGATCCATTTTATGCCGAGGGTGCGGCGGCGGCCTATCCTCGGTTGATGTTGCATTCGGAAGAATTGCGCCTGCGTCACCCCGATGGCGGCGCGGGTCAGCGGTTTCGCGCCAAGGTGCCGTTTTAATCCTTTGGTGGCGATCCCGCGCGGGCCCGCCCAAAAGGATGCGCCTGCGCGGGTGCGGTACTGTGCCGTCGCGTGGACGGTGATGTGGCGCCGTTGAGTATTTTTGGAACAATGAAAAGCAGGGCTGTTCAGGCCCGCAGAACCCGGTCTGTGAGGTTGAGGCGATTGGCGATGATCGGCGCCAGCGCCGTGGCCAGATCGGGGTTGTCGGCTTGTAATTGGTTCAGTTCATCCAGCCGGTTGGTGGCGACCAGTTGCAGCGCATCCAGACGCGGGGCACCATCGGGGCCGCGGGGCAGGGCGGTGACGGGTTGGATCAGATCCGGGCCGTTGTCAGGTGTCAGTGTGGCGAGATCGGCAGCGGACAGATCTGTTTGCACAAAAGCGTATAACCCAACCCCCTTGGCGGGCCGGGCATAGGTGCATAATGCAATATCGCTGACCTGAGGGTGTCCAAGCAGCGCGGCGCGCAGGGCGGGGCCATCGCGTTCGATCCGGTCTTCGGTGCCTTCGCCATCGGACCAATTCATCAGGCGGCGGGTGATGAAATTGTAAAGACGTTTGCCGGTGGCCATCCAGATGCGGGCTGGCAGGGCCTTGTGGGTCAGCATCCGGTGTTCGGACGGTGTAAGCAGGTGCGGGGCATAGGCGCGTTTCTGTTTCAGCAGGTGGCGCAGGTCTTCGCGGGCCATGATGCGGAACAGTTTGCCTTGGCGGCGGTGCACGCTGGCCAGTTGGAAATCAATCACGGCGGCGCGGCCCTCGGGGGTCATCAGCCAGTTTTGCGGTTTGGCGATGTCGTTATGGGTGACACCGGCGCGGCGCATGTCGCGCAGAAGGCGCTTGGCATCGCGATACCATACAGGATCTGTGGGTTTGGCCAATTGCAACGGTGTGCCCTTGGTCCAGCTGCGCAGCAGACCGGTTTTGTCGACACGCACCAGCACCGGGCAGCCTTCGATGCCTTGCACGGCGCGCAGAGCCTTGATTTCGCGGCGAGCGAGTGCCCATGCGATGGGCTTGGCATATGTCGGCACCGTATCGAGTTTGCGCAGCACCACCGGGAAATCCGCCACGCCCGCAAGCTGCCCTGAAATGGTTTCAGAGAAGATATCGCGCTTGTGCACGGTTTCGGGCTGAAATTCAGCCCTTGAGAGATCGGCCGGTGTTTGCATCGCGCCACGTCTTAGTGGCTTTCGCCTGACGTGGAAAGAGGCGTGCTTAGCGGATCAGCCCGCCGGATGCGGGGGCTGTGCTGTTTTGCGAAAGGCGTGCCACGGCGCGCAGGTATTTGCGTTGCGCAAGGTCATAGCGAACGCGGGGCCACGCGCCGGATGGTTGGGGGATAGGGGAGCTATCTGGGCCATTGCCAAGGCCAGACGGGCAGATCGAGGCACAGCGCAGCCCGGTGTGCCAGTGGCTGTGCAGAAAGGTTTCCATGGGCCGGTCGATCCGATCGGAGAGGGCCAGCAGGTGGCGGGCGGCCTCCTGCGTGATCAGCAGGGCGGGCGCGCGCCCTTGGGTTTGTTGCGGGATCGTCAGCGTGGCCGCGCCAAGCGTGTCGATCAAGACCGCAGGGCCGGGGGCGGGATCGCTGCGCAATTCGATCAGGGTGAGGGCGGGCAGGTGTTCCAGCGCAAGGTCAAGGGCGTCGTCGAACGGGTCTGGCGCGATCGGTCCGGGGCAGTCGAGGATCAGTGCGGCGTTAAACCCACCGCGTTGCAGTTCGGCCCAGATTTGCCTGTGGGTCAGGAAATGGGCGATTTCGCCGGTGGACAGCGACAAGGGATAGGCCGGGTCAAAGAGCTGTGCACCGACCGTGTCGGCCAGATCGGAGGAAGAGAGGGCCGCGCCTTCGACCAATGGCCACAATTCGCCCTCGACCCCGCAGGCATCAAGGGCAGTGCGCGCTCGCGCCCGTGCCGCCCCGTTACGTTCGGGGTGCAGGGCGAAGGCGCGCAACTGCATCGTCTTAGGCGCCTTCGGTCCAGCCTGATACGGCTTTGACTTCAAGGAAATCCTCGATGCCCCATTTGCCGCCTTCGCGCCCGTTGCCGGACTGTTTCATGCCGCCAAAGGGTGAGCCCATGCCACGGCTTTGGCCGTTCATTTCCACCATGCCCGAGCGCAGTTCCAAAGCGCAGCGGTTGGCGCGGGCACCATCTTGGGTCTGGACATAATTGGTCAAGCCGTAGGGCGTATCGTTAGCGATCTTCAGCCCCTCCTCTTCGCTATCGAAAGGAATGATCGACAGGACCGGGCCAAAGATTTCCTCGCGCGCAATGGTCATGTCGTTGTTCACGTCGGCAAAGACCGTGGGTTTGACGAAAAAGCCCCGATTCAGCCCGTCGGGCCGCCCGGTACCACCCGCGACCAGCCGCGCGCCTTCGTCGATGCCCTGCTGGATCAGGTCTTGAATCTTGTTGAACTGCACCTCGTTCACGACGGGGCCGATGTGCTTGCCTTCCTCGCTGGCCGGGCCAACCTTGATCGAATTGGCCACCTCGGCGGCGGTTTCGACGGCGCTGTCATAGACCTCGCGCTGCACCAGCATCCGGGTGGGGGCATTGCAGGACTGGCCGGTGTTGTTCATGCAGTGCAAAACCCCGCGCTTGACCGCGTTGTCATCGGCATCGGCAAAGATCAGGTTTGCGCCTTTCCCGCCCAATTCAAGGCTGACCCGTTTCAGGGTATCTGCAGCGGTCTTGGAAATGAGTTTGCCCGCCCGCGAAGAGCCGGTGAAGCTGACCATGTCGACATCGGGATGCCCCGAAAGCTGGGTGCCTACCCCCGCGCCATCGCCGTTCACAAGGTTGAATACACCTTTTGGGAAACCCGCCTCGTCCATCATTTCGGCGAAGATCAGCGCAGAGAGCGGCGATTCCTCGGAGGGCTTCAGGACCATGGTGCAGCCCGCCACCAACCCGGCGATGACCTTGAGTGTGACCTGATTCATCGGCCAGTTCCAAGGCGTGATCATCGCCACGACGCCGATAGGATCATGAATGATACGGTCATTGGGGGCGTGATCGCCCAGTGGTTCGATGAATTGGAAATCGCGGGCGACCGTCAAGAAGGCTTTGATATGGCTCAGGCCCGCGCCGGTCTGGCTTTGACGGGACATGTCGATGGGCGCGCCCATCTCAAGGCTGATCGCCTGCGCCATGTCCTCGGCGCGCGATTTATATACGTCATAAAGTTTTTCGATCAGCGCCAGCCGGTCTTCCTTGGATGTCCGTTTCCATGCCGGAAAAGCGGCTTTGGCCGCGGCAACGGCGGCATCTGTATCGGTCTGCCCACCCAACGAGATGATGGCGCAGGGTTCTTCGGTGGACGGGTCGATCACGTTGTGATCTTGTCCGGCAGTAGGATTGACCCACGCGCCATTGATGTAAAATTGGCGTTTCTCGATCATGCTTGACCTCCGTGAATTTGCTGGCACCTTGGCAGGCGTAGAAACAGCCTGCAAGGCTGGGGATTCTCTGCGTTTCTGGGATTTGATCAAATTCCGGATCGGAGCAGACTTCAAGTTAAAAAGGACAATGACATGGCACTGCGCATTAATGATACGATCCCTGATCTGACGGTGGACACCGACACAGGCAGCTTTGGCCTGCACGAGTGGATCGGAGACAATTGGGCGATCATCTTTTCTCATCCCAAGGATTTCACACCCGTCTGCACAACCGAGTTCGGCGCGGTGGCGCAATTGGCCGAGGAATGGGACACGCGCGGATGCAAGGTTCTGGGCGTCTCGGTGGATGGTGTTGAGGACCACAAAAAGTGGAAAGGCGACATCGAAGGCATCAGCGGTGCCAAGGCCGGATTTCCGATCGTGGCCGATGCGGGGCTGGAGATGTCCAAGGCGTTCGACATGCTGCCCGCCGAGGCCTATTTGCCCGATGGCCGCACGCCGGCCGATAGTGCGACGGTGCGGTCGGTTTTCATTATCGGGCCGGACAAGAAACTGAAGCTGAGCATGACATATCCGATGAATGTGGGCCGCAACTTTGCCGAGGTGCTGCGCGCACTGGACGGCTTGCAAACCGCCGCGCGCGAGAACGTGGCCACGCCTGCCAACTGGACTGTCGGTGACGATGTGGTCATCCCAAGCGCCGTCAGCGACGAAGACGCCAAGGCCAAATACGGTGCATTCGAAACCAAACTGCCGTATCTGCGCATGACCAAACTGCCGGGGTGAACTCGGTGAATGCAAGGCCCCGCTGCTTGGCGGGGCCTATGTCGAAATGAATTTTAAATTTTGGCTATATTATGCGAGCATTCTCTTTAGAGCATTTTTTGCCCGGCGGCGACGACATCTCCAAGTTTTAAGGTATGAACTTATATAGCGTTCAAATATTGGGTCATATTTGCGTGCTTTATCAATAGACGGCATGTCATTCCGCTTGATAGAACGGTCAACAAAAAGCTCGATCCAGCTTTCGCATGTTGTTGGCAAAGGACGATCTGGAAAATACCTATTTTTCCAGTCGACCACTGTTTTAATCTGGTTCCAAGTGTTTTGGTGAAGATTGGTGTCATGCTTCCTGTAAGCCATTCCCGGCTGGTGTAAAAACGCAACTTCCATTTCAGGTCTCGTAAGCATGTGCTTAAATAATTTTGTGCGCAGAATAAGGTCGTCTCCGGATATATCCTCGTCCATCCCACCGACGGCACGAACCAAATCAGCGCTAACCAATGTTGCTTGCAGATAGACCGTTCCCAGGTTTTCATACTCAATTTCGAGTAAATCTGATGCGGAAGAAATGTTCTTATCGTAAAGGGGGGATTGGAAAGATTTTTTTAAAAAATTTCCGTCAACATCTATCTCATGATTGCAAGTGTTCGCAACAAACACAAGATTACTGTTTTGACGCACAAGTTCCATTTTGGATGAGATCGCGTGCGGCAAGAGAACATCATCTAGTGATAGGAAGGAAATGTAATCACCGCTGGCTGAAGCGACCCCTCTGTTAACATTCTTGGCTATGTTCGCGGTATTTTTCTGAGTAATCAGAGTGTGTGGGTACGGCGAACGCTTAAGCACATTTTTAATGACCTCTACATTGCCATCAGTTGAGCCATCATCCACAATCACGATCTCAATATTTTGATAGTCTTGGTCAAACACAGACTGTAGGGCTGCTTCTGCAAAACGAGAATGATTGTACGTGGTGCACGTTATAGTGCATTTCGGAAGAAGTTGGTCTGATTTCATAACTGATCCTGAAGCGATCTCTTTATCCAAGACTCGTAACGGTCGAGGGCTTGCTTTTCATAAGCTCTGAATCTGACTCGCGTGCTTGAGAAATATTAAGAGAACTATTCAAATTCCCACCTGAAGTGAGGGAATATTATACTGCGACCGCCAAACATTTCTTTCTGCCGCAATAATCCAGTATTCAATTCATTTCCTCTGTGCGTAGTCGATATTCCAAAGCTCAACCAATTATAGTCTGCAAATTCTTTTTCCAATAATTGGTCTATTATAATATCTAATGCACCTACTTGGCGGCCAGTTTCAGAAGTTGCTATATACTGCAGATGAGCTTTATCACACATGTCAAAGATCAAGGTTCCCGCTAGCATTCTCCCCTCTTGAAACGAGGCGAATAGACGGACTTGGTTTGGAAAGAGTTCTCTCAGTAACAAAATCTCTTCAAGTGAGTGGGTTGGTCGTACATTGTGTCGCTCTCCAAGACTTTCCGATAGTATGCCCCAGAACGAAGTGTAGTCTTGGGTTTCTTTTGTTATCAACCCGTTCTTTTTTGCTTTATTCACAGACCTCTTACGAAGTTTGTTGAATGGAATTCTACTTTGCACGGCAATTACCGACGCCAGATCGCAAAACTCAAGCTTCGCGCCTAACTTGGTAAGGGCAAAAATATCACTTTCTGCGGGTTGCTTGTGGAATATGTGAGGCGTCGGCTTGTAGACCAAAGCTGTTATCCCACTTTTCTTAAGGTGTGTTCTCAAAGCATCAAACGCAGAGAGAACTGCGGACGCTGATGTTTTTTCGTCTATAATAAGGCCCCCATAAGTGAGACCTTGGTGCGAATACAATGTAGTATCGGCACGATTGGCGGGCAGAAGCCCAAGTATTTTGTCTCCGTCCTCGATAATTAATGAGTGATCAACAAAGCGATCACTGTGGTATTCCATAAATGCTCTTTGATGTATGAATGTTCCGTTACAGGAATTTTGAATCCTTGTATCCCATGCTTTTCTGTCGCCAGGAGTATAGCGGCGAACTTCTATTTCTTTGGTCAATTGTCTATCCATTTTGCATATCCAAAACCAGTTTTGCCGCATCCGTTGCCATTAAAAAATAAGAATTCATCGCTGCCTACGGTCAAAGTGTGCGCATAGCTAGTGTTCTCATTTGCCCATCCAGCCTCACTTATTCCAACTATTTCAAGTTCATTTTTTTCGCGTTCCCAATTTAGACCGTCATTGGAAGTGGCTCTCGCAATGTAATATCCGCGTGAGTAAGTTCTTACTGACAGAAACATTTCATATCCGTCATTTGTCCTTCGAACAAAAGGCCGTCCAAAGCCGTGTTCATCATCCGATTCGAAAGTAATGCAAGGTTGCCCGACTTCGGGCTGCCACGTAATTCCGTCGGTGGAAGTGACATGGCGTACAGTATAAAGAGGAACTTTCTTTTGACCTTTTAGCGTCCAGCCTTCAGCAATTGATCCGACGTACCACATGCGCCAGAGATTTTTTTCCCGGATCACATGACAACCACATCGCGCAAAAAGTTCTTCATCGTTGCGTTCTAAGATTGGAACTTGTGTTACTCTGACGAAAGACTCGCCGTCGTCGGTACTTATGGCTAGGCCGCAAAACATGTAATACGGGACTCTGACGCCAAGTTGGAAACCGATGTAATATAAGTGCAGTTTATTATCTTGGTTGATAATCGAGATAGGCACCACTCCATTATCGTCAAACGTTCCGGGGCGCCCTATGTCAAGCAAAGGTCGGGTACTAATATCTTTGATCTTACTCGGATTAGATGGATCAACATCCACATACCCGACACGTCCGATCATATTTTTATCACAAAAACCTAAGAAAATGCGGACCTCGCCTTTGCTTCTGACGTAGGGCGTGGGCAGCATGGCAAATTGATGCCGCCAATTGCCATCGAGTAAAGGTGCCATAATCTGCGCTTGATAAACCCAACTCATACGTCTTGCTCCACCCTGTAATAACGGTAAGAAGAAACTCGAGCGGGTTCTGCCGGGTTGCCGTTAAGGATTAGCCCTGCTTTTTCGTGGGATTTGGTGACAACGGCGGCCATCCCAACCAATGCGTCTGCACCAACCGAAACATTATCCGCAAAAGACGCATTGACGCCGATAAAACTGCCAGCGCCAATCTTGCAGTAACCTGAGATTACGACATGAGACGCAAGAAAACAATAATCGTCTATCCGGGTCTGGTGCCCAACGTGGTTACCTGACCACAAAACGCAACCGTCACCAATCTCTACTTTATGCTGAACTACATTGTTCTCGAAGATGAAAACGTTGTCTCCAACCTTCGCTGTGCGCCACACCATAGCTTTCGGGCTGATAAAGTTGGCGAGCTTGTATCCTTTTTCCCGCGCGACCGATATCAACCGTTTTCTAACTCGATTCAGCTTGGTAGAAGTCACGGCGACATGTGCCTCAACCTCATGCGTGGGAAAAATTTCTTGGGCTTGCTCAAGCGCAACAACTGGGAGACCGAATTTTTCCTGCTCCTTCAAAAAACCTTGTTCAACGGCGAACCCTATGACGGTATAGGGACTGTCGACCGTAAAGTATTCGTATGCGATATCCGCAAATTCACCGTCTCCAATAATCAATAGTTTTTTGGTCATGATCAGCCTTAATGTTTGTTGGCTAAGAGTGTGTTGGACGTAAGATGATTGCTAGTATAAACAAAGCGAAGATTCAAAGTGGGATTTTAGAAAGTGGCTTTACAAGATTGTCATGTATTGGACCTGCCCAAGATCGAGGATGCGCGGGGCAACCTGACCTTTGTGGAAGGTGACAATCACATTCCGTTCGATATCAAGCGGGTTTATTACCTGTATGACGTGCCCGGCGGCTCGCATCGAGGCGCGCATGCGCATCGCAATCTGCATCAGTTCATGATCGCCATGTCCGGCAGTTTTGACGTGACCTTGACAGATGGGCACGAGGCAAAGACGTTTCACCTCAACCGGTCGTATTTCGGGCTTTATATCTGCCCGATGATGTGGCGCTATCTGGATAACTTTTCGTCGGGGGCGGTCTGTATGGTGATGGCCTCGGCCCGCTATGACGAGGCCGATTACATCCGCGATTACGATACGTTCCTGAAAGAGGTCGGTGTCTGAAATGCCGGTGCCGTTTCTGGATCTCAAGGCCGCGTATGACGAACTGGCCGATCGGGCCGAGCCTGAGATGCTGAAGTCTCTGCGGTCGGGCTGGTATATCCTTGGCCCCGATGTCGCGCGGTTCGAAGAGGCGTTTGCCACCTATTGCGAGGCCCGTTTTGCCATCGGGGTGGCCAACGGCCTTGATGCGCTGCGATTGGCCCTGATGGCGGTGGATGTCGGGCCGGGCGACAAGGTTCTGGTGCCGTCGAACACCTATATCGCGACATGGCTGGCTGTGTCGCAATGCGGCGCAACCCCTGTTCCGGTCGAGCCTGACGCCGCCACCCACAATATCACCGCCGACGGTATCCGCGCGGCCATGCAGCCGGGCGTCAAGGCGGTGATCCCGGTGCATCTTTACGGACAGCCCGCAGACATGGGCGCTATCATGCCCACAGCGCGGGCGTTGGGCCTGAAGGTGATCGAAGATGCCGCGCAGGCCCACGGATCAAGCTGGGACGGGCGGCGCATTGGTGGGCATGGCGATGCCGTCTGCTGGAGCTTTTACCCCGGTAAAAACCTTGGTGCGCTTGGCGATGGCGGTGCCTTGACGACGGATTGCCCAAAGATGGCCGACAAGCTGCGCATGCTGCGCAACTATGGCTCTCGCGAGAAATACAAGAACGAGATACCCGGGCTCAACAGCCGTCTGGACCCGGTGCAGGCGGCTTTTCTTTCGGTCAAGCTGGCAGTGCTGGATGACTGGAACGCGCGTCGTGCTGCAATTGCCTCGCGCTATCTGGAGGCGTTTCAATGGACTGATCTGATTTTACCGAAGGTCGCGGCGCAGGCTGATCCGGTTTGGCATCTGTTCGTTGTGCGCCACCCCGACCGCGACGGGTTTGCCGCACGTCTGGCCGAGCGCGGGGTTGCAACGCTGGTGCATTACCCGATCGCACCGCATGCGCAGGCCGCTTACGCCGATATGGGGCTGACCGATGCCGATCTTCCCGTGGCCGCGCAATTGGCGCAACAAGTGATCAGCCTGCCCATCGGCCCGCATCTCAGCGCCGATCAGTGCGAACAGGTGGTCGAAAGCGTGCTGGTGTCCGTTTAAGCATCGTTGCGCAGGGCAAATATGTTTTGGGCTTCTTCATAGGCGCGCCGCCCTTTTGGCCCGTCAAGCTGCGATAATATTTCAAGCTTAATCTCGGCCCCGCGGCGCGACAGGCGCAGCGGTGATTTTTTGACGAATTGGAAATTCCGGTGGGCCAAGGTGAAATAGGGCATGGCGTAGCCCATGGCCTGCCTTGCAACCGCTGTCAGGATAATCTGAATGCGATCCTTGCGGCCTTGTTCAGTGGCCGGATCGCTTTGCAGTGCGATGGCGTGCTGCTCGGTCAGGCGCGTATCTTCGGGGATGATAAGGTGGCGCGCCAGATCATCCAGTGCGGCGTTGTCCATGGCTTCGATGTCTTGATCCAGGTTGACGACATCGCAGGTGGCGCAATGGCTGTAGCTGTGGGTCAGAACCCATTTGGTTAGCCCGATTTCCCCACGCCGCACAGTGCGCTTTTTGTTATTGGACAGCCGAAAATCATGCCAATACTCCATGAAGCGCGGATCGCGCAGGATATTTGGGCCGACGGCAAGGGCGTAAGACGCGTAATGAAAATTCGCGTGATCCGGTGTGTAGTGCCACTCAAGACTGCGAAAATCCTCGGCATCCACGCGCGCAATGCCAAAATTCGACGTCGCCCCGACAAAATCGCAGCCGGTTGCCCGCACCTGTTGAAACCAACTTTGCGGGGCCTCAACCATCCAGACGGAATCGTTGAGAATGTAAAGCCTGTCCAACTTCGGCAGGTTCGGTGCCAGTTTCAGGACGGCATCGCGATAGCCGCCGAAATCATAGCCGACATTGGGCCGTTCAATGACCATTGCGGTTTGCGCCAACAAGACATCGCGGTCCTGTTGCGACAAGGGCAGGTTTGATACAACCACGGGCGTGATCCCGTCCGCGGCCAATTGCGCCAGCATGTCGTGATGCGAGCCCAGTAACCCTTCGGGTGCATAGACCAGATAAATCGCCATCTCGCCGGCAATCGGCTTGGCCCCGTCATGCACAACCTTCTGTCGCGAGAGTTTGCGATCATAGAGCGGGCGCAGAAACAGATATTCCCACGTCAGACCGGGCAAACCAATGATTTGCCGCGCTGCGCGTTTGGCCTCACGTTTCAGTTTCCACAGGGGCAGTTTTTTCATGACGCGGGCCTTTGTCTGAGTGTGGTCAGGACACCACGCAGGAATGCCATGTGCTTGGCGCGTTTGCGCTTGGACAGCAAGGTGAGCGGCGACGCCAATTGCAACAGCGCCGACAGCAGGGCCTTGCGGCCCGCGCCGGGCAGGTGATGCTTGCGCGTGGCGTAAACCCGTGACCGGCCCATATGAAATGCTTTGAACGCTGCGGACTTTGGCGACCGCACCGTGGAGTTGCCCGCGTCATGGATCACCCGCGCGCCACGCACGAACATCAGCGGCCCAGAGTCTGCGCGCAGGCGCAACGCCAGATCGTCATCCTCGTGATATAGGAAAATCTCTGGATCAAAGCCGCCTGTGGCCTCGAACGCCGTTCTGCGCACGAAAAAGGCGGCGCCCGTCAGCACCGGCACTTCGCGGTCGCGCTCGGGCCAGCCGGGGGGCAGTTTTTGTGCTTTGGGTAGCAAAACGCTGCCGCGCTTGAAATAGGGTTTTCCGTTGGCTTCGGAAATGGCGGGGTTGAACGCCACCGCAGCCGGATTTGCATCCGCGCAGGCCACAAGCGCCCCAATTGCCCCGTCTTGCAGCCGGGTGTCGGGGTTCAAGAACAATAGAAATTCGGTTTGTGCCTGTGCCGCGCCTATATTGCAGGCCGTGCCAAACCCGCGATTGTCGTCATTGCGGATCAGGTGCGCGCCGTGCGCGGCGGCCAGTTCGGCCAAGGCGGCGTGATCGTCGGACGCATTGTCAACGATGATGCAGGCCACCTCGTCGGGCACCGAGGCCAACATGCCCGGCAGCACCGCCAGACTGTTATATGCCACAGTCACGATGGTCACGCGGTGCTCTGGTGTGGGGGTGATTGACATCTTGACCTGAATTCAGCCTTTTGGCGCAGAACCTAAACCTGTGAAGATCCATAGCAATTGCCCCGCCCAAGGGGAAGCCCGACCAGATCGGACCGCAACAGAAGGACAGGACATGGCCAAGCGCAAACCGTTCGAGATTGCCGGCGTCACGGTGCCACCGGGCACCCGGCGGACAGTGGATGTGCCAGTCAGCTACCTGTCGGATCACACGCCGGTGCATTTGTCGGTGCATGTGGTGCATGGGCGCAAGCCGGGGCCGGTCATGTTTGTGTCGGCCGCCGTGCATGGGGACGAGGTGATTGGCGTCGAAATCGTGCGCCGTTTGCTGAATGCCCGGGCGCTGACGCCGATGGCGGGCACGTTGTTGGCGGTGCCGATTGTCAACACGTTCGGGTTTCTCAATCACTCGCGCTATTTGCCGGATCGGCGCGATTTGAACCGCTGCTTTCCCGGTCATGCGACCGGGTCAATGGCGTCGCAGCTGGCGCATATTTTCATGACCGAGATCGTCAACCGGTCTGATTTGGGGATTGATCTGCATTCGGCGGCGATCCGGCGCAACAACCTGCCGCAATTGCGCCTGACGGCAGGCAATGATCGTCTGCACGATCTGGCCGATGTGTTCGGCGCGCCGGTTGTCATGAATTCCAACCTGCGTGACGGGTCGCTGCGCATGGCCGCCGAAGACGCGGGTGTTGACGTTCTGTTGTATGAAGGGGGCGAAGGCCTGCGGTTTGACGAATTGCCTGCACAAGCCGGGGTTTCGGGCATCTTACGGGTGATGAACCATCTGGGGATGATCGGTAAGAAAGGGGTGCCGAAAAAACGCGCCGAGCCTTTGTATTGCAGCGATTCCACTTGGTATCGCGCCCCGGCAGGGGGGTTGTTTCGCGGCTATACGGGCATTGGTGAAATGGTTGAACCGGGCACCGTTCTGGGCGCGATTTCTGACCCCTTTGGCGAATTCGAGGCCGAAGTCACATCGGATCAGGCCGGGATTGTCATTGGACGCACCAATATGCCGGTGGTCTACGAGGGGGACGCGCTGTTTCACATTGCCGAGCCGGTGGCCACCAAGAAAGCCATGCCTGACATCGGATTGCATATGGAAACCGCGCCGATGTTCGACGAAGACGAGATCATTTAGCCTGTTTTGTCTGACCGTCGGCTGGCAGGGCGGAACCGATGGGCGTTACCGGGTGCCAAAAAGATCGACATGGTGATCAGGCTAAATATGAACTCATACGCCTCCCATTTGCGGGGGACATAGACCAGCCCACCGATGATCACACTGGCGGCAACTGCCGCCACAGCATGGCGCGTGCTGGGCAGGGGCAACATGATGGTGTCGATGATCTTGGCGATGATCTGAACGCGTTTGTAAAGCGGCGGCAGAACAACAAGGTAAATCAGAATCGCAATCGTCAGAAAACGGCCGAACAGGGTTTTCGCCAGTTGCTCTTCGCCAAAGGCCAGATTGTGCAGGTTCGTTTCCATTTGACGGTTATGTTCAAGGAAGAAGCCGGTAGTTTGCCAATCAAAGATCCGCTGTCCCCATGAAATTTCCTCGCCCGCGCCGAATAGAAAGGCCGCTGCGTAAAGCGTCAACCATGCGCCTGCGCCGATGCGCTTTTGACGGGCCATGCGAACAGCCTGCCACGCCAAAATCAGGCAGGACAGGAACAAGCCGATCGCGGTGCCGTATTCAATCGGGCCATCCTCGACCCCGAAGCCGAATTCGTACTGTTCACGGAAACCAAGGATGCTGTAGGCCAGCGTGAACAGAAGCGTTGCATTGATGAGACCAAAGAGAATTTGATCAGATGGGCTGAGCCGGAGCATGAGAGGCCTGTCAAAAAAGTGTTACTTGAGCGCGCCGGTTACCCCGCTGGCGCGACGGAGGCAAGACACAGAGATGTGAATGCGGTGATACGGCGCATAACCGCCCCCCTGAAATGACAAACCCCCGAAGCGGCTGCCCGGGGGTCGTCGTATTCAGCGTGTTGCGCCAAGCTGCGCGGCGGTCTTATAAAAGACCTTCGCGTTGGGCTTTTTTGCGCGCCAGTTTACGGGCGCGGCGAATCGCCTCGGCCTGTTGGCGTGCTTTCTTTTCGGACGGTTTTTCGAAATGCTGCCGAAGCTTCATTTCACGAAAAACGCCTTCGCGTTGCAGCTTTTTCTTCAGGGCGCGAAGCGCCTGATCGACATTGTTGTCGCGAACACTAACCTGCATGTGGTGTCACCACCTTTCCAAGTTGAAGTTGCATGAGATTGCAGGAACCCGGCGTATAGCAAAGCAGCTTTGTTTTGTCTAGGGTAAGGCCAAACAAACGGAGGCGAGCCATGACTGACCCCGATATCAAGATGCAGCTGTTGGATGCGGCTAAAATGCACGTGCCCTTCGATGGCTGGACCGAGGCCGCGTTTCAGGCGGCGATGGCCGATACCGGCGTTGACGAAGGCGTGGCGCGCGCCGTGTGTCCGCGCGGGGCCATCGATCTGGCGTTGGCCTATCACGAAGAAGGTGACCAGCTGATGCTGGAACGTCTGACAGCCACGGATTTGTCTGACATGCGGTTTCGCGACCGGATCGCGGCGGCGGTCCGCTTTCGGCTTGAGGCCGTGGACGACAAGGAATTGGTGCGCCGGGGAATGACATTGTTTGCTTTGCCCAGCCACGCACCTGACGGGGCCAAGGCCGTTTGGGGCACCTGTGATCAGATATGGACCGCCTTGGGGGATACATCGGACGATGTGAATTGGTATACCAAACGCGCGACACTGTCGGGCGTCTATAGTGCGACGTTGCTGTATTGGCTGGGCGATGACACCCCCGATCATCACGCCACTTGGGATTTTCTGGACCGGCGGATCGACGAGGTCATGCAGATCGAAAAATTCAAGGCGCAGGTGCGCGACAACAAGCTTTTGAGCGGCCTGATGGCCGGCCCGTTGAAAATTCTGGACGGCATCAAAGCTCCTGAGCACCGTGGCGCGCGCTCTGATATGCCCGGCCGTTGGACAGGACAGTTTTAAGGAGACAACAATGAGCCAGACAATGAACGCCGTGGAAATCACGCAACCCGGCGGCCCCGAGGTCTTGCGCCTGACAACCCGTCCCATGCCCGCGCCGCGGGCGGGCGAGGTGGTGATCAAAGTGGCCTATGCCGGAGTGAACCGCCCTGATGCCTTGCAACGGGCCGGCATGTACGCGCCGCCCCCCACGGCCAGTGACCTGCCGGGCTTGGAAGCGGCGGGTGAAATTGCCGCCGTGGGCGAGGGCGTCAGCGACTGGTCGGTCGGCGATGAGGTTTGCGCTTTGCTGCCCGGCGGTGGCTATGCCGAATACGTGGCCACACCAGCGGCCCATTGCCTGCCGGTGCCGAAAGGCATGGACCTGCGCGAAGCCGCCTGCCTGCCCGAAACCTTTTTCACGGTCTGGTCCAATGTCTTCCAGCGCGGCGGCCTGCAAGGCGGCGAGCGGTTCTTGGTACATGGCGGATCAAGCGGGATCGGCACCACGGCGATTCAGCTGGCGCATGCGTTCGGCGCGCGGGTGTTCACCACGGCCGGGTCGGACGATAAATGCGCCAAATGTCTTGAATTGGGGGCTGAACGGGCAATCAATTACCGCAACGAGGATTTCGTCGAGGTGGTCCGCGCCGAAGGCGGCGCCGACCTGATCCTTGACATGGTGGGCGGCGATTATCTGCCGCGCAACGTCAAATCCTTGGCGGATGACGGACGCTTGGTGCAGATCGCGTTCCTGCAAGGGCCGAAGGTCGAATTGAACTTCGCCCAAGTTATGATGCGGCGACTGACGATCACCGGCTCAACCCTGCGCCCGCAAAGCGATACGGCCAAGGCCGCGATTGCCGAGGCGTTGCGCGCCCATGTCTGGCCGTTGCTGGACGCGGGCAAGGTCGCCCCGGTGATGGATTCGGAATATGAACTGCCCAATGCCGCACTGGCCCATGCCCATATGGAGAAAAGCGCGCATATCGGGAAAATCGTGCTGAAAGTGGGCTGATCCCTTGGGCGCGGTGCACTTGGGGATTCTGGCACTGACCCTGCTGAGCCTAGGGCTCAGCGGATATGCGATCTGGCGCGACAAGGGGCTGGAGTGGTCCTTTGCCGTGTCAACGCCGCCTGCGCCGCAGGGCGCGCCACGGTTTGAAACGGTGTTCGATTACTCGGTGGATCAAGGCGTGGCGCATGCGCCGGCCATCGCCTTGCGTGAGGGTGGCGCGGATATCGTGTGGTTTCAGGGCTCGTCCGAGGCGCAGCCCGATGTCGAAATTTACCGCGCCCGGTTAACGCGCACACCGGACGGCACATGGCAGGCAGATGCGCCTGCCGCCATTATCAAAAGCCCGGCTTTGGGCGATGTTTTCACGCCGCAGCAATTGGTCGTGACAATGGGCAACACGATCGAGAATGAGGCCAAGCCCGACAGTTTATACGCAACCGTCGTGTCGGTCGGTGGATGGGCCATGGCGTCGGTCGCGGATGTGACGATGCGGGATGGCCACCCTGTTCACGCCCGTAAACTGAACCTGTCGCCGTTTCTGAACCGGTCTTTCTTGGTCAAATCCCCGATGGTGGCCTATGCCGATGGCAGCCACGGCCTGCCGGCCTATTTCGAGATGGGCAGCACCTATGGCGCGCTTGTGCGGTTTGACGAAAAAGGCAGGGTGCGTGATCAACGCCGGATGACGGGCGATGGCGTCAAGCCGATCCAGCCGATGGTTGTGCCTCTGGATGCGGATCGTGGCGTGGCTTTCTTGCGTGATTTCAACGACAGCGGGCGGCTATATGTCAGCCGCACAGCAGATGGCGGCCAAAGCTGGAGCCGCGCCGAGGCCACTGATATCGCGCATCCCAACGCGCCGGTGGCCGCGCTGCCTGTGTCGGGTGGGCGGTTGCTGATGGCGCTGAACGGTGGCGCCCAAAGTGCTGACCTGTTGCATCTGGCGGTGTCCGAGGATGACGGCGCGACATGGCGGGTGATCCAGACATTGGACCGCAAGCCGGGGGATGCGCGGTATCCGATGCTGCGCCGGTTGGATGATGGCGATATTCTGCTGGTCTATTCGCATGGCACGAAAACCGGCCTGCGGGCCGTGGTGATGAACGAAGCATGGGTGGCGGCACAATGAGCGGTGTTTTGGCGGCGGGTGGTCTGGCGGTGGTGCTGGCCTGGGTTGTCTTTGCCTTGACCGGCTGGGTCGTGGCGGCGCCTGTCTCGGTCTGGCTGGGGGGGCTTGTCGGTGCATTGGCGGTGCTGTTGCTGCGCGACATGCTGCCGCTGCGCGGGCTTGTGGCCCTGTTGGCCCCGTTCGGCGTGATGCTGCCGGCACTGGCGCTACGCCATATGGCGGCCAAGCTGGGCCTGCCGGTGGTGCCTTTCGGGGCTTTGGAATTGGCGGTGTTTCTGGTGGCGTATCTGGTGTTTCTGGCCGGCGCCATGGGTGCGCTGCCGCTGGAGGTCTACCGTCTGGGCTATGCGCCGTGGCCGGTGGCGGCGATGGTGCTGGCGATTTGTGCCTATGGGTTTGTCACGGGCAACTGGTTTTTGCCACTGATCGCGGTTCTGGGGCAGGCGCTGTGGCTGACCGGATGGGGCAGCAGCAACTGGTTTGATTACGTCACCCACGTCTTGCTGGTGCCTGTGGCTGCCGTGGTGCTGGTGCTGCGTTTGTTTTGAGGTGTAGCAGGTGCTGCGCCATTGAGTATTTTTGGAACAATGAAAGCGGGGGTGTTCCCTAGCGGATCGGGGCAAAGAGCGCATTTTTAAGCGTGCAATCGCGCACCGTATCGCGGCCACAGGGCACTGGGGCAAGGTCTTTGGACAGGCAGAGCCGGGCCTCTTGAATGCGCCCCTCGCGGCAGGTGATGGTCAGCATGTCGGGGGTCCAACCCGGGTTGGCCTTGAGAAAGGCCTGTTCCACAACCGAGGCCGGTAGCGTGATGGGCTTTTGCAGTTTGCGAAACACATCCGGGCGGTTCACGGTGTCATAGGCCTTGCGCGACAGGGTAAAATAGGCCGCAGCCGACAGGCCTGTGCAACTGCCGTGCTTTTTCCATTGATACCACGCGAGCCCGGATGTGCCCATGATATCGGCCATGGCCGCAGTCATGCCGCGCGAGGGCGGACGCTTGGTGGTTTGGCAATGCGATGGCCAGCCGCGATGATATTGCGGCCAAAGCCCGTGCAACACCCAGCCGTGATCCTTGGCCGCGTCGCATTGTGGTGAGTTGCGGGCGTCGCCTTCCAGCGCGCACCATGTAGGCGACCAACTGAGCGCCAAGACATAGTAATCGAAATCGCCCGCGCGCCCGCCTTCGGCTTGGGCCATCCCGGACAACAGAAACAACAGCACCAACACACGCATTCTTTGGTCTTTCAATTTACTGACGGACCCACTATATACGCGCCAAGTTCCCCGACAACGGAAACCTGCACCAATCACGGTGCCGCCGAATTCCGGCGATGGGGAAGATATGCGTGAAGGAGGCCTGAATCACATGGCAAAACCGCTTATGGCAAAAGCCACCGCCGTCTGGCTGGTGGACAATACAACGCTCAGCTTCAAGCAGATTGCCGATTTCTGCGGCTTTCATGAACTGGAAGTGCAGGGCATCGCGGATGGCGATGTGGCCGCTGGTGTCAAAGGGTTTGACCCGGTCGCCAACAGCCAATTGACGCAGGACGAAATCGAGCGGGCCGAAAAAGACCCGCTGCACAAGTTGACCCTGAAATACAATCCGGCAGCGCAAGGCGAGGAAAAACGCCGCGGCCCGCGGTATACGCCGTTGTCGAAACGGCAGGATCGTCCCAACGCCATTTTGTGGCTGGTCAAGTTCCATCCCGAATTGGCCGACAGCCAGATTGCCAAGCTGGTGGGCACCACCAAGCCGACGATCCAGACCATCCGCGAACGGACCCATTGGAACATCGGCAACATGCAGCCCATCGACCCGGTGGCGCTTGGCCTGTGCAAACAGTCTGAACTGGATATGGCCGTGCAAAAGGCCGCCGCCAAGCGGGCCAAGGACGGTGACGCGATGAGCGACGACGAGCGCCGCAAGCTGTTGAGCACCGAACAAAGCCTTGAGGCGGAAACCGAGCCGCGTATTCCAACGGCGATCGAGGGTCTGGAGACCTTCAGCCTTGGTGGGAACGAGCCTGAAAAAGAAACGGAATATGACGCCGAAAGTTTCTTTAACCTGCCCGATAGCGGCGAGGATGACGACGAGAGCGACGATAACCGCTAAAGCGCATCAGACAGATCAAGATTTGAACCCGGTCCCCTGCGCGGTGGCCGGGTTTTTTCATGGCCTGTCCAACGCGGCCTGTGTCAGGGGTCACAGCGTCTTGCGGGCATTCAGAGCGGCGCTGATCGTGCCGTCGTCGAGATAATCCAACTCGCCGCCGATTGGCACACCTTGGGCCAGCGAGGTCAGCGTCACCCGGCCTTCAAGTTGATCGGCGATGTAATGCGCGGTGGTCTGGCCATCGACGGTTGCATTCAGCGCGAGGACGATTTCGGAAATGCCCTCGGCCTCGACCCGATTAACCAGCTGTGGAATGCGCAATTGTTCCGGGCCGATCTGATCCAAGGCACTGAGCGTGCCGCCCAGAACATGGTAGCGGCCCTTGAACGCGCGGCCACGCTCCATCGCCCAAAGGTCGGCCACATCTTCGACCACGCAAAGCTGCCCGTTGGCGCGCTTTTCCGAGGCGCAGATATCACAGATATCCGTGGTGCCGATATTGCCGCAATTGAGGCATTCGCGGGCCGAGGCTGCGACGCGTTGCATGAGATCGGCCAGTGGGATCAACTGCAGCTCGCGCTTGGCGATCAGGTGCAAAACCGCGCGCCGCGCTGATCGTGGCCCGAGACCCGGTAATTTGGCCATCAGCTCGATCAGGGCGTCGATGTCACGATTCGAAGACATGGTGACCTGCCGTTGCAAAGGGTGACTGGGCCGGGGCGAGGGGCCAGCCCCTCGCGCTCCCCGGGATATTTTTAAACAGAAGAAGGGCCGCGGTGATCAGAACGGCAGGTCCATGTCCTTGGGCAGGCCCATGCCTTCGGTCAGTTTGCCCATTTCTTCCTTGGCTTTCTCGCTGGCCTTGGCCTGTGCATCCTTGATCGCGGCAAGGATCAGGTCTTCGACGACTTCTTTGTCGTCCGAGTTGAAGATCGACGGGTCGATATCCAGCCCCTTGAGTTCACCCTTGGCGGTGCAACTTGCCTTGACCAGGCCGGCGCCGGATTCGCCCTCGACGATGATCTGGTGCATTTCTTCCTGCAGGCTGGCCATCTTTTGCTGCATTTCCTGGGCGGCCTTCATCATCTTGGCCATATCGCCCATTTGGCCCAATCCTTTGAACATCTTGGCTATCTCCTTGGGTCACCCGACCTTTGAGGCCGGTTAAATCTTGCTATAATACATATCGGGGTCTGGTGAGCAGAAGGCAAGGCAGCGTCGCCCGTGGCGTCAATCTTCCTCGAACGGATCCCATTCATCTTCGACTTCGGGCAGGGCTTCGGCGCTGGCATTTGCGGCAATGTCGTCTTCGGTTCGGATCGAGGTGATCCGCGCCTTGGGAAAGGCGCTGAGCACGGCCTGAACCATCGGGTGCCCCTGCGCTTCGGCGCGCAGGGCGTTTTCCGCAGCGTCGCGCACATGCGCGATGGTGTCGGCCCCGCCTTCGTTGACAAGGGTGATACCCCAGCGGCTGCCGGTCCAGCGTTGCAAGGCAGCCGCAAGCCGCTGTGATAGATCCTGAGGTGCATCGGGGGTGGGTTGAAATTCGATGCGACCGGGCCGGTAGGAGGCCAGACGCACATGGCTTTCGACCTCGACCAGAAGTTTGACGTCACGCTGCGCGCGGATCAATTCGACCACATGATCGAAGGTCGGGTAATGCGCCAAGGCGTGGTCCTCGGCCACGGCAAGCGCCTGCGCGTTGCCCGAGGCACTGGGGCCTGACGGGCCGCGATGCGTGGGCGCGGGTGTTGTCTGAGAGCTTTGCGCCTGTGTCGTCTGACCTGATCCGTCGGGCGCATGTGCGCCATGTGATGCGCCGCTACTGCCCGGCCCGGGCGGCGTGGGGGCTGGCATGTCGCGCAGTTTGCGTACCAGTTCCTCGGGGCTGGGCAGATCGGCGACATGGGTCAGACGGATGATCGCCATTTCGGCGGCCATCATTGCATTGGGGGCTTCGGCCACCTCATCCAGCGCTTTCAGCAGCATTTGCCACAGGCGTGTCAATACCCGCATTGGCAGGGTGTCGGCCATCTGTTGACCGCGGGCGCGTTCGTCGGGGCCGATGGTGGGATCGTCCGCCGCCTCGGGGGTGATCTTGACCACGGAAATCCAATGCGTGATCTCGGCCAGGTCACGCAGCACCGCCATGGGATCGGCCCCTTCGGCATATTGGCCCGAGAGTTCGGTCAGCGCGCCCGCCGCATCGCCCTTCATAATCAGGTCGAAAAGATCCAGCACCCGGCCGCGATCGGCCAGCCCAAGCATTGCGCGGACCTGATCGGCACCGGTTTCGCCTGCGCCGTGGCTGATGGCCTGATCCAGAAGCGAGGTGGCATCGCGCGCCGAGCCTTCGGCGGCACGGGTGATTAGCGCCAGCGCGTCATCGGTGATCTGCGCGTTTTCGGCGTCGGCGATACGGCGCAAAAGGCCGATCATCACCTCGGGTTCGATGCGGCGCAGGTCAAAACGCTGGCAGCGCGACAGTACCGTCACCGGAACTTTGCGAATTTCCGTGGTGGCGAAGATGAATTTCACATGCTCGGGCGGTTCCTCAAGCGTCTTGAGCAGCGCATTGAACGCGCTGGTCGAGAGCATGTGCACCTCGTCGATGATGTAAATCTTGTAGCGGGCCGAGGCCGCGCGATAGTGGACCGAGTCGATGATTTCACGAATGTCGCCCACGCCGGTGCGGCTGGCGGCGTCCATCTCCATCACATCGACGTGGCGGCCTTCCATGATCGCCGTGCAATGTTCGCACACGCCGCAGGGATCGGTGGTGGGGCCGCCGGTGCCATCGGGGCCGATGCAGTTCATGCCCTTGGCGATGATCCGCGCGGTGGTGGTTTTGCCGGTGCCGCGAATGCCCGTCATGATAAAGGCCTGCGCGATCCGATCCGCCATGAAGGCGTTCTTGAGGGTGCGTACCATGGCGTCTTGGCCCACCAGATCGGCAAAGGTTTCGGGCCGGTATTTCCGGGCGAGAACCTGATAAGGCTTGGCGGGGGTGTCGTTCATTTCGGGCCTTGCTGGATTCGCGGGTCACCCGCCAACCTAAAGCCGAGGGCAGGGGGCGTCTACCTTGCTTTTGTGGGTCGATGGGGCAAGGATCAGCCATGTGCAAATGACCGGCGGGGATGAGTTATGCGGCTTAGGGGGATTCGGCGCGGTAAAAGTATCAAAGGCTGCCGTGGCATGGGGTGGCAGGCGTGGCCTGCAGCCTTTGACGTATAAAGCCTATGTCAGGGTTCATCATACATGCGTTGCCTGTCGCCGGTGGTATCTTGGCGGTCGCGCCGATGCCGGGGCGCGGTGGCCATTACACCGAGGATATGGCGCATCTGCACGATTGGCGCCCGGCTTTGGTGATCACCATGCTGTCATCGCCCGAACTGCGCGCGACCGGGCATCATGATATCGGGGCTCAGTTGCAGGATATGGGCACGCGCTGGATGCATGTGCCGGTTCTTGACATGGATGCACCGGGGCCCGCGGCCGAGGAGGCGTGGCATCAGGCCAGCCATGCAGCACTGTCGGCCTTGCAGGGCAAGGGGCGCGTTTTGATCCATTGCATGGGCGGGTGCGGGCGATCAGGCATGGCGGCGCTGCGGTTGATGGTTGAGGCTGGAGAGGCGCCGGACAAAGCGTTGGAGCGGCTGCGTGCGGTGCGCCCATGCGCAGTGGAGACCCCTGAACAGCTGGACTGGGCAACCAAAGCCTGACGTCTGCGCGTGATCGAAGATATCCCGGCCCTTTCGCATGGCGCTTTGACAAGATGCCATCCCGGCGCAAGGCTAGGTCCATCCATCGGCGTTATGCTGCCGCAGACCTGTCTTTCGCCACCGGAAAAAGGATGAAGGTGAGAGGTTGGACAACGACCCAAGCGGGGCTCGTTACGGCTGCTTCCTTCCGGACCTGACCGGGTTGGCGAGGCGCCTGCCCGCGCCAACCTCTCAATCCGCTATCTAGGGGTCTTGGCGCGGATTCGCAAGGGGGGCGGTGATCGGGCCAGTGTCCAGCGGCAACCGCAGGCGCATGAACCCTTCGGGAGTGTCGCCCAAATCCTCCGCTCCAAGATCGGCAATCGTTTGCGGATAGGCGCGCAGGCCGGGGCCGGTGAAATGAATCGCGCTTGTGCCGGGCCATGCGGTGAAGGTCCAGACCGGGGTGATGTGATCCGAAATCGGCCCATGGTCGCGGATGTAGCTGGCCAGAATATCACGCACCGGCGTCGCGCCTTTGACAACAATATCGTCGTCCGGCAAGGCCATATACGGCCCGCCGCCAAAGGCGCGGTAACTGTTGGTGGCGATCAAAAAACGATCCTCCTCCAACACGGGCCGCGCGTTGTGGCGTAGCTCTTGCACGCGGGTCGCATGGGGATTGGCAAGGCGTCCGTCGCCCGCATAGCGTGGCGGTTGAGACAGGTCGATCTGGTAGGTGATCCCGTCGATCATGTCGAAGGCATGACCGGGCTGGCGTGCGTCCCATAGCGGTTGGTCTTGCTGGCCGGGGACCAAAGTGTGAAAGCAGCTTGCCGCGCGTTCAAGCCAGTCGCGCAGGCGTGCCCCGGTGATGCGTGCGCCCACCAATGTATTGGGAAAGCCGTATAGATCAGCAGCGTTGCGCAGGCGCACCGGACCTTCGGGCATGTCCGTGTAGTGTTGCGGCCCGCCCCGCCCGCCGGTTTTGAACGGCGCGGTTGCGGACAGCAGTGGTAACTGCGCGTCCGGGGTTCCCTGCACCGCCTCGGCCAAGGCGCGTGCTTGTGCCCGGTTGACCAGTTGTAGTGTCGGGTCGGTGCGTATTGTCGCCAGATAACTGTGCAAGGGGGCGGTTGCCCTGTTCAACGGCGTTTCGATCAGCGCCAGCGTATGCTGGTGCGCCTTGTCCAACGCCTCCGTCAGCGCAGGATCGGGCGGCGCGCAGTGGCCGTCTTTGGTCTTGACCGGGCGGGCCTCGGCCCGGTGCGCCGTGACATGCCAGCCACTTGGGCCCTGCGATAACGTCAGATCAAGAACCCCAAGATGCGACCCGGCAAACCCGGCCATAATGGCCGGTGTGTCGTTCAATGTGCCCGCCTTGGCATCGACACCCGGCAAATCCGCATGCATGGGTGAGGGAAAGACCTGATGGCTATGACCCGCCAGCACCGCATCCAACCCCGGCACAGACGCCAGTGCCAATGCCGCGTTTTCCTGTTCGGGGCAGTCGGGACCGGAAGCGATGCCTGTATGGGCCAGCGCGATGACCAGATCGGCCCCGGCGGTGCGGGCCATAGGCACCACACGGCGGGCGGTTTCGGTAATCCCGTGAACGTCCACCAGATCGTGCAGTTGGGTCCGGTCCCATACTGCCACCTGTGGCGGAACAAGACCGATCACCGCGATCCGCAGGTCATGCGCGCATCCGGTTTCGTCTTGCATTTGCCGGGTCAACATTTGAAACGTCGCAAAGATCGGCGCGCCTGTCGTGCAGTCGATCACATTGGCGCAGGTCACTGGAAATTCGGCTTGATCGAGGGCGTCGTTCAGTGCGGGCAAGCCGAAATTGAATTCGTGATTGCCAATTCCGACACAGTCATAGCCGATCTGGTTCATTGCGCGGATCACCGGGTGCGGCCCTGTCCAGCCGTTGGTTTTCTGCATCGTCAGATCCGTCAACGGGGTGCCTTGCAGAAAATCGCCATTGTCGAACAGCAGGCAATTTTTCACTTCGCGTCGGGCCTGCCCGATCAGGGTGGCGACACGGGCCAACCCTGTGGGTTGGTCGCCTTTGTTCGTATAGTAGTTGAACGGCAAAAGATGGCCGTGAATGTCGGTTGTTTCCAGTAGCCGCAGCTTAAGCCGAGGGTATGACGCGGGCTTGCATTGAGGGCTTTTGTCCGGTCGTTCGGCACTGTGTACGGCCACTTTTGAGGGGTCTCCATCACGGTCTTGGCTGTGGCGTGGTTTTAACAAACGGTCGGCTTGCGCCGACGGAACACAATACACTCGAACACGTCGCAGTATGGGGGGTAATGATTCGGCGCGCAATCTCGTTTGGGTGGAAAATCGCGTATTTTTACCAATGCGTTGATCCGGAAATTGCAACGCCCAAGCGCTTCTTGTCGCTGTGATCGTATTGCCCGCTTGCCCGGAGGTGCCCGTCGTGCCACCTGTGATCGCAAAAAGGAGGCTGGTCATGCGGCATGCAGAAACGGTGACATTCGGAGGGTCGGCGCTGGATCGCGCCCATGCGTTGCGCGGCGATGATGCGGCCCTTAGCCAAGCGGTTGCAAACGGGCAGGCCGACACGCTGCTGCTGTGGCGGGGCAAGCCGCTGGTTCGGGCAGAAACACTGGATGGTCTGATTCGCCTGCCGATGGATCATCCGGTGCTGGCGCAGGCCGACGGGCCGCCGATTTTGCTGGGGCAGGACGAAAACAGCCGCTTGATCTTTGCGCATGATATCTCGGGCTGGCGGCCCGAGGGGGTGGACGAGTCTGGACTGAACCAGTTTCTGGATATGTCGGAACAGGCCCATCCCGATCTGCCGCAAGATACTGTTTTCGCCGAGTTGCGGCGGGTGATGACACGGCTTAGCGCGCGTGACGCCGAACTGGCGGCGACGGCGCGTGGCTTGCTGGGATGGCACGCCTCGCACGGGTTTTGCGCCCGCTGCGGGGCGCAAAGCACCATGCAGCGCCACGGATGGCAGCGGCAGTGCGCGTCTTGCGGGGCGGTGCATTTTCCGCGCACCGATCCTGTGGTCATCATGTTGATCACCCGTGGCAACAACGTGCTGATGGGCCGGTCGCCCGGATGGCCCGAGGGGATGTATTCACTGTTGGCGGGCTTTGTGGAACCCGGCGAAACCATCGAGGCCGCCGTGCGCCGCGAGGTGGATGAGGAAACCGGCATCAAGGTGGGCGACGTCAGTTATCTGGCCAGCCAGCCGTGGCCGTTTCCCGCGTCGCTGATGATCGGCTGTCGCGGCGAGGCGCTATCGGACGTGATCACCATCGACCCTGTGGAAATCGAGGATGCCCTTTGGATGACGCGCGAAGATGTCATGCAGGCTTTTGCCGGCGAGCATCCGTTTCTGGCCCCGGCGCGCAAGGGTGCAATTGCGCAGTTTTTACTGCGCAACTGGCTTGCGGACAGCTTGGATTAAGGCGAAACTGCACGAATGGTAGTAACGGGTCGAGTATATGAATTTCAGTAGTCACGAGGATATCGAAGCGCCGATTGATGCGGTATTCGCCGCAGTCACCGATTTTCAGGCGTTCGAACGTCAGGCCTTGCGGCGCGGGGCCGAGGTGCAGCGCAGCGACAGTCTGGCGCAACCGGGGCCCGGCATGACTTGGGACGCTGCGTTCATGCTGCGCGGCAAACGCCGTGAGATCAAGATTGAACTGGCGCGCATGGACCGACCCAACGGTGTGCTGGCCGATGCCCGCTCGCGCAATTTGAAAGCGCAGTTCGAGGTTGATCTGGTGGCGCTGTCCCGCAACCGCACGCGGCTGAGCGTGGCTCTTGTGCTTGAACCCAAAACACTGGCGGCGCGGTTGATGCTGCAATCGATTAAACTGGCACGCAAGAGGCTGACGCGCCGCTTTCGCAAGCGCGTGGCGGAATTTGCAACCGATGTGGAAAACCGCAACAAACCCGCAACCTCGGCCTAAGCCGGGACGGGTAAGGCGCGGGCCGCTGGCGCGAACGTTCAGTGGCGGCGCGGATCGGCGGGATAGACGCCCAGCATGGTGATGTCTGACGTGAAATATTCCAATTCGTCCAGCGCGCGCTGCACAGCCGGATCATCGGGATGCCCTTCAATATCGGCATAGAACTGCGTCGCGGTGAATGATCCGTCGACCATGTAGCTTTCCAGCTTGGTCATGTTCACGCCATTGGTCGCGAAACCGCCCATCGCTTTATACAGCGCGGCAGGAATATTGCGCACTTGAAACACAAAGCTGGTCATCATGCCGTCGTCACCCCGGCGCGACAAATCCGCCTTGGGCGCCATCACCAGAAACCGGGTGGTATTGTTGCCGTGATCCTCGATGTGGCGGGCCAGCACGTTCAGGCCATAGATGTCGCCCGCCAGCTCACTGGCAAGCGCCGCAAGGCCCGGTTCGGCCACTTCGGCCACATGTTTCGCCGACCCGGCGGTATCCGCGCCGGTGATCCGGCGAATTCCGTTTTTGGCCAGAAAGTTGCGGCATTGTCCCAACAGCATGGTGTGGCTCATGGCGCGGTCGACATCCTCTAGCCGCGTGCCGGGCAGCGCCAAAAGGTTGATGTGCACGCGCACAAACGCCTCGGACACGATATGCAGCCCGGATTTTGGCAACAGGTGGTGAATATCGGCCACCCGCCCGAAGGTCGAGTTTTCAACCGGCAGCATGGCCAGTGCGGCTTGTCCTTCGCGCACTGCTTCGATGGCGTCCTCGAAGGTGCGGCAGGGCATCGCCTCCATGTCGGGATAGGTTTCGTGGCAGGCCTGATGCGAATAGGCGCCGGGCTCACCTTGAAAGGCTATGCGCTGTGTCATTTTGGGCTGTTTCCTGTCAAAACTTAAGCGGTCGGGCGTTTGGTCGCGCAAACTACACCTTGCGCCGGACAAGGGGAAGCGGATAGATACCGCGCGACGGATACTAACGGGAAACGGGCTAATGTTCGATACAATGACATTTACGAAGGTCCTGGGCAGCTTCTGTGGCGCCCTGCTGATCTTTCTTTTGGGGCAGTGGGCGGCCGAGCTTCTGTATCACACCGGCGGTGGTTATGGGGATGATTACCAGCAAGGGTACGTGATCGAAACCGGCGCTGATGATGAGGCCGAAGAAGTGGTCGAAGAAGGCCCCAGCTTTGAAGAGCTTTACGCCTCGGCCGATCTGGGCAAAGGCGAACGCGTTTTCAACAAGTGCAAGGCCTGCCACAAGCTGGACGAAGGTGCCAATGGTACCGGGCCTTATTTGCATGGCGTGGTCGGGCGTGACGTTGCCGCCGCAGAGGGGTTTGGCTACTCAGGCAGCCTTGTCGCCGTGGCCGATGTTTGGACCCCCCAGGAATTGAGCGCATTTTTGGAAAACCCTGCGTCCTACGCACCGGGCACCACGATGGGATTTGCCGGCCTTGGCAAAATCGAAGATCGTGTGAATGTGATTGCCTATCTGGACCAGACCGATGGCGACATGACCACGCTTGAGGTGCCCGCCGCCGAGGAAGAGGCCGCAGCCGAGCCTGCCGCCGAGGAAGGTGCGGCGACCGAAATGGCGCAGGCCGATCCAGTGCCGGCGCAGGATGAAGAAACCGCTGCCGAGGAAGTGACCGCAGAAGAACCTGTGACCACCGAGGCTGAGGGCACGCCCGCAGCGGAAGCCGAAGCCGCTGCCGCAACCGACACAGCCGGCGGATCGGACTTTGCGGGACTGGTTGCCGCCGCTGATCCGGCGGATGGTGAAAAACTGTGGCGCGGGTGCCGGGCCTGTCACAAGTTGGACGATGGCGCCAATGGCGTTGGTCCGCATCTGTACGGTATCGTCGACCGTGATATCGCCAGTGTCGATGGCTTCCGCTATTCGAAATCGCTGGAAGAGTTGGAAGGGGCCTGGACCGTGGACGAGCTGAACGCTTGGCTTGAAGATCCCAAGGCCTATGCGCCCGGCAACAAGATGAGCTATCGCGGCATGAAAAAGGAAGATGACCGCGCGGCGTTGATCAAATACATGCAGACCGCCGCGGAATAATTCTGCGCCGTTCCCCGAAAGTCAGGGCCGCCCTTGGTGCATCCCATGGGCGGCCTTACGTTTTTGTGAGCACCGAAATGCGCCGATGCCCGTTTCGGTGCTTGAACATGGGCGCGCCCCTCCATTAGCTTGGCACGCGCAGCAAATGCACCAAATCCCATATTAGGGATGAAGGAGATTGCGATGATCAGACACCGCAACCGGGCCGTTGCCCGAACGAGGCCAGACAACCGTTCACGCCGCACGGTTCTGGCGTTGATGGCTTTGGCGATCGGGGCGATGATCACGCATGTGGCATTGGCGGACGAAAGTCAGGATCAGGTGATCCGCGCGCATGGCTATTCGTTTTACGGCGATCTTAGCTATCCCGCCGATTACACGCATTTCAACTACGTCAATCCGGACGCCCCCAAGGGCGGCGAAATCTCGATTTATGCACCGGGCACGTTTGATTCTATGAACCCTTATGCGCGCAAGGGGCGGGCTGGCACCTTGTCTTGGATGGTTTACGAAAGCCTACTGGGGGATATGCCCGCCGGTGGTGGGCCTGCGCCCGCGGATGCCTATGGCGAATCTTATGGTCTCTTGGCTGAAAGCCTTGAATACGATCCGGGCAAGACGTGGGTGATTTTCCACATGCGCCCCGAGGCGCGGTTTGCCGATGGCACGCCTGTCACAGCGCATGACGTTGTGTTTTCGCACAACCTATTTTTGGAACAGGGCCTGCCATCTTATGCGCAGGCCGTCAGCCGCCGCGTGACCGGGGCCGAGGCACTGGACGATCACACCGTCAAGTTCACCTTTGCCGAGGGTATCTCGCGCCGGTCGTTGATTGATCAGGTGGGCGGCACCCCGGTTTTCCCGCGCAAATGGTATGAAGAGACCGGCGCCCGGCTGGACGAGTCTCGGCTTGAGGCCGCGCCGGGATCGGCCCCGTATCAGGTGGCCAGCTATGACGTGAACCGCCGCATCGTCTATGAACGCAATCCCGATTATTGGGGCTGGGATTTGCCGATCAATCAGGGGCGGCACAATTTTGATACCATCCGGGTTGAATATTTTGCCGATGACAGCGCCGCATTCGAGGCGTTCAAGGCGGGTGAATATACGTTCCGCAACGAAACCAATTCCAAGAAATGGGCGACGGGGTATAATTTTCCGGCGGTCAATGCCGGGCATGTCAAACTTGAAGAACTACCCGACGGCACACCACCCACCCCGAACGGCATCGTGTTCAACCTTGGCCGCGACGCGCTGAAGGACAAACGTGTGCGTCAAGCCATTGCGCTGGCCTATAATTTCGAATGGACCAACGAGTCCCTGCAATACGGGCTGTTCAAGCAGCGCCAGTCATTTGTTCAGGACACGCCGCTGCAAGCCACCGGTGTCCCACAAGGGCCCGAACTTGAGCTGCTGCAAAGCCTTGGCGACGTGGTGCCGCCTGAACTCCTGAGCGACCCGGCGGTTACGGCGCATACGTCGAAACCCGACCGCCTGAACGACCGCCGCAATTTGCGCCGCGCCATGAAACTGCTGGACGATGCAGGCTGGACCGTGGACGACGACGGCAAGCGGCGCAACGCCGATGGACGGCTTTTGAGCATCGACTTTCCAATCCCGTCCTCGGGATCGGCGACGCTGGGTGCCGTGGTGGACAGTTTCGTCAGCAACCTGCAACTGATGGGCATCGACGCGCGGTTCGAAAAGGTCGATCCGTCGCAATACACGCTGCGCGAACGCGACCGCGACTATGATCTGGTGTTTGACAGTTACACCACCTTTCTGGGGGCGGGCACCGGGTTGATGCAGCGTTACGGCTCGACCGAGGCGGAATTTAGCCTGTTCAATCCCGCCGGGCTGGCCAGCCCGCTGGTTGACGCGATCATCGAGGCGGCACTGAACGCGGAAACCCGCGAAGAGGAAGACACAGCCCTAACCGCGCTGGACCGCGCCTTGCGCCATGAATTTTTCATGGTTCCGGTGTGGTATAACGACAGCAACTGGGTGGCCTATTGGGACATGTACGAACATCCCGAAACGCTGCCGCCCTATGCGCTGGGCGTGCTGGATTTCTGGTGGTTCAACGCCGATAAGGCCGAGGCGCTGAAAGCCTCGGGTGCGCTGAGGTAACCCGCCGATGGGCGCCTATATCCTGCGCAGGTTGCTGCTGATCATTCCCACGTTGCTGGGGATCATGGTGATCAATTTCGCCCTTGTGCAATTCGTGCCCGGCGGCCCGGTTGAACAGGTGATCGCCAATATGCAGGGCCAAGGCGACGTGTTTGACAGCTTCTCGGGGTCGGGCAGCGACGCAGGCCAAGATATGACCAGCGGCGGCGGTGGCAACGAGCAGTATCTGGGCGCACGCGGTCTGCCGCCCGAGTTGATCGAAGAGTTGGAGCGCCAATTCGGGCTGGACAAGCCCCCGCTTGAACGCTTCGTGAACATGCTATGGAATTATATGCGCTTTGATTTTGGCGAAAGTTATTTCCGCAAGATCGAGGTCACGGAACTGGTGCTCGAAAAGATGCCGGTCAGTATCAGCCTTGGGCTGTGGTCCACGCTGATCGCCTATATCATTTCGATCCCGCTGGGCATCCGCAAGGCGGTGTATGATGGATCGCGCTTTGATACTTGGACCAGTGGCATCATCATCGTGGCTTATGCAATCCCGGCGTTTCTGTTTGCGATCATGCTGTTGGTGTTGTTCGCGGGGGGCAGTTATTTCCAACTGTTCCCGTTGCGCGGCCTGACCTCGGACAACTGGGAGCAGCTTAGTTTGTTTGGCAAGATTGCCGATTACTTCTGGCACATCACGCTTCCGGTGCTGGCCTCGACCATTTCCGCCTTTGCCACGCTGACGCTGCTGACAAAGAACAGTTTTCTAGACGAGATAAAAAAGCATTACGTGATGACAGCCCGCGCCAAGGGGCTCAGTGAAAGCCGTGTGCTGTATGGGCATATCTTTCGAAACGCCATGCTGATCGTGATTGCAGGGTTTCCGACGGTATTTATCGGGGTGTTCTTTGGTGGCTCGGTCCTGATTGAAACGATCTTTTCGCTGGATGGTCTGGGGCGATTGGGGTTCGAGGCGGCGGTTGGCCGTGATTACCCGGTGATGTTTGGCACGCTGTTTTTGTTCGGATTGATCGGCCTGTTGGTCAATATCCTGTCGGACTTGATGTATGTGCTGGTCGATCCGCGGATCGACTTTGAAAAGCGCGAGGGCTAGGCGATGGCATTGTCCCCTCTCAATCAGCGCCGCTGGCGCAATTTCAAACGCAACAAGCGTGCCTTTTGGTCGTTGCTGATCTTCTCGGTGATCTTCGTGCTGACTTTGTTTGCCGAGTTTGTGGCCAATGACAAACCGATCCTCGTGCAATACCGGGGCGGCTATTACACGCCGATCTTGAATTTTTATCCTGAAACTGAATTTGGCGGCGATTTTCAGACCGAAGCGATTTATCGCGACATTGAGGTGCAATGCCTGATCACCTCGGGCGGGATGGATGCGTGTTTTGACGATCCCGAGGGCGTGATCGAAGATGCTGCCGACGGGGTCATCGACACCCAAGAGATCGCCAAAGGTTGGATGATCTGGCCGCCGATCCCCTATAGCTATGATACCACGGTGGACCGTCCCGGCGCGGCACCGCTGCCGCCCAACGGGCAGAACTGGCTGGGCACGGATGACACCAAGCGCGACGTGCTGGCGCGGGTGATTTATGGGTTCCGCCTGTCGGTAATGTTCACGCTGATCGTTACGGCGCTGTCTTCGCTGATCGGAATTTTTGCCGGTGCGATACAGGGGTTTTTCGGCGGTTGGTTGGATTTGATCTTTCAAAGGATCATCGAAATCTGGGCCTCGACCCCGCAAATATACGTAATCATCATCCTGTTCGCCATCTTGCCGCGCAGTTTCTGGTTGTTGGTGGCCATTACCGTTTTCTTTGGCTGGATGGCGCTGGTTGGGGTGGTCAGGGCCGAATTTCTGCGGGCGCGCAATCTGGAATATGTGCGCGCGGCGCGGGCGTTGGGTGTTGGTAACCTGACGATCATGTTCCGCCATATGCTGCCCAATGCCATGGTGGCCACGCTGACCATGTTACCCTTTGTCATCACCGGCACGATCTCTCTTTTGGCGGGCTTGGATTTTCTGGGCTTTGGCTTGCCGTCGTCCTCCCCCAGCCTTGGCGAACTGACGCTTCAGGCCAAGCAGAACCTTCAGGCGCCGTGGCTGGCCTTCACCGCGTTTTTCGCATTCGCCATCATGCTGTCGCTGCTGGTTTTCATCTTTGAAGGCGTGCGCGACGCGTTTGATCCAAGAAAGACTTTTGAATGAGTTTGCTGACGGTCAAAGACCTGACGGTCGGGTTCAAGCAGGACGGGCAGATTGTGCCTGCCGTGCATGGTGTGTCTTTCAGCGTCGACCAGGGCGAAACCGTGGCGCTGGTGGGCGAAAGCGGCTCGGGCAAATCGGTGACGGCGCTGAGCACCGTATCCTTGCTGGGCGGCTCGGCGCAGGTGGCGGGCAGCGTTACCTATGACGGGCAGGAAATGATCGGCGCGTCTGACAAGCGTTTGCGCAAGGTGCGCGGCAACGACATCAGCTTTATCTTTCAAGAGCCGATGACAAGCCTGAACCCGCTGCATACGCTGGAAAAGCAAATCACCGAGTCGCTGGAACTGCATCAGGGCCTGACCGGCGACGAGGCGCGCGCACGTATCGTCGAACTGCTGGAACGCGTGGGCATCCATGACGCGGCAAGCCGCCTGACGGCCTATCCGCACCAGTTGTCCGGTGGGCAACGTCAGCGGGTGATGATCGCCATGGCGTTGGCCAACAAGCCCGATATCCTGATCGCGGACGAACCGACAACTGCGCTGGATGTGACCATTCAGGCGCAAATTCTGGAATTGCTGAACGAGTTGAAGCGCGACGAGGGCATGGGCCTGTTGTTCATCACCCATGACCTGAACGTGGTGCAGCGCATTGCCGACAAAGTGTGCGTCATGAAGGAGGGCCGCATCGTCGAGGCCGGGCCGACGGCGCAGATTTTCGCTAACCCGCAACACGACTACACCCGCACATTGCTGGCGGCGCGGCCTTCGGGGCAGCCGCGGCCTGTGCCGAACAACCCGCGGGAATTGGTAAAAACCGATGGTCTGCGCGTTTGGTTTCCGATCCAGAAAGGGTTCTTGCGCCGGACGGTTGGCCACGTAAAGGCGGTCAACGATGCCAGCATCGGCGTAAGCGCCGGAGAGACATTGGGCATCGTCGGTGAAAGCGGATCGGGCAAGACCACGCTGGCTCTGGCGATCATGCGGTTGATCCAATCCGAGGGCGGGATCACCTTTGACGGTGAGGATGTGCATGGCTGGTCCACCCGCAAGTTGCGCAAACGGCGGCGGGATATGCAGATCGTGTTTCAGGATCCATTCGGCAGCCTGTCGCCCCGCATGACCTGTGAACAGATCATCGCCGAAGGCTTGGGCGTGCATGGCAACCCAGACGGCCGCAAAGAGCGTGATTTGGTGGCCGAGGTGATGGAAGAGGTCGATCTGAACCCGGCCACGATGGACCGCTACCCGCATGAATTTTCAGGCGGCCAGCGGCAACGGATTGCCATCGCCCGCGCCATGATATTGCGGCCCAAGATGGTGGTTCTGGACGAGCCGACATCGGCGCTGGACATGACGGTGCAGGTGCAAATCGTGGACCTTTTGCGCCGGTTGCAGGTGAAATATGGGCTGGCCTATCTGTTCATCAGTCACGATCTGGCCGTTGTCCGCGCCATGAGCCACCGCGTCGTGGTGATGAAACAGGGCGATATCGTGGAATATGGCAGTGCCGAGGATTTGTTCGAGCGTCCGCAGACCGAGTATGCCAAGACGCTGCTGCAGGCCGCGCTGGACTTGTCGGCTTAATCCGCAGCACGCACTGGCAGGTCAACCACTACGGCTGCATGGTCGCTGGAATGGGGCCGATGGTGCCCGGTTTGCGGCAAATGCGCGCCGCGATGACGGGCGGCCTCAAGCCCCAACCCCTGACGGTGAATGTCTGGCACAGCGTCGGGGCAGGCACGGGCCAAGGCCGGGCTGGCCAGCAGTTTGTCGGGCCGGCCATACTGGCCCGACCACGCATCGTGGTAGGACCAACGCGCACCGCGTGGCAAACGCTCCATCAGGTTGACGGAAAACGGCGGCAGGATGGGGGCCGTGGCCGGGGGCTGTGCGGGATGCCAAGGGTCATTCACATCGCCAAGGATCAACCACATGGCCTGCGCGGGATCGTCAAAGCGACGTTCGATCAGGCGGCGGGTTGCCCGCGCTTCCAGTTCGCGCACGGGAAAGGCCGTGCCGGCCTTGGGGTAGGGGGCTTTGAAATGCACCGCGAACAGGGTTAGGCCCGGCATCTCGATCCGCAGACAATCCCGACGGAATACGGGCGCATCCGGATCTTGGCCCGGCGGTGGGGACAGCCCCAGATCGGCGGGTGTGATGTCAGCATGACTGACCACCTCAAGCGGCGCGATCCGGCTGAGCAGCGCCAGATCCAGCCCGCGCCCGTCATTGCCGTGCAGGCAACTGCGATGCGGATAGGGGGCGGCCCCGGCGGGGATCAGGAACCGATCGTGAAAATGATCCAGCGTGGCGCTGTCAAACACCTCTTGCAGGATCAGCACGTCGGCATCCAGATCGCGGATAACTTGTGCGGTCAGCGCCCGGTCAGTTTGGTCCAGCGTAGGTTCTGACGTGTCAGGCGTGTCATCATCACGCGCACCGCTGAGACGTCCTGCGCGCAACCGCATGTTCTGGACGTTGAAGGTTGCGATGCGCATGGCGTAACGGCCCGCACCGGCCCTATATAGCCGAACTGTGGCCCGCGGTGCTAAGATCGTAGACATCGAAACTGCGGGCGATCATCCGGGTCAGTGCACGGGCCTCTTGCGGCACGAACATGCCGCCATCATCCACTTGCAAAAGCCCGGAAAACTGCGCGGCGCTGTCATCAAGGATGTTGCGAACGGTTTGCGGGCTGACCCCGAAACTTTCGCAAATCTCGGCGGTGTCGACACGGAATTCGCACATCAACTGTTCAATCATGCGCCCGCGCAGGCGGTCTTCGGCTGTAAACGCATGGCCGCGCGTGGTGGAAAACTGCCCTTCGCGAATCGCGGCGGTATGCGCACCGGTCGCGGGCGCATTTTGCGCATAGCCTTGCGGGAATTTCGAGATCGAAGAGGCTCCAACGCCAATCAGAACATCGGCAGTGTCGTCGGTATAGCCTTGGAAATTCCGGCGCAGACGACCCGCCTTTTGCGCGATGGTCAGGCCATCCGTTTGCGTGGCGAAATGGTCGATCCCGATCTCGGCATAATTGTCCCAAACGAACAGCCGGCGTGCGGTCTCGAACAGGTCCAGACGTTCTTCGGGCGTGGGCAACGCATCCGAGGGCAGTAATTGCTGGCGCTTGGCCATCCACGGCACATGCGCATATCCATAAAGCGCCACACGGTCCGGGTTCAGCGATAGCAGCTTTTGCACGCTTTCGGTGATCCGCGCCTTGGATTGGTGCGGCAGGCCAAACAGGATATCGGCATTCAGGCTGGCCACGCCACGGGCGCGAATCTCGTCCGCAGCCCATTTCGTGATGTCATAGCCTTGCAGCCGTCCAATCGAATGTTGAATTTCCTCGTTGAAATCCTGCACCCCGATCGAGGCGCGGTTCATCCCCGCCGCGGCCAGCGCATCCAGACGTGGGCCGTCAATTTCATTGGGGTCAATCTCGACTGAAAACTCGGTGTCCTCGGTAAAGGGCGCGATCTCTTTGATCGCGACTGCCAGTTCTTCCATCATAGCAGGTTGCAACAGTGTCGGCGTGCCGCCGCCCCAATGCAAACGCGACAGGCGCACACCTTCTGGCAGGTGCTGACCGAGCATCTTTAATTCAGCCTTCAGCGTTTCCAGATAGGCCGCCACGGGTGCGTCGCTTTGTGTGCCTTGGGTGCGGCAGGCGCAGAACCAGCACAACCGCCTGCAAAACGGCACATGCACGTACAGCGACACCTTGCCGCCCTGCGGGATCGCTTCGATCCAGTCTGCAAAGGTTTGGCCGCTGATATCGCGCCCGAAATGCGGGGCGGTTGGATAACTGGTGTAACGCGGTACCTTCGCGTCAAACAGACCCAGTGCGGCGAGTTGTGCTTTCGTAACCATGCTGATTGCGGTAAACTGATTTTTGACCGAAATCCTTGATTCAGATCAACACGCCAAAGTGATTAAGATATGCTCAAAGTAGACACGTTCGACATCTCTCGTGAATGCGGTGATTGCCCGATACGCCATCGGGCGGTTTGCGCGCGGTGCGAATCCGATGAGCTGGAGATGCTGGACCAGATCAAGTACTATCGCAACTTTGAGGCGGGCCAGACCGTTATCTGGGCCGGTGACAAGATGGATTTCGTCGGCTCGGTTGTGTCGGGCATCGCCACGTTGACCCAAACCATGGAAGACGGGCGCACCCAGATGGTGGGCCTGTTGCTGCCGAGTGATTTCGTTGGCCGTCCCGGACGCCGCACAGCGGCTTATGATGTGGTCGCAACCACAGATGTGGTGATGTGTTGTTTCCGCAAACAGCCGTTTGAAGACATGATGAACCGCACGCCGCATATCGCGCAGCGTCTGCTGGAAATGACCCTTGATGAATTGGATGCCGCGCGCGAATGGATGTTGGTGCTTGGCCGCAAAACCGCACGCGAGAAGATTGCCAGCCTGTTGTCGATCATCGCCCGGCGCGATGCCGCGTTGAATATGGGCGGGAAAGAGGGGCCTATGGTGTTTGATCTGCCGCTGACGCGCGAGGCGATGGCCGATTATCTGGGTCTGACGCTGGAAACCGTCAGCCGCCAGATTTCCGCCCTGAAAAAGGACGGGGTCATCGTTCTGGAAGGTAAGCGGCATGTGACCGTTCCCGATTTCAACCGCCTGCTGGACGAGGCGGGCGATGACAGCGACGGCGGTCTGCTGGCCTAAGGCCATGTTGGCTGCGTGACGCATGGCGCCGCAGGGCAGCATCGCCGTGGCACAAACCGATCTATGACCCGGCCGGTTAACCAGCCGGGCCGGGACCAGCGTTAATGCGCCATGAACACCGGTAGTTTCGCCTGTTCCAGCATGTAGCGTGTTGCGCCGCCGAACACCGCCTCGCGGAAGCGAGAATGCCCATAGGCCCCCATCACCACCATATCCGCGTCCATATCTGCGGCATGACGCATCATCACATCTGATACGCGTGGCAGGGTTTTCGACAGCACGTCAATCTCGACCCTGACATCGTGCCGCGCCAGATATTGCGACAACTGCCCGCCCGGGTCGGACCGGTTTGGGCCATGCGTGGGCGGGTCAATGACCACCACATGCGCAACATCTGCCTGTTTCAGCATTGGCAAGGCGGCACGGACTGCAATCAGCGCCTCGGGGCTTTCGTTCCAGCCGATCATGATCCGGCCCGGTGCCGGGTTGGGCTTGGCGCCGCCCGGCACGATAAGCGCGGGTATGTGTGCTTCGAACAGGGCTGATTCGGTTACCGGCTCCAATTCGGCACCGCGGCCTTCGCCGTAGGGCTGTGCCAGAATGACCATGTCGGAAAACCGGGCGCGGGCTGCGACATGACGGCCCAGATCGGCCAGTTGCGCCACCCCGGTTTCCGAGGCCCATCGAATCCCCGAGCCGTCCAGCAATTTGGTCGCGCGTTTTTCGATCGCTTCGGATTCATCGTGCGCGCGGGTGATGGTTTCCTGTAACACAACCGCACTTGCCCCGGCATAGTAATATCCCGTCTGGCTACGATCCACGCCCAAGCACAGCACATCCAGATGTGCATCATGGGCGCGGGCCATTTCCAACGCATGGCCCAGAACGTCATCTACCAACGCTTCGTCGGTGATAACGGTAAACAGACTGTTAAAAGTCATCGCAGAGCCCTCTTGTTTGCTTTGTCTGTTATTAGGTTACGCTGATGCGGGGGGCGTGCGCATTGATGTTCATCAAGGAATGCGACAATGGGTCTTGATGCAGATCAAAGCGGTTTTTGCTGTATATCAGCATTAAAGCGATAGTCTAAACGCGCTCGCGCGGTCGTGACGAATCGTGCGGATAAAGACGAAGGGACGCAAAATGACGAACTATTTCAAGCTGATCGTGCTTGGAGTGATCGCGCTTTTGGCGCTGATTGCTGCAAACTACGCGCGCGATCTGGCCTATCTGGTCAACGCGCTGACGGTCGCGCTGGCCGCGATGGGCCTATTTATCTGGACGCTGCGCCAAACGGACGAGCCTGTGCCGAATGTCGATTTGTCCGGCCAATACATGGATGGCGTCGTGCGCGCTGGTGTGATCGCCACCGCGCTGTGGGGCGTCGTGGGGTTCATCGCGGGGACGTTCATCGCGTTCCAGTTGGCCTTTCCGGTGCTTAATTTCGAATGGGCGCAGGGTTACCTGAACTTTGGTCGTCTGCGGCCCCTTCACACCTCGGCGGTGATTTTCGCCTTTGGTGGCAACGCCTTGATCGCCACATCGTTCTACGTCGTGCAGCGCACCAGCGCGGCGCGGCTTTGGGGCGGCAATCTGGCGTGGTTCGTGTTTTGGGGCTATCAGCTTGTGATCGTTCTGGCTGCCACCGGCTATCTGTTGGGTGCGACGCAGTCGAAAGAATACGCGGAACCGGAATGGTATACCGACTGGTGGCTGACCATCGTCTGGGTCGCTTACCTGGCTGTGTTCCTTGGCACCATCGTCAAGCGCAAAGAGCGTCACATTTACGTCGCCAACTGGTTCTATCTGTCCTTTATCATCACCGTTGCGATGCTGCATATCGTCAACAACCTGTCGATCCCGGTGTCGATCTTCGGCTCCAAGTCGGTTCAGGTGTTCTCGGGCGTGCAGGATGCCATGACGCAGTGGTGGTATGGTCATAACGCCGTGGGCTTCTTCCTGACCGCTGGCTTCCTTGGCATGATGTATTACTTCGTGCCCAAGCAGGCCGAACGTCCGGTTTATTCCTACAAGCTGTCGATCATCCACTTCTGGGCGCTGATCTTCATTTATATCTGGGCCGGTCCGCACCACCTGCACTACACGGCGCTGCCTGACTGGGCGTCGACGCTGGGTATGGTGTTCTCGATCGTGCTGTGGATGCCCTCTTGGGGTGGCATGATCAACGGCCTGATGACCCTGTCGGGCGCGTGGGACAAGCTGCGCACCGATCCGATCATTCGTATGATGGTGATCTCGATCGGGTTCTACGGCATGTCGACCTTTGAAGGCCCGATGATGTCGATCCGCGCGGTGAACTCGCTGTCGCACTACACCGACTGGACCATTGGTCACGTGCACTCGGGGGCCCTTGGCTGGAACGGCATGATCACCTTTGGCGCGCTTTACTTCCTTGTGCCGCGTCTTTGGAACCGCGAACGCCTGTATTCGCTCTCGATGGTCAGCTGGCACTTCTGGCTCGCCACTATCGGCATCATCCTCTACGCCGCCTCCATGTGGGTGACCGGCATCATGGAGGGCCTGATGTGGCGCGAAGTGGACGCCAACGGCTTCTTGGTGAACTCGTTCGCCGATACCGTGGACGCAAAGCTGCCGATGTATGTCGTGCGTGCCTTGGGCGGGGTTCTGTATATCACCGGCGCAGTCATCATGTGCTATAATCTTTACATGACCGTCAGACGGAGCCCGGCTGTCAAAGCCAGCAACTCCGTTGTCCCGGCCGAATAAGAAAGGGACTGACCCATGGGAATTCTCGACAAACACAAGATCCTTGAGAAGAACATCACGCTTCTTTCGATCTTTGCCTTCTTGGTCGTGACCATTGGCGGCATCGTTCAGATCGCACCGCTGTTCTGGCTGGAAAACACCATCGAGGATGTAGAGGGCATGCGCCCCTACACCCCGCTGGAACTGGCCGGGCGTGACATCTATGTGCGCGAGGGCTGCTATGTCTGCCACAGCCAGATGATCCGCCCGATGCGCGACGAGGTCGAACGCTATGGCCATTACAGCCTTGCGGCGGAATCGCAGTATGACCACCCGTTCCAGTGGGGCTCCAAGCGGACAGGGCCTGACCTTGCCCGCGTCGGGGGCCGATACTCGGACGAGTGGCATGTGGATCACCTGCGCGACCCGCAAAGCGTGGTGCCGGAATCGGTGATGCCGAAATACGGCTTCCTCGAAGATCGGTTGATCGACGGTGAATATATCGATGATCTGCTCAAGACGCATCGTCTGGTCGGTGTGCCTTACACGGAAGAGATGATCGAAAACGCGCAGGCCGATTTTCAGGTGCAAACCGATCCGTTCGGCGACATTGACGGTCTGTTGGAGCGGTATGGCGAAAACGTCAACGTGCGCAATTTCGACGGTCAGGCCGGTATCTCTGAGGCCGATGCACTGATCGCGTATCTGCAAATGCTGGGCACGCTGGTTGATTTTTCAACCTTCACGCCTGTGGCCAGCCGGTAAAGGAGCAGTCCAATGGAAACCTATTCCTTTCTCCGTGAATTCGCAGATAGCTGGATGCTGTTGTTCCTGTTCTTGTTCTTCATCGGTGTGGTGATCTGGGTCTTCCGGCCCGGATCCACCAAGACCTACGAAGATCCGTCAGGCATCCCCTTCCGGCACGAAGACAAGCCCGCCCGCGAGGGCGAGGCCGACGCCAAGGAGGCGTGAACGACATGGCTAAGAAACCGAACAAGAAACACGAGGTCGAGACGACTGGCCACCAGTGGGACGGCATCGAAGAGTATAACAACCCCTTGCCGCGGTGGTGGCTGTGGGTTTTCTACGCCACGATCGTTTGGGCCATCTGGTATAGCATTGCCTATCCGGCGTGGCCGATGATCTCGGGCGCGACCAAAGGCTACCTTGGCTGGTCAACACGTGAGAACGTGGCACAGGACATCGCCGCCGCAGAAGCCGCCAACGCCGAGATCAACTCACAGCTTGCCTCGGTCGAGCTGGCGTCGATCGCGGATGATCCTGAATTGTCGGGCTACGCCAGTTCGGCAGGCGCCGCCGTCTATAAAACATGGTGCGCTCAGTGCCACGGGTCGGGGGCTGCGGGGGCCAAAGGCTATCCGAACCTGCAGGACGATGCGTGGCTGTGGGGTGGTACGATCGACGATATCCACTACACGATCGCCCACGGCATCCGGAACGAGCAAGACCCGGACGCGCGGTATTCCGAAATGCCCGCCTTCGCCGATCTTCTTGCGGAAGAAGAGGTTGAACAGGTTGTGAACTATGTCATGTCCTTGTCGCCCGCTTACGATCCGCAAGATGCCTCGTTGGTCGAGGCTGGCGCCGAAGTGTTCGATATCAACTGCTCGGCCTGTCACGGCGCTGATGGCAAAGGGGATATTTACCAAGGTGCGCCCAATCTGACCGATGCGATTTGGCTGTATGGCGGTGACTACGAAACCGTCAAGGAAACGGTCATGAACTCGCGCTTTGGTGTCATGCCCCCGATGGGCGGTGCCCAGTTGTCTGAGGCTGAAATCCGCGCCGTTGCCACGTATGTGCACCAGCTGGGTGGCGGCGAATAACCCGCCCCCTTGCATAAAAGAATACCCGCGGGCGGCACGCCGCCTGCGGGTTCGGCACCGGCCCTTCCGTCCTGTTCGCGCGTTTCCTGGAAGGCCGGTGCCACTTTATCCGCGAAATAACGGCCTGCTGTCAACGCCGGCGTGCTTTTTCAAAATTATCCAAGGCAGGGCGGATGTCCTGCGGCGGCAGGCCGCGCTTGTATCTGGCTCTAAATAGATCAGTTTAAGACTCAGAATTTGATGCAGGTCAAGGCTGGACCGGCTGGCACCTGAAACAACACGCTGGAACAACAACGCGCATACCGGAGTGATTCCGTTGTCTGATACCCAACCCGAAGCCCCCAGTCTTTACGCCGCGCGGGAACCTATTTTCCCCAAGAAAGTGTATGGTAATTTCCGCAACCTGAAATGGGTGATCATGATCATCACCCTGGGGATTTATTATGTCACGCCGTGGATTCGCTGGGATCGTGGGCCAAACCTGCCCGATCAGGCCGTGCTTTTGGACTTGGGCAGCCGCCGGTTTTTCTTTTTCTGGATCGAGATTTGGCCGCATGAGTTTTATTTCGTTGCGGGCCTTCTTGTTATGGCCGGGTTGGGGCTGTTTTTGTTCACCTCGGCCCTTGGGCGCGTCTGGTGTGGCTATGCCTGTCCGCAAACCGTTTGGACCGATCTGTTCATTTTGGTCGAACGCTGGATCGAAGGCGACCGCAATGCGCGCCTGCGCCTGCACCGCCAGAAGAAAATGGATTTCCGCAAGGCGCGTCTGCGCCTCACGAAATGGGTGTCGTGGTTGCTGATTGCGGTCGCGACAGGCGGGGCGTGGGTGTTTTACTTTACCGATGCGCCGACCCTGTTGGTTGATCTGTTCACGCTCAATGCGCATCCGATTGCCTACACCACAATTGGCGTTCTGACGGCCACAACCTTTGTGTTTGGTGGCTTCGCGCGCGAACAGATTTGCATCTATGCCTGTCCTTGGCCGCGCATTCAGGCGGCCATGATGGACGAAGACACCCTGACCGTGGGCTACCGCGAATGGCGCGGCGAACCGCGGAAAAACTCGGACGAGGTGAAGGCCGGTGAAGAACAGGGCGATTGCATTGATTGCATGGCCTGCGTCAATGTCTGCCCTGTGGGCATCGACATTCGCGATGGTCAGCAAATGGAATGCATCACCTGTGCGCTGTGCATCGACGCCTGCGATGAGGTCATGGACAAAATTGGCAAACCGCGCGGCCTGATTGATTATATGGCGCTGACCGATGAACAAAATGAACGCGCGGGCCACGCGCCCAAGCCGATCATCAAACATGTCCTGCGCCCGCGCACGGTTCTTTATACTGCGCTATGGTCGCTTGTTGGCGTGTTGCTGGTGTTTGCCCTGTTTATCCGCTCGGATATTGATATGACGGTCGCGCCGGTGCGCAATCCGACCTTTGTTACCCTGTCCGATGGCACGATCCGCAATGTTTACGAGGTGCGTTTGCGCAACAAGCACGGCGATGACCGCCCATTCCGCATGACTGTCAGTGGCGACCCCGCGATCCGTATTCAGCTTGAAGGTACGCCTTACGGCACCGTCACGGTTCCGGCCGACTCGACCTATCTGCAACGGGTTTACCTGATGGCGCCGCCCGGTTCGGACGCGGCACGTGACGAACGCACCGACGTGCGCCTGTGGGTCGAAGACACGTCGAACGGTGAGCGCACCTATGAAGACACGTTCTTTAATGGAAGGGCCAACTGATGGCAGAACGCAAGATCACTGGTAAACATGTCCTGTTCATTTTCGTTGGGGCTTTCGGGATCATCATCTCGGTCAATCTTTTGCTGGCCTATTCCGCTGTGAAAACCTTTCCGGGGCTTGAGGTGCGTAACTCGTATATTGCCAGCCAGACTTTCGATGATCGCAAAGCCGCGCAAGAGGCGTTGGGCTGGACAATCGACGCGCGGCATCAGGATGGCCGTCTGACCCTGTCAATCACCGACGAGGCCGGGCAGCCCGTGGCCGTCAAGATGCTGGATGCCACCGTGGGCCGCGCCACTCATGTGGCGGATGATGTGACCCCCGATTTCCAGTTTGACGGATCGGCCTATGTGGCCGACGTGCCTTTGGGGGATGGGAATTGGAATATCCGGATGACGGCCCTTGCCTTTGACGGGACCGAGTTTCAACAGCGGGTCGTTTTGATCAAGGATTAAGGCCAATGACAGCCAATATGCGCCCTACGCCTTCGGCGTGCCCCGCTTGCGTTGCTGCCCCGGCGGCGGAACAATTGGCCAAGATGCAGCCCCACGATCCGGCGCAGATTGCGCTGTCCTTGCCGACGATCCACTGTTCGGCCTGTATCACCAAGATCGAAAAGGCGCTGGATGCGCATCCTCAGGTCAAATCGGCCCGTGTCAACCTGACCCTGAAACGCGCCAGCATAGAGGCCGAGCCCGAAGTTACCGCTCAGGACATGAAAGAACTGGTCGAGGGCTTGGGGTTTGAGGCGCACGAGCTGGACGCGGGCACCCTGAACGCCACCGCCAATGACCGTGCCGGGCGCGAATTGCTGATGCGGCTGGCCGTGGCGGGCTTTGCCAGCATGAACGTCATGCTTTTGTCGGTGTCGGTCTGGTCCGGCGCGGCGGATGCCACGCGCGATATGTTCCATTGGATTTCCGCGGCCATTGCCCTGCCGACGATCGCCTTTTCCGGTCAGCCTTTCTTTCGCAACGCCTGGGCAGCACTGTCGAACAAACAGCTGAACATGGACGTGCCGATCACGCTGGCGATCCTGCTGGCCATCGTCACCTCGCTTTGGGAAACGTCGCTGTCGGGGGAACATGCCTATTTTGATGCCGCACTTGCGCTGACATTCTTTCTGCTGGCAGGCCGCTACCTTGATCACCGGACCCGTGCAATCGCGCGATCTGCGGCCGAGGAACTGACCGCGCTGGAAGTGCCGCGCGCCACCCGCCTGACCGATACGGGCGACGAGGAAACCGTGAACGTGGCACAACTGGCCTTGGGCGACCTGATTTTGGTGCGCCCCGGTGGGCGGATGCCGGTGGACGGGGAAATCGCCCAAGGCACCTCGGAAATCGACCGCTCGTTGCTGACGGGTGAAACCCTGCCCGTCTTTGCCAGCGAAGGGCAGAGCGTTTCCGCGGGGGAGGTCAACCTGACAGGCCCGCTGACCATCCGCGCCACCGCTGTCGGCTCCGATACATCGTTGCACCAGATGGCGGATCTTGTGGCCATCGCCGAATCCGGGCGGTCGCGCTACACATCGCTGGCTGACAAGGCGGCGAAACTTTACGCGCCGGGGGTGCATATCCTGTCGGCCTTGGCCTTTGTCGGCTGGTATCTTTACACTTTTGATCTGCGCACTGCGCTGAACGTCGCCGCCGCTGTGCTGATCATCACCTGTCCTTGTGCGCTTGGTCTGGCTGTGCCCGCCGTGACCACGGCAGCCAGCGGGCGATTGTTCCGCAAGGGGATGCTGATCAAGCATGAAACCGCGCTGGAACGTCTGGCGCAGGTCGATACCGTTGTGTTCGATAAAACCGGCACGCTGACCGCCGGAACACCCGAATTGACCAACTTTGATCAATTGCCGCGTGGTGATGTCGAACTGGCCTTGGCGTTGGCGCAAGGCTCGTCGCACCCGCTGGCGCAGGCCATCACCCGCGCCGCGCGCGAGGCCGGGATCGCGCCCGCGCAAGTCACTGACGTGACCGAGGTGCCGGGCTACGGCACCAAAGCCCAATTGAACGGCCAAGAGGTCCGTCTTGGCCGCGCCAGTTGGACGGGTGCGCAGGGCCGCGCGGAAACCGCCACCTTCTTGCAAAAAGGCGATACCGCGCCCGTGGCCTTTGTCTTTGCTGACCGTCTGCGCGACGGTGCCGCCGAGGCGGTTCAGGCGCTGAAGGAGGCAGGCAAAACCGTTTACCTGATGTCGGGCGACACCACCCCGGCGGTCGAGGCGCTGGCCAACCGCCTTGGCATTACCCGCTGGCTGGCCGAGGCATTGCCCGCCGACAAATCCAGCCGCATTCAGGCGCTTACCGATGAGGGCGCCAAAGTGCTGATGGTCGGCGATGGCTTGAACGACACCGCCGCATTGGCTGCTGCGCATGTCTCGATTTCGCCGGCGACGGCGCTGGATGCGGCGCGCGTGGCCTCCGATATCGTGCTTTTGGGCGGTGATCTGTCGCCAATCGCATCGGCCTGCGCCACCGCTCGCTCGGCCACCCGGCGTATCCGGGAAAATTTCCGCATCGCCACGGTCTATAACGTGATTGCGGTGCCTTTGGCGGTGGCGGGGCTTTGCTCGCCTTTGATCGCGGCCTTGGCCATGTCGGCCAGTTCGATTACGGTGTCCCTGAATGCACTTCGCCTAAGGTGACCCCATGACCATCCTTGCCTACCTGATTCCCATTTCGCTGTTTTTGGGCGGTGTCGGTCTGGTGTTTTTTGTCTACACGGTGAAATCCAACCAATACGACGATCCCGAAGGCGATGCCCGCCGTATTCTGAGCGACGAATACGACGACCACCCCAAGCCATAAGGCGCGTGTCGCGGGTCATTCAAGTTTGGTGACAACCTCTGCGCTACGCTCTAGCGTGCGATGAACCGGGCATTTATCAGCGATCTCAAGAAGACGGGCGCACTGCTCTTCGTCCAGATCACCCTTGAGCCGGATCACCCTTGTAAAGCGGTCTGCCTTGGCATTTCCCTGCGCCGCGGCGTCTTGGGCATGGACCTTGTCGTGGCTGACATCCACGCTGACATGGGTCAGGGGCCAGCCCTTGCGCCGGGCATACATGCGGATGGTCATCGACGTACAGGCGCCTAAGCCCGCCGATAGAAAGCCATAGGGCGACATGCCACGGTCTGTGCCGCCATAGGCCTCGGGCTCGTCCGCCAGCACGTGATGCTTTTCGCCCGCGTTGATATCTTGCAAGAACCCGTCAGGGTCCGCTTCGCTGATCCGCACGATCCCTTCGGGCGCACCGGGTGGCGGGGCCGGGGGACGCAGATCAAGATAATGCGCGGCCCATGCGGCAATCACCCCGGCGACATATTCGGCGTCATCGGCGTTGCTGATCAGGTGGTCGGCGTTGTCCAATGTCACGAAGCTTTTGGGGTGTTTGGCCGCGCGGAAAATCTCGGACGCGTTATTGATCCCGACAATCGCATCTCGCGGTGCGTGCAGGATCAAAAGTGCGCGATGCAGCGCCTTGATCTCGTCGGTCAGGCTTTCGGCGTTGACGCTGCGCACGAAATCGCGCCCGATGGTCACGTTGCGCCCACCCAAATCAACCTCGGCCTTACCGTTTTGTTCAATGCGATCCAGCGCATCACCAAAATTATGCGTCACATGGCTGGGATCGTAGGGCGCGCCGATTGTCACCACCGCGCGTGCGCTGTCGATCTTGCGGGCTGCTGCCAATATAGCCGCCCCGCCCAAAGAATGCCCGATCAACAGCCCCGGTGCCATGCCGCGCGCTTTCAGCGCATCTGCCGCCAATTCGAGATCATCCACATTGGACACGAACGTGGTATTGGCAAATTCACCGTCGGAATGCCCAAGCCCGGTGAAATCGAACCGCAGCACCGCGATGCCAGCCCCCGCCAGCCGGGCCGCGATGCGCCGGGCCGCTGGAATGTCCTTGGAGCAGGTAAAGCAATGCGCGAACAGCGCCGTCGCCAGATGGGGGCCTTCGGGCAAATCCAGCCGCGCTGACAAATCGTCGCCAGCGTGACCCCGGAAGGTAAAGCGTTCAGTTGGCATAAGGCGTCCTTTCTGCACGGGTCTGTGACCAAGCGTAATCAGCCGGTACGTGGCTTTCCAGCCATGTGTCGGCCCCGTCACGCCAAGGTGATCGTTCTGAAATCATAGATTTTACCGCAAATTGCTTGTAGAATGGGTGCAGGTTCCAGAAGTTTTGTTAACAAACCGGCGTCATCCTGATCCGACAGGAGTGATGGAACACAGGTATGCAACTGCGCCTTTCGACCCGCAACGATGTCAGGCTTTTTACTGCGATTGTGGTCGTCGCGATCGTGTGTGGCTCGGTGCTGCTCAACTTCATGATCATGCCCCCCGATTTGATGCGCAAAACGATGATTTCAGGGGCGGTGATTGCCATGATATTATCGGCACCGGTGGCCTATTTCGTGGGCACCCGCCTGCGTGAAATCCATGATCTCAATCAGCGTCTGCGTCAGGCCATCAGCTTTGATCCGCTGACCGGGGCGCATACACGCACCAATTTCCATTCGCGGGTGGCGCAGTTGCGGCGCGGGCCAATGTCGCTGATCATCGCCGATATCGACCACTTCAAGGCCATCAATGACCGGTTCGGTCATCAGGCAGGCGATACTGCCCTGCAACAATTTGCCAATGCATTGATGGACAACTGCCGCGCAAGCGATATTGTCGCCCGCTTTGGCGGCGAAGAATTCGTGATTCTCATGCCCGCTACTGTGACACGGGATGGGCTGATCGCGGCCGAACGTCTTTGTCAAAGCGTGCGCGCCTGCCCGATCACCGTGGACGGCACTCTTATGAATGTGACCGCCAGTTTCGGCATTGCCGGTCTGACGGACCCCGCCCGGATCGAACAGGCGATCCGGGCTGCCGACCTTGCGCTATATCGGGCCAAGGCCGAAGGACGCAATCGCGTGTGCCTATACGATCCTCATATTGATAAAACCGTTGGCCCTGCCAGCGCCACTAGCGCGCTTTGAACTGATCACGCCCTTTCATCCGGTGCAGGCCGAACGGATGTCCGGTCGGCATCCCATGGTGGTGGTCAGACATTTGAACCTGACCTGCCAGCTTGAAAAATGTGCGCGCCCGTTGGGCGCGCGCTGTTTATTTTGGTTGGGGGCGCTGCCCCCAAACCCCCGGGATATTTATCAACAGAAGAAGGGCAGGGCCCTAGAACCCCGCCCACAGACCGACGTAACCGGCCTTCTCCTGTTACGGCCATCGGCGTCCCCGCCTGTGCCGCAGCGCGATGATAACGATCAAAACTTTCTCAAGTGTTATTCATTGTTCCAAAAAAATACTCCGGGGGAGTCGCCGCTTGCGGCGACGGGGGCAGCGCCCCCATATCCAGGCTGTATTTTTTGTAGAACCACTTCAGCCGCCACGTACCGTGTCGATCATCAGTTGCACATTGTCGGGGTCTGCATCGGGGGTGATCCCGTGGCCAAGATTGAAGATATGCGGCCCGCTTTTCAGTGCTTCCACGATGTGACGGGTTTCTCTGACCAGTGCGTCGCCGCCGGTAACCATATGTTTCGAGGCGAGGTTTCCCTGCACACACCCTGAGGGTTGCACATGTTTGGCCACCCAGTCCGGGTTGACTGAATCGTCGACGGCCACACAGTCTGCGCCGGTTATGTCATGGAACCCGATGTATTTGTCGCCCGCTTGACGCGGGAAGGCGATGATCGGAATGCCGGGATGGCGCGATTTGAGCTCGGAAATGATGCGTTTGGCGGGGGCGATAGCGTATTTATCGAAATCCTCACCTTTCAGTGAGCCCGCCCAACTGTCGAACAGCTTGACGCATTCTGCACCCGCCTCGATCTGGGCCGAGAGGTATTCGATCGTGGCCTCGGTAATGCGTTCAAGCAGAGCCTCGAACAGTGGTTTGTTTTCGGCTTTCAGCGCATGTGCCGGGCCTTGGTCGGGCGTGCCGCGACCAGCGATCATATACGTGGCGACGGTCCAGGGCGCACCGGCGAATCCGATAAGCGTTGTTTCTGCTGGCAGGGCCTGCGACAGATTGCGCAGGGTCTGGTAGATGGGATTGAGCGTTTCATGCACATCGCTGGCCGGTGTCAGGGCATCGAACCCGGCTTGATCGGTGATTGTCGACAGCCGCGGGCCTTCGCCGGTGACAAACCACAGGTCGGCCCCAAGTGCCTGCGGAACCAGCAGGATATCGGCAAACAGGATGGCCGCGTCAAACCCGTAGCGGCGGATCGGTTGTAGCGTGACTTCGGTGGCCAAGTCACTGTTATAACACAAGGAAAGGAAGTCACCGGCCTCGGCGCGGGTGGCTCGATATTCCGGAAGGTATCGCCCGGCTTGCCGCATCATCCAGATCGGTGGGGTCTCAAGGGTTTCCCCTGCAAGGGCTCTTAGAATGGTCTTTTGCGCGGCCATGGCATCCTCCGTTTCGGGTGTGGTCACCCCCCGGCGACACAATGTCAAGCACCCCGCGCTTGTCAGGGGCGGGCAGGGGGGCTAGACCACGGCCATGACACGCGATTTGCCAACCCCCGACACCCCGATGAAGCTGGGCACACGCGGCTCGCCGCTGGCTCTGGCACAGGCCCACGAGACACGTGACCGGCTGGCCGCCGCCTTTGATCTGCCCCATGACGCGTTCGAGGTGGTCGTTATCAAGACTACCGGCGACCGGATCGTTGACCGCCCGTTGAAAGAGATTGGCGGCAAGGGCCTGTTCACCCGCGAAATCGAACAAGCCATGCTGAGTGGTGAGATCGACATTGCGATCCACTCGATGAAAGACATGCCTGTCTTGCAGCCCGAGGGGCTGGTGCTGGACACGTACTTGCCGCGCGAGGATGTGCGTGATGCGTTTGTCGCGCCGCATGTGGCTGGGCTGGCCGAATTGCCCGCAGGGGCCAAGGTTGGCACCTCGTCGCTCAGGCGCAAGGCGCAGGTGCTGGTGGCCTATCCGCATCTGGAGGTCGTGGAATTTCGCGGCAATGTTCAGACCCGCTTGAAAAAACTGGATGATCAGGTTGCAGCTTGCACGTTCCTTGCCATGGCAGGTCTGAACCGTCTGGGGCGCGCGGATGTGGCCACTGCGGCCATCGCGCCCGAGGAAATGTTGCCGGCCGTGGCGCAGGGGGCGATCGGGATTGAACGCCGCGCCGATGATACCCGAGCGGCTGACATGCTGGCAGCGATCCACGATGGGCCAACAGCACAGCGGCTGGCGGCGGAACGCGCTTTTCTGGCCGCGCTGGACGGGTCGTGCGAAACGCCAATTGCCGGGCTGGCGGAATTGGATGGCGGCACCCTTCGCCTGCGTGGTGAGGTGTTACGCCCAAACGGCAGCGAGGCGATCAGCGACGATCAAAGTGCCCCGATCGAGGATGGCGCAGAGCTGGGGCGTGCCATGGCGGCCAAGCTGCTGGAGCAAGCCGGCGAGGGATTCTTCGACTGGCGGCAGTGATCGGCGCGGCGGGCGGTCAGGCCCGACAAGCGCTTATGCCGGTTATGGATCCGGCAAGACCTTGCCGGGGTTCATGATACCTTTGGGGTCCAGCGCCTCTTTGATGGCCCGCATGGCTTGGATTGCTGCGCTGTTCTTGTGGCGCTGCATGGCAGGCTTTTTGGTCAGGCCGACCCCATGCTCGGCCGAGAAACTGCCACCAAGCTCGATTGCCGTGTCGTCCACCGCCTGCTTGATTGCCTTGTGAACCGCTGGATCCTGCGATGAAGGCCAGCCTGCGAAATGCAGGTTTCCGTCGCCCAGATGAGCCACGCAAATTGGCACCAGGTCAGGATCCAACGCTTTGGTCCGGTCAGTGATCAGGTCCAAAAACTGCTGCATCCGGTCCACCGGCACACAGACATCGTTGTCGATCACATTCGGCCGCAGCCGTGCCACCTCGGCTGCGGCTTCGCGCCTTGCCCACATATCTTGCCGTTGGCTTTCGTTTTGCGCCACAACGGCATCCAGCACGCCACCGGTGTGAAACTGGGTTTCCAAGATTGTTTCCAGGTGCGCGGCCACCGGGATCGTCCCGTCCGTCTGCGGCGTGGCATCACGCGGGGAAACGGCGCCCACTTCGACCAGAATGTTTACCTCATGCCGGGTGTCAAACGGGGGGCGGGCGTCTGGAAACCGCTCCAGATATGCGTCCATGTAAACACCGGGCATGAATTCGAACGCCTCGACCGCGCCGCCGGTGTCTTGCTGCAATCGGTTCAGCAGCACCAGCGCCGCATCCAGCGAGGGTGTCGCGACCATCGCGGTGGCATAGGCCTGCGGCTTGGGGTGAAGTTTCAGAACAGCGGCGGTGATGATACCCAGTGTGCCTTCGGCCCCGATCAACAGGTCGCGCAGGTCATAGCCGGAATTGTCCTTGTGCAGCTCGCTCATCAGGTCGACGATTTCACCGGTGGGCAAAACCGCCTCGATCCCCAGACACAAATGCCGTGTGCTGCCATAGCGCAGCACATTCGACCCGCCGGCATTGGTGGACAAGGCCCCGCCGATCATCGCCGACCCGCGCGCTCCAAAATACAGCGGAAAAATCAGATCATGCACGTTGGCAGCATCGTGAATATGCGACAAGATCGCGCCGGCCTCGACAATCGCGATACGCGCGTCGGGTTTTATCGCCCGAACGGCCGACATGCGATCCAGCGACAGCATCAGCGCCCCTTGCGCATATGTGCCTTCGACCAGTCCTGTGTTGCCGGACACCGGCACAACTGATGTGTTGGTCCGGTTTGCCAGTTGCACAACTTTGGCAACCTCGGAGCTGTTGGCCGGACGGACCACGGCCAGCGGTGTCCAGTGTGTTTGCCGGGTCCAGTCTTCGCTCCAGCGGGTTGCATCCGTGCCGGTGGCGACATGCGCCGCGCCAACGATGTCGCTTAGGTCTGCAAGAATATCTGTGGGGGTGTTTTTGGTCATAAGGTATAAGATGCGCCAGCGGTGGCGCAGACGCAAGACACCTATGGACGCCGCGAAACCCCGACCTAAATTATATCTCAGATAAGAAAGGGCTCTGAGATGTTTCAGTCATTCCGCAGGACGTTGTCCACTTTGGTTTGCATCGCACTGACCAGCCTGCCGATGTTTGCTTTGGCGTCGCCGGGGGCATGGACATTCGACTCAATCGATGGCGGGACTTTGTCGATGACAGAGTGGAAAGGCCGCCCTGTTCTGGTCGTCAACACCGCCTCGCGTTGCGGTTTCACGCCGCAATATGATGGGCTTCAGGCGCTTTATGATGCTTACCGTGACCGGGGCTTGGTTGTACTGGCCGTGCCATCGCAGGACTTCCGGCAAGAACTGGCCAGCGACGATGACGTCGCTGATTTCTGCGAGGTCAATTTCGGCCTTGATATCCCGATGACGACCATCAGCCATGTGCGCGGTGACAATGCGCATCCGTTTTACAAATGGGTTGCCCAGACCAAAGGCTTTACGCCGCGCTGGAATTTCAACAAAATCTTGATTGGTCCGGATGGGGAGGTTGTGGATACGTTCGGCTCTACCACACGCCCGCAATCGGCCAAAATTACTCGTCCGATCGAAGCGCTGTTGCCGGATAGCTGACGCATCACCGAAGCCTTTTGGAAAATGCGGTTTTTCGCCTTGACGCAGGCCGCCGCCTGTCTTACCTACCGCCTCGGTCTGGCGGAGTAGCTCAGGTGGTTAGAGCAGCGGAATCATAATCCGCGTGTCGGGGGTTCAAGTCCCTCCTCCGCTACCAAAAACACTCTAAAATCAATGACTTAAGTTTTCGGTTGACGCAATTTTCGCGTAGCGCACCTGTAGCGCACTTTTTGTGTCGCGCTGCTGCGCTTTTGAGCGTAGAATCGCTGTGTTGAACACAGTGTCTGCAACATAGGTTTCGAACACAGTGTTTGGTAAAGCCGTCGCAAACACAGTGATTTGAAAGTCTCGCGCAAACACGCATCATGCCCAAGCTTAGTTCCCAAACTGTAACACTGCTGGATGGTGATGTGCGTGTCTTCAAGCGTGATCGCAGCAGGGCATGGCAGGCGACTTTCAAAATTGATGGACGCTGGGTGCGTGTGAGCACCAAATGCAAACAGCTGGACGATGCCAAAAAACGGGCGCGTGAGCTGTATGTTGAATATCAAGTGCGCCAAAAGAATGGCCTACCTGTTATCAGCAAGCGATTTGCGGATGTGGCGGCTGTGACCATTGCTGAGATGGACAAGCAGGTGGTGGCGGGGGCAGGCAAGAAAAGCTATCGCGATTATAAGATCGTATTGGAGAGGTATTTCATCCCCTATTTTGGCGATCGCTTTATCACGTCGATCACCTACGAAGACCTGCAACAGTTCGCCAAATGGCGTGAACACAAGATGGGACACGAGCCACGTGCCTCTACTTTGAACACGCATAACTCAGCGCTGAACCGTGTGTTTGATGAAGCTGTGGCGCGTGGCTACATGAACCGGACCCATGTGCCTGTTCTGATCAACAAGGGCAGGGACAGCGAACGCAGGCCGGATTTTCGGCGCGAAGAATATCGCAAGATGATCGCCACCTTGCCCACTTGGATCAACAAGGGGCGGGATGGCAAATCACGCGACATGCGGCATTTGCTGCGCGACTATATTCTGATCCTCGCCAATACCGGTATACGGCATGGCACAGAGGCGCAGAACCTACGCTGGAAGCACATCCATCTGTTTGAAGAAGATGGGCTGACCTATTTGGAAATGCATGTGAATGGCAAAACGGGCCCGCGCGATCTGATCTGTCGTGCGGGCACAATCAACTATCTCAAGCGCATTCAAAGCAGGTCACCTGATATTGCTGACATGAGTTTTGCAGAGCTGCTCAAAGCGCAGGTGGACAAGCCGGTGTTTCGCTTGCCTGATGGCGCTGCGACCAAGAACCTGCGTCAGACTTTTCGGTTGTTGATGACGGACACAGGCTTGCTGAAATGCCCACGCACAGGGCAAAGCAGGACGCTCTACAGTCTACGGCATACCTATGCCACCTTCGCGCTGTTGAATGACGGTATGGACGTGCACACGCTGGCCATTCAGATGGGCACGTCTATTCCAATGATTGAACGGCATTACAGCCATCTTACGCCACGCCTGCGCAAGGACATGCTCACAGGCAAGCGGCATGATCTTCCACCCGATGAATTCCGGCGCAAATACGATGTGCAATCCCATGCCGTGCAGCGAGAAGACTTGGAAGCTGTTGGTCCTGATACTGTGATTGAACCTGAGTTGCCGCAAGAGCCGGAGTTAGAAGAGAGTGTGGACAGTAAAGTGCAGGATCACGCCGACACCCAGCCTTTGCTCGATCACAAGCAACCAACACCTGCTGACCGTGCTTTCGACCTGTTTGACGCGGGCAAGCTTGGTGAAGCGGGTCTGTTGGCGGCAGTTGGCGTGACGCGTGATGGTTACGTGCCCAGTGAAACGATCACACACCGCGCTTTGGATGCTGTAGATCAGGGCAGGCTGAGCGAGGATGGGTTGGTCAAGTTGCTAGGGTGATGCCTTTTTCGCTTATCGCAAGCATTCAAGAATGTCTGGTCACGAAGGCGGGTTTGGGAGGTTGCAGTTTGTACCAAATCGTTTTTAGACTTCACTCATGATCACGCTTGTTCATCATCACGCAAAACGACCCAACTTCTACCGCGTAGATGTGGGGTATAATTTGTTTGGTGAATATTCTGTGGTTAGAGAATGGGGTGGCAACGGTCAGAATGGCGTGCATCGCATCACTTGGTTTTCCAACCTGCGTGACGCTGCCCTTGCAGCAGACCAGTGGCACGCGAGGGCTTGTGCCAAGGGCTATCAACTGACTGACAGGGTGGTAGCTGGCTAAAGCGTTCAGAAACCTCAGCGTGGTGTGTGAGCGGCTTCTTTGCATAGAAGCCGAATTTATCTGTTGAAAGACCGCCTCGCCACTTTTGCTTTTCTGTATCATCTAAAGAGCGAAGGACAATTCTTTCGTGACCAAAACCTATACCAAAAAGACCATCCTCCCAACTTAGTTGTTTTTAACAAGGGTTGTGATCATTCAGGTTTTAACCGACGTTTGAGGCTCACTGCTCGCACAACCTGTGCGACACGCCTACTTAATGCCCTGCTATGTTTTGTGCAGGGCATTTTTTTGACCCAAACGGTGTTGTGGTTAGGGCTTTGGCAGCTATTCGCGGCACTCTGTCAGCCGTTTCGGCCGGAATTTGGGTGTTACTGAGTTAAAGCCAAACATGGCTGGAGGAACCGAAATTATGTCGTTTCAAAATGAGCTAAATGAGCGGCAGAACATAGAGCGCGGCAGTGTCGATGGCGACGTTGATGCAACAAAGCACAAATATCCTGTGCAAGTGTTGGAAAGCTTTATCCAGAACGCGCCGCGTGGGTCTAAGGCAATATATTGTCGCGGCCCTTTTCTAGACTCTCGCAGTCTTGGGGAGTTTGCCCGGCAAATGCATTTGCAGGGACAGTGTGATCTTGTGCAGCGACGCATCAAAGTGGGGCGTACGGCTATTTTTGAATACCTGATGGTGAAACGTTGATGCGACGGTGGCTACAGGAGGATTGTTTGAGATGGTGAAGTCACAACTAACCGGAAAGGTGACTTCTGTTTCTTGCGAAGACCTATCCAATGTCTTGGATCGCTCAGATGCTCTTATCCGAATGACTGCCAAGGCGCTCGACATTGACGTGGAGGGTCAGCATGTTTCTTGTCATGATGCCTTACACATAATGCGTTTTTTTGCGGGGGGTAAGGGTGAGCAAAACCAGCTTTGGTCCGAGCAGAGCTCCAAATTGCAGGCCGCGAAAGCGCGCGAGTTTGAGTTTGCTATGGCACTGGAAATTTTAAAGCGAGAGCGGGCATCCTTGGATAAACAGGTTGAACTGCTGACGGAACAGTTGGCACGGGCAAATCACCGGAGTGACCGACTTGAGCAAAAACTGCATGATTTAACTGCGTCGTTTGCTCATCTCGTTTCACAACGTGATCGCTTGGTTGCTCAGACAAAAATCAAAAGCACGACTTCGATCAAACAGCATCAAGGGCGGGATGTTTTGTATTTGGAAAGGCCGGTTAACCTTCATCTTCTGAATTAGGCCTGTCATGTATCCGACTTTGTGAGAATATCTGATAGCGTGGCCGAGCGGACAGCAAGATGGTAGGATCTCCCCATACGGAAATAAATAGGCTGGCGTTTCCAGAAGCGCTTAAGTGAGCAGGCTCGATTTCAACAATGCGCACTCTTAAATGAGCGTAACGTTCAAGGCCGGGTCGCAGAATTTCAGTCGCCTGAAGCCCGAGATATCCCAAGACCAATTCAACAGGCCCACCCAAGCCAAAGGGAGTTATGACTGGATCTGGTGTTTGGGCGATTTGAAGGTTGGCGGCGTATCTGGTTGAATTGTTGTTGCGAGACAGCAGCCCAACCAAAGGAGATACACCACCATGGAAACGACTAACATTATTGATTTTGCGCGTCGAGACGGGATGACGGATGCGCTGACGGAATTGCTCAGAACGGGAGCGCAGGAATTGATCGCGACAGCAGTTGAGGCAGAGCTTGCCAGCTATCTTGCGCAGTTCGCCGACATGAGAACGGATGCAGGTCACGCGGCCGTCGTGCGCAATGGGCATCATCCAGAGCGGCCATTCCAAACCAGCATTGGCCCTGTGAGTGTTCGCATTCCCAAGGTTCGCTCAAAAGACGGCACGCCTGTGACCTTCCGCTCTGCCTTGGTGCCGCCCTATGTGCGCCGCACCAAGACGCTGGAGGCGGCCTTGCCCTGGCTCTACCTCAAAGGGATTTCCAGCGGCGAAATGGGCGCGGCACTCAAAGTTCTTCTGGGTCCTGATGCGAC
>NZ_JAAORB010000060.1 GCF_011601345.1 Roseovarius gahaiensis
CTTCACCGACGAGGAATGCTACAACTTCTTCAAGGCAGCAGGATACAAAACCGATTAAACGCGACACGCTCTAATAAAATCGCGAATAACTTCCACCATAGAAACTGAAGGTTTGCGCGAGATCAATGCCGAAGGTCGCCGCGCGAGCGTCTCGCCTGGGCTCCGCCCGTTCGGTCCTCGCAACGTCCACTGGACGTTGCGCCGCCGCTGGCGGGCCGGACCTCACTCTTTTCACGTCCAAATCCGTGCAACAGGGCAGCGTGATCCGGCGCAAGCGGCGGGATGTGGAGCGATTTGTGGGGATGGAGGTTTTTCTGTGCGAGGTGGAGCGCCGGGGCTTTCGCGTGGCGGAAAACGGCGGCCAATTGCTGATCTTCTGCAATCGCGCGCCTTTACGCTGGCTCACCGCGCCGCCCCCGATGTCTTTGAAAGACATCGGACCGAAATCTTTTGAAGATTTCGGCACCCGTCCCCCATAACGAAAAAAACATGCTAAGCTGATCGCAGACATCGAAAGGGTTTGCCATGAATGTCGTTCTGGGCCTGATCATTCTGGCCGTTAGCGTGTATGCCATTTACCGGGTCATCGCCTCGGGGGCGGGAACCGGGGCAAAGGTGCTGTGGATCCTGCTGATTGTGATCCTGCCGGTGATCGGCGTTGTCGCATGGGCCATCGCCGGGCCGCGGTGATCTGCGGTGATCCGCGCCGATTTGCGCCCTTGCCCCGGCGCGTGGATTTTGGAATAACCAACCCGCATCAAGGAGTTTGCCCATATGTCCGCGCGTATCTACAAACCTGCCCGCTCGACCACGCAATCCGGCACCGCTCGGAGCAAGCATTGGGTGCTGGAATTCGCGCCCGACAGCCGCCGCGAGGTCGATCCGTTGATGGGCTGGACCAGTTCCGGCGACACCCAAGCCCAAGTCAAGCTGAGCTTTGACAGCAAAGAGGCGGCGTTGGACTATGCCCGCGATCACGGAATCGAGGCCGTGGTGCTGGAACCGCACCGCCGCAAGCCCAACATCCGCCCCGGTGGCTATGGCGAAAACTTCGCCACCAATCGCCGCGCCACCTGGACGCACTGAATTCAGGCTGGCCCGATTGCCACGCGCGGGCGTTTGTGACAGGTTTTTGACAGGGATCAAGGCGGTCCGCAGGATAATGCGCTAGCGCTTCATACAACCAGTGTGAAGGACCAGCAGCATGAGTGCAAACACCACGACCAAGCCAGAAACCAAAGCCTCAAACACCGCCAAATCGGTTGCCGCCTGCGCCGCCGAGGCCGAAGATGCACCCGAAATCAAAGCCACGGACAAGTTGGCCGAATACCGCCAGACTTTCGAGCAGGGGGAATACCCCTATTCCGACAAGATGGGCCGCAGTGAATACGAGGCCCAAAAAGCCAAGTTGCAGGCCGAATTGCTGAAAGTGCAGCTTTGGGCGCAGGAGACCGGCGAAAAATTCGTGCTGATCTTCGAGGGCCGCGACGCCGCTGGCAAGGGCGGCACGATCAAGCGCTTTACCGAACACCTGAACCCGCGACAGGCCCGCGTGGTCGCGCTCAACAAACCCACATGGGAAGAAAAGGGCCAGTGGTTCTTTCAGCGCTATATCGAACATCTGCCCACCGTCGGCGAAATGGTGTTCTATGACCGCTCGTGGTATAACCGCGCCGGTGTGGAACGCGTGATGGGCTTTTGCGAGCCGTGGGAATATCTTGAATTCATGCGCCAGACCCCGGATCTGGAACAGATGCTGGTGCGGTCTGGCATCCGGCTGTATAAATACTGGTTCTCGGTCACGCAGGACGAACAGAAGCGCCGCTTTGAAAGCCGGGCCACTGACCCCTTAAAGCAATGGAAGCTAAGCCCGATCGACAAGCAAAGCCTTGGCAAATGGGACGACTACACCGAGGCGAAAGAGGCGATGTTCTTTTATACCGACACCGCCGATGCGCCGTGGACGGTTGTCAAATCCAATGACAAGAAACGCGCGCGCCTGAACTGCATGATGCATTTCCTGAACTCGCTGGATTATCCGGGCAAGGATCATTCGGTGGTCACCGGGCCTGATCCGCTGATCGTGGCGACGGCGCAGCATGTGTTGCACAATACCGATCATATCCTTGGCAAATCGCTACACCCGGAGGTGCGCAAGGCCTGATACGCGGCAGACCGCGCATCGTGTCATGGGCCGTCTTGCCGACAGGGCAGGGCGGCCTTAAACATGGCGCATGTCCCGCTGGATCGCCCTGTGCTGTATGTTTCTGGTCACGCCCGCGGCGTGGGCCCATCCGCATGTGTTCGTGGATGTCTCGCTGCGGTTTCTGTCCAATGACGAGGGGCTTTTGACCGGGGTCGAAGTCACTTGGAGCTATGATGAGTTCTTTTCGCTGCTGGTGCTGGAGGATCGTGGCCTTGATCCGGATGCCGACATGGTCCTGACCGAGGCCGAGCGCGCGGCGCTTCTGGGCTTTGATCTGGCCGATTGGCCTGACGGATTCGAAGGCGCCCTGTTTTTGTTCGAGGGCGGGCAGACGGTGACGCTTGATCCGCCCAAGGCGACCTATGCCGACCTGCAAGAGGGCCGGGTCGTGACCCGTCACACCCGTAGATTTGCCCCGGTTGCCGCAGATGGTCTGGTGGGGCGGCCTTATGATCCGGCTTATTATGCAGCCCTCACGTTGGATGAGGTCAGTGGCCTGTCCGATGCATGTGCCGTGGCGGTCGAACGGCCCGACACGGCCGCCGCCGATGCCATTGTTGCCAAGCTGGGCAACAGCGCTGATGAGGGGTTTTTTGACGAGGTGCAGGTGGGGATTCATTATGCTGATACGTTCGAGGTGACATGCGCGGCGTCCTCCTGATCGCAGCGCTTGGTGTTGTCGGGCTGGCCGCGTGGCTATGGGGCTTTGGCGGGGCGGGTGACGTGGCCCGCTGGGCCGCTGATGGTCAGCGCGAGGTTCAGCAAGGCATGGCGGGTTACCTTCGCCGCTTGCGGGCCGGGGAGTGGGCCGCACTCAGCGGGCTGTGGGGCCTGTGCTTTGCCTATGGGTTTTTTCATGCGGCGGGGCCGGGGCACGGCAAGCTGTTGATTGGCGGCTATGGTCTGGGGGCGCAAGTGCCGGTTTTGCGGCTGTCGGGGCTGGCGCTGGCGTCCAGTCTGGCGCAGGCGGGCACGGCGGTGGCGCTGGTCTATGCCGGTGTGTTCATGCTGGGCCTGACCCGGCAGGCGATGGTTGGCGTGGCCGATCAGATCATGGCCCCCGCCAGCTATGGCGCGATTGCGCTGGTCGGGCTGTGGCTGGTCTGGCGCGGGCTGCGCCGATGGCGGCGCTTGGGGCACAATATTTCTGCGCACGGCCACGGCCATTCTGCGGACGGCCTGTGCCCAAGCTGTGGGCATCGACATGCGCCCACGCCGGACGAGGCCGCGCATGTCCGGTCATGGCGCGAGGCGCTGGCACTGGTGGCGGCGGTCGCGATCCGGCCCTGCACCGGGGCGTTGTTCCTGCTGATCCTGACATGGCGCATGGGGCTGGATATGGCGGGGGTCGCCGGGGCGTTTATCATGGGGCTGGGCACCGCCAGCGTCACCGTGGCTGTGGCGATTGCATCGGTCACTTTGCGCGCTGGTCTTTTGGCACGTCTGGCGGGCGGGCAGGGCCGGCAGGCCCGCGCCTTGCCGGTGATCGAAATGGCGGCGGGTGCAGTGATTGCCGCGCTGTCGCTGCAATTACTGCGCGGCGCGTTGTAAGGCGGGCCCGCTCATCGCGCCGGACCCGGCGCGTCTCGCTTGGCTTGGCTCTTGCGCAACGACGCGCTGCCACCTAAGGCCAGACCATGACGCCCCGAATGACATATCGCCAACATGCGCGCGCGGTGCTGACGCTTGGCCTGCCGTTGATCGGCAGCCACGTGGCGCAGTTTGCCATCACCCTGACCGACGCGGTGATGCTGGGCTGGTACTCGGTCGAGGCGCTCGCCGCCGAGGTGCTGGGTGGCACGTTGTTTTTCGTGCTGTTTATCATGGGCTCGGGTTTTGCCTGGGCGGTGATGCCGATGGTGGCTGCGGCGCAGGCGGCGGATGATCAGACGCAAATTCGCCGGGTGACGCGGATGGGGGCCTGGGCCTCGTTGTTGTTCGGGCTGGCGACGCTGCCGCTGATGGTCGGGTCAAGGCCGGTGTTTCTGGCGCTTGGGCAGGATCCGGCAATCTCGGGCTTGGCGGGGCAATACCTGTCGATCATGGGCTGGGGCATCTTGCCGGCGCTTTGGGTGATGGTGCTGAAATCCTATCTGGCCGCGTTGGAGCGCACGCAGGTGGTGCTGTGGGTGACCGTGGCTGCGGTGGGCCTGAACATCATGGTCAACCATGCACTGATCTTTGGCAATTGGGGCGCGCCGGAACTGGGGGTGCGGGGGGCGGCCATTGCCTCGCTGACCGTAAACACCGCGTCTTTGGTGGCGCTGGCGATCTATGTGATGCGTGTGGCGCCCGACCATGCGCTGTTCCAACGGTTTTGGCGGCCCGACGCCGAAGCGCTGCGCGCCGTGTTTCGCCTTGGCTGGCCGATCGGGATTACCAATCTGGCCGAGGTGGGGCTGTTTGCGGCGTCGTCGATCATGATGGGCTGGCTGGGCACGGTGGCGCTGGCGGCGCATGGCATCGCGCTTCAGATCACATCGGTGGTGTTCATGGTGCATATGGGGCTAAGCAATGCAGCCACCGTGCGCGCGGGCCAAGCCCATGGCCGCGGCGACAGGCGGTCGTTGCGCGATGGCGCGGCGGTTGTGCTTGCGCTGTCGCTGGCCACCGCGGCCCTGACGATGGGGCTGTTTCACGCCGTGCCCGAGCCGATGATGGGGCTGTTTCTTGGGCCGGACGATCCGGATCGGCGGGCCGTGATCGCCATTGGCACCGGCCTGCTTGCGGCGGCGGCGCTGTTTCAACTGGTGGATGCCGGGCAGGTCATGGCGCTCGGCCTGCTGCGCGGCGTGCAGGATACACGCGTGCCGATGATCATGGCCGCGATCAGCTATTGGGGCATCGGCGTGCCCGCCAGCTATGTTTTGGGCTTTCCATTGGGGCTTGAGGGCGTGGGCATCTGGCTTGGCCTTGCCATAGGGCTGGCCGCTGCGGCTGTGGTCATGCTGGCGCGCTTTTGGGGCTGGTCGGCGCGCGATGTGACGGCGGGGTAAGGGGCGCTGCCCCTCTTGGCCTTTGGCCAATTCACCCCGGGATATTTGCCAACAGAAGAAGGCAGGCCACGCAGAAAAGGCGCGCCACGGGGGTGCGGCACGCCTGAGTTTTCTGTTGCCCGGTCTTAGATGGGCGTAGAGCGGTGTTATGTCTGCAAATAGGCCTTCATGCTGTCATCCAACGCGTCTTTCCACGGGGTATGGTGCGTGGGCGCCTTTTTGCCGGTCAGCGGCGAGACATAGCCGTGATCGCGGAAGGTCATGATGTTTTCCTTCTTGTGCTTTTTCCACTCGAAGAACGCCTGACAGGCGGCCTGAACATCGAAGCTGGGGTAATCCGTCTCGGCCACCAGCTCCTTGATGTAGTCGCCCTGATACTGGATGCAGTCAGGATCGGTTTCGTTTTTGTCTTCCTCCGCCTGACGCGCTTTCCAGTCCGCCTCCATCGTGGCGCGATCCGGCAGTTCGATTTTGTCCATGATCGCATCGCGCACCCACCATGCCTGCGCGTCGAACATGTTGAAGGTGAACCACTGATCCTGCATGCCCAGATAGAACATTTTCGGATTATGCACCCAAGCGACGCCTTTGTAGAGGTCGTCTGAGGCCAGACGGTTTGCCGTTTTCAGGCGCAGGTCATCGGGCAGGAAGGGGAAGTGATGGCGATAGCCGGTGCACAGGAGAATGGCATCGACATCGCGGGTTGTGCCATCCTTGAAATGGGCGGTCTTGCCCTCGACCTTGACCAATGCGGGCACTTCATCCCAGTTGTCGGGCCAGTCAAAGCCCATCGGCGCGCTGCGGTAGCACGACACGATGGATTTGCAGCCGTATTTCCAGCATTGTGAGCCGATATCCTCGGCGGAATAGCTGGCCCCCATGATCAGGATATCCTTGCCCTGAAACTCTCGCGCGTCGCGGAAATCATGCGCGTGCAGGATACGGCCATTGAATTTGTCAAAGCCGGGATATTCGGGCACGTTGGGAATGGAAAAGTGGCCCGTGGCGACGATCACGTGGTCGAACTCTTCGCTTGATTCACTGTCATTTGCCGTGTCTCGGGCGGTGACGGTGAACTTGCTGCTGGCCTCGTCGTACTTAACGTCGCGGATCAGGTGGTTGAAGCGAATCCAATCGCGCACACCGGCCTTTTTGACGCGGCCTTCGATATAGTCAAAGAGAACTTCGCGGGGCGGATAGCTGGCGATCTCTTTGCCGAAATGCTCATCAAAGCTGTAATCGGCAAATTCCAGACCTTCCTTGGGGCCGTTGGACCAAAGATAGCGGTACATGGAACAGTGCACCGGTTCACCGTCCTTGTCCAACCCGGTGCGCCATGTGTAGTTCCACAGGCCGCCCCAGTTGCTTTGCTTTTCGTAGCAAACGACCTCCGGAATTTCCTCTCCGTTGTCTTGGGCGGATTGGAAGGCCCGCAATTGTGCAAGCCCCGATGGGCCCGCCCCGATGATCGCTACGCGCTTGGCTGTCATGTCTGACTCCTTGTTGGTCTTTTAATTGGTCCTTTTGGTATGAACCAAATTCACGATATGGCGGCGCGTCTGTCAATGATTTTTCACCACAGGGATAATATTTCCCCATTAATAAAAATCTTGGTGCTTTGAATTTGGTCTGCGCAATGCTAGCCATTGGTATGCTGTCCTCCAGTTTTGCCCACCGCATGGCGGTGACATCCTTGTTTCCAAACGACCGGGTCGAGATGAGCGAGCCGGTCAAGATCGGGTTTCTCGCCCCGCTGAGCGGGCCTGTCAGCTCGTGGGGGTTGCCGGGGCTCAATGGGTGCCGCCTGTGGGAGGATTGGTTGAACCGGGCCGGGGGCATTCTGATCGGCGGGCGGCGCTATCCCGTGCGGATCATTCCCTTTGATTGCGAGTACGATCCGCAGCGCGCGGTCGAAGGGGCCCGGCATCTGGTGCACACCGAGCAGGTCAAGCTGTTGATGATGCTGGGCGGGGATACGCTGGCGCCGTTGCGGGGCTTTCTGACCGAAAACAAGGTGCTGACCTCGACCTTGCTGCCCAGTGATTTGTCGCCCGATACCCGCTATCTGATCGCCCCGTCCGAAGTGCACCCGATTTACAACGTAACCGGCGTTGACTGGCTGGCCCGGACCCATCCCGGCGAAACCCGCGTGGCGCTGTGCAGCCAGAAAGACGCGCTTGGGCTGCCGTCAATCGCCACCTATCGCGCCGCGTTCCAAGCGGCAAACCTGACTGTCGTCAAGGATGTCCAATACTCACCGGACACAACCGATGTGGCCGCAATCGTGCAGCCGATGCTGGATGCCAAACCCGATGTTCTGTGCTGGTGCACCAGCCATACGCCGATGGTGCATGCGATGACGGAATACGCGTATGAACAGGGTTTTACGGGGCGTATCCTGTCGTGCACGCTGGACAACTACCAAAGGTTGATTGCGCGCACATCGGTTGAGTTCATGGACGGCGCGGTGTTTCAGTTTCCCGATTTCGATGACCCGAAACTGGCACGCAAGGCGTTTTTCTTTAATCGGCCCAGCACGTTTTTCAAGGAATACAACGCCCGCTATCCCGGAAGCTGGAGTGCGGTCAGTTGGGAATATGTGGCCATTCTGGATATCTGGCATGCCGCTGTGGAAAAGGTATCATCGGTGCATCCGGTGTCGGTTCTGGCGACGATGAAGCAGATGGAGGCGGTCACCCATGCCTTCGGCCCGGCCCGCTGGTGGGGCGAGTCGTTCTTTGGCATCAATAACGCCCTGATCGGGGATTGGCCGGTTGTCACCTTGCAAAAGGGGCGGGCGCGCATTGTCGAGTTCGGCTCGATCCCGGACTGGTTGGACAAACACGAGGCGCTGTTGCGTGATCAGATGGAAAAGGTCGGCCAGCTATGGCAGCAACGGATTGAAACCGGCGCACGGCTCAGCGGTCTGCGGGCGCGTGACGTGACCGACTGACGCCACTTTAGCCGCTGTTAAGAAACAGTTTTTGTTCTTCCACAAGATGCAACTGTGTGATTTCCACGGCCGCTTCGACATCGCGGGTCGCGATGGCGTTGAACAATGAATTGAACCGCGTCTGGTAGTCTTGAATTCTGTCCGGTGTCAGATGTTTGCGCATCAAGGCGGTGCGGAAACTTTGCCGGCAGACTTCGATTGTCAGCTCGTAGCACGATTCAAGCAACGGGTTGCGCGTGGCCTTGGCGATGCTGCGATAAAACGCCTCTTCGCAGCGGGTAAATTCGTTCAGATCGGTGCGGATGGTTTCGATCCGCGCAACAATGCGGGCCAGCATGTCCAATTCTTTCGGCGTCATGTTCATCACCGCCAGCCGAACCATTTCGGGTTCGATGATCGACCGGACAATCAGGTGATCAAGCGGGCTGGTGCGCTCCCCGACCGAGCCGGGCACAGGCGCTTCGGGGCTTTCGGATTGGTAGATGACAAAACTACCGCTGCCTTGGCGGCGGCGGACCATTTTCTGTTGCTCCAGAACCTCTAACGCCTCGCGCAGGGTGTTGCGCGACACGCCCAGTTCGACGGCTAGCGCGCGCTCACTGGGCAGGCGGGAATCGGTGGGATAATCGCCGGAATGAATGCGCGCGGTCAGGGTGTCGACGACAACGCGCACGGTTTCGCTTACCGATTGGCCTATGGAAATGTTCGTATGTGCTGAAGGGTTCATCGCCGGACCGTTCTTGGAAATGCATTTGGCTAAAGTATAGGCATTTTTGATGCCAGTGTAAGGGACAGGCGACCGCCCTATGGTTGAATATAAAAAAACCCCGGCCGGAACCGGGGTTTTCTAGCGTCGTAATCCGATCAGCTGCGCGGGGCGCTGTCGGCATGGGTCAGCACGTCAGGCTCCAAACCCCAGATTTTCGGGTCCAGACCGTCGATCTGATCGTCTTCGCTGACGCGCATACCGATCGTATTCTCTAGAATGGCCGACAGGATGATCGCGGTGACAACGCCCGCGCCAACACATGTGGCGATCCCGGCCAACTGCATGACCAGCGAAATCTCACCATGTTGGAAGGCATAAGCGCCTTCTTCGATCCCAAGGTATCCGCCGCGCGGCGTGCCGGCCTTGAAAATCCCAAGGACCAGTAGCCCGAAGATGCCCGACCCAAGGAACAGCGGGAACAGCTTGTGTTCGTCGATCCCGCGCTTGAGCGTGAACTCATACACCGCATAGGCGGCCAGCGGTGCGGCCAACCCGACGATAAAGGCCTGCCACGGCAGATAGACGTCAAAGCCCGACGCCCCGGCCACATAGCCGCCAAGCGGGCCGAGTAGAGCGTAGGCGTAGTTGCCAGACTTGTAGGCCAGCAACAGTCCGGTGATCGCGCCACCGGCCCAGACCAGCGCATAGTTGTTGATCGCAACACCAACGCTGGTGTCGGCCATGGTCACGCTGACCGCCAAGGCTTCGGGGTCAAAGAAGAACAGGCAGGACAGGATGACCATCGGCAGACCGGCGAAGATCAGCAAAAGGCCCGGAGCGGCAAGACCGATGCTGGGCGCCAGATAGGCCGAAACGCGGGGGTGCGGCTCCATCATGCCGGGACGCGCGCCAAGGCGCAGATTGAACACCAAGGCCATGCCGGTGGGGAACAAATACACAAAGCCCACGCCAAAGAAGTCATGAAAGCCCGCATTGGTCAGCGGCCCGACCGAGCCCCAAGTGGCCCAGCTCAGGAGTGAGGACGCAACGGCAGCCACCACACAGGTGATGTAAAACGCCGAGGCTGTCATCCGCTCGGACACGGCGAAATGCAGCAAGATGTTGACGATGCCTGCAAACACGGCAAGGAAGAACACGAAGATCTGGAAGGTGTTCAACCCCGGAAAGATAGCCGGATCAACATGTTGCGCCAATGAATTGGTCATCGCGCCGCCAATCCACCAGTCCTTGATCGAATCCATCATCGTGGCGTCGACCATAATGTAATATTGCGCCGCCCACAGGCCAAAGCCGATGACGTAATAGGTGGCAAAGCCAAGGAAAAACCCCAGCGTCTTTTCGATGGTTGAGTTGAAAAGGTTCCGCCGCCGTGCCGTTCCGGCGTCGATCAACAAAAGGCCCACCACCACAAGGATGGCGCCCACTGTCCCAGAGGCATAAAGCAGGTTCTGCACCAAAGAGTTTAAGGTGACTTGTTCCGCGTAAAACGCGCTTTCTTCGGGTGTCATGTTTCGTTCCCTGTTTGGATGTCGGTTTGTTGCGGCGCACGCGTCGCCGTTTGTTTTTGTCGCAGCGCTGTCATCGCTGCTGTGTTGTGCGACGTTGGTCCAAAACCAATTCGAACCTTCGAATGGTCCCAGCCGATCGCAGCCCGATGATGGTTGAAAATTGGTACTTTTCAAATAAAAGATTTACCGGTGTGAAACTTTTTTTCGAAAACTACTGAAAATTCAATACGCGTTTCCTGTCCGGTGACCTAAAATAAATTGTTATAATTCATATACTTAAATTATCATATGCTATAAATTCAATCAGGTTGACGACCCCGGCCAAGACCTCTCCAAAATTGGATCATATTGGCTTTGGTCTGGAAATACTTTGGAATTTCATTTGACCTTTAAGAATAAAATTTGATTTATAGGAATAAATCGGGTCGAGCACGTGACGAATGGAGACAGTCAGATGGCATTGGACGAGCGTCAGGGCGTATGGAAGTCAGGCAAGGGCAAGGGCCGTCATACGCCGAAGGGCCGCCAGTTGGAGGACCATGCGTGGGACGATGTGCGCGGGCTGTTGGGCGATGGGCCGCGGCGGCGCGATTTGCTGATTGAATATCTGCACTTGGTTCAGGACAAATTCGGCCATCTGTCGGCGGCGCATCTGCGGGCGTTGGCCGAAGAATTGCGCATTTCACAGGCCGAAGTTTACGAAGTCGCAACCTTTTACGCGCATTTTGATGTGGTCAAAGAGGGCGAGACACCGCCACCGGCGCTGACCATCCGGGTGTGCGATTCGCTGTCATGCGAGCTGGCGGGCGCGCAGCAGTTGAAATCCGCGCTGGAGGAGGGGCTGGACCCGGCGCAGGTGCGCGTTCTGCGCGCGCCGTGCATGGGCCGCTGCGACACCGCCCCGGTGTTGGAGCTGGGCCA
>NZ_JAAORB010000061.1 GCF_011601345.1 Roseovarius gahaiensis
TGTCTCGCAACAACAATTCAACCAGATACGCCGCCAACCTTCAAATCGCCCAAACACCAGATCCAGTCATAACTCATTTGGCCCAGACATAGACCGCACCGAACAAGACAGGTTGATGCACCAGATAAACCATCAGGCTGTGCTGGCCGGGCCAAGCCAACGCAAGGTGCAGCCCCCTGCCCGAGACGCGCCATGCCGCCAGCCACGTCCACAGGCCATACCGGGTGGCCAGCCGCGCACAGCCCATCCCGGCCAGAAAAACGCCTGTCCAAGGGAAAACAGGCTCAAAATCCATAGCCGGGCGCGGAAATTGCGCCAAGCCCAGCCATATGGGCCGCTGCAGATACCAGCCGTTGGCCTCGGCCAGCCACGGCACCGCCAATACAAGGGCCGCAGCCGCCAACGTGACACCGGCGGGCAAGCGCAGAAACACCAAGCCGATCACGCTGGACAATGCGATCGCGTGTAAAATTCCGAAATATACGAAAAATTCCGGCGCCATCAGCCATGTCACAAGGCTGACCGCCGCGGCCGCCAGTGTTACAACCGCCAGCCGCCGCAAAAACGCCCGTGCGCGCAGCCCCTGATCATGCGCCAAAACAAGGCTGACACCGGCGAGAAACAGAAAACTCCCCGCAACCAAGCGCGCCAATTCTTGCCACGCGCCTTGCGTTGCTGTGCCCGGCGGCAATGCCCCGAACAAGGCCAAATCATAGGTGAAATGGTAGATCGCCATGCCCAACAGGGCCAAGGTGCGCGCGTAATCCACAGCGGCGATCCGGGCCACAGGGCGGCTGCATTTAGCCCCTGCTCCACTTGCCATCGGCCTACAACCCCGCGCCCGGCCCTGTCGGTTTGAATTCTATGATCATCGTGCCGTTTTCGTCGCTTTGATCGGCAACCACCTGCCGCGGAATGCGAATTTCGGGCGTGCGGTCTTCGTCACCTGTGCGCCAAGGACGATCGGTGATCACGCAGCCGGCCTCGGCCCCGGCATAATCGGCACGCGGGCTGACTTCGGGCATGAACACCAGCCCGCGCGCCAATGTCTCATTCCCCAAGCTTACTGCGGCCGTTCCCAGCACCTTGCGCTCCACATGCTTGGTCAGAACCGATTGCTGACGGCTTTGCGCCCAGACACCGCACAGCATGGTGCGGCCCTCTTGGTTGCGCAGGTCGGCGGCCACGGTAATGCCGCCACCGCTGGTATAGGTGCCACCGCCCAAGGCCGGGGACGGGCCCAAGCGGGCCACGGCCTCGGGTTCCAGCGGAACGCAGCCCGCCAAGGCGATCAGACAGACCGCAGACACCGCTTTGCGATAGCTCATGGCGCAGTTCCTTTATCGGCACAGGTTTCAGATCGTTTGCATGATATCCTAGCCCAATATCGCGCGCCTGCAAACCATGCCGCAGATCAGGTTTGGGCGGCGAACTCGGCCGTGTCCTTCAACATCTCGGGATACCACTGCTCCAGCACCGGCAGAAACGCCTCGCGCAGGCGGCCCACCTGCGCCGGGGTCAGATCATCACGCCAAACACCGGCCCGGCCCTTGGCAAAAAACGCCTCCATGCCCGGCGGACGCTCCCCAAAGCCAAGCGTTTCCTCCTGCTTTTTCATCGCGTCAAAGCTGGTGGATTTGATGGCATAGGCCAGTTTTTTGCTGTCCACGTCGACCTTCAGGAACTTGCCCAAAAGCGCGCGCATGGTGGGGCCGGGTTTGGTGAGCAAATCCTCGTAGCGCACAACGTGCAGCGGCAGGCCAGGGGCCTGCGTCCAGACGCTCAGATGATTGCCCCAACTGCCCAGAAACTCGAAAATACCCTGATCAAACTTGGTCATCATCTCGGGGTTCAGCATCATGTCGATCGCGGTATCAAGATCGCATCGCTGATGGCGGGCAAAAGACGGGGCCAGATCGAACGGGTTGCGCATCACATAGATCGCGGCGGCGGTCACCTCGGGCGGGATCACATCCTGATCGAACAGACGGATCGCCTGGCAATGGGTCTTGACGAAATGATGGTTGGGCTTTGACGCCGCAATCAGGCGCAACGCCTTGGTGCGCATTTGCATCCAGTCTTCGACACTGTCGGTCACGAACGGCGTGCCACCATTGGCGCGGGCAAAGAAATCCTTGCGGATATCGCCCGTGGTGAACTGGCGCAGATTGTTGATATCCGGCGCCTGCCCCTTGGGCATGAAGTAATGCGCCAACAGGCTGCGCATCCATGTGTTGCCCGATTTAGGGTAGCTGGCCAGCCAGATGATGCGTTGCAGATTACTCATCCCAATATCCATATTTTTTCATGACATCGCGGTTGCCGCGCTTGATATCCTTGATCACCCGGCGGTTCAGTTCGTCTTTCCACTGCCCGCTTTGGCCTTTGGCAAAGAACGTGTCGGTATATTCCGAACGCTCAATAAACGCTTGCTCGCTTTCTTGGCGCTTCAGCTCGTCAAAGCTGCAATGCTTGATCGCCCGCGCCAGTCGGTCTTGATCGACCGACATGCCGAAATGCTGCACCACCTTGGTAAACTCGACCTCTGGCTGGGCCAACATATCCTCGTAACGCAGCACCAGCACCGGATAGGGCAAGGCCCGCGTCCAGCTTTTCACATGGTCCGACCATGACCCCATGAAGGTGGCCACGTTCTTTTCATACGCCCCGGTGCCGTTATGCGGGTGGCAAATGTTATGTGCGGCGTCTTCGACGGTCAGGCCGAAATGGCGGGCATAGCTGCTGACCATGTCGAGCGGGTTGCGCATGATATAGATCGCGCTGCGTGTCACCTGTGGCGGGATCAGGTGGATGTTATAGACATGATGGTTGATGTTGTGGGTCTTGACCAGATTGACATCGGCGTTGTTCGCCACGATCCCGGCCAGAACCCGACCGCGCAGTTTGACCGACAGTTCGGTATCGTCCAGATCGAACGGGCCACCGGCCACACGTTGATACATCCAAAGGATATTATCGCCGAGGCCGTATTTGTAGATCTCGTTGATGCTGACGGGCGTTTGCGCGTTGGACAGGTAATTGGCCAGAAACGCCCGCACCCATGTGTTGCCCGATTTGGGATAGCTGGCCAGCCAGACAATGCTGTTCTTCATGATGACCCGTGTTTTTGGTGTATGTCACGCGGCGCGCCGCCACAGTTGCGGCCCGTTCTAGGCGAAAATCCGGTGGTCTGAAACAAGAAAGAGCGGGCACAAGGCCCGCTCTTCCCTTCAAGTTCGCCGTAACTTCAGATTAGAAGTTCAGGCGGATACCTGTACCGACAGCTGTCGATTCAACCTTCAGCTTGGACACGCCGGTACCGAATGCGTTCAGAGCACCGCTTTTACGCGAAGTTTCCGACTGGATCGCGTAGATGCGCCATGCCACACCAGCACCCAGTTCACGCTCTGCGCCGATCTGGTAGGCTTCGTACTCATCTTTAACGTTGGCGGCTGCGCCGCTGGCGATGTTCGCAACGGTTGCTTCACCCTGGTAGGTGTCGAAACCAACAGTCCACGGACCGGCCAGATCGTAGGTGGCACCAAGGCTCCAGCCTTCGTTGTCGCCGATGCCAAACTGTGCGCCAGTTTCGTTCTCAGCATAGCTACCACCAAAGGTGAAGCCAGCAACGGCCATGCGTCCGCCAACAGCCCATGTTTCCGGGTCGCCGGGCTGAGTAGCATTAACCGAGTAAACGTCGTCAGACGTGTCCGCAATACCATCGGGACCATTGTTGACGAATGTCTGGTCCGTGCCAGCATCGCCAGTACCCCAGCGTGCGGACAGGGTCATGTCAACATTGCCAAAAGTCTGGCTGTAGTTCACACCGATGTCGAAGATGTCATTGGTTGCGACGTTACGATCAACAAGGCCCGAGTTGACAACGTTGGTGTTGCCGGTCGGTGCGTAGCTCACACCAGCAGTGAAACCATTGAAGCTGGGCGTGTAGTAGCTGATACGCGCAGTGTCGTTGTTACCAGCGACCTCAGTGAAGGACGAGCCAAACGCGGTGCGGCCCTGACCTGTGCCAACCGGCGAGAACGCAATGGGATGGAACGCTGTCGCCGAGGGCGAGTTGATGCCGTAGCCAACCGAAGGTGCGCCAGTGCTCAGCTTGTAACCAGCCGAGTTTTCCGAACCCACTTCGACGCGACCCATCGTGTCGCTTTCGATGTACATGTACGATTCATCGATACCGTCAGCACCACCGCCTGCGTTGGCCGCTTCCATTTCGACGACCACACCAAAGGTCATGCCGTTGTCCAGCGTGACATTGGGTTTGAAGTGGATTTCACCGTTCTGGTGGATGTTGATGCCGTCCAGATCAACGTTCGAGGGGATGTTGTTGCCCGATGCGTCGTTGTACAGGACGTCCATGTTGTAGTAACCGCCCCAGTCCAGGTTCCATTCCTGGGCCGTAGCAGCACCACCAACCATTGCGATAGCGGCTGTAGTAGTGAGAAGTTGCTTTTTCAAGGTATTCCTCCATCAAGCAGGAAGTTTCATGTTCCACCGCAGCCCAGATCGGACACGGCATGGAAAGGAAATGCGCCAAACACCCCTTTGGTGTCAACGAACCGGCCAAGCGCAAAGGCGTTGTTGTCTATTATGTGACGTTTAAACCACACACCCTTTTGGCCGCTTTGCAGATTTCCAGTGAAATAAGGGGAAAGCGTTTTTTTGTCAGGCTTTACAGGCGGAAACCCGCCACTGGTGGCGGGTGGGCGCGCGGTGTGTTTTGGCCTGCCTGCGGGGTTTGAGCGCCCGCACACCGCAGCCCTGAGTCGCCGTCTGATCGGCACCGCAGAAGCACGAAAAAGCCGGGCACCTTAATGCCCGGCCTGCGTGTTTTCGACTGTTTGCGTTTGGTCCCGCTACCCGCCGTAGACCAAGCCCGGTAGCCACGTGATGATCTGCGGGAACAGCATACATGCGACCAACCCCACAATCTGCAAGAACAGGAACGGCAGGGCCGATTTGAAAATGTCGCTCATCGGAATTTCCGCAGGCGCAACGCCGCGCAGGTAGAACAGGGCGTAGCCAAAGGGCGGCGACAGGAAGCTCATCTGCATGTTCACCAGATAAAGCACGCCGAACCACAGCACCAGATCACCTTCCGAGCCAAGCCCGAACGCCTGCGCGCCAAGCGCCTTGATGATCGGCACAAAGATCGGAACCGCCAGCAACAGGATGCCGACCCAATCCAAGAACATCCCCAAAGCCACAAGGATGATCTGCATCAAGATCAAGATGCCCCACGGCCCCAGACCAAGGCCCGTCATCGTGCTTTCAACAAATTCCTGCCCGCCTTCCAGCACATACAGCCCCACGAAGATGGTCGCGCCGAACATGATCCAGATCACCATCGCGCTGGCCTTGAGCGTGGTCATGCAAGCCTCGCGCACCGTGGCCCATGTCAGCTTGCGATGAATGGCCGCCACGATGAACGCGCCGAAGGTGCCGATGCCTGCCGCCTCGACCGGCGTCGCGATCCCGGCAAAGATCACGCCAAGCACCACGGCAATCAACGTCAGCGGTGCCGCCATGTTCCCCAAAAGACGCAGCTTTTCGGCCGTGCTCACACGCTCTTCTTCGGGGATCGGCGGGCCTTTGGCCGGATCAATGTAGCACATCGCCGAGACGTAGAAGATATACATCCCCGACAACAACAGGCCGGGCAGGACCGCGCCGATGAACAGCTCGCCCACCGATTGCTCGGCCACCACGGCGTAAATGATCGCAAGGATGGACGGCGGGATCAGGATCCCCAACGTGCCCCCCGCCATGATCGAGCCCATGGCGATCTTGGGATCGTAATTGCGCTTGAGCATCGCCGGCAGCGCGATGATACCCATCGTTACAACCGCTGCGCCAATCACGCCCACCATGGCCGCAAGGATTGTCGAGGCGATGATCGTGGCCGCCGCAAGGCCACCTTTGACCCCGCCAAGCAGTTTGTAGATCACATCGAACATCTCGTTGATGATCCCTGCCCTTTCCAGCATGGCGGCCAAAAAGATGAACAGCGGAATGGCCGATAACTGATAGTTCGTCATCAGCGGAAAGATACGCGACGGCACGATGTTCAGGGTCTGGGAATCGCCCAGAATGAACAGGAACACACAGGCCAGACCGCCCGTCACAAAGGCCAGCGGAAGCCCCGCCATCAGCAACACCACAAGGCTGCCAAACATCAGCAGCGTCAGCCAGCCGATTTCCATTTCAAGTCCCATCGGTCAGGCTCCTTGCAGGCTGTTGCGGACGATCATGATGTCCTGTGCCAATTTCGCGATTCCTTGCAGTACCAGCAGCACAGCGCCCACAACGATAGCCCATTTGAAAGGCCAGTAGGCGATTTGCCACTCGGAGAACGACACTTCGTTCACCACGGTTGCGTCCATGGCGAAAATCCATCCGGTCGCCAGCAGCGTGCCCGCGAAGATGAAGAAAAAGATCGACGTGAACAGATCGACCAGTGCTTTGCGCAAGGGCGACCACGCCGCATAGAACACGTCCACCTTGACATGCGCGTCAGTCAACGCCGCATAAGCACCGGCGATCAGGTATTGCATCCCAAACATCAGATACATGCCTTCGTGCACCCAGATCGACGGCGAGTTGAAGACATATCGCGCCACGACCTCAAAGTAGTAGGCAAACACGGCGATCACGGCCCAGTAGGCAACGAATTCACCTGCGTAAAACGCCAGACGGTCAATCGCACCGATAAAACCGGTACCAATATGATGCTCGTCGCGTTTGACTTCGTCTTCCTCGATCTGCTCCAGCCTTTGGGCGGCTTCGTGCTCGATCTCGATCAAACTACCGGGCGCATCGGCCTTGGCGGCCTCTTCTTGCGCAAGGCGCTCGCGGGCGCGGCGCACCATGCCCGGCAGCAACACGGCGTCAATTGCAATCAGGGCGCAAATCACCAGAAAGGTGTAATAGGCCACATTTGACCAAAAGGTCCGCGCCTCGCTGGCCTCGGTCAGTGCCGGGCGTGCGGCCTCAAGATCGGTGCGCGACCGCTCCAGACGGTCAGTGTCCGCCGCAAGCGTGTCTTGCGCTTTCTCCAACGCTCGTTCGGCCCGCATTTGCGCGAAACTGCCCTCTTCGGCCTCGGCCAGATCGGCGCGCAGCTGAGCCAGTTTTTCATCGGCCCCGCTGACCTTGGGTTCAAGACGGGTTATCACGCGCTGTGCGCTGTTCACCACATTCGATGCCTCGGATTCCACCTCGCGCGCATCGCGGCCCTGCCCGTTGGCAAACAAGATCAGAAAAAACAATGGGATAAAGATCAGCCCCCACATGTTGCGAAGATACAACCGATGCAGGCCCAAAAGCCCGCCGGTCAGCAAGATAAGATAAGCGATCGGGGTCGAATACCCGCTGGTCTGCGTCCGCCGTGCCATGACCATGGCAACTAGAGGAAAGACGATCAGCGTGCCCCAATACAGCCAATGCGGCAGTATGAAGTCGATGCTGGGCATATTGAATGTTCCGTGCAAAGTGTCGGATGACATGGCACGCCCCCGGGGTCACCGGGGGCGTCTGTGATGGTCAGTCAGGGGTCGGATCAAAGATCCAGTGTCTGCCCCTCGATCATCTCTGGGGTCACGTAACCAAGCGAGCCCGACATCATGTAATCCAGATGAATTTTGAACACGCGCGCCGCGTCCTTGTCGCGGTTGGCATATTTGTACCAGATCGGCACAGCCACCTCGGTCATGATTTCGACATCGGTTTGGCTCAGACGCGTGACCTCGGTCCCGTCCGCCTCGAACTTGGCCCATGCTTCCTGATCCGCTTTCTGAATCGCGGCATGATGCATGTCGGAATAGGTATGCACTTCCATTTCGACAAACTGCTTCATCTCGTCGCTCAGGGCGTTCCAGCTATCCATACCAACGGTCAGATCCATGATGTCGACCGGCTGATAGACCGACATAAAGCCCGGAGGGCCCATCGAGATGTAATCGGTGACTTGGCTGAAGCCGAGGGCATAGTTTACCGCCGGGCCAACATAGTCGGCCACGTCGATGGTGCCTTTTTCCAACGCCGGGAAGATTTCCGAACCGGGCAGAAGCGTGGTTTTCGCACCAAGCGCCGAGAACAGCTCGGCAACCATACCGCCGGGCGCACGCATCTTGCGGCCCGCGAAGTCGTCCACCGACCGAATCGGCACCTTCGAATGGATGACGTTCGGACCGTGATGGATGGGGCCGACGAAATGCATGTTTTGCTTGGCATACAATTCGCGCGCCAACTCAAGCCCACCAAGACCGTAATAGAAGGTGTCAAACTCATGCGGATTGCGCAGGCCCATCGGGTAACTGGTCAGGAACATCGCCGCCGGAATGATGCCCTGAGCATAGATGGTAAACGGGTTGACGGCATCCAGAACACCGTTCTTGACGGCGTCGTATAGTTGAAAATCCCCGACAACATCATTGGCGCCGAACGAGTCAAAGGCCAATTCGCCGCCAGTTTTTTCGACGATGGAGTCCGCCCAATCCTTGAAAATTTGCAAGCCAATGCCACCCGGCCACGAGGTCTGCACCTTCCACGTGGTGGTTTGCCCTTGGGCCGTGGCAAGAGATGGCGCGGCAAGGCCAGCAGCGCCTGCCGTGGCCAAGCCGCTTAGCGCTGCGCGGCGTGAAATAGGTTTTTTGGTCATTTTTTCCTCCCTTTGGTCCGGCACGCACGCGCCAGACCGTCCTCCTTGAACAAGATCGACAATAATAAACACTTTGCGAATTGGTAAAGTGTTTTCTCCAATTACTGGCCTTTCAACCCATTGTGCATTTTCTGGTTGTTTTTATCCGTTCAAAATCAACGGTTTGGAAAATCACTTCTGACTGCACGCCACTTGACGTCCGGCGCAATTGAGCGGGCATCCGCAGCGCACCAGCCCCGACTCGCCCTTTCATATCGACCCAAAAAGACATTCAACTCTTGTGCAAAAAACTATCGACACCATCGCGCGACTATGCAACTAAGCATCCGCACCAAGATCTTCGCGCGGCAACATCCCGACGCCAAGATCGGCCCCTATAGCTCAGCTGGTAGAGCAACTGATTTGTAATCAGTAGGTCGGGAGTTCGAGTCTCTCTGGGGGCACCATAAAAATCAATAACTTAGCGTGTAAGGCCTTGCATTAAATGTAGTGCAAGCGAGACATTCAGCGAGACAAGAGTGCGTTGATTAGCGGCGTGGGTGTCAAAGACCTACCCCCTGAAATGCCACCTGAGTTTTAAATCTGAAACGTTTTGCGGGACTTTGAAAAGAGCGCCGTAGCTCGCGCATTGATAGCCTCACCGGCCCTAAGCCCAGTTAGCCATGCCGCTGGCAGAGCCCCTAACCCGTACAACGCGCCAGCCAACTGCCCTGTCACTGCTCCCACGGTATCCGCATCGTCACCCAAATTAACCGCGAGCAAAACTGCCTCTTCAAAAGAAGACGTGATGGCCACTGACCACAAGGCGGCTTCTAACGTGTGAATCACATACCCTGTTGTCTGTATTTCGTGACGATCTTTGTGTTCCCATGCACGACCAACGATTTGCTGCATTTCAGGGCTGCAACCAGCCGCAAGGTCAACTGCGAGCGCGTCATTCCAGTCCTGCCCTGCGATCAGTCGTGTCAGAACAAGCGCCAAGTAAGCGCAAGCTTCATCTGACAACGACGAGCAATGCGTGGCTTGGCTCTGCTCAACAGCCACCTGCTGTGCCCTCAATGGGTCTTGCCAGTACAATATGGGAACCGGAGCCAACCGCATGATGGCACCGTTGCCATCTGCCTTTGCGCCAAAGCGCGTTGCTTTCACTGCCCCCGTGCGTCGGTAGTTGCCCAAAGTCCTTAGCGTGTTCTGGCCAATGCCAACCGCGACACCGGTACTGCTGTTTTCACCTTTTTCTGCCCAGCGGATAAAACGGTCCAATAAGTCCGAACAAACCAACGAGCTGTCGGCTAGTAGACTGTCAGCCAAGCACAGCGCCATTGCCGTATCATCAGTCCACGCGCCCGCTGGCAGGTTGAATTGCCCACCAGCGCGCATGCCAACCACTGGCTCAAACGTATCCCGTCTGCAAAACTCGACAGGTGCGCCCAGCGCGTCACCGACAGCCAAGCCGACTAGACAGCCGACAGAAGCGCTCTTGGGGTCTATGTAATTCATGATACCAGCATTATTTGAATAGCTTTCGGAGAGACGGTTTGTGTGGTGCGTATGGCCTGATAACGTGCGAAGCAACACAAACAACTCGGGGAGAGCAAGTGTCATGGCTAGAAGCATTATAGCCGCCTTGTCAGTCATGATCGTGACGTCTGTGCCCGCCTATGCGCAAGAACTCGTTGCGCAAATCTTTGAGCACTACCAAACTGAATGCAATGAAATGCAGCCTGACCTTCCAGCGATTGACGAGGACATCAGCGACCAGGGACCTCCAGAGCTCCGCCCCTTGGAGAGCACTGTCTATGACATCCAGCTGACGCCAAATGGAAAAACAGGCACGGTCGTGTATCCGGATTTTTGGTGCGAAAACGCCGGCCATCCTTTCTGCGGCACAGGCGGATGCGGTTTTTACATCATCGTAGACGATAAAGTCTTTGAACGCCAAGGCGGACATCGACCTCATTCAATCGCCTCTGAAAAGGGTGTCTATGTGATCATCCCAATCCATGGAAGTGGATGCGAAGACAGCACCGGCCAAAGTGGGGCTGGCGCTGATAGCTGCTCGGTCGTAGCAATCTGGGATGACAAAGCAGAGACGTTCCACAGTGTGCGGCAAGAGTTACGTCAAAGCGATGTAGCACGGCGATGACGGCAATATCTGCGAAGGGAAATAGCAACGACAAATGCTTTAGAGCGTGTCGCCCCTGATCAGATTCAGGATTCCCATGATGCTTGCTTTGTGATTCCATGCTTTTGAGGCATAT
>NZ_JAAORB010000062.1 GCF_011601345.1 Roseovarius gahaiensis
GACGTCATCCGGCAGTACCTGGAATTACATTCCTCCAAGTGATGCCTCCGGCGTCAGCCGGTGGTCCTTCACTTTCGGGTGGGTGTGGCTGGTTCCTGCCGGGTGGGCAGGCTAAGACACGCCTATGGATAATCGGATTCCCCTGACGCAAGACGTTGTTTTCATTGGTGGCGGCCATGCCCATGCGTTGGTTTTGCGGCGGTGGGGCATGGCGCCCGTGCCCGGTGCGCGGCTGACCTTGATCGACCCGAACCCGCGTGCGCCCTATACCGGCATGCTGCCGGGATATGTGGCCGGGCATTACGACCGTGACGCGCTGGATATTGACCTTGTGCGCCTTGCGCGCTTTGCCGGGGCACGTCTGGTGCAGGGGCGCGCAGTGGCGCTGGACCGTGGCGCGCAGCGCGTCACCGTCGAAGGGCGTGGCGATATTGCTTATGACCTTTTGTCGATCGATATCGGCATCACCTCGGCCATGGACGAGCTGCCGGGCTTTGCCAAGCATGGGATAGGGGCCAAGCCGCTTGGGCCCTATGCCGCCCGTTGGCGCTGTTTTGTCGAGGATGCCGCGCAAGGCCGTGTCGCCCCGCAGGTGGCGGTGATCGGCGCCGGTGTGGCCGGGGTGGAACTGGCGTTGGCCATGCATCACCGGCTGGCGCAGGTTGCGCAGGATGTTCAGGTCACTGTGCTGGAGGCCTCGGATGCGTTGCAAGGCATTGCCAAGGGCACCCGCAAGGCGCTGTTTCGGGCCATGCGTGATGCGGGCATTACGCTGCGCGAGCGGGCCGCGATTGCCGAAGTCACGGCAGAAGGCGTGACACTGGAAACCGACGAGGCCATTGCAGCCGGGCTGGTGGTTGGCGCAGCCGGGGCGCGGCCATGGGGGTGGTTGAATGACACCGATCTGCCGTTAGAAAAGGGGTTTATCAAGGTGGATCAGGCCCTGCGCGTGGCTGATGACGCAGCAGTGTTCGCGGCGGGCGATTGCGCGCATCTGACCCATGCGCCACGCCCCAAGGCCGGGGTCTATGCGGTGCGGGCCGCGCCAGTGCTTTATGACAATCTGCGCGCGGCGCTGACAGGTGCAAGCACGCGCGCCTTTCGTCCGCAGGGTGATTTCCTGAAACTCGTATCGTTGGGGGCCAAGCAGGCCGTGGCCGACAAGGGCGGTTTTGGTCTGCATCTTCCGGGGCTTTGGCGTTGGAAGGACCGTATTGATCAGGCCTTTATGCAGCAGTTTCGCGATTTTCCAGCCATGCCTGCGCCCAAGCTGCCCGATGGTGCCGCGCATGGCGTGCGCGCTGAACTGTCGGATCATCCGGTGATCTGTGGCGGCTGTGGGGCCAAGGTGGGGCCGGGGGCCTTGGGTGATCTGCTGGACAGTCTGCCGCAATTAAACCGGCCTGACGTGATCAGCCTACCGGGCGACGATGCCGGTGTGTTGGACATCGCCGGGCAGCGACAGGTGATCAGCACCGACCATTTGCGCGCCTTCACCCTTGATCCGTGGCGCATGGCCCGGATCGCGGCCATTCACGCCTTGGGCGATGTCTGGGCCATGGGGGCCACCCCGCAGGCAGCTTTGGTGAATATCGTTCTGCCGCGCATGTCAGAACGGTTGCAGCGCCGGACCATGGGCGAAATCATGCAGGCGGCAGGCGACGTCATGGCCGAGGCCGGGGCCGCTATAATTGGCGGTCATACCACCCAAGGGGCCGAAATGACGCTTGGGTTTACCGTGACGGGCCTGTGTGAAAACGCGCCGATTGGATTGGCAGGGGCCCGGCCCGGCGACGCGCTGATCCTGACCAAGCCCATCGGCACCGGCGTTATTCTGGCCGCCGAGATGGCGGGCCGCGCCGATGGCGATACGGTCATGGGTGCGTTGCGGTCGATGGATCGCCCGCTTGCGGCGGACGCACGGGCCTTGGCGGGTGCGCATGCGATGACCGATGTCACGGGCTTTGGCTTGGCTGGTCATCTACTGGCGATCTGCAAGGCCAGCGGCTGCGCGGCGCAGGTCACCTTGGCCGATGTGCCACTGTTGGACGGGGCCAAGGATTTGCTGGACGCGGGCCAGCGCTCATCTTTGCACGCCGCCAACGCCGCCTATGCCGCGCCGATGGTGACAGCGGAACGTGGCGGCGACAGCCCGCATTACGAGGCGCTGTTCGATCCGCAAACCGCCGGGGGGCTTTTGGCCGTGATTGACCCGGCGCAGGCCGGGTCGGTTCTGTCGCGGTTGCAGGCTCAAGGCGTCTGTGCGGTGCAGATTGGCACCGTGGTTGAGGGATCACCGGGGCTGGTTCTGCGCTAGGACGCGGTGGCGTGGCTCAGTGCGGCCTCAAGCGCGGGCAGGGCGGCTTGCAATCCGTCCTCGTCCAATCGGTCTAGGCTCACGCGGGCCTGCGGGACCAGATCGTCGCGCTTGCGGGCACGGGCATAGCCCGGATCGTAATGTTGTTCGATCAGGCTACTGGCCAATCCGGTCAGATCGCCCTGCGCGGCCATGCTGTGCCACGCATCAACCTGTTGGTGGCCGCGCAGCGGGCGCAAAAGATCAAGCTGGCCGGACAACTGCGCGATATCGCCTGCGATATCGGCGTAGGCCTGCGCAAGAAAGCGCGCCCGTTCTTGGTGCGGGGCCGTGACCTCGACCACTGGTGCGTTGCGCATGGCCTGCCACAAAGAGGGCGGAACATTGCGGTCACCGACCTTGCTGGATTCGGCCTCGATCACCACCGGGCGCGTGGGGTCCAGCCGGGCAATGACCTGCGCCAGCCGTCCTTCAAACAGTTTTTGTCCGGGTTGTCCGCCCGGTTGCGCGCCAAGCGCCGAACCACGGTGATTGGCCAGTGCCTCAAGGTCGATCACCTGCCAGCCGCGCGCAGCCAGCAGCGCCAAAAGCCGGGTCTTGGCGGTGCCGGTATTGCCGTCCAGCAGCACCGGGCGCAGCGCCAGCGGGGTGTCGTACAGCAGCCGCGAAACCAAACGCCGGTAGGATTGATAGCCGCCGTCCAGCACCTGAACGCGCCAACCAATCTGCGCCAATATGGTGGCAAACGCGCCAGAGCGCTGTCCGCCGCGCCAGCAATATACCAAAGGCCGCCAGCCGCCGGGTTTATCGGCCAAGGCCCCTTGCAGATGCGCGGCCACGTTGCGGGCTACATAGGCGGCCCCGACCTTGCGGGCCAAAAACCGGTCTTGCTGCACATAGATCGTGCCGACCTCGGCGCGCTCGGCATCGCTGAGCGAGGGCAGGTTGATCGCGCCGGGCAGGTGGTCTTCGGCATATTCGGCAGGCGACCGGGCGTCGATCACCGTATCTGCGGGCAGATCGGCCAGATCGCCAAGGTCTGAGAGGGTCCGTTTCATACCGGTGATCTAGGTGATTTCAGCAGGGGCCGCCATGACTGTTTGCAAATCCGACAGTGACACAGGTTGGCCCCTGCCGTTAAGGTCGGCCGCGACATGATCAACTGACGGCCAGTCACGCAAGGAGTTGGATGAGCACCTTGGCCCCCAAGAATGACTGTGACGACGCCTTTCTTGATCGCATCCGGGCCTGTCGGTTGTGCGCACAGGAGTTTGCACAAACCAAAACTGCGCATGCGCCCCGGCCCGTGCCGTGGTTTCGATCCTCTGCGCGACTGCTGATCGCAGGGCAGGCCCCGGGGGCGCGTGTGCATGCCTCTGGCGTGCCGTTCGATGATCGCTCGGGCGACCGGCTGCGCGATTGGCTGGGCCTAAGCCGAGCGCAGTTTTACGATCAGGACAGGGTGGCGATCGTGCCGATGGCGTTCTGCTTTCCGGGCTACAACGCCAAGGGCAGTGATTTGCCGCCACCGCCCCGCTGCGCCCAGACATGGCGGCAGCAGGTGATGGACCATCTGCCCAATCTGACAACAACCATCGTGATCGGTCGCTATGCCCAGTCGTGGCATCTGGGCGATGCTGCGCGCAAGGCCGGCGTCAGGACGACGGTTGAAAATTGGCGGGCCTACGCGCCGTCTGTGTTTCCCATCCCGCACCCGTCATGGCGCAACAACGCGTTTTTGCGTCAAAACCCGTGGTTTGAGGCCGATCTCTTGCCCGCATTGCAAAACAGAGTGGCCCAAGTGATGGCCGAAGCCTGACCCACTTGAGCGCCGACAGTACGTGAAGCCCGTGGCATAATCAGGTCGATTGGCCGGTGCAAACCCCGCGCCCGTCCTCGCGCCATTCCGGCAGGCCGCCCTGCATGCGCCGCGCGTTAAATCCGTTCTGCCGAAGCCGGGCCACGGCCTGATGGGCGTAGATGCAATAGGGCCCCCGGCAATAGGCGACGACCTCGGCCTTGGGGTCGAGCGTGGGCAAGAGCCGGTCAAGATCGGCCAGTGTCATGTTGCATGCGCCGGGGATGTGACCGGCGGCAAATTCATCTTCTGGGCGGATGTCGAGCAGGGTGACGGCACCCGCGGCCAGCCGCTCGGCAAGATCGGCGCGGGTGATCGGCTCGGGGGCTGTGGCCTCACCGGACAGCCCGTCGAGAATATCGGTAACCTGCGCCAGATTGGCCTCGGCCATCTCGCTCAACAATCCCAAAAGTGCAATGCTGCGACTGTTTTGCAATCGGTAGATCACCGCCTTGCCCGCCCGGCGGCTGGTCACCAGACCAGCGCGGCGCAGCTGTTGCAGGTGTTGCGAGGCGTTGGCGACGGTCAGCCCTGTCTTGCGCGCCAGCACTTCGACCGCGGCCTCGCTCTGCGCCAATTGTTCCAGCAGCATCAGGCGCGCAGGCGCGGCAAGCGCTTGTGCGACAAGGGCATATTCCTTCAAGAGGGCCTGTTTCGGGCTGGTTGACATGGGGCTGGCCTATCTCTAATCATTCAAGTAATTGCTTGAATGATAGCTGCCTTGCGCCGCTGTGCAACCCCGAAAGGCCCGCCCATGTCCGACATGCTTTTGAATGCAGAGGCCGCGATCCGGCTGACGGTTTTTCTGGGCATTCTGATTGCCATGGTGCTGTGGGAACTTTCCGCGCCCCGGCGGCGGCAAGAGATTCCGCGCGTCATTCGCTGGACCAATAACCTTGGTCTTGTGGTGCTGGATACGGTCATTCTGCGGCTGAGCTTTCCGATTCTCGCGGTGGGGCTGGCGGTAATCGGGGCCGAGCGGGGCTGGGGCCTATTTAACACCATCGACGCGCCCCTTTGGTTGGCGATCCTCGTGTCGGTGCTGCTGCTTGATCTGGCGATATACCTGCAACATGTTTTGTTTCATGCGGTGCCGGGGCTATGGCGGCTGCACCGGATGCATCACGCTGATCTGGAATTCGACGCCACCACCGGATTGCGCTTTCATCCTGTCGAGATAGTGATGTCCATGGGGATCAAGCTGGCGGTGGTCGCGGCGCTTGGCCCGCCTGCGGTGGCGGTGCTGATCTTCGAGGTGCTGCTGAACGGCACAGCACTTTTCAACCACGCCAATATCAACCTGCCGCGCCGGGTGGATCGCTGGCTGCGGCTGTTCGTGGTGACGCCCGACATGCACCGGGTGCATCATTCTATTGATCCGCGTGAGACCAATTCCAATTACGGCTTCAACCTGCCTTGGTGGGATCGGCTTTTGGGGACATATGTGGCGCAGCCGGCCAAGGGGCATCTTGGCATGGACATTGGCATCGAACAATTCCGCACGCCGCGCGATTTGTGGCTCGACCGTATGCTGATTCAACCGGTCCGCGGCCCGGCCTCGGGTCATGCGCTGGATGCGGATAACATCAAGGAGACGCGGCAATGAAACACCTGATCTTGCTCAATGATCCGCCCTATGGAACCGAGCGCAGCTTCAATGGGCTGCGCATGGCCCATGCGCTGGCGAAGCATGACGCCGAGGCCGAGATCACCGTGTTCCTGATGGCCGATGCCGCGCTTTGCGCCAAGGCGGGGCAGAAGACGCCCGATGGGTTCTACAATATAGAACGCATGCTGCGCCGGGTTCTGTCGGCGGGTGGGCGTGTTTTGATTTGCGGCACCTGCATGGACGCACGCGGCCTGACCGAGGGCGAGATGATGGACGGGGCGGAACGCTCGACCATGGACGAGCTGGCCCAAGCCACGCTGAGCGCCGACAAGGTGCTGGTGTTCTGAACACCGATCACAACCACGCGGCCTGCGCCGACGATACAAGGCGTCGCCTGCGTGCAGGCCGCATGTCATGGAATTTTCCGCTTGGCCGATAGCGCACGGTTTTTTTGTGCAGAAACTGCTGTGGGTTTGTTTTTCACCGCCAACTTTCTGCGAGACCTGATACTCAGTAAGCGCGAATCAGTTTGCGCGGCCCGGTCGGATGTTGGGCGCGGTCATACCGGATCGCATGCGGCACGTGGTGCCGCGACAGGGCAATAGGTGGTCAGCGGTACTAGGGTAGATCGGCGACGCATCAGGCCGCGATGGCGTATCTTGGCTGAAAAATCACCTGCAGTAGACGCTTTTGTAAGCCATCGACCAGACATACATGACCAGAAGGATAAGGAACCTTCAATGACAGATCAGACAGAACCGCAGCACGAGAGGTCCGCACCGCCCGATCCAAAGGATATGGCGCAGGGTGACGTGCGCCAAGGCGACACCGCCGGGTCGTCGCCTATGCCTGAAGTGGCTGCACCCTCTGGTGCCACGACATGCGCGGACACCACCGATACGGGGCCCAAGGCTACGCCCACCGCATCAGATTGGGCGCGGTTGTTGGTGAAATATCGCCAGCCTGTCCCCTCGCGCAGTATTTTTGAACTGGTCGTCACGCTTGTGCCTTTTGTCGCGATATGGGCGGTGGCGTGGTGGATGCTGTCGATCAGCACGGTGCTGGCTGTGACTTTGGCATTGGCGAATGCGGCTTTCCTTGTGCGCCTGTTCATCATCCAGCACGATTGCGGGCACGGCTCGCTGTTTCGCGACCGGCGCCTGTGCGACTGGATCGGCCGCGGGCTCGGCGTGCTCACCCTCACGCCCTATGACGTCTGGCGCAAAACACACGCGATCCACCATGCCACGACTGGCAACCTTGATCGGCGGGGCATCGGAGATGTCCCGACCCTGACGGTCAGGGAATATCGCGAAAAGGGGTGGCTTGGGCGGGCGCTTTACTGCCTTCTGCGCCATCCTGTTGTCATGTTCGGGGTGGTGCCGTTCTATCTGTTTTTTCTTCAGCACCGATTGCCGGTCTACCTGATGCGGTCAGGCTGGCGGTATTGGCTCAGCGCAATGGCGACCAATGCCGCCATCGGTTTTGTCCTGACGGTGATCGTCTGGCTGGGCGGTTGGGATGTCCTGCTGTTTGTGTTCCTGCCAACGATGCTGCTGGGCGCGATCGCGGGCACTTGGTTCTTCTACGTTCAGCACCAGTTCGAAGAAACCAGCTGGGAGCACGAGGATGACTGGAACATCCAAGAAGCTGCCCTGCAAGGCAGTTCGCATTACGACCTTCCCGGTATCCTGCGCTGGATCACCGGTAATATCGGTGTCCACCACGTGCATCATCTGGCCAGCCGGATCCCGTTCTACCGTCTTGGCGAGGTGGTCAGGGACCACGACCTGCTGGCGCAATCGCGCCGCATAACGTTGTGGGAAAGCTTCCGTTGTGCGCGGCTTCACCTTTGGGATGAACAGCGCGGCAGGCTGCTGACATTCGCCGAGGCGCGGGCGACAGCCTGCTGAACCTGTCACGGGGTCAGCAGGTGGCGCGGCCGACGCCCGCACTGACACGTAGATATTGCGGCTTAGTAGGTCTTGTTGGCCGTGGCGGATTCGGTGATGGCATCTGCGCCAGCCGAGACATCGCGGCCGATACCGGCGGTCGTGCTGCAGCCTTGCAGCAAGAACCCCGCGACGATGGCGAGGGTCAGAAGCGGGGCGATCATGAAACGGGTGGTTTTCATTTTGATATCTCCTTGCAATGGATCAAAGCGGCATCTGCCGCGTGTTCCTTGATCCTTGCTAGACCAGTTTCCACATGCGGGTGCTGACCTGTATCAGCCCACGCGCCCAAGCATTCGAGTAGGGCTATAAAAATCGGCAGCCGCTTGGTGCTGCACGTCGCTGATCACGCCTAATACGACTTTCGTTCCGTCCTGAACCGGACGGAACTGCAAGGTGTCCGGCGGGGGCGGCGCATCAGCGCAGCAGCGGCCCGTCTTGGTCGAGATAGCCCGTGTCAAACCCGGCCATCTTGCGGAGCCGGTCAAAATCGTCAAAGACCACGCGCCCCTTTTGGAACGTGACAAGGCCATCGTCGCGCAGATGTCGCAGCACTCGGTTTACATGCACCGCGCTCAGCCCGAGGGCATCGGCCAGATGATACTGCGTCAGCGGGCAGGCAAAACCGGTCTTGTCCCCAAGCCCCACCAGCATTAGCCGTGCCCCGAGTTCAAGCAGCAGATGCGCCAGACGTTCCTCAGCAGAGCGGCGGCCGATATTGACCAAATGCTCAACCACCATCGCCTCGTCCCGCGATGCCGCCCACAGAACGGCAGTGGCCAGACGCGGGGCATGCGAGAAGGCATCGAAAATATCCGAGGTGAGAACCTCGGAGGCCTCAATATGCGTGGCTGCCTCGATGCTATGATCGGCGGTTCGAAACAGCACGCTGCGCAGCCCCAGAAAATCGCCCGGCACCTGAAAATCCACGATCTGTCGTTCGCCATCGGGCAACACTTTGTAGGATAGGGCCCAGCCTTCGGCGAGGATGAAGGCCGAGGCGTTCGGTTGCCCCTCATGGATCATCTCGTGGCCGGGCAAAAAGGTGCGGCGGCGCCGGTGAAACCGCGCCAGCGTTTCAAGATCAATATCCGACAGGGCCACGAAGGCCGAAAGTTTTCGGGTCAACGGGCTGTTCAGTGGAACCATTCTCGCTTCCATTGCTAAAGTTTCGGCAGGGGCTCAGAGATACGGATAACCGGAAAATGCATGAACGAAACTGCTTTGCATCAGCCCATGCTAACAGAAGACGCTTATGATCGCACGATGTTGCAGGTCACTGCCGACCTGCGTTTCAACCTCGATTTGAAAAGAGAAGCTAATATGCCCCTTCCCAACGACACTTCCGGAACGGCCGCCTTGGCGATTTGCGAGTCGTTGTTGCTTGCCCTGAATGACCACAATATCCTTCCCGAGACAGAGATCGTCGGCATTCTCAAGGATGCTGCCGCCGCGCATGAAAACGCACCGACAGGCGATGAAGACGCGCTGCATGCGGCCGTCGCCACACTGATCAACGGAATTCTGGATGGCGGCAACTCGGTCCGGCGGCCCTAAAGCACGCCTCCGCCCATTGGTCAAAGGCGTCTGGTCAAACCCATAACGACCACAATCACCAAAATAAGCCTGCGCCCGCCGCGTGGACCATAGCCCCAAGTCCGGCTGTGGCCCCAAGCGGAAAGCGCGCTCAGCAATACCAGTACCAGCAGAACGATGAGAATAGGACCAAGCATGGCCCTTTCCTTTTCCAAGTTGTGAAATTGAGGCCCTGCCGCGCGAGGGGGGCGGGGCGGCAGGGCCATCCGGCGACAGCGTCAGCCTTTGAAAAACAAGAGCTTCGCTGTGTCGAATACGATTGGCGAACATCAGTTCGGCGCATCGCCAGCGGCGTGGCACGGTTCAAGGCATGGGGTATTGTCCTGCCGGTCCAAAGCCGTCCGAATTATTCCCCGATCTTAACCGACTGGATCGTGGGTGGGCTGATGTAGGTAAGTGCTGAGGGGACAAATCTCTGCGATAAGAGGGGTACGAACGGGCAAAACGACGCAACGCTCGACAACGTTCACCGTTCACATCACTTCCAAGCAGACCTTTTGCGACGGGCCCAGCCGGGCACCGCAACGGCCTTTGACGATGATGGGACATTTAAGGATATTCAAAATGAAACTTTTGCAGATTACAGCCATTTGCAGCGTGTTCGCGCTTGCCGCCGCTGGCCCGCTGGCCGCGCAGGAAAAGACTCTCTCTGGTGTAGAGGTCAAATCCGCCCTCACTTCCTATGAGGAAGATAATGTTCTCAAGTACTGGCCGAGCCTCGACGAGGACATTGCCACCGCGATCAGCTCGAAGCTCAATATTGAGAAAGATGCCGACGCGCCGCGAATCTCGGTCGAGATCAACAAGGTGTCGATCGATGGTGACACCGCGCTGCCCGATTCGGGCGAGTTCAACACACTCGAAGGCACGGTGACCACGCATGCAGGGCGCAATGAGACCGGGTCCACCACTCGAAATGAAAACGAGGATGGTATCATCGGCAGTTATCCCCTGCGCATGACGGCGATCAGCGGAGAGCATGATCTGTCCGATGACTGGGTGACCGTTGCCCCGTCACAGGAGGATTTTTACAATGCCCTGATTGATGCCTATGCCGCCAGCATTGTTGAGCGCATCGAGGAATAATAACGCCCCGAGACGCCGGTCTGACATATGTTGGACCGGCGTTTTTCAATTCGGGACAGGTTTCCGACTGCCAGATACTCTCACGATCGTGGCGCAACGATCAGGTCGATTGGTCCGCACGGCCTTGTCGCTTCAGATGCGCGGCACCGGCAAATCGGCCGTTCTGGCATCCCTCACGGGCAGGCTGATGCGGAACTTCGGCCTTGGTTGTGAATCGGCATGCAAAAGTGACCCACCTGGGTGGGTTATGATCATCTAAAACTGACCCACCTGCCACGTTAGCAT
>NZ_JAAORB010000063.1 GCF_011601345.1 Roseovarius gahaiensis
GCTGTCTCGCAACAACAATTCAACCAGATACGCCGCCAACCTTCAAATCGCCCAAACACCAGATCCAGTCATAACTCATGGAGCCGCAGTTGGACCTTCACGGTGCGCTTGCGGGCATTCTGGCGTTGAGCCTTGGTGGTGCGGGGAAGCCCGGACAGCAAAAAGCCTCCTGCGAACAGGAGGTTATGCAAAGTATAGTATAATTGGTTGCGGGAGTAGGATTTGAACCTACGACCTTCAGGTTATGAGCTAAAACTGCTTAACTTCAATAAATTATAAAAATCAATGGATTAGCCAGCAAGCCTTTGAAACCACGAAGGTATTCACCGTGTTTCGCTGGGCTTCAGCGTTCTAGCGCGGATGCAGATGCTGGCAAAACTGTAGCCAACGGTTGACCAGACGTTGACCTAACAGCCGTATTTTACACAAGATAAGATCACGGTCCGAATTACGATCATCAACAATTATCAGCCAAACCAGACGCGGCGATTGCTCGACGCAGTGGGACGCAATGCAAAAACCAAGAAATAAAGCAGTTTACTTCCACCCCACCTGCTTGCCCTCAAACTTCATTACGTCATTACGAGCTTTCAACCTAGAAAGCGCAGCATCAGAGGCAGCACGCTTAGAAGCAATTACGTAATTTTTTTTGGACTTGTTTGATTCGCCTTCCTTTTCACGCTGAAAAGTTTCATCAGAGTGCGCGAAGGAGAACACTCCCAAGAATTCGCGATCTACACCGGTTTCACCGGGCAAGCGCCACTCATTTAACGCGAACTCAATCATCTCTTCCTCCCGCAAGTCGCATATGGTTTTCACCAAGGCGAGCGGACCATTTTTTTCAATTGTTTTCGAATTGAAGCGGTTTCGGCGCGCGCCAAACCGTACGTCATCACGGTTTTGAAGCACTGAAACAAAATTCGCTGCTTTAGCTACAACATCCGCCAAAGTAACGTTTTGCCTGAGCAGAGTTATTTTGGCTGCCTCTGCTTTCTCGATCTTCACCTCAGGGGTATTATTACTAAGAGTAATGTTTAATCCATGAGGTAGCAGCATTAGGTTGCCAAGACGACGAATTTGTTGACGCTCTTTATATTCTTCTACGGTCTTATCTTTGGCGTTCTTGGGCCAGATATGCTCCACGGAAAGATAGTCGTTAAGCCTGCCGGACTTGGCGTATTGCGACGTCAATTTTGAAAAATCGAAACTTTGCCGATCCAAGAGAAACTCTTCGAAGCGAGCAAGAAAATAACGGCGCCAAGGCCAAGTGTAGAAGTCGAAGTCATCCTCGTCATCAATGGTGAGGGACTGAACAATTGTACTGAGGCCATCCTTTGAGCCGCTTGTCACAAGTGATGTCAGTTCAGAGATAACGCTTTGATCTGTTATTTCGCCCACGAAATACTCGTTCGCTAGTTTATGTAGCTTCACGTTGAAGCTGTCTGAACGTGCTGCCATATTTCGAAGGCCATAGAGTCGGAAATTTGCTTTTTCAATGGCGGTTAAAACTGGTGCATCCGAATGATTATGTTCACGCCGAAACTGTCGTGCAAATATGAGCGGTAGCATGCCGGTTATACTATCGTGATGATTTAGGTGAGTCAGAGCTCTGGTAACAGGATCTTTGGGATCAGTGCTGCGGGCATTGCGGAGTTTGCTGTAAGCTTGAAAGTTAGACTTCAAAAAAGATACAAACTTTCGAAACTCTTCATATTCCTCAGTATCTTCAGGTAGTTTGCGGGCTACAATTTTGAAATCTGTGTCGCCCGCACTTCGCTTTCCAGGCCAGAACTGCGCCGTTACGGTAGCTCGCAAGACTGTGTCTACATCAGCGTCACTTAGCCTTGATTCACTGACGATTTGCTGAATTTGGCGCCACACTTCATTTATACTGGGTGTCGTCCAGTTTTTGATAGCGCTCAGATAAATTAAATGGTTTTTAACCAAATCCATCTGAGTGAGAGGCTTGCCGCGGTTGTTAATCGTTTCAAAAACCTTGGCGACTTCGTTTTCATCGACGAGCACAAAGAGGATGAAACTGAGTCTGTGCTCAATAAGCTCCAGCAAACGCTCTGCATTCGATTTGCGCGCTTCGACCCACGTTCCTAGCTGCGAAGCAGCAGCAACATAATTTGACTGAGCCAAAGTCGTTGTTTCGCCCGGGTTCCCGCCATTTAAGATGTTCACAAAAACCTCTTCGTCTTGAGGTTGCGGCGAAAACCTCACGGATCCAAGTTTAGAAATAAAGGTTTGCTTCCCGACCGCGCGGCAAAGTTGTGCGTGCAGAATAGCCAGCGTCGTTATCCGTTGCTGGCCATCAACAATAGCAAATGAATCTTGTGAATATTTTTGGGGCGTACAGATTATGGTACCGCAGAAGTGGGAGGCCTCGGTGCTACTGAGAGCAAGACGTTCAAGCCGCTCAATATCTTGCAGGAGATCGTCTCTCTGGCTCTTCCCCCAGTCGTAAGGGCGCTGATATGCGGGTATGTGAAAGGATCGGCGATCGGCGAACAGCTGTGGAAACGTCATCAGAGTAGCACTTGGCCAAGCGCGCTGCGGATCACTTGCTTGCATATGGGTCATCTGTGGCCTCTGCTTAGTTTTGTTACTCGGTTTATTGAAGGAGCCGGCCACGAGACACAATAGTGAGAAGACATCAATTTGGTCCGGAGACACGCCGCCCTTGGCATAAGAGGTGGTCGCGGAAATTCGGACCAGTTGTTAAGGTGGATCGCATGACGAGAGAGACGATCCGAAATGGCAAAGAGAAAGACGCATACGCCTGAGTTCAAGGCGAAGGTCGCGCTTGAAGCGATCCGCGAAGAGATGACGCTGGCCGAGCTGTCAAAGAAGTATGGCGTGCATCCGAACCAGATCAGCACGTGGAAGCGGGCAGCGATTGAGAACATGGCCACGGCCTTCACCCGTAGGGGCGCTGATCCCGGGAAGGGGAGCGAGGCGGAGATCGAGAAGCTGCATTCGAAGATTGGGCAGCTGGTGGTGGAACGGGATTTTTTAGCCAATGCCTCGGTTCAACTGCTCGGGACGCGAGGCAAAAAATGGTGAGCAAGGATCATGAGCTGAGCCAGCGGCGGCAATGCACGCTGCTGCAATTGTCGCGCTCGACGCTGTATTATCAGCCAAAAGGTGAAAGCGCTGAAAATCTGCGTTTCATGGAGATCATCGACAAACAGTTCCTGGAAACCCCGTGGTATGGGTCACGCCAGATGGCGCGGCACATGAAGCGCAAGGGGCACAAATGTGGGCGTCATCGCGTGCGGCGGCTGATGCGCCTGATGCGGCTGGTGCCAATCTATCAAGAGCCCAACACCAGCAAGAAGCACCCGGCGCACAAGATCTATCCCTACCTGCTCAAAGGGCTGGCGATTACCCGACCCAACCAAGTCTGGTGCGCCGACATCACGTATATCCGGATGGAGCGTGGCTTTTTGTATCTGGTGGCGATCATGGACTGGTATAGCCGCAAGGTTCTGGCCTGGCGGCTGTCGAACACGCTGGAAGCGGACTTCTGCGTCGCGGCGCTGAAAGAGCCGCTGGCCAAATATGGCCCGCCGGAGATCTTCAATACCGATCAGGGATCGCAGTTCACCAGCAGTGACTGGATCGATGAGCTGAAGAAGGCCAAGGTGAAGATATCGATGGATGGCAAGGGCCGCTGGATCGACAATCGCATGATCGAGCGGTTGTGGCGGTCGTTGAAATACGAATGCGTCTACCTGCGCGCCTTCGAGACCGGGTCACAGGCCCGAGACGGTATTGGGAAATGGCTGGCCTATTACAACGCCGAGCGGCCCCACTCGACCCATGGCATCTTGACCCCCGACGAGGTCCATGCCAACAAAACGGAACCAATGAAAATGGCAGCCTGATGTGAAACCCTGATCCACCTTAACTGGGCTGCATTCTGGTCGAAAATGCAGGACCACCTCTACCCAGACATTGAGTCGGCACGTTAATAAAGCAAATTCCACCTTCCGCCTATTTTCCACCCCCTGCCCCGTGCTGTGACTTGATAGAGGCGTCGATCTACGCCTGTGTCAGACGGGAAAGGAGGACCGGTAGTATGGCAAACCGACTGAAACTAAACGAAAAACTCCTGCGCGATGCGGAACCCGTGAAGGGTAAAAGCTATCAGATCTTCGACACGGAGATCCGCGGGCTTGCGGCCAAGGTTCAACCGTCTGGCAACCGCGCCTTCACACTGGATTACCGCTTCGCCGGACGGCAGCGACGGCTGACGATCGGGCGCTGGCCGGAATGGAGCGTGACAGCGGCGCGCGAGCGCGCGCGGGAACTGCGGCGCATGATCGATGAAGGACAGGACCCGCTGGCCGCAAAAGAAGAGCTGCGCGAGGCGCCCCGCGTGAGCGACATGATCGACCGCTACATCCGAGAACACCTACCCAAGTTGTCGCCGACCAATGCCAAAGATCAGATTTCAATGCTGAAGAAGATGGTCGAGCCGGCTTGGGGAAACCGTCTGGTCACGGAAATCACCAAATCCGACGTGGCCAAATTTCTCGATTTCGTGGCAGAAGGCCGGCCCCGCCCTTCAAAGCAAAAACCGAACAACCGCGCCCGCAAGCTGCAGGGGCACAAACCCACACCCATCCGGGCGAACCGCATGGGCGAGACCTTACGCAAGATGTTCACCTTGGCGATCGAGTGGGAATGGCGAACGGATAATCCCGCACAGGGGTTTTACCGGCGGATCGAACAGGCCCGCGAGCGGTTCCTCAGCCCGGAGGAATTGACCCGGCTGGCCGCCGTTCTGGACAGCGCCGAAGACCAACGCGCCGCCTCAATCATCCGCATGTGCATGCTGACCGGCGCGCGTTTGGGTGAGGTGCGTCAGGCACGTTTTGAGCAATTCAATCTCGACTATGCGATCTGGTCCAAGCCGGCCTCAACAACCAAGCAGCGCAAAATCCACCGTGTGCCGATCTCCCAAGAGGTCGTGGCCATTGTACGGCAACGCCAGTTGGTCGTGCCCAGTGGTAATCCTTGGCTTTTCCCCGGCGATGCTGTCGGCAAGCCTGTGCAGGAGATCCGCCGCTTCTGGATCAAGGTGCAGTGCGAGGCAGACATACCGGATGTACGCATCCACGACCTGCGCCACACCTTTGCCTCGCTGTTGGTCAGCGGTGGCGCCTCGCTGGAAATCATCGGACGCCTGCTGGGTCACAGCCAGATGCAGACCACGCAGCGTTATGCCCACCTAATGGAATCGCCTCTCCGCGCCGGCGTCGACAGCGTGGCCAGTATTTTCCGGCCACGCCCGCAGCTGGTGCATGATGCTGATCGTGACACCGATAAGGGGCAGCGCTCAGCGTGAACGCGCTGGGCGTTATCTGCCGCGGCTCAGCAACCGCCAGATCATCAGGATGCGCTTTCGGATCGTGCTATCTTCGGGGACCTTGCCAGATCTGGAATTGCGGACAAACCAATCCTGCACCTCCCCCACCAGCGCCGCTTGGCTTTCGGGGACCCCATAATCGTTGATGCGCTTGAAAAGCCACGCATACATGGCATCCCAATCATAACGCGGCGTCGCGCCTGCTGAATGCGCGCTCCGCCGTAGAAGACCGCGCTCATCTTCATAGCGCTGCACATCTTGCCCCGGCACCAAGAGATCGCTGCTGCAGATCTGGATCCCTTCAGTCGGATCAGTGATGTAAATCCAATCACCCCCCTCATAGGGCGCAATCCGACGCAAGCACGCCACCCTCTCACTCGGCCCCACCCTCCGGAACATCACCAGCACATCAGCGATATTCACCTGAACCAGCCCGCCGATACGCTGGCGGTCGCAGTCCACAGGCGGAATGCCCGTCACCACACGCAGTTGCCCAAGGATTGCGGCATCAACGACCTTGCTGGGCGCATACTCCCAGCGGATCGCCAGTTCCGTGAATGAATAAAATGCACTTGGTGTCGCAGTCATCAGTCCTCTCCGTTCCGCAAACTTCACCAGCGTCGGCCGCACACGCCTCGGCCGGCCTGCACCATTGCGCAGGCTGTGCGCCGCCGTTGGCGCATCGCGGTGCGGCGCACGTTGGTGGGGGTCGAGAGCAAGAACGAATGGAGCAAGGGAATCGCCCCAACCGACTGGGATAGCTTGCGAAACTCTGTGGAAAATGCACTCATTTAGGCGTAACAATCTGGCACCCTAAATGAAATACATCCCCTTCACCAAAACCCACGAGCTGCTCCGTCTCGCCGATATGGCCGCCGCACATGAGGACGGCATTACTCTGGAAGAGATCAAACAAACCTTCGGCATCACCCATCGCAGCGCGCAGCGCATGACGCAGGCCCTGATGCAAGCATTTCCCAGTGTGGCCGTAACCGGCGGCAAGCGCGGCCACCCAAAGCGATGGTCGCTTGCGGGGGATGAGCGCTTGCTACAGCTCAAAGGCATGCGTGACGACGAGCTTGCTGCGTTGGATATGGGCATCCGCCGCGCAAAGCGCGACGGTGCCCTGACAGAGGCCTGCGCTCTGCAGGCTTTACGTGATCGCCTTGTGATACTGGCCCCCAGACGAGAAATGCGGCGCGCCGAAGCTGATGCGGAAGCCAGCCTGCAGGCCCGGGGCTTTGCCGCACGGCCGGGTCCCAACCGGCAGTATAATCCCGCCATCCTCGAGGTCATCGATTTCGCCCTCAAAGGACCCTTCAAGCTTGAACTGAGCTATGTCGGCGAAACTGACGACCAGCCCCGTCAACGGGTGGTCGAGCCCTACGGCGTTTTATTCGGGTTTCGATGTTATCTGGCGTGCCGCGAACCCGCTGCATCTGACACGCGCATCCGTCACTTTCGACTGGACCGCATTCTTGAGGTGCGGCGCCTGACCGACAGCTTCATACGGGATCCTGAATTTGATCTGGCTCAGCATGCAGGACGTGCATTTGAATCTTTTCACTCTGAGACCGAGTTTGGAACGGTGATCTGGCGCTTCAACAGCCGGGCAGCCCCGGTGGCGCGAGAATACGTGTTCCATCCCAACCAGGTCATGCAGGACGATGAGGATGGTGGGCTCATCGTCAGTTTTGAAGCGGCGGGTTGGCTCGAGATGGCGTGGCATCTCTACAAGTGGGGCGACACGGTCGAGGTGATTGCCCCTGATCAGCTGCGACTCTTGGTCAAAGATTATCAGCGCGATGATTTTCCGTCGCTTCCGTGATGCCTGCGCTCTGGTCCGCGCGGAACCGAAGACGGGGTCATTCGAGGGTCGCGGCGCACAAACATAACCGACAACGCCCAAGGTCGACCGGCCATTGCCAACAAACACCGAGGAAACCATGAATGGAAAAGGTGGAATTCGCTCAGAAAATTCCGGAATTCAGCACCGGAATGTGGTGAGCGTTCACTTGTCACAACGCCAAACCCCATAAAACAAGGGGTGGAATTGATCTCCAGCCCCAATTCCACCTTCCGCCTCGTTTCCACCCCTCGGCCCCTGCTTCGATTCTCCATGCCCGACCTCTTCGGGCGTGCAGAAAAGGAGATCAGGGATGTCAGAGACGATGACCCTCGAACATCAGGCCGCATCGCAAGGCCTGCTTGCGGACTGGATCAGCCGGGATCAGCTGGCGCAGGAATTAATGGTGACGGCCGATACGCTGTCACGCTGGGAAGCGCGGCGGGAAGGGCCGCCCTGCATGCGCGTCGGCCGCAAAGTGTTCTATCGACGCAGCAGCGTTGAAGACTGGCTAATCAGCCGTGAGCAAAGCCAACCCGTTCGTCAGCGCAGGGGGCGCCGATGAGTATCCCCCTACCCTTCCGCAAGCCCAGCGCCCGGGACCGCGCCCGCCAGGACTGGATCGAAGAGCGCCGGCGCGAAGCGCGCATGGTGATCGCTGATGTGGCGCACCATTCCGATTATCTGGTTCGGCTCGCCTGCAACGTGCTGGTGCAACATGGTGAGACCTTCGAGGAGCGCGAGGACGCGCGCATTCTGCTGGTCGTGCTTGATGCCAAAACGCCAGGGCGGCTGCCCGCACCTGACCGGGAGGGCCGCTCATGAAACGACGCGGCACGCCCGAGGCAGATTTGCAGCGCGCTGTCGTGACCGCGCTGCGCTTTGCCCTCCCCAAGGGCACGATCATCCATCATTGCGCCAATGAGGTCACGGAGGCCGGTCCACGTGGCGCCAAGAGGCAAGCCATTCTTGTTGGCATGGGCGTCTATCCCGGCTTTGCCGATCTGATGGTACTTTGCGCTGGGCGTGTTCTGTTCCTTGAGCTGAAATCTCTCAAGGGACGGCTCAGCCCAGCGCAGGAGGCGTTTCGGGACGCCGTGACGGCGCAGGGCTTTGGCTGGGCGCTGGTACGCTCTCTTGACGACGCGCTGGGCGCCTTGGCCGATCATAGGTTCACGACCCGTGTTGCTTCCCCAACTGGGAGGGTCACGCCATGAGCCATGCCGCCACAAACTGGGCCATTCAGCAGCGCGGCCTGAAGCCTGCGACCAAGATTGTGCTTTGGCATCTGTGTGATCGGTTCAACCCAGATTTCGGGTGTTTCCCGACGCAAGAGCGGCTCGCGCATGATTGTGAAATCGGGCGCGCCACATTGAACCGGCATCTCGATGAGCTGGAGGACCGCCGGTTGATCAAGCGCGTGCGCATCGTCGACACTAAAACCGGCCAGCAGCGGCCCACGCGGTATTTGTTGGGGTTCGAGTTCGATGATGGCGATGATGCCCGGCCGTCAAGCCCACGCCCTGATGGGAACACTGCTACGGGTGCAGGTGACACAGCCCCGCCCTGCCCCCCTGAGGACGCTTCAACCGCATTACAAAACACCACCAAAACTCCGTGTCTTGATTTGGGACACGGGCAAGACGCTGAAACGTCCTATGGCGACGAGGGTAAAACACTGTCAGTCCCTGCCACGCCGTGTCCCAAAACAGGACACGGGCCCGTGTCTCATTTTGGGCAAAACCCGTGTCTCAAAAATGGCGATTCCCGTGTCTCAAAATGGGACACTAACCCTGTAAGGGAACCTTTAAGGGAACCAGTAAAGGAGGAGGAGGACGCGCGAGCGCGCGAAACGGATTTTGATGATTTTTTTGGAACGCTGCTCACAGCGCTGGGCTTCGATCCTGACGGGCCCCTTCCTGGCTGGTGGCAAGGCTGGCCGCCTCGAGAACACGTCCAGCGCTGGCAAACAGACCTGCGGCTGACCGAGGTTGAAATCCTCGAGGCGGCCGAGGCGTCTCGGCAAGACCACCCCGAGCCTCCCGACGGACCCAAGGCACTAGATCGGGTCATGCAGCGCGCTGCCCAGCGCAAGGCGCAGCTAAAAACGGCTTCAGATCTCTCAAAGGGCCAGGGCGGCAAAGGGCAACGGCGAAAGGCAGCGTCAGGGCCTGCGCCCAGCATCGACGAGCTGGCAGCCTTCTATGCAGACCGGGTGAAGGGCGACGGCTACTTGCCACCCAGTATGATCAGTACCACCATGTGCCAAGCCATGCTGGAGCGCGGACTGGTGACCCATCACCAACTTCGGATGCGGGGCGTACTATGAGCCAGTTTGATCGCAAGCTCCACGGGCATCCGCCCGCATCACCGCGCAAAGAGTGGCTCCAATCCCGCAGTGGGCGCCCAAAGCGCGTGATGACCGTGCAGCAGGCGCTGGAATGGGCGTTTCGCACAGAATGTGCACAGCTCGAGCTGCCCGAGCCGCCTGATCCAGAGCGAGACCAAGGGTTTGGGTTCGGCCTTGAATATGTCCTTATGCAGCGTGCGGCGCTGGGCTGCAAAATCGATGGTGGCCGGTACAAGTTGGGCGATTACACGCACGAGGATGCTGAGGTGATCGCGGCCACTGTGGCCGGGATGCCAGATGATCTCGGCGGCAAGCGCATGGCCATCCGGGTGGCAGAGCTTGCACGGGCCGGAATGACGCCGGACTGGATGCCCGGGGCGGTGCCACGCTGCGTGCCGGTGGACATGAAGCGAAACCGGTATGGCGATCGCGCGGTGACTGTAGTGGTTGGGAACGAGCGCGTTTGGTCACGAGGGAAGTGGCGGACGGTGGAGGTCAGGACGTGCCCTGTAACCTACCAGCCACATCCCAAGCAAATTGAGGCCGCACGACGGGGATACTGCGAATGGTGGAAGGCGCTGTTCTGGCTGAAGAAAGGGCTACAAGTTGGCGAGATGCTGCGCGAGGTCGAAGTAGCTGAAGGTATGCCAAAAGCGAACCCGGGGACACTCATCTGAATTGCACCAGATCAGTCCCCTAAGTAAGCCTACGCCGAGGGCCGTCTGGCGGGATGATTTGGCGACGGTTTATCGAGTGTCCTTATGGACGCACACGAGA
>NZ_JAAORB010000064.1 GCF_011601345.1 Roseovarius gahaiensis
CAGATCAAGGACGCCGCATAACCTCGCATCAAGCTGCGCCACTCAGGCGAGTTTCAACATCAAGCGGGACATTCCCCCCTTGTGTGACTACCGAGCAGGGATTAGGCGGGTTTTGGCAGGTCCAGGGTGTCGAACAGCTCCAATTGTTCCGGTGTGATCGTCGAAAGGCCGTTTAGGGTGCGCTCGCCAATGTTTGTTGTATGGCGCTGAATCCGTTCGAGTAGATCGAGGGCTGTGCGCGGACTGGCATTATGGCCCTTGGCCTTCAGGCGCATGCGCATGACGCGGTAGAGCACGAGGCCAATCCTGATCAGCGGCTCGCGGGCCAGTCCAGCCGCAAGACGAGTTCGCTGGGGCCGCCCTGCGCCCCGAAACGCCAGCAGCGGCGGTCAATTCTGAAGTATTCGACGGTGCCATCGGCAGCTTCGATTTCAACCACGTCTCCCACTTCCATGTTGTCACACAACGGGACCGCCATTAGGGTTTCAATCAGACCGTGTCGCTCGGCTGTTTCCGAAGCGCTGCGAGTGAGTTCCAACCGGGGAGGAAATCCCCATGTAAAAGAGGCCGTTGACGCCTCGGGAGGGTTTTTCATGGTGGTACGTCTCAGCAAGGCGGTAATGTTGTTCGGATTGTCACTTTTCGCATTCCTTGTAACGTTTAACAACATAACCGATTATGACAGCAACTTTCAGTTCGTGCGCCATGTCCTTAGCATGGACACGACCTTCGAAGGCAACGCGGCGATGTACCGCGCGATCACTAATCCGACGCTCTGGCATGTCGGCTATTGGGGCATCATCGCGGGCGAGGGGCTGACTTTCTTGTTCCTCTTTCTAGGCGGCCTGCGCCTTGTGACGGCACGACACGCATCCTCGCACGAGTTTCAAGCCGCGAAAAACATGGCAATGATAGGCGCGACGCTGGGTTTTCTTGTCTGGTTTGTTGGTTTCATGGCCGTAGGAGGCGAATGGTTCCTGATGTGGCAATCGGACACGTGGAACGGGCAGCAGGCTGGCTTCCGGTTCTACATGTCGATCCTTGCTGTGATGATCTTGGTCATGCAACGCGACGATGAGTTACCAACTTCACGCGGCTGACCCGGTCAGTTGGAGAGCGCCTGACGGTTGTTAGCGGTTGAACGCGCGGCTCGGATTTTATACCCGGCTTGTAGCGGCCGTACAGCACTCTTCGGCAGATCTGTCGCGCCAGGGGCGCTAGCGGCAGTTTTTGTTGGTGATCGCCGTTGGCAAGCCCAACATCCTTGATCATTACGAAAGCCGCCACTGCATCGAAGATACCGCCATGGCCGTGCGCGAGGCAAGTCGCGCGGGCCATTCGGCTTTGGGCGTGACTTGGGCTTAGCCAGCTTTGGTATTGGCAACGGCTGTTAGGCGAGGAAACAACCACGAACAAACGCCAACGACTGCTAACTGCCGCAAACATCAGAAGTGGCCGTTACTGCAGTAATCTGAAGTTGTGTGTTTAAACAGCGTCCTGTGTTCTCGGTGCCCAAAGTGGAACAGGTTCCTTGTTGCCACAGCATCACGTGTTCTGTGTTGCTCCGACTATGTTCTCCCACAAATGTTCAAAAACTGTGTTCAACACAGTAACCGCAAACACTGTGTTCAACACAGCGATTCCGTACAGCTGCACAGCTCAAACACGCGACAAAACTGTGCGATGACTGTGCAACGCATTTCGTAAAAATGTGCAATGGCTAAGTTGCTGATTTTTTTGGTTAAAATGGTGCCCGGGGGCGGAATCGAACCACCGACACGAGGATTTTCAATCCACTGCTCTACCCCTGAGCTACCCGGGCACGGGGAACGCTGTTGCGTTCGGGTCCGGGTGTATTAGGCGAGCACGGGCGGGGTGTCCAGAGGGATCGTTCAATTTTTTCAATGCGGTTTGGCGCGCTGACGCTCGGCCTCATCAAAGGCGCGCTCGATATCCTCGGGGTCGCGCGATGGCACGGCATAATCACCGCTCAACCACTTGCCCAAATCGAGATCAGCGCAGCGTTTGGAGCAAAAGGGGCGAAATTTCGGATCAGTTTGTTTTTCACAGATCGGGCAGCTCATTTCATCACCTCGCTCAATGCCATACGGTCACGTTTACGCTGCAATTCGAAATGGCCCAGAGGGGTCCAGCCGACAAGGGTGGTCTCGACGATGTCGGCGCGGAACGCGGCGCGCAGGGCGGTTTCAAACGGGCGCCTGTCTTTTTTCGCCATCGGCGCCAAGTCCAAGACAATCTGCCCGCCAAGCCCCCGCAGCCGCAACTGACGTGGCAAATCCTTGGCGGCGGCCAGATTGGCCTTGAGCCCCGCTGCGGGCGAGGTATCGCCGCCGGTATTCACGTCCACCGCCACCAGCGCGCGGGTCGGCTCAACACTGATCGACGCCCCGCCGCCCAAAGCGACATCCGGGCTGGCCAGCACCTCGATCTGATCAAGAACGCCATGATCGGCAAAAGACCCCTCGGACGTATCCACCTGCGCAGGGGCGGTCCATTCGCGCCATGCCAGCGCATGTGGGCCGTCGCCTTCGGTCAGCTTTTCCGGGTCGCTGCCATCGGCATCGGCTGTCACGGCCTGCGCCAGATCGTGCATGGCGCGAATGTCCTCGGCAATGTCATCGTCGCTGGCCTGCGCGCAGGACGATCGCAGGATCAGCCCCATCTCGGCCCCGTCCATTTCCGCATGGGCAATCGCCAAAAGCGCATCGCGGCGATCGTCATCCCGGATACTGCGCGAGACATTCAACCCCGGCGCGTCCGGGGTTACGATGGCATGTCGGCTTTTGAACAGCACCTTGGCTGTCACCGGCAAAGCCTTGCCCGGTTCGGGATAACCCGTGACCTGCACCAGAATAGGCTGTCCGGGGCTTAGCCCCTTGACCTGCCGCAGAAACGCGGCCCCATCCGGGGTGCGCAAGAACATGCCGCCCTGCCCTTTCATCGGACGGTCGGCGATTCCGCGATAGATGGCGCCGGGCCGCGGCGCGTCACTGTCCAGAAACAGATCTTCCAGACGGCCATCTACCATCAACGCAGCCGCCTCGGCCCCGCCCAGATGATCCAGTGCGATCAAACGTCCTTTCATGCATCCCCCCGATATACCGGATATCCCGCCGCCTTCAGCAATCCGGCCGTTTCACACAGCGGCAGTCCGACAACAGCGGTGAACGACCCCTGAATCCATGGGATCAACACGCCGGCTGGCCCCTGAATGCCATAGCCCCCCGCCTTGCCCTGCCAGTCGCCGGTGGCAAGATAGGCGTTCAATTCTTCGTCCGAGAGGCGCTTCATCTTGACGGTGGTGACAACGTCGCGTTCCCAAAGCTGCCCATCACGGCGCACGGCCACAGCCGTGATCACCTTGTGACGGCGGCCTGACATGGCCAGCAGAAACTGCGCCGCCTCGCCCGCATTGGCGGGCTTGCCCATGATGCGGCGTCCAAGGGCCACGGTGGTATCGGCCGAAAGCACGATATCCTCTGGCCCAGCTTCGACGGCCAAGGCCTTTTCACGAGCCATGCGTGCGCAATAGGGGCGCGGCAACTCGGCTTGCACGGGGGTTTCGTCGATGTCGGGTGGGCGGATGTCATCCGCCACCACCCCGATTTGCGCAAGCAACTCGCGGCGGCGCGGGCTGCCCGATCCAAGGATGAGTTTCATTTCTGCCCCGCGTCGCTTTGCAACGGCTTGGCACGTGATGAACGCTGTAGGCCCATTGCATGCGCCGCACAGTCAAGCACAGCCGTCGCATGCGGATCACTCATGCGTCCCGCCTCATCATGCAAAAATTCAACGGCCTCTTGCGAGGCCGCTTTAAACGTTTGGATATACTCTTTCGAGCGCGTCAATCTTACTTGAAGCGATAGTTGATCCGACCCTTGGTCAGATCATAAGGTGTCATTTCCACCTGAACTTTGTCGCCAGCCAGAACACGGATGCGGTTCTTGCGCATCTTGCCTGCCGTGTGCGCGATGATTTCATGGCCGTTTTCCAGCTCGACCCGAAACGTCGCATTCGGCAGGAGTTCCTTCACGACACCGGGAAATTCGAGCGTATCTTCCTTGGCCATGGTCTCTCCTTCATTACACGATCCGCCAGTCTGCGGACCCGGCCTTAAATGGGACCATTCGCCGTGTTTTTCAAGCGTATAATCACCGCAGCCGGGTGGTTGTGGTTTTCGCGACGCGAACAGGCTGTTCATCCCAGTGGAGACGGTTCAACACGACCCCATCGGCACGCACCCCGGCCACCGCGCTTAAATCGGCCTGTGCGCAGGTCCAGCCGGGTGCATTCAACTGCCCTTCGGCCATCACGCCCGTCGCAGGAAAGCCCCGGTCAGGCGGGCCAAAAACACCCCCCATGCCGGTATTTTCATCCACCGCCGGGCACCATGCGGCATCCCCCACGTTCGATGCCATGGCGACCACGCATTGATTTTCCAATGCCCGCGCCATCGCGCCGATCCGCACGCGCCAATAACCGGCCAAAGCCTCGGTGGCCGACGGCACCAGAATCACATCCGCCTCGGCCAAGGCACGACCCAGCAAGGGAAATTCGGCATCATAACAGATCAGGATTCCGATTTTGCCCAATGCGGTGTCGAACAAGCTCAGCGGACCGCCGGGCACAACATCCCATTCCTCGCGCTCAAAGCGGGTCATGATCTGCTTGTCCTGCACACCGCAGCCCCCCTGCGGCGTAAACAGGCGCGCCCGGTTGACGGGACGCGCGCCCAGCGCATCGTCAAACACGGGGGCCGACGCGGCACAGATGTGCACACCGAATTCAGCGGCCAAATCCGAATGCAACTCGTCGGCTTGCGGCACCCAACGTGACACCGCATGCAAGGCACGCTCAAGATCGCCGGCCGCTTCGGGACCGTCCAGCATGGCCAGCTCCATCGCGCTGTATTCCGGGAACAGCAAAAGCTCAGCCCCTTGACCGGCAGCATCTGCCACCCAAGCGCGCAGCTTGTCGGCATAGGCCTGCCAATCTGTAACCGGGTCCAGAGGATAGGCGGCGGTGGCGATTTTCATCCAAAGCATCCTTATGCTGCAGCGTTGGTATATCTGCTACCGCGCCACACCCGCCCTGTAAACGCCCCACAAAAAAGCCCCGCCCGTTCCGGGGCGAGGCTGTGTCGCGCACATATCCCGGCAAGCTCAGGTCAGTGTGCCCTCTTGCGGGATGCGCAATTTCTGTCCGGGGTAAATCTTGTCCGGATGGCTTAGCATCGGGCGGTTGGCCTCGAATATCTGTTCGTAATGCGCCCCGTTGCCCAGTGCCTTTTCGGCAATGGCCCACAGGGTATCGCCCGGCTGAACCTCGTGAAACACCGGGTCAGCGCCGCCTGCATTGTCTTCGACCGCAGCGATGCCTTCCAGATTTCCCACCGCCATGATGACCTTTTCCTTGGCCTCTTGACTGGCTGCAGCCCCCGATACCTTGATCACGTCACCGTCCACGGCGATATCCAGACCTTCGGCGTCCAAGCCCAAATCACTGACCTCTTGTTGCACCTTTTCGGCGCTCGGCTCTTCGTCGCCAAACAGCGACTTGCCAGTGTCCTTCATAAAGCTCCACAAACCCATTCTTACTCTCCACTTGCACAATAGATAGCGCCATCATTACCGAAGACCCGACACGCGCAAGGGGAAACAAGCTCAGGCCGCCTCACCATCGGTAAATTGCAAGCGTGCCAGACGTGCATACAGACCGCCTTCAGCCACCAGTGCATCATGTGTGCCCTGCGCCACGATGCGCCCAGCCTCCATCACGATGATCCGGTCAGCCTTTTTCACCGTTGCCAGACGATGGGCCACGATGATCGTGGTGCGGGTGCGGGCCATCTTTTCAACCGCCATCTGCACCGCGCGCTCGCTTTCGGCATCTAGCGCGCTGGTCGCCTCGTCCAGCAACAAGACAGGCGCATCGCGCAAAATGGCGCGTGCTATGGCGATACGCTGCTTTTGCCCGCCCGACAGCATCACCCCGCGTTCGCCGACATAGGTGTCATAGCCTTCGGGCAACGCGGTGATAAACTCATGCGCCGCCGCCGCGCGCGCGGCCTTTTCCACCTCGGCATCCGAGGCATCCAAGCGCCCGAACCGGATGTTTTCCCGCGCCGACGCGGCAAAAATCATCGGGTCTTGCGGCACCAGCGCCAATTCACGCCGGAAATCATCGCGCGCCATATCGCTGAGCGCGATACCGTCCAGCGTGATCTGACCTACGTTGGGATCATAGAATCGCTGGATCATCTGGATCACACTGGTCTTGCCCGCGCCCGAGGGGCCCACCAACGCCACGGTTTCACCGGGCGATACCGTCAGGTTGAAATCATCCAGCGCCGGGGTATTGGGCCGCGCCGGATAGGCGAACCGAACCGAATCGAACAGGATTTCACCCCGCACCGGGCGCGGCAGCGCCACAGGGTTGGCCGGGTCTTGCACCTTGTCGTTGGTCTGCAGCAATTCCACCAAACGCTCGGTCGCGCCGGCGGCGCGCTGCAACTCGCCCCAGATTTCCGACAGGGCCGCGACAGCGCCTGCCACCATTACAGAATAGATCACAAACTGCACCAGTGTGCCGGCGGTCATGGTGCCTGCGCGCACATCATTGGCCCCGATCCACAACACGCCGACGATTCCGGTAAACACTAGGAAAATCACGATCACCGTCATCGCCGCACGGGTGGCGATCCGGCGGCGCGCGGCGTCAAAGCTTTTCTCGGTGACCCCGGCAAAGGTGGCGCGGCTGGCGGTTTCGTGGGTAAAAGCCTGCACCGTCTGCACCGCTTGCAACGCTTCGGAGGCATTGCCCGAACTATCGGCGATCCAATCCTGATTTTCCCGGCTCAGCTTGCGCAGCTTGCGCCCCAAGGTCAAAATCGGCACAACCACCAGTGGCACAAGCAGCAAAACCATGCCCGTCAGCTTGGCTGACGTGATCAGCATCAGACCCAAACCCCCGACGAAAATCAACAGATTGCGCAGGGCGATGGATACAGACGACCCGATGACCGACAGAATCAGCGTTGTATCGGTGGTGATCCGGCTAAGAACTTCGCCGGTCATGATGTTTTCAAAAAACGCCGGGCTCATTCCGATCACACGGTCGAACACGGCTTTGCGGATATCGGCGACAACGCGTTCCCCCAACCGGGTGACCAGCGCATAGCGCAACCCGGTCCCGATGGCCAAAAGCCCTGCGATGCCAAGGGCGGCCAGAAAATACTGGTTCAGTACCGCGCCATCCTCGGTCCCGAAATTATCGACCACCCGGCGCACGGCCATTGGCAGGATCAACGACACCGCGGCCGTCAGCATCAAGGCAAGCACCGCCGCGCCCATCAGCAGCCGGTACGGCCGCAGGAACGGCCAAAGTTCCGCCAGCGCGCCCAGTTCTTTTGATTTGTCTCGTTCGGTCATGTCCGCGCCGTTCGAGGCTTTGCGCACCATGGATCTTTTCCTTCGGCCAGTTCGAGACGGTTCTTGGCTGCGCAAGCCCGCGGGGTCAAGTGCGCAGATTGGCCGCAGGGCCGGCGAAAATAACAATACATTTGAATTTTAGGCTGGAGCGGGCAGCGGGAATCGAACCCGCACCAAGAGCTTGGAAGGCTCGTGTGATACCATTTCACCATGCCCGCCCAACTGTGCGCCGGGATACGTCATGGCGACGGGGTGGTCAAGCGCATCCTTGTGGCACGTTTGCCCGTCCTCCTGCACCACCGGGTGCAAGGTCGCTTTGACCTAGCTCATCTTGCGGCCCGGCGGATCGAACGGCAGGAACTCAACCGCGCTTTGCTTCACTGGCGCGGGGTAAAGTTTCATCAGGTCCAGTATTTCGGGCGGCATGCCCACGGTGATCTCAAGCCCCAGTTCCTGCGCTTCGGCCGGGGTTAGCGCATAGTCATGCGTCCATGTCCCCGAGGCCAACTTATGCGCAAGCTCCTCGGCTTTGTCGCGCGCCATTCGGGGGGTCATGATTTCAACCGCACCCCGCGTCACCTGCCGGATGGCCTTGTCGCTGACATCGGCCAGCACCATCGCCACATCCGACACATGTTCAACCGGCTTGCCATCGCGCGCCGCGATGATCGAGGCTGCGGAAATCCCCATGATCTGCGGATCAATCGGCCCCAGCATCGAGAACTCGCCCATGACGATTTCATCGGCGGCCAAGGCAATCAGAGTGCCCCCGGACATCGCATAAATCGGAACATAAACAGTCACTTTGGCGGGGTGCGCCTCAACCGCGCGGGCAATCTGCATGGCGGCGATCACCAGCCCGCCGGGGGTGTGCAACACCAGATCAATCGGGGTGTCGTCGGGCGTGGACTTGATTGCAGAAATGATGGATTGCGCATCTTCAAGATCAATCATCCGCGAGACGTTGACCCCGAACAGATTTCGCTTTTCCTGACGGTGGATCATGGTGATGATCCGGCTTTTGCGCTTGCGTTCAATGCTGCGGATCGCCTGCTCGCGCCGAAACGCAAACATCCGCCCCGCCAGAACCGGTTGCAGGATCATAACGATGAAAACGATCAATAGCAGGCTGGACAGGCTGAATTCCATGGTGCCCCCAAGATGGTGTCTACACCGACAACCCTTGCAGGTCAGGCGCAGGTTGTGAATTGAAAATTCCCGCATGATCGGGCAAGACTTGGTAAGGGCAGTCAATAAAGCGGTGTTGCGCAGTGTGGATACATATCCCCCCGCACCGGTTACAAAGGGCAAACGCGATGAAACAGGCGCTATTTTTGGGTTTTGCATTGGTTTTGGCCGGGTGCGGCGGCGGCAGTGACCGCTTCCGCGGGGATCGCTTGCCCCCCGGGGCCATGCCGATCGCATCCGGCCCGATCAGCAGTGCCTGCATGGCGTCAGATCGACGGGCGCGGTCACGGGCGCTTTGCGGCTGCATTCAGGCGGCGGCGGATCAAACCCTAAGCCGGTCAGAGCAGCGCCGTGCCGTGGCCTTCTACAAAGACCCGCATAGCGCACAGGAAATCCGTCAGTCGGACCGAGAGCGCGACGAACGGTTTTGGAAAGCCTACAGAGCTTACGGCGACCGTGCCGAACGCCTGTGCCGCTAAACGCAAAGGCCGTCGGCATTTCATATCGCGCCAGGATCTCATGGAACCACTGGGATCGCATGGAAAATTGTCGCGATTATATGGTGTGGCGCCACGATAGGCGGCCGATTATGCCCTGCGCCTAAATATAAAAAAATATTTACTTCAATTACTTAGACCATAATTTGCAAAAATGCGCCTGCTCGTGTTAAGGTTGGGTTAACGATTGTTAACGATTGGTTTGATTGTGTCGCACCTTCATTAGCAAGGAAGCGCAGATGAACTTCGAAGTCTCAGCGAAAAATATTTCTCAAAATACTTATGTCGACGCCCATTTTGGCGGCAACTTTTTGGCCACCAAGGACTCGCTTGGCGAGGACGGCACATTTGACGAAGCCGTTCAGGCGCTTGGCTTGACAACCCTGCGCTATCCGGGCGGTGCCCTGACCGAACAGAACCTTGGTGTTCTAACACCTGAAACCGAGCAAATCATTGGTCGCGACACCGGCGAACCGATTGAGTTCACCCCGATCTCGGAATTCATAACCTACGCTGAAGAGCAAGGTTTGGCTGTGACTTTTGTTCTGCCAACCCGCGTTTTCGTAGGCGACCAGACCGATGAAAACGGAGAACGATTTGCGGAAGTCGATGAAGACGCCGTTCGCAATTTCGTGTCGCAGGCGACGGATGGCAGCCTCGGTGGGGAGTCTGACATTCAGGCTTTTGAAATAGGCAACGAATACTGGGGCGCCGGTGAAATGAGCGCCGTGGAGTACGGCCGCGTGGCCAGCGAAATGGCCGCCATCATTGATGACGAGTTATCCAAACTGCCCAATCCGGAGCAGTTTGAGGATATCGACATCATCGTGCAGATGGGCATGAATTACGGGACGTCTGATTTATCCGATAAATTCGAGGGAACCGCCGAAGAACAGCTTGCGGCGGCAAACGAGGCATACGGCCTGAACCTTTCGGAAGACAAGTTCATTTACGGTTCAGGGGATGTGGCCTGGACGAAAGTGAAGGACCACCGGCTGACGCCGGAGGCATCACTTGGAGGAATGTAATTCCAGGTACTGCCGGATGACGTCGT
>NZ_JAAORB010000065.1 GCF_011601345.1 Roseovarius gahaiensis
GACGACGTCATCCGGCAGTACCTGGAATTACATTCCTCCAAGTGATGCCTCCGGCGTCAGCCGGTGGTCCTTCACTTAGCAGCTACTGAGTTTGAAATCCCAAATCTATATTATCACTGCAACACAAAAAGAACTTGGCAATCGTATCTAACAAGCGCTTTTAAGGAAAGTTTTTCAGAATCCAAATTCGATTATGGCAAAGCAATTTCCAATGCTAGCTTCAGGCTGGCAGGGCTTGAAGTAAAGGTTGGCTTACTTCTTGCCGATGACGAGGCAAAAATCCGTAAAAACCAGACACTGAGCGGTGCGGTTCGACCATCTATTGTCATCGACTCAATTTTATCGACCTTCAGCATTCTCGAGGGTCTTACAATGCTCTCTTATCTGGCAAACTTAAAACAAGACCGACTTGAGTTAGAGCTTGCAAAGACAAAACGCGGGAAAAAAATATCCCAAGGCCTCAAAGTAGCTACGGGCAACAATTGTAGTAAACAGGTAAAAGCTCTGACGGAATTACGTGATCGGTGTATTCACCAAGACCATGCCGATTTGAAAGATGACCTCGACTACATGCATGTCTTTAAAACTGACTCGTTACGTCCACATATCGAGCTTCTGCACAGTTACCTAAAATCTTTAGAAACAGAAGAGAACCAACTTCCATCTACTAATTTTAGAGAGTTTTGGGCACTTGATCATACCTCAAGCGTTTAGTGGCTGAAAATATTCTCGAACCACCAGCTTCAAGAACCTATCCCGCGCGGAATCAAGGCGCGTAGCGCCGCCGCGCGATCGCCAGACCGCCCCCCGGGCTGGCGATTGGGTCACGTCGGCGCGCCCGTCAAAGTTTTCCGAACACCGCCACCATAAAGCACGACGAATAAACGCCGGTCGCCATCCCGCGGTCTGGCCATCGCGCGGCTACGTAGGCTACGTAGGCTACGTAGGGTGCACATTCATTGCGCACCGGCCCGGCGCCCGCGCTCATTCCCGCGGCCTGTTCCCCTCGCACACACAAAACCCGTGCGCGGGGTGTGAAACCTTGCTAACATCCACCACACCACCCATTATACAGGCCGTTTCATGTTAGACCGTACCGATGTTGAAGCCTTGGCTTGCCCCGAGGATATTGCCCACCTTGCATTTAAAACCGAAAGCCTGAGCGATCATGATGTCGCCTTGATCGGTGTTCAGCGGACCAAGAACATCTCGGCCCCATCCCGCAAGGCCTATATGGACGGCGATACCGCCCCCCTGATGCAAGAGGTGGCCACCCGCCGCGACGATATCCTGAACGGTGCGCTTCTGGAAATTGGCTGCGAATATCAGACGGTGAAATCCTATCTAGAGGCTGAAGGGATCAAGCCAAAATCTCTGATTGATATCGGCTGTGGCCACGCCTTGCCCGATCTGTTCTTTCAACGTGATTTCAAACCGCGCTTCACGCTTGTGGATATTGAACACACGGATGATCAATATCACGGCTGGGCCGATAGCGGCAGCGGCTATGCCAGCCTTGCGGCGGCCAAGGCCTTGTTGCACGCAAACGGCGCGGCCAAAACCAAGGTGGCCACCCTCAACCCGATCAAAGAGCCAGGCAAACTGTCAGGGCTATCGGCGGATATGGTGATCAGTTTTTACTCCTGCGGGTTTCATTATCCGGTCGATGACTATGCCGACCTAATGGTGCAGACGCTGGAAAATGGTGGTGTGGTCTGCCTTGACCTGCGCAAGCATTACCTGCGTAGCCGCCCGGCGCCTTTGGCGCGCGTGCTGGACGCGGGCAAGGTCAGCCAGCTTTATAGATATCCGCGCTCGTTCCGGGTTATGGTGCAGGGCTAACTGGTCGGCCGCGCTGTGATTTCCACTGTGCGGGCTGGGTATCTCTTGCTACGGTCTGATCCATGCGCTGGCTTTGGATTCTTGTTCCCCTTTTTTTGATCGCGTGCGGGCGGCCTCTGACCCCGACCGAGGCCGATTTCGCCAGCCGTTTGCATGGTGACAGCCTGAACACCGACCGTATCCGCGTGGTCGATGGCGCGTTGATCGGCAAGGTGACCTATCCGCGCCAGAAACGCCCCCGCCTGACCTGCCGCGAACGTATCCTGCCCGAGCCGACAAGCCCCACCGTCACCGTGGCCCCGGCGGCTGTGGTGGTGCACAACAAGGTGTTTTTCGCCAAGGACTGGTACGAACCCGATTACATGCCACGCTACCCTGACTTCATGAGCCTTGTTCATGCGATGATCTTTGCGCATGAAATGGTGCATGTCTGGCAATGGCAGAACCGGCGGCAAACCGGCTATTCGCCGCTGCGCGCGGCGCGGGAACATCGGGTTAGCGATGACCCGTATTTGTTCGATATTTCCACCACGCCAGATTTTCTGGACTATGGCTATGAACAGCAGGCCAGTATCGTCGAGGAATATGTCTGTTGCGCCACGCTGGACCCGGACGCGCCGCGCACAAAGCGTTTGCGTGATATGCTGACCGGTGCTTTCCCGATGTCCGATCTGCCGCAACCCGGCAGCGTTCTGTTGCCGTGGCGGGGCGCGCAGCTGAAGGGTATATGCCGGATTTGAGGGGTGTTATTGCTGGATGCTTTCCAGATACACCAACAGCGCCGCCAAGGGGCGTGGGGTGGGGGTGAACACGCCGTCACCCACATCCACCGGCACGGTGTCGCCTTCCAGAAGCAGGCCAAACTCGGGCATCTCCTGCCCCGGCAACCCGGTGCGATCATAGCCGTCAATGACGCTAAGGACATGGGCACGGGGGAATGTGCCGTTCTCGCTAAGTTTGGTCAGGTCAGACGGGCGCGGCTGCATGGACATAGCCCATTCGCCGTCTCCGGTGCCTGATATGCCATGACATTGCGCGCAATTCGCCTGATACAGGGCCTGCCCCTCGGGCGGCTCGGGCATCGAAGGGGCCTTGGCGCAGGCCACAACCAGCCCCACAAGTCCAAGGGTCACTGCTACTGTCCGGATCATGCCATGCCTCCTGTGCGTTTGCGGGAAGCCTAGCAAGCCGCCAAGTCCCCCGCAATCACGCAATTCACGCCAGCTTGCCCGCCAAGGCATCGTCGATCAGTTGCACGGTTTCCTCCACGCCATAAAGCGCGATGAACCCGCCAAAGCGCGGCCCTTGCGAGGCACCCAACAGAACCTCATACAGTGCCTTGAACCAGTCGCGCATCGGGTCGAAGCGTTCGCGCCCACAGGCAAAGACCACGCCTTGCAGCTCTTCTGCATCGGCCGTGCCATCCCATGCCTTCAGGCGGTCGCGCAGATCCTCCAGCGCCTCACGTTCCAGATCGGTGGGGGCGCGGTAGGTTTTGCCGGGCTTCACAAAGTCATTGTAGTAGCGCACCGCAAACCCGGCGGCGGCGTCCAGATCGGGATGCGTGTCGGCACTGGCCTCGGGTGCATAGCGTTGGATAAAGCCCCACAGCGTTTCCTTGTCTTCGGCCCCGGCGACCGACGCCAGATTCAGCAACATCGAGAACGGCACTACCATGCGGCTTTCGGGCACGTCGCCGTTGTGAATGTGATACACCGGGTTGTTCAATCGCGCCTTAGCATCCTGATCGCGATAGGCGCGCAATTGCTGGTGATATTCATCCACCGCCTTGGGGATCACATCGAAATAAAGCCGCTTGGCGGTTTTCGGCTTTTGATACATGAAATAGCTCAGGCTTTCCGTCGAGGCATAGCTGAGCCATTCGTCAATGCTGATGCCGTTGCCCGAGGATTTGGAAATCTTCTGCCCGGTATCGTCGAGGAACAGTTCATAGGTGAAATGCTCGGGCGCTTTCCAGCCAAGGATTTGGCAGATGCGGTCATAAATTGGCGTGTTTGTCGAATGGTCCTTGCCATACATTTCGAAATCCACGCCAAGCGCGGCCCAACGGGCGCCGAAATCGGGCTTCCATTGCAGTTTCACATTGCCGCCGGTGACGGGCAGTGTCCATTCGCGGCCCTCTTCGTCGTCAAAGGTGATGGTGCCATCCTTGGCGTTCACCTCTTTCATCGGCACATACAGAACCCGGCCCGTTTCGGGGTGCAGCGGCAGGAAGATCGAATAGGTCTGGCGCCGCTCTTCGCGCAGCGATTTCAGCATGACGGCCATCAGGTCGTCATAGCGTTCGGCGGACCGCAACAGCACCTCGTCAAACTGGCCGGTCCGATAGAAGTCGGTCGCCGAGATGAAGTCGTATTCGAAGCCAAAGGTATCCAGAAACCGGCGTAGCATGGCGTTGTTGTGATGGCCGAAACTTTCATGTGTCCCGAATGGGTCAGGCACGCTGGTCAGCGGCTTTTGCAAATGCTCGTGCAGCATGTCGCGATTGGGCACGTTGCCGGGTACCTTGCGCATCCCGTCCAGATCATCGGAAAAACAGATCATCTTGGTTGGGATGTCGCTGATCACTTCGAATGCGCGGCGGATCATCGTCGTGCGCAACACCTCGCCAAAGGTGCCGATATGCGGCAGGCCCGAGGGGCCATATCCAGTTTCGAACAGGACATATCCCTTTTCGGGCGGGGCTTTTTCATACCGTTTGAGCACGCGGCGCGCTTCTTCAAAAGGCCAGGCTTTCGAACTCATCGCGGCTTCGCGTATCTCGGACATGTGCGTATTCCCGTGTTTTCCTGTGCGCATGGGCGCGCCAAGGTCGTTTGCTTCCTATTGCCGAGGCGCGGCACAGTCAATATTCTGCGCTGCAACAAGCCCTTGAAAGGACGCATGATGAACGATCAAATCCCCCATCCGTTGACACCTCAGGACTGCCTAGTGGCGGTGATGATCGCAATCTCGGCGTCGGACGAACAGATTCGCACCGCGGAACTGGTCAAGATCGAGGGGGCGGTCAACAACCTGCCGGTGTTCGCCAACTACGATCTGGACCGGATGAACGTGATGGCGCAAACCGTGTTCGACCTGTTCAGCGTCGAAGATGGTCTGGACGCGCTGTTTGGTCTGGTGCGTGATAACCTGCCTGAAACTCTGTTCGAAACCGCTTATGCCTTGGCCTGCGATGTGGCGGCCGCCGATGGCATGATCCAGCACACCGAATTGCGCCTGTTGGAAGAAATCCGCTACGAGCTGAACATTGATCGCCTGCATGCGGTAGCCATTGAACGGGGCGCGCGGGCGCGGCACATGACAGCCTGATGTGGCGACTGATTGCAGTTTGGCTGGCTGTCGCGGCGCCCTCTTGGGCGGCAGAGGTTGAGGCGCGCATAGACCTGTCGGATCAGGCGATGACTGTCGTCATTGACGGGGATGCGGCTTATACGTGGCCGGTCTCGACAGCGCGACCGGGCAAATTCACACCGACAGGCATGTTTACGGTGCAGTCCATGCGCCGCATGCATTATTCAACGCTTTACAACAACGCGCCGATGCCGTGGTCGATCTTTTTCTGGGGAAATTTCGCCATTCATGGCACCACGCAGATCGACAGGTTGGGCCAGCCCGCCTCGGCGGGCTGTGTGCGCCTTCACCCGGACGATGCGAAAATCTTGTATCAGTTAATCGAGGAAAACGGCCGTGGGAATGTTGTTATCGAAATCATCGAGTAAGCAGCTTGCCCGCGTCATTTTGGGTATCGCTTAGAAATTCGCCTCGACGCCGGGCAAATTCAACGCCTTGATCAACTCGCGCAGTTCTTGCCGGGCCGCGATATTCGAGATGTTGAGCTGTTTGACGCCGATATCCTTGAGATCCAGCAAGGTCAGCCCCCTTGGGAACAATTCCCGAAAGATCACGCGCTCGTTAAAGCCGGGGGCGACACGAAACCCGATCCGCTTGGCCAGATTGTCCAGCGCCTCGCCCATTTTCTTTTTGTTGACCATTTGCTGCGCGCCAAGGCGATTGCGCACCACGATCCAGTCAATGGGTTTCAGGCCGGCCTGCGCGCGCAATTGCCGGGCGCTCCAGACCATTTCGGAATAAACAGACGGGCCAATGATTTTTTTTCCGTCGCTGTCGATATGGGCCAGCAGGTCGAAATCGACGAAACTGTCGTTCAGGGGCGTGATCAGCGTATCGGCCAGCGAATGCGCCACCTGACTGAGCCGGGTATGCGAGCCGGGACAGTCGATCACGATGAAATCGCTATCGGGTTCCAGTTCCGCGACAGCCGCCGACAGCCGCCTGTCGTACACGTTTTCGCCGGGTTTCAAACTGGACTGATCCACCTCGGGCAGGTCGTGATAGTAGGGGCTTGGCAATGCGAGGCCGGATTTTTCCAAAAACGCGGCGCGGTTCACCGAATAGCGGCCAAAGGTCTTTTGCCGCAGGTCCAGATCAAGCGCGCTAACTTTATGCCCCAACCGCGCAAGGGCCGTGGCCACATGCATCGACACTGTGGATTTGCCCGCACCGCCCTTTTCGTTTCCGACGACGATAATATGCGCCATGTGTGTTCCCCTGTCCCTTATCCGGGCTGCATTGTTTGCGGCACATTATCCGCGAGGGGCTTGATTGGAAAGCCACAGTCTGTCTGTAAGTGTGGTGCTGGCCCATCTTTTTGCAGCCTTGCCGCGGGGCGTTTTGCCCATTCAGAACATGGCCCAGAAACGCAAAACGCCGCCCAAGGGGGCGGCGCTGCCGTTTTGTATCGCGGGGAAGGCTTTAGAAGCCCAGACCGGAGTATTTGTTCTTGAACTTCGAAACACGGCCGCCGGTGTCCATCAGGCGCGAGCTGCCGCCGGTCCATGCCGGGTGCACCGAGGGGTCGATATCCAGCGACAGCGTGTCGCCTTCCGCGCCATAGGTGGACCGCATTTGCACGATTGTGCCATCGGTCATTTTGACGTCGATGACGTGATAATCGGGGTGGGTGTCTTTTTTCATCGTGCCGCTCCTTATGCCGACTTGCCGGTTTTCTTGGGCTTGTATGTGCTGTCCTCGGCGATACGGGCCGATTTGCCCCGACGCGAGCGCAGGTAGTACAGCTTGGCGCGACGGACGCGGCCACGGCGCACCACAGTGATGTTGTCGATGTTGGTTGAGTAAAGCGGGAACACACGTTCGACGCCTTCACCAAAGGAAATCTTGCGCACCGTGAAGCTGCCGGCGATGCCTACGCCGTTCTTGCGGCTGATGCAGACGCCTTCAAAGTTCTGCACACGCGAACGCGTGCCTTCCGTGACCTTGTACCCGACACGGATCGTGTCACCGGCCTTGAAGTCCGGGATTTCCTGGCCAAGCTCTGTGATTTGCTCGGCTTCCAGTTGAGCGATCAGATCCATCGCTATTTCTCCTATATGCTTGCGGTTTTCCCCGCAAAGTTTGCTGCCGCCTCAGAGCTCTTGGTCTTCATCCGGGTCCCTACCATGCGCCGCACTGTAAGCCCGCCAGAGATCAGGTCGTCGTTCCTTTGTCAGCCTTTCGGCCTGCGATTGCCGCCAGTCAGTGATATTCCCATGATGACCCGAAAGAAGAATTTCGGGGATCGGCAGGCCCTTCCAAGTGGCTGGTCGCGTGTACTGGGGATGTTCAAGCAGGCCATCGGAAAACGATTCGTCTTCCGTCGACGCCTGATTCCCAAGCACGCGGGGTATAAGTCGGACTGTCGCATCAATCAAGGCCTGAGCGGCAATCTCGCCGCCGGTCATGACAAAATCGCCCAAAGACACCTCTTCGATGCCGTAGTGGTCGATCACCCGCTGGTCCAGACCTTCGAAACGTCCGCAAATCAACGTGACGCCGGGGGCTTGCGACAGCCGTCGCGCCATGGCCTGATCAAAGCGTTTGCCGCGCGGGCTAAGGTAAATCAAGGGCGCGTTTTTGGGCGCGTCTTTCAAGGCGTGCTCAATGGCCTGGCCCATGACATCAGCGCGCAGCACCATGCCCGCGCCGCCCCCGGCAGGGGTGTCATCGACATTGCGGTGTTTGCCCTCGCCAAACCGGCGCAGATCAATCGCGTCAAGCTGCCACAGCCCGTCTTTTAACGCCTTGCCGGTCAGGCTTTCGCCCAGAACACCGGGAAAGGCGTTCGGCAGCAGCGTGATCACCTGCGCGCGCCATGCCCGCGCCAGCAGGGGGCTGTCGGTCATCAACTCTTGCGGCTTCAGCGTGGCCTTGATGGATTTGCGGCCGTGGGATCGGGCGTTGTCGGTCATGAGCAAGGGCCATAGCGATGCAATCGGCGTCAGACAAGCCCGCGCGTCGGTGCCATGCCATCTGCGGTCGCTTGCCCGATTGCCTTTGGCGGCCTCACGCCCTAAAGCCGGGACCAGACAAATGAAATGCAAACGGAGGCCCGCACATGTCGAACGCCCAGCTAGAACAGGCCATCGAGGCCGCATGGGATACCCGCGATCAGATCACGCCCAGCACAGGCGGCGAAACCCGCGAAGCAATCGAAGACACGTTGAACGCGCTGGATAGCGGCCAATTGCGCGTTGCCGAACGCGACGACAATGGGGATTGGCACGTCAACCAATGGGCCAAAAAGGCGGTTTTGCTGGGTTTCCGCATCAAGGATATGGAAATTCAGGACGGTGGCCCGCAAGGCGGTGGCTGGTGGGACAAGGTCGACAGCAAATTCAAAGGCTGGGGCGACACTGAATGGACCGCCGCAGGCTTTCGCGCCGTGCCGAACTGCGTGGTGCGCAAATCGGCTTATATCGCGCCGGGCGTGGTGCTGATGCCATCCTTTGTGAACCTTGGCGCTTATGTGGACGAAGGCACCATGGTGGATACATGGGCCACCGTCGGAAGCTGTGCCCAGATCGGCAAGAATGTTCACCTGTCGGGCGGTGTCGGCATTGGCGGCGTGCTTGAGCCGATGCAGGCCGGGCCGACGATCATCGAAGACAATTGCTTTATCGGGGCACGCTCCGAAGTGGTTGAAGGCTGCATCGTGCGCGAAGGCTCGGTTCTGGGGATGGGCGTTTATATTGGCCAGTCCACCAAGATCGTCGACCGTGAGACCGGCGAAGTGTTCATGGGCGAAGTGCCGCCGTATTCGGTGGTGGTGTCGGGGTCGATGCCGACCAAGAACAACCTGAACCTATATTGTGCAGTCATCGTCAAGCGTGTGGATGAGCGGACCCGTTCGAAAACAGCCATCAACGAGCTGCTGCGCGACTAAGGCATGGTGAGGGGCGCAAGGCCGTTCGAACGGCCTTGGCCAAGCGATTTGCAAATCGCTTGGCACCGCTCTGAGCTTGTCGCTAGTGTTCTGCACCTGACACAAGTTTCACCGCTTGCCTCTGGTGCGCCTCCACCGTTCGGCGAAGGTGCGAGCGTCGGCTAAGCTGTAGGTTTCTCGGACGCCACGCGAGGTGGTCAAGTAGCGCGCGGCACCGTCTGGCGTCCGAGAAGCGCGCAAGC
>NZ_JAAORB010000066.1 GCF_011601345.1 Roseovarius gahaiensis
TGCTAACGTGGCAGGTGGGTCAGTTTTAGATGATCATAACCCACCCAGGTGGGTCACTTTTGCATGCCGATTCACAGACCTGGTGCGGACATCTCGACAATCTCTTCCGCTCACCGGTCTTCCAAGACAAGCTTGACGATGTCGGTGACCCATTGTTCTGGGCACCGCTGATCGCCCTGCACATGGGGCTGAGGAGCGAGGAAATCCTGCAGCTTTACGTGTCCGACATCCAGGTCATCGACGACATTCCCTGCATCGTGCTGCGCCAGGGGCCGGGTCAAAGCCTGAAAAGCCTCGCCGCCCGGCGTACCGTGCCAATCCACGACAACCTCCTGAAGCTGGGTCTGATGAAACTGATTGCCCTACGTCAGCGGGAGGATGAGCCTCGCCTCTTCCCCTGGGTCGAACGCAGCCAAAACAAGAAGACGTTCACCGAAACGTTCTCGAAACGCTTCACGCGGTACCGCCAGGATCACAAGGTCTATGACAAGCAGCGCGATTTCCATAGCCTCCGCACGACCTTCAACCATCTGCTGATCGTTGCGGAATGCCCCGACACGCAGCGGCGCGCTCTCATGGGACATGTTGAGCGGGATATCGGGATCGTGCACTACAATCCCCACGGGTTCTCGGAAAAGCAGCTACAGCAACGCGTCAACGCGATCGAGGTGGATATCTCTAAGATCCGACCGCCGTTCGACGAACCTCAGAGCATGAACGTCACGCATTTATCGGACCGCCGTCAGCCGCTTCCTGCGTGATCGGGACAGCCGCCCACGTAAGCGGCAGATTGCGTGTGTCGGTGTGGCCTACGAGGTCGCGACCCTGACTTGGAACGCTGTCGCGCGCGGCTCTGCGCAGTCCTTTATCGCAAACCCAGCGAACGACCGGTTGACCGCCCTACTTGCCGTTCTGATTCTTTCTGAAATCCTTTTCAGCACCCTTCACCTCTTCGAAGACCAGTTCAGGCACAACGACTTCCCAATTGGCGCGTTTCAGCAGGTGATGAAAACGTTCATCAGCATCCTGCTTACGCCAATGTATGATGGCTGCAATCTCGCCGGTGACAAATTTCGTGCCACTCGGTGGCGCGAATGCTTTTGACATCCGCCCCAGGGCTCGCCCTCGAACATCCTCGATCTGCCAGCGATCTCCGACACTGGAGAGCGTGACTGGCGCGCCGACCTGCGCTTCGGCGATCGCGTCATGAACAATGTGCCGATCACCTTGGCGTCCTGCGAATGACAGGTCGACCATCTTCATTTCGGGTGATTGGAAGAACCGGCGTCGGCCGGGGACTGTCGCCAAGTCGGGCACCACATGCCGTGTAACCACGGAAGGCGACTCGGTGGGAAGGTATTCGTGATTGTCGTTGCTCATGACGATCAAATTGCGCCGCGCACGTGTCATGGCGACATAGAACAATCGCCTCGGCGCGTCCTGATCTTCGTTTCGCGAGGGCCGTTCCCAACCGCCATCCATGATCACGACATCGTCGAATTCGAGGCCCTTCGCGCGGTGCGCCGTTAACAATTTGAGGCCGCGCTGCTCGCCCCATGAGTCCTTCGACCATTCAGCAAACCATTCGATCACGTCAGGGGTCGGGAGTGCTTTGCCGTCGACTTCGCGCGCAAGCTGGCCAAGCCCTTCGCCGATCCGGTCAGTCCAACGGCTTGCGGGTATCGCATTCAGGGTTTCGGTCAGGTCGCCCAAGCTGACCATGGCCCCGTGCCTCTCGCGCAGGCCGCCGATGAACCCCTGCATCTCACGGGTGCGCCACACACTTGGCAAGTTCTCGTTCGCCATTTCGACAGGAATTCCATGCGCCTCGGCAAAGTCGCGGACCGGCAGAAGCTTGCGCCAATCACGAGAAATGATTGCCGCTCCCTTCCAGCTCCAATCCGGGATCAGGTTTGACAGGCGGATCATCTCATTGACCGCAGCAAGGGCCTGAGCGTCATTTCCGGCCGGGCAGCCAAGAATTTGGACCCGCCCTTGCGCAACCGGATCGAGGCTTTCCATAATCCCGCCGGCCGGGTCCCTTTGCCGCGATTGGTCGACGGTAATTCCATGCCCTGTTTTCATTCGCTCGCGCGATCCTTCGATCACGGCGTTCGCTGCGCTGATAACATTTTTCGACGAGCGGTAATTGTCGGTCAGAAAGACCGGCTTGGCCGAATAATCCTGTTCGAATTGCCGAATATGACGCACCGATGCACCAGCAAACGCATAAATGTTCTGATCGTCATCGCCGACTGCGAACAGGCTGATCCGTTGATCGGGGTCATCGATGCTGCGACCGGCCACCGCAGCGATCAAGGCGTATTCCTCGGGCCCCACGTCCTGATATTCGTCGACCAGAATCCAGCGGAACCCCTGGATCAAGGTCTCTCGCAAGGCTTCGGCCTCGACTTTGTCCAGCCCGTCGCCACGCAACAGACGTGCCGCATCGGTCAGAAGCGTCGCAAAATCAGGTTCATCAGCGCCTGCGCGTCCGGCGAAACTCGCGCCAACCAACCGCATGGCCAAGGCATGGATGGTCAAGACCGTAACGAAGCGAGCATCTTCGCCAATCAGGAGACGCAAGCGTTCGCGGATCTCGGCGGCTGCATGTCGATTGTAGGCGAGCACCAGTATACCGTTTGGATCTTCGCGTTTGATCCTGACCAGATAGGCGACGCGATGGACCAGCACGCGTGTCTTGCCAGAGCCCGGCCCCGCGAGCACAAGCACATTGGTCTGTTCGCGGTCGTCGCGCACGATCTGCTCTTGTGTTGGATTCCCCAGATTGTCGACAATCTCAGCATAGGACTGGGGCGTTGCCTGCCGTCTGAACTCCGAAATTTTCCCCGGCATCCAAGCTTTCATGAAGGCAGACTGCTCCATTACGAAATAGTCATGTGCGAGCCGCTGGGCCTGATCGACATCCTTGATGCCTTTGGTTGCATAAGCCGCCATCACGTGGGTCTGGACGGTCTGTTCACTATAGTGGTCTTCCAGCGGCGCGAAATGCTGGGTGGTAAAGCCACCGCCTTTCGGATTGATGTGCAACGTCATAGCCGAACGGAACACGGACAATCCCTTGCCCAGGGTCACCACCTGCTGTTCGTGCAGCCACAGAAGCGCCCGGTCCATCAGCTTTGCCGGATCATTGACAGATGCCCGTAATAGCGCATCGCTGTTGATCGCCGCCAGAAGGTCGCCAAGCGTGGTCTCGACAGGAATATCTTTCCCGCGCAGGCCGGCCTGAACCTTGTTGATCAAGTATGAAACCAAACGCTCTGCGGCCTGCCTGCGAAGCAGAGCAGTCTGTGCGATGACTACCCATGACCTTTGCATTCGCACCATGAGACTGCCTTTGGACACCTTGCGCAGGCCGATATTGCCTTTGCCGCCTTCCATGTCACGGCCATCCTGCGCAATCCCACGGAGCAACTCCTCGACAATATCGGGCCGCACGGAGGTGTGTCCCTGCTCCCGCAGGGCCTGCGCCACGGAGGCCAGATGGCAGGGCAAAGCCTCATTGATGTCCGCGTCTGGCGCTTGCTCTCTAAGGATCGCAATCAGGTCGGCTTCCAACCGGGATGCCGCTTCGAACCGCTTCGGTGAGGCATTCTCGACACGCACATGCACGAAAATGGTGATGTTTGTATCATCCTTTGCAATCCCCAAGGCTTCGAGATCCGCCAAGGCCTTGCGCACGCCCGACACCGTCAGCCCACTGACTCCGCAAAGCTCGTCCGTGGTGATGCCCTCTTCCTGCGGCGCGTTGATGATATGCTGCACGACGGTGGCCAAATCCTCGCGCCGCCGCTCGGTGATCTCGGCGGATGCAAGGATTTCGCGGACCTCCTGCATGCTCCTTACCCGGAGCGAGGCGGGAAACACCTGCACCCGGTTTTCTTCGCGGTTCAGTAGGTGTGCTTCTTCCAGCCAGGCGACGGCCGTCTTCACCCGCGTATCGTCGGTATTGCTGTCCCGCTGGAAATCCCGGTCTTTCTCCTCGTGAACAATCTCGCCCGGCGTAGCAACAATCTCACCGCCTTTTCCGGTCCGTGCATCAAGGCGCCGAAGCGCCTTCAGGATCGCCCCGATCTCGTGCCGCGCGAGTCGAGACCGCGCGCTGAGGCTGAACTGACGATCAACGTCTTCGGTATTGAACAGAAGGACGCATGTTGCGGGCTCGCGGTCTCGCCCGGCGCGCCCCGCTTCTTGCAGGTAGTTTTCCAGCGACCCCGGCACGTCCCCGTGCACCACCAGACGGATGTCCGGCTTGTCGACCCCCATCCCAAAGGCGTTGGTGGCCGCGATGACGCGCAGATTGCCGACGCGGAAGTCCTCCTGGATTTCCCGTTTGTCATCGGCGCTCAGGCCCGCATGATACCGTTCAGCGGCGATGCCCTGTTGTTTTAAGAACTCCGCCACGCGCTCGGTGGCGTTTCGGGTCGCACAATAGACGACCGCCCCCGACACGCCCTCGCGCGGAAGCTGGGCCTCGATCGTGTCGAGGATATCGGTCATCTTGGTTGTGCGCTGCGTTGGCAGCACCTGGAAGCTCAGGTTCGACCGCGATGCGCCACCGTCGATCAACGCCAGCTCCGACCCCAACCGCTCTTTGAAATGGCTGCGGATGTCCTGCACGACGTCCGGCTTTGCCGTTGCGGTCAAGCAAAGCACCGGAGCAGGTTCATCGCCTGAGCTTTCCTTGATAAACCGTGAAACGTAGCGATAGTCGGGTCGGAAATCGTGCCCCCATTTGGACACGCAGTGCGCCTCGTCCAGCACCCACAGACCCACCTCGCGCTGTGCCAGAACGGACCGAACAGTTGTGCTGCGAAGTTGTTCGGGCGAAATCAAAAGGATCGCAGCATCCCCAAGCCGCACCTTGTCGAGCGCGTCCTGACGCTCAGGCAAAGATAATAGCCCGTTAATCGTAACCGCCGAGGAAATTCCAGCCCGCACCAAGCCCTGAACTTGGTCCGCCATCAGCGCCACAAGCGGCGAAATAACGACGGTCAAGGCCCCTGTCTTGTCGAACCGAGACAACGCGGGGATCTGATAGCAGATGGATTTGCCCGTGCCCGTCGGCAGGATGCCCAACAGGTTGTCGCCTTCCATGGCCGTCGCCACGATCTTTTCCTGAAGCGGGCGTCCGTCCTCGTCGACCGGTTCCGGGCGGAAACTTGGAAAGCCGAACCAGCGTTCAAGTGCACGGGTGGGATCGTTGTGCTCTGCGCAATAGGCACAGTGTGGATCACGACAATTCGTGTCCCTCAGGGCTTTGACGAGCCGTGCTGCGTCACGGAACTGCGCCCGCACCCAAGGCGGCATGACAGAATCCCCACCAGCAACCGAAATCCAGGCAAGGGCATATGCCATCGGCCAACCCAGCCCTGTGTCCGAGAGCCGCTCGAGCACAGCGTCCACCTGCGCGCCGCAGGCCGCCTCTTTTAGCAGCGTCTGAATGGCCCCGTGCGCTTCCGCTTCAGTCGGGATGGACGCCCCGCGCACGTCGCTGAACAACCGATCAAACCCGTCGCTACCGGGACTTCGGCAGCAAAGCCAGTGATAGGCCATCATCATCTCTGGCGACAACGCATTCAACGATACGAAGGCGTCAATCTGGTTGCGAAGAACCTCGAACACGAGACGCGCGTCAAACTCGGGATCGTTGACATGACCACTTTGAAGCCGCCCATCGCGGTAGTGTTTGACCAGATGATGATAGGGATTGCGCGGGAACGCCAAGGGGTTGAGCCAAAGCGTGTCAATCGGTCCTTCCGCAAGCTTTGCAAAGCGCGGCGAGACCGCCATGAGATGCGGCAGGTCATGGCGCAGAATATTGTGCCCAATAACATGTGCGAAACCCGCGCAAAACAGGTCGAGTTTTTCAAGCGCGGCCTTCGGGTCACCTTTCCGATGAAAAATCCCCTCTCCCTCGCCTTCCGGCACGGCAGCAAAGGCGAATATTCGGGCTTCCTTAGGATCGACCTCAAGATCAATTGACAGACAGCGCGACAAGATTTTGGATTGGTCCCGCGGCATTTGAATACAGTCAATTCCCAGCGGATCAGCCTCTGGCTTTTCAGGCTGCTGTGGTCGGCCACGGCCAAGGGCTTTCGATATACCGCGGGAAATTATGTTTTTCATGCTGGCAGGTTAATATTTATTCCCAGGGAGCGGAACCTTCGGAAGCCACTTGACCAAAAATGTTCTCCCGATGCCATTTCAGATTTGCGGGGTGCGGCCAGTTTCTTTTGTCTTCAGGTTTCGAGATCTTTCCATCCGGGCTTAACAGCCGGTCGACGACATCACCCGGCACCTTGTTGCGAGATACGAGGATTGTTTCGTGATCATCAGCGACCGAGATCAGCCCACGATCAAACATCCAATGCAATGTACCTGACAGCGCCAGCCCGTTTCTCACCGAATCGCTGCCGTTGTGTTCAACCGGGCGGATATGAGCTGCCTGCACCTCCGGGCGCCCTCCACCGTTTCTGAGCTTCAGCCCGGACATGGCACAGCGGTAGTCATAAGCCTCGCGCACCTTTCTGCGGAACGCGACGTCCCGGTATGGGCGCCGTGTGAGACGTTCCAGAACCGGACGCTCGAAAATCCCTGCCTCCTCGGCCGCCTCAGAGCCTTCCGGATCGTATCGTGTCGCCTCTTGCCTCTCGAGGTCTTCAGGAAGCCCCAGTCGCACGATCCGAGCGAAGTCCTCGTCCGGCAAACGCCGTACCGCGAGCTGCACAGCACCACCCTTCTTCGGGGTTCCATCTGGTTCCGTAAGCGCCTGTTCCAATGGACTGCCATCGATCAGCCTTGGAACTTCAGTATCGAGCGGCAGGAAACTACCCGGTTCGATCATGGCTAGGAAGCGACCCTCAACTCCGGGTTTCGGGATCACCTGCTCGATCTTCGCAACCGCAAAATACCCACGCGGCCCAGCCTTCACTGGCTCATAGTAAATGATCCAATCGCCCACCGCCTCTCGGACAGCTTTGAGGTAGCTACGCGGAAAGTCGTAGACGACATCAGGTTCGTCATCGTAAATAGAGTCCGCCTTGTGTAATAGCACGAGCTTTGTCATGCGCCCAGGGAATACGATCCTGACCAGAACGCAAGCCGTGAATTGCTGTAGGCCGCCACAAGCCGTTTTATAGTACACCCAAAAATTATTGTCGTGTCCGCAAATCGTGTTGGGGGTGAGATAACAATTCACGCCACACACTTCGGTTGCAGAGAAATCAGCCAATATCTATGCATGACATGATGGCGAAAGTCGTAAGCACTGCAAGCTTGCAGAACGCAAACTGTATCACTATGTTATAGAGAGGCGAAATTGAGAGCATTCAAGGGCAAGGTGTTTTCCCGATGGGCCAAGAAGGGGAGCATTGACGATAAAGATCTCTGCACAGCGGCCAAGGAGGCCTTTGCCGGAAAGGTTGATGGTGATCTCGGGAGTCATCTGTTCAAGAAGCGCGTGGCAAGGAAAGGTGGCGGAAAATCAGGGGGATATCGCACCATTCTTGGTTTCAGAAAGACAAACTCCGATCGGATTTTCTTCCTTTATGGATATCCCAAGAACGCCCGGTCGAACATCAACTCGAAGGAACACAAGGCCTTGGCGATGCTTGCTGCGGATTTGATTAAGACAACTGACGAACAAGTCGAGGCCCTGAAGGCCAAAGGAACGATCGCAGAACTGGAGTGTAAGAAATGAGCGACATTCTCGATATCGCACACGATATGGCGAAAGATCTGCATGAGGTCGGCGCCATGGACGACATCACCATGCGGGTGATGGATGAGCTGTGCTTGCCTGAACCACGGACCTTTGCTGCGAAGGACATCAAGGCCATCCGCAAGAAAACCCGGATGAGTCAGGCCGTTTTTGCTGCTTTTCTCAACGTTGGCAGCAACACAATCGCCCAGTGGGAGCAAGGAAACCGCTCTCCGAGCGGGCCTTCCGTGCGCCTTTTGGATGTGATCGACCGAAAGGGCATCGAGGCTATCACTTGACCTCTCACGCCCACCGAAATGCTTCCAATGGCGAAATGAGCGACTGACGGGCGATAAACCAATCCACATACCCTGGCAGATACTTGGACGCCGGCCCTTTGAATTGCCGGATAAAATCCTCGTATCTCGAATGGAGAGAGTTGATGTTCTGGATGTGGTGCGAGGCCATCGCCCGCGCCTTGCCCTTGGCGCCACCAACCACGAAATGCTCCAATCCCTTCACCTGGGCAAAATGGCCATACGCGCGCAATGCGTCGCTGCACAGGACCGCATCGGCCGCGATCACAGGATCCAGAGCCTTCTGGATCGTCGCATTGGCTCGGTCGGCGATCCGCTGGGCCCTCTTGGCCCCGCCACGATCGACCACCGTCAGGATCGGCAACTGCCATTGGCTGAGGCCCCTCTGCATCTTCACGCCCAGCTTGTTGTATTCATACCAGCGAAGGCGCGGAGGCTTCGGGCTGTTGAGCGGGTCTCGCTTGTATCTCACCCACTCGCGGGAACCCTTCCGGGATTCCTTCTGGTAGGTCTCATCTACTTCGACGATGCCGGAAAATTGATCGTCGGATGAATCACTTAGCCCCTGTATGATGATCAGACGCCAGCGCCAGATTGTGTGCTTATCGAGGCCCAGGCGATTGGCCAATTGCCGAATGGAAGAAGGTGCGCGAATGCCCAGCATGTCCCGGATCACTTCGAGAAAAAGATCCGGCCGATGGATGTGCCTGATCTTGGAAGTCGTCCTACCACAGAAGGTCTTCTGACACCCCAAACAGCGGTATCGTTGAAACTTGGTTCGAGTCCGTCCCCATTTCTGGCGACGGTCGTCGCCGCAATGCGGGCACTTGTGTTCTTGTTCTGTTCGTGATTCAATCTCAGACAGGGCTTCGGTTTTTCTCCGAACATCCCTAATCTTTGTTCTGGCGTCCTCGATCTGCGCCGGGTTCAAGTCATGAAACCGCTCGAGGAATTGCCGAAAGTCGTGTGCCTGCACGATCCGCTCCGCTGTTTTTTAGGAGCTATATTGGCCAATTGTGAAAATCCGAAGGCTACACGGAAATTTTCCCAACACGATTTGCGGACACGGCAAAAATTATTGATATTGCCTGACGCGAATTGTACCAAGTTTATAGAAAATTCGGTGAAGTCAGTAGCCAAATGCGGACTGGATACCCGCCCACCTGTGAATCGGCGTGCAAAATTGACCCACTTGGGTGGGTTATGAGCGAGTAAAATTGACCCACCTGTTTCGTTAACAT
>NZ_JAAORB010000067.1 GCF_011601345.1 Roseovarius gahaiensis
CTTGGCCATCTCCATCAGGCTGTCCCACAGCCTGTCACCATTGATCCGAAGGTTCTCGCCGGGTGCGGCCATGATCATTTCTCCCTGATGAAAGTTTGTTGCATTGCGCCCTAGCATGCGCATATCTTCGAAAAGGACAACCGGTTCTAATCGCCGCCTGTCACAATGATCCGCCAGCAGGCTTGGCCACCCCAATAGCCGGTCATTTTTGAATGATCATACCGGTCCGGTTTTCAATGTCATTTGACACATTTGGCAGAAAATACGTTTCCCGCTTGGCCACTCGCCCGCCAAAGACCCGAAATCATTCAGCCAGCGATCCGTCTGACGCGTGACGCGCCGCCAAACGGGCAAGCCGATCCGCCACCCCCGGATCCGGCTCACAGCTGCGGCGGGTTTCAAGATTGACATGTATCAACAGCTGATCGCAGGTGGCCAGAACCGCGCCATCCGCCGCGCGGATCATCCGATGCACACAGCGCAGTTTCTTGCCCTGCCCTTCGGTAACGCGGGTTTGCACCTGCACCCGTTCCCCGGCATAGCTTTCGGCAAGGTATTTGGTGCCGGTCTCAACGGTGAAATAGCTAAGGCCCGATGCGATGTAATCCTCACCCGCGCCGATATGATCCAGCACAGCATCGGCGGCATCCGAAAATATCTGGCCGTAGCGGCCTTCGTTCATATGGCCGTTCACATCCGTCCAATCCGACGGGATCACCCGGTTTTTACTGACCAGCGGCACCTGATCCGGCAACGGTTGGCGGATCGTCTGTTGATGCGCATTGACCAAGGCCCCGCTGGCCGCGTCTTGCTGACGCAAGGCGCGCATCATGGCGATCAGGTTGGCATCGCGTGTGCGCTCCAGCTCTCGGATCGACAGGTGGCCTGATTGCGCGTCGGACTGGTGTGCGATCTTGTCGATCAGCGCGTCGGTAAGGTCCGGCACGTCCATCAGTTTGGTCCACGGCCATTTCAACGCCGGGCCGAATTGCCCCAGAAAATGCCGCATGCCAGCCTCGCCCCCGGCGATGCGGTAGGTCTCGAACAGGCCCATCTGGCCCCAGCGCAGACCAAAGGCATAGCGGATCGCGTTGTCGATCTCTTCGGTCGTGGCGATATCGTCATTGACCAGCCATAGCGCCTCGCGCCAGACCGCTTCCAACAAGCGATCCGCGATATGGGCGTCGATTTCCTTGGAAACATGCAGCGGATACATCCCCAATGCGGTCAGCCATGTTTTGCAGCGGTCAACCGATGCCGGGTCTGTGACTGGCGACGGCACCAATTCCACCAAGGGCAGCAGGTAGACCGGGTTGAACGGATGCGTGACCATGATGCGCGACGGATCAGCCGCGCCCTGCTGAAGCTGCGAGGGTGTGAACCCCGAGGTGGACGAGCCGACCAGTGCGTCGGGATTGGCGGCCTGAACCTCGGCGATGACCTGATGTTTCAAGTCCAGCCGTTCGCTGACGCTTTCCTGCACCCAATCGGCCCCGTTCACTGCATCGGCAATAGAGCTGTGCAGGCTAAGCGTCCCTTCGTCCGGCAAGGCGAAATCGTACAGCATCGGCAGGGCATGGCGGGCGTTGTCCAACACCGCAGCCAGCCGCGCCTCGGCGCTTGGGTCTGGATCGAACACCCGCACGTTCCAGCCATTCAGCAAAAACCGCGCGGCCCAACCGCCGCCGATAACGCCGCCACCAATGATCGCTGCCGTTTTGGTCATATCAGTGCCTCCTGTCAGCGCGGGATCAGGGCGCTGGTTTGGTATCCGTTGAACTCAAGTATGTCGCGGGCGGCGGTGACCCTGTCCTCGCCGCCGGTGGCGGCGCGGTCCAACACCCAACCGAAGCCTCCGTCGGGGGTGCCGATGGCAGCCGTGCGATAATCGGCATCGACCCAGACCACCCATATCTGCCAGTCGGCCCCGCCCGTGCGTCGCAGCGACCAGCGGTTCGGCCCCAGAGGGGTGGCCGGATACAGACGGCGGCGGATGTCGCATGCGCCGCCGTCCTTGCAAACCCGGCGTGTCAGGGCAAAGGCCTCTGGCCCATCTGGGCGGTATGTGACAGCGATCAGGGCGGCGTCGCCGGGGGTTGCGGCCCGCACATGCCATTCCCCAGACAGACGCGCGGCATCTTGGCGGGTGGTGACCGACAGCGGCTGATCGGTGTCGCGATAGTTTGGCGCGGGCGCGTCGGCGCACGCCGTCAGCAGGCTCAGCCCGATCAAAACGGTGGCAATGCGACTCATCGGTTGATCCTTTTCTGCAAGGTGCTGTCACACTGCACGATGGCCCGGCCAAAGGCATAGCCCAATCGGGCCTGCGCGCTTATCCGATGGGGGCCTGTTTGGTCAGGCCCAGTTTCTGCCGCACTTCTTGGGGGCCGATCACCCGCGCGCCGAGGTTTTCGATGATCCCCACCGCGCGGTCGACCAGTTGCCAGTTTTCCGCCAGAACGCCGCGATCCAGCATCAGGTTGTCTTCCAGCCCGACGCGCACATGCCCGCCCGCCAGCACCGACGCCGCCACGTAGGGCATCTGGTTGCGGCCCAGCGAAAAGGCCGAGAAGGTCCAGTCGGGCGGCACGTTATTGACCATCGCCATGAAGGTATTCAGATCATCCGGCGCGCCCCATGGCACGCCCATACACAATTGCACCAAAGCGTCGGGGGCAAGGATGCCATCGGCCACAAGCTGCTTAGCATACCAAAGGTGGCCGGTGTCAAACGCCTCGATCTCGGGTTTGACGCCAAGGGCGGTGATCATCCGGCCCATCGCTTGCAACATGCCGGGGGTGTTGGTCATGACATAGTCGGATTCGGCAAAATTCATGGTGCCGCAGTCCAGCGTGCAGATTTCTGGCAGGCATTCGGCGACATGCGCCAGACGTTCGGTGGCGCCCGCCATGTCGGTGCCATCGGGATTGACCGGCAGCGGCTGCTCGACCCCGCCAAAGGTCATGTCACCGCCCATCCCCGCCGTCAGGTTCAGCACAACATCAACCTCCGCGGCGCGGATCAGGTCGGTGACCTCACGAAACAGCCGCAGATCACGCGAGGGCGCGCCGGTTTCAGGGTCGCGCACGTGGCAATGCACGATAGCGGCGCCGGCCTTGGCCGCCGCGATGGCGCTGTCGGCGATTTGCTGCGGTGAGCGCGGCACATGCGGGCTGCGATCCTGCGTCGCGCCGGACCCTGTGACAGCGCAGGTGATAAAAACATCGCGGGTCATGGACAGCGGCATGGGGGCCTCCTTTGGCTGGGATGTGGTCATACTATCGCGGTGGTGACGGGGCATGTCTTGCTGTATCAGACAATTATCATGCCGAACTGGACAATTCCCGGATCAAACCCCGTGCGCATCGGCCTTTTGGTCTTTGATGCGTTTTCAAACCTGTGTCTGGCCAATTGTCTTGAGCCGTTGCGCGCCGCCAACACCTTGGCGCGCAAGCCGGCGTTTGACTGGCAGATCCTGACCTGTGATGGCGCGCCGTCACTGTCGTCAAGCGGGTTGCAGGTGGTCCCCGATGCGGCGCTGCGCGACATCGGCCCGCTGGACTATTTGTTGGTTCTGGCAGGCTACACCCACGAGACGCATGACACCCCCGCCACGCGCCGCGCGCTGCGCAATGCTGCGGCCAAGGCGGGGACGGTTGTGGGCCTTGATGCCGGGCCGTGGCTGCTGGCCTCGGCCGGGGTGCTGACAGGGCGTCGCGCCACGATCCATTGGGATTTGTTGGATGCCTTCCGCGACACATTTCCAGACATCGAGGTGGAACAGGCCCGCGTCCTTCGGGATGGCCGAAGGTGGAGTTGCGCCGGGGCCATGTCGGCGCTGGATCTGACAATGGGGCTGATTGCCGATCATCTGGGCCTGTCGATCCGGCTGGAAGCCGAAGCGCTGTTCATTCAGGGCGACCTGCCGCTTGACGCGGCGCATGGGCGGCAGGCGGTCAGTGATCCGTTGGTGCGGCAGGCCTTGGCGCTGATGCGTGACAACGTGGAAACCCCGATGCCGCTGAGCGCGGTGGCGCGTGCGCTGTCGTGCCAACCCCGCACATTGGACCGCAGGTTTCGCGCCCGGCTGGGCGCGCCACCCGGTGTGGTCTACCGCGATCTGCGGCTGGCTGCGGCACAGCGATTGCTGGAAACAACGACGCTCAGCGTCGCGGAAACCGCCATGCGCTGTGGTTATGACAGCCCCGCCGCCCTAAGCCGCGCCGTGCGGCGACGCTATGGGATGACGCCATCAGAATTGCGCGGCGGCAGCTAAGCGCGGCTTGTTCCCCCGGTCATAACGCGGCATGATCGCCCGCATGACAGACCAGTCCGAATTTCCCAAGCTGCGCATGCGCCTGCACTTTTCACCCGACGGGATGTTGGGGCCGGGCAAGGCCGAGTTACTGGAACGAATCGCCCGCACCGGATCGATCGCCGCCGCCGGTCGCGAGATGGGCATGAGTTATAAACGCGCTTGGCAACTGGTGGACACGATGAACGCCATGTTCCGCGCCCCTGTCGTCGAAAGCACCCGCGGCGGGGCCAAGGGCGGCGGGGCGGTTGTAACCGAGACAGGCCAGACCGTGCTGGCCGAGTTCCGTGCACTGGAAAAGACCACCCAGAAGTCCGGGGCGGCGCATATTGTAAGGTTGCAAAGCCTGCTGCACGATATTCCCAACGGGAAATAACGCTTGCATTTCCGCCGCTGCGCCCGTTATTTCCGATAGACAATATCGCCTTTTGGAGAAAATTGCATGGGTCTGCTACCCGCCTTGCGTATCATTGGATGGGCTTTGGCCTTATCGGTCTGCGCCCCGTTTGCGGTCCAAGCCGGTGACGTTACGGTATTTGCCGCGTCCAGCATGACCAACGCCATGGCCGAGATCGAACAGGGGTTCGAGGAAGACACCGGGCATGATCTGTCGGTGTCGCTGGCCGGGTCGTCGGCCTTGGCGCGGCAAATTCAGCAAGGCGCGCCCGCGGATGTGTTCATCTCCGCCAATCCCGGTTGGATGGACAGGCTGGAGGCTGCCGGCCTGCTGGACCCCGACACACGATTTGACCTGCTGGGAAATCGTATCGTGCTGATCGCCCATGACGCCGAGGCCAAACCGGTCGCGCTAACCCCCGATCTTGATCTGGCCAGCCTTCTGGCGGGCGGCAAGCTGGCGATGGCGTCGGTGGAGGCCGTCCCGGCCGGGATATACGGCAAGGCCGCGCTCACGCATCTGAACCTTTGGACCGGGGTCGCCACGCAAGTGGTGCAAACCAAGAACGTCAGGGCTGCGTTGGGGTTGGTCTCGTTGGGTGAAGCGCCTTACGGGATCGTCTACGCCACCGATGCTGCCGCCGATGACCGCGTGCGCGTTATCGGACATTTCCCACAAGACAGCCACCCGCCGATTGTCTACCCCGCCGCAGGTATCGCTGGTCGCGACACCAAGGCTGCGGCCGATTTCATCACCTTCCTGCAAGGCCCCAAGGCGCGCGCCGCGTTCGCGCGACAGGGCTTTGTGGTGATCGCGGACTAAGCGCGCATGGATTGGCTGACCGCAACCGAATGGACCGCCGTGCGCCTGTCGCTGCGCGTGGCGTTCTGGGCGACCTTGTTCAGCATGCCGTTGGGCATTTTTGTGGCCTATGCGCTGGCGCGTTGGCGGTTTCCCGGACGACAGGCGCTTAATATTCTTGTGCACCTTCCGCTGATCATGCCGCCGGTGGTCACCGGCTATTTGCTGTTGCTGGCCTTTGGCACCCAAGGCCCGGTAGGCGGGTTTCTTGAGGCGCAGTTTGGCGTGACTTTCGCCTTTCGCTGGACCGGCGCGGTGTTGGCCGCCGGTGTCATGGCGTTTCCCTTCATGGTGCGGGCCGTGCGCCTGTCGATCGAGGCGGTGGACCCGAAACTTGAACAGGCCGCAGCAACGCTTGGTGCCTCGCGCGTGTGGGTTTTCATGACAGTGACCTTGCCCCTGATCCTACCCGGTATCATCGCCGGCATGGTCCTGACCTTCGCCAAGGGCATGGGCGAGTTCGGCGCGACGATTACCTTTGTGTCGAACATTCCCGGCCAGACACAGACCATCCCGCTGGCGATTGACCTGCTGCTGGAAACACCGGGCGGCGAAACCCGCGCGGCCCGCCTTGCCATTTTGTCCATTGTCTTGGCCGCCGGGGCGCTGGCCCTGTCAGAATGGCTGTCGCGGCGCGTGGCCGACAAGGTGGCGCGCGCATGACGGTCTCGGTTCGCCTTAAACACCGATTGGGGCACTTCACGCTGAATGCCGATTTTGAGGTGCCACCGGGGCTGACCGTGCTCTATGGGCGTTCGGGATCGGGCAAGACTACGGTGATCAACGCGGTCGCCGGGCTGTTGCGCCCCGATGACGGGCATGTCGTGGTCAAGGGCCGAACCTTGCTGGACAGCGCGCAAGGCGTGAACCTGCCCCCGCATCGCCGCGGCCTGGGCTACATCTTTCAGGAGGAGCGGCTATTTCCGCACCTAAGCGTGCGTCAGAACCTGAAATTCAGCCGCTGGTTTCGCAAAGCCACACGCAGCGACTTTGATCACGTGGTCGAGATGCTGGGCATCGGGCACCTGTTGGATCGGCAACCCGGTGCCCTGTCAGGCGGCGAAAAACAGCGGGTGGCCATCGGGCGCGCGCTTTTGGGAGACCCCAGCCTTATTCTGGCCGATGAGCCACTGGCCGCACTGGATGACGACCGCAAGGCCGAGATTCTTCCGTATTTCGAACGCCTGCGCGACGAACTGTCCGTGCCGATTTTGTATGTCAGCCATTCCGCCGCCGAGGTGGCGCGGCTGGCCACAACCGTTGTCGCCTTGCAAGACGGGCGCGTCGCGGCGCAAGGCCCCGCTGCGGATGTGCTGGGTGATCCCACGGTGACACCCTTGGGCACACGGGCCGCAGGGGCCGTTCTGGCGGCGCGGGTGGTGGCGCATCACGAGGACGGGCTGAGCGAGTTGGACGCGGGCGGCATACCCCTATTCCTGCCACGGGTGCCGCATGGCATCGGGCAACCGATCCGCATTCGCATCGCCGCACAAGAGGTGGTGCTGTCACGCGACGCTCCCCACGGCCTGTCGGCGCTGAATATCCTGCCGGGCACCATTGAACACCTACGCGCCGGGGCTGGTCCGGGGGCGATTGCGTCCCTGTCCACCCCGGCAGGGCGCCTATTGGCGCGGGTGACGCAACGCTCGGCCAAGGCGATGGAACTGGCCGAGGGCGCGACCTGTTATGCGATTGTCAAAACCGTGGCCATCGCCCCCGAGGATATCGGCGGCGGCGCGGCCTAGTGCTCTGCGCCTGACACAAGTTTCCCAAATCGCCTCTGGTGTCCATCCGCCGTCCGGCGAAGGTGCGAGCGTCAGCTATGCGCAGGTAAAGGACGGTGCAAACTTGCAAACTGTGATCGCCGTTCGTGACGTGCTCAGTCCACAGCGGCCGTTGGCCAACGTTTCCGCTGCCGCGCGGCAATCACCAGACCGGTCATTCGTTCTTCGTGCAGCATTTTCGAGGGTCGGATGAGTACAGTTGTTAACAAACGGGCCCGTTGTCGCGCACCCGTATTCAGTCGCATTCATCTGCCTGATACGCCAGTATCTTCCACGTTTTGATCGCGCGAATTCTGGTGCAACACCCGAACATCGCGCAGCGTGTCTGTGACCATGGCGGTCATGAGACCAAACATCAGAAAACCATTCGACCCGGTCATGCCGCCCAACAGCCGTTGCTCTTGCGGTACAACCACATCACCAAGACCCAAAGTCGTGTAGGCGACCAACGAATAGTAGACGGCCTCCTCCAAGGTGCTGAAAGCGCCGATTTGTCTGAAAACGATCGCCCATAGCCAAACGCCGAAAGTTATCATGAACATTGTCGAACAGACCACCATCAATATGATAACCAGAGATTTCACCTGACGTGGAGGGCGGCGCAGCCACGGTTCCATCCATAAGAGAATCGCGTTCAGGGCCCACCACAGCGAGGCGCCTACCACCAAGGAGACAAGCGTGATGGCAGACCCAAGCAGCAATTGGTCAAACATTATTCGCCAATCCTTTTTCCCATCATTCGTAAAGGCGTACATCGTCTCGATCGACGCGCAAGTTCTGCTGTTTGGAATAGCCTTGCATCATTTGGGGCTGCGGTGAAACCTGATTCATGTTGGCTCAAGCGCGGCAAGACGCCCGCCGCTGGTTGAGGTTGACGGAATGTCCCGAAAGGGCTGACGTCACGATGATGGCTTCGGCGGGTTTCTTCACGCCAACTTCCGGTCGCCGTGACGGTCCCGCGCGGGGGCGTCCTAAGCATCGGCATCCTGCTGACGATCTGGTTTGCGGTGGGCGGCGTCGACGGG
>NZ_JAAORB010000068.1 GCF_011601345.1 Roseovarius gahaiensis
AAGTCTGCCCACGATCACGTGAAATCTATGCCCATGATCAGGTGAAATCAGTGCCCGCCATCACGCGAAACACGCAAGCCAGAGCTTCAAAGCGGAAATGCGCTGTGTCTAGACTATTCCGCTGGGACTAATGGGCCGCTAGTTACTTATGCATACGCTGCGGGCGACCTAGAGATAAACTTGTCGAGCGTGCTTTCACACCGGACGGAGAGTGAGCCGTGATGCGGTGTGTTGGATGTGATCAATGAATTCGTTCAGCGTAGGGGGCGCTACGTCAAGATCGGACATATCACTCCTGTGGAGCTTAATAAGCACATTGACTAAGTCAGAGTTTGAGAAAAATGTTGTCTGCAGACGCGGCTAAGGAAGATCGTATGCCTAACTCAAAATACAATGAAGACTTCAAGAAAAGGGTTGCGCTTGCAGCTTCTGACGACACCAGCACCTTAAAGGCGGTTGGGCAGAAGTTCGGCGTACACCCAACCCTCGTTAGAAACTGGAAACTTAAATACGGCCAAGGAGAGAACATGAGTGAAGAGCTAAACCCAGGATTGGTGTGGCACATTGATCGTGCGAAATTCTCGTTTGACGATGCTGATGAATACGAAGAGTGGAAGAAAGAGAAAAAGGTATTTTTTGAGTTCAGCCCCAGTCAATCGGACGACTTTGGTGAAGCTGTATTCGCGGATGCTTCAGAATGTGAAGATGATTTTGAGGTGAACGCTGATAGGGGTAAAGTCTCAATCACACTTGAGGAAGATGGACCAATTATATCTGCATGGGTAAAGGTCAGCGCTGATCTCGCTGAGGATCTTGACGAAGAGACACTTTCTGAATGGAGCAGCGACGAGGGCGGTTGGGCGAGCTGCAGCATTCATTTAGGTCCTTACGATGCATCAATCTCAGAGGATGATGGTGGAGACTGGCGCTTCGCTGAGGATAGTTGACTTGCTCGCAGTTGGCTTTGCGTAAGGCCTAAGAAATGTGTGATGTGCGTGCACGGCTCTATATGTTGTGCACGCTCATTTTTTCAGCACCAAACTTTCTTTTTAATCATAGAGCGATGCGTGGATATCTATTGAAGAATGCCAATTCTAGGCAGCGCAATTTCGTTGGGAAGTGTTTTTGGTCGCCCTTTATTTTTTTCTGCATCACATCAACCCAACCAGAAGATTTCTCAACGGATTCCATCATGAATTTCAGATATTCTAAGTAATGATCTTTTCTGTTGCAAAAGTAATTCAATTGGATGGGGCGCAAATTTTCGTTTCGATCAGCTGCTGCCTTGGCTTGAGCAGCCAGTTTTGAGTGAAAGCTGACTGCCACTCGTGAGTCCCAGATTGGGAAAATTTCCGGGTTCAGAAGATGCAGAAACTTGCTCGTTCCAACCCAAGACCCGTTGATCGGTGCGACATCATCAATTTGTGAAATGAATATCTCTGCCTCCTCCCAAGATTTGATCGCCTTTACTGTTTTTAATGGTGTGACCGAATCTATTTTTTCAATTTTAAAATCCTTTAGAATTGTTGGCATCCAGGCGTAAACTGCACAGGCTAAAGAATGTGCAGCGTCATGTTGTGGATCATCTCTTGATGCTTCTGCCAATTTTACCAAGGCTCGGTAGGAAGCTCCGTAGGTATCCTTCTGCAGATCTTCCCGCATCTTGCCTTTATTAAGTTGCGCGATAAACATGCTCGCGTGTTCCGTTGTGAAGCTCCTCGAAGCCAAAGCTATTTCCCTTTCATGGTAGGTTTATGTTCTTTGGGCATTTAAAGGCTTGGAAGCCTGAGCTGCTTCTTGAATAGAGTTTTCCATAACTTCTCTAAGCGGTTTCGGTGATATTATGCTTACTTGATTGCCCCACCGGAACAAATGCCAGCACATTTCGCGCAGCCCGCCTGCGCGGAATGAAACCGTCAAACTCCCGTCGGGCTCGTCAGTCATGACTTGTGTGGGATGAAACAAGTAAAGCCGAGCATCTGGGGCGGCTTCGGGTGAGAACCGCCAAACGACATCGTAGACATCTTCTTGCCAAATCCCGAAGGAACGCTGCATCCAGGCGCCAAGATCGAAGTCTTCCGGGCGCTCGAACACATTCTCAGTTCGTTCAATCCGCTCAAAGCCCGCCAAAGCAAAGAGCCGCACGTCCTTTGCATAGTCGCTGTATGCCACGAGATATTGGCGACCTTCGCCAAGCAGCAGCGCCAAGGGGCCAAGTCGCGCATTGCGACTTAGCAGGCCTGTTGCGCGTGCCCGATGATCTACTTCGATCCAGAGGCCTGCAAGGATCGCTTCGCGCAAGCTGTCTAGGATGTCGATTGGGATCTGTTCTCTCGGCCCAGGGCGTAACGCGACCCCGTCTGCTTCGAGTAGGGTTGCGATGTCGGGCTCGAGCCGAGTTCGCTTTGGTCCGGGTAAGCGCGCACGCAGACGGTCCATGAGTGTTTCTAGATGATCGGCGGTGGCGCTGTCTCCGGATTGGCGGGCAAGTTCAGCCCCCCGGTTAAGGGCTGAGATGTCGTCAATAGTGGGATCAGCGAGGCGCCCCGCGGTGCCCGGTGGTAGCCGCCAGCGTTTTCGCCCGCCTGGCTCGTGAAGCTCTTCTGTCTGAGGAAAGGCATCGCGGATTGCGTCGCGCATCCGCTCTGCGGTTCTGCGCGATACCTCATAGGTTTGCCCTATATCATCGAGTGAGAGGCCATCGGCCCGCCCCTGCATCTGCAGGGCTAGTCTGACAAGATCTGCCAATCGGCCATAACGCATTGAGGAGACTCCATTTCATTCAGATTGACGGAAACCCGTCATGGCTTCAAGCAGGTGCGCACTTGTGCCGACAATCTTCGCATTACGCGCAAGGGCATCTGGCTCAACGCTCCGCCCGAAACCCAACACGGCTGCGTGCATTCGGTTTGGCTTCTTGCTCGCGGTGAAGTTCCGCGATGATTGCGTCAGTTTCGGTTATACCGAGAAAGTTCGATCGCTTGGCCACAACCGCAAAATCACCTGGCGTCAGCTGATCTAGACCTTCCAGTCCTTGGGGCGGCTCTGTTTTGAAGAACCGCCGAAAACAAGCAGCACGCTGTTGAAGGTTCAGTGGCAAGAAGCTGATCTTCAAGCTGAAACGTCTGGCCGTTGCGGGGTCCAGTTGGTCGATCAGGTTGGTTGTGCAGGCGAAGGGCAGGGGGTGGCTCTCCATCCCGGTGAGCATTTCGTTGACTTGCGAGATTTCCCAGCGATGTGTTGCGCCATCGCGTGCGCCTAAAAGTGAGTCGGCCTCATCAAAGACTAGAAAAGCGGTGGTATCGCGCGCCTCTGCAAATGCATCAGCGATATTGCGTTCACTGCCGCCGACATAGCGGTCAAGCAGATCTGATGCGCGCCGTTCCAATACGGGCATCTGCATGCTTTCGGCGAGATAATGTGCGAATGCGCTTTTGCCGGTGCCAGGGGGGCCGCTTAAGCATAGCCCGCCGGTATTGGCAGGGCCGCAGGCGACAAAGCGCTCTGTTATCATAGCAAGATCGTGGTCCGCATTTGCCAGATCTGGTTCAAAGCCAGTGCTATTCTTTGCTGTGATTGGCGTGTGGCCGCCGCGGATCGCGCGGGAAAGTGCTCCGGCGGCCAGCTTAACGTCCTGTGCGCCTCCACCGGTGATCTGTGCGGCCCGAATTGCGCTATCTGCTAGGGCGGGCGCGTCATCCATGCTCTGTGCCAATTCCAGGCATAGGTGTTGGGGCAGTGGTACCTGATGGTGTTCAGCTCGCTTGCTCCAGATTTGGCTGCGTACTGAGACGGGCGGGGTCCTTAGCTCCAATGTGAAGGAAATACGCCTCAAAAAAGCAGGGTCGCAATCGCCTATATTGTTTGTGGTCCACAGAGTGGGGACCTGGTTGTTTTCTAACAGCCGGTTGATATGCACTTTTGAGCCGGTGCGTCGTAACGCCCCGCCGAATAGGCCCCCGTCCATTCCGGTGAATAAATCTTCCATTTCATCAAAGAGAATGATGCTTTTACCCTGATGCGCTAGAAGCCTCTGGCCGAGGCGCAGTTGTTGCAGGCGCTCAAAGCGCGAAGGTTCATCGCCATCATCATCCACTTCGCCAACGGCGTGAAGGCTGGCGCCCACTTGGTCGGCGAGAACCTTGCAGAATTCTGTTTTGCCAGTGCCTGGGGCGCCGTGAAGCAGGATATTCACTCCATGTTCGCTGCGCGCTACTGCCCCCTTTAACAGTCGGAATGCGAAATCGCGCCCAGCGCCAAGATGCTCAAAGTCATGCCAAGACACGGCAGATGCTGACACTGGATCAAAAAGTCTGTCGAGAATATCCCCAAGCCCACGTGATGGGGGATCAATGGCTTCAACCACGCGATTCAAAGGAACAATGCCGAGACCAGTGAAGTTGCCTCTTTCGAACTGGACAAGTCCAGACATCAGTAGCTTTCCGGAGTGCGATAGAGCTTGACGCACTTGGGCGGGCTCAAGCGCGGTGAGTGCCAAAACTGTTTCTTCGATTGAGAGGCGTGCGTCGTCGGTCAGAGAGTTACAAAGTGTTCTGACGGGTCCGCCGCGTGCCGCACGTATGGCAAGCTCCAGAATGGATGCTTCTGGCATGTTCAAATCCATGTGGCTTGCAAGCGCGTGAATGTTTTGGGCTAACAAGTCAGCTTTGGGCTGGCCTGTTACGTCCTGCTGTTGAGAAAGTTTTTGGTGAAGCTCTGCCCAAACCTCAGAAGGTATGCCCTTCTTTTTGAAGCGATCGATATCGGGATCCCAATCAAATCCAAGATCTTGGTCCTCAGTCCAGTTTGAAAGCTCGGTCGCCACCACACTTCTCGCCGAAAATTTGGATGCAAGTCGATGCGCTAGGGTAGTCAGGTAGAATTGTTCATATTTGTTTGTCATGCAGCCTCCGTACTGAGGCTTGATAGATAATACGGCCCTACGACAAATATGGACGTATAAGTGCTGTGATGTGTCAATCTATTGATGACGTATTGGGATCTTCAGCTTACAAGGTGGTATGAATTTCGCATTTTTTGATCTCGAAACCACCGGCACATCGCCTGCCTTCGACCATCCGCTGCAATTTGCGGCCATACTTACGGATGCGGACTTCCAGGAGATCGAGCGTGTCAATTTGCGTTGCCGCTTAGCACCACATGTCATCCCATCGCCGCAGGCTTTGGCGGTCACAGGAGTGCGGCCACATCAGCTGGTTGATCCTGAGTTGCCGAGCCTATTCGAGTTTGCTCAGGATCTAACGGCGCTTGTGGCGCGTTGGTCACCTGCGATCTGGACCGGGTTTAACAGTATCCGCTTCGACGAAGAGATGCTGCGCCAGATGTTCTACCAAAATCTGCAGCCTGAGATTTTCGCCACCCAGTTCCACGGCAATTCGCGCTTTGACATCATGACGGCCGTATTCGCCATGTTTCAGCGCCACCCCGATCTGTTCAACTGGCCCGTTGATGAAACCGGTCGTGTGCGCTTCAAGCTGGAGCGGCTAGCTCCAGAGAATGGTTTTGCAGGGCATAACGCCCATGACGCATTAGGGGACGTGGAGGCCACGATCCATATGGCGCGGCTGATCGCTGAGCGTACGCCCGATCTCTGGAAACTACTCCTGGCCAATCGCGACAAAGGGCATGTCCGGGCCCAGTTAGAACCGTATGCGCCGCTTGAGCTGATAGGACGCTTTGGCGCCGGCCCCCCGAAGGCGATCATGGGTTGTCTCTGCGGGTATGCAGATAAAAATCCGAACCAGGCTTACTTGTTTGATCTCGACGCGGTGGACCCACAAGATCTCATCAACGCGTCGGACGCAGACCTGATGGCGGCCATGGACAGCGAACCTCGCCTCTTGCGTTCCATATCGGTCAACAAAGTCCCCGTGCTATTGCCGCCCGTAACCGTGACAGATGAGCATCGTCGCCGTGCACGGGTGCTTGCAGAGGCCCCCGAGCTCCGGCGGCGACTGATCACCGCGATGACTGCGCGCTATGCGACGGTGATTCCTGCGGAGCCCCAACCTGTCGAAGAGCAGATATTCAATGGGTTCTATGATTGGAATGACAAGGCGGGCCTTAAGGAGTTTCAAGGGGCGGATTGGGGGCGGCGGCAAGAAATCGTGGCGGAGTTTCAAGATGCGCGCCTGCGCCAACTCGGCCGAAGGCTCTTGGCCTTCTATGCGCCCAAGCTTTTGTCAGAGCGGGGGCAACGCCAATACTCTGATTGGCGCCGCGGGCGTTGGGATGCCACGGGGGAGGACAAGGTTAAGTGGATGACCCTTGTAAAAGCGCGTCAAGCTATCTCCAAGATGAGAGGGTCAGGGCTTTATGAATCAGAAATGCTCGTGGAAATCGAGAATTTTATCGATGATTTCGGCGGTGCCGCAGTCGGACAAGGGTAGAGTTTACAATGCCAGCTATACAGAATGACCCGGATATCCGACAGGACGCATTCAGTCTCGATGAAAAGCTAACCGTTCAGCAGGTTCGGTTCGTAGGTGCACGACTTCGCGACTTGTTGGTGCGTTACCAAGCCGCCACACGCGATGAGCGGGTGCGGCCGATCGACTGGCCTGAATGGTCTGCCTTCATTGACGCGGCCTATTCCTGTGGCTTCGTCTGCAGCGATGGAGGTGATCACATGGGCGATCGAGCACAAACGCCGGTTTCCGAGTTTATGTACAGTCTCGAAGCTGATCTCAGTCGCGTTGAAAATCTCAGCCTGCGCGATCTTCGAAAGATACTGCATTATGTCCTGCGCAGTGAACGTTGGGGCGACGCTGGCGCGGATACGGGCGGCGGTGCAATCTGGAGGCTTATCACATCGCGGCTTGGTGATGCGGTTGCGCGGAGATTGGGAGCTTGAATGCGATGGCGGTAGTATCAGACGAATTTGATTATCTGCGGGACAAACATCGGCAGCATCGTGAGCAGAATTCTCCAGAACTGAACCTGCGCACCCATCGGTCCATCAGCTGGATAGCACGGGCGGCTGCGTTGATTGAAGAGGATCCAGATGCTGCATTCATTTTCAGCTGGATCGCTTTCAATGCGGCCTATGCCAAGGACATGGCTGACGACCCGGGGTCGTTTGCCCGTGCTGATTTCCAAAACTTTTTTGATGCATTGGTGCGGTGTGATCCGAGGGGACGGATCGCCCATGAGATCTGGTATCAGTTTGAAGGGGTCGTGGCCGAGCTTCTGGATAACAAATACATCTTCAGTCCGTTCTGGAAGTTCCACAATGGCGATGCCGAATATGACAATTGGGAACTGCGCTTTGGAAGTGCCAAGAAGGCAGCACAATACGCCATTGAGGAGCAGGAAACAGCGAAGCTTTTGAGCATCGTATTTGACAGGCTTTATGTGCTACGCAACCAGCTTGTCCATGGCGGCGCGACCTGGAACAGTCAGGTGAACCGCAAGCAGGTGCGTGATGGGGCAGAGTTATTGTTAAGCCTGCTGCCAGTGTTCATCGATACGATGCTGTCAAATCCTGATGAAGACTGGGGGGCGCCTTATTACCCAGTGGCAGATTGATGGGAGCGCCTGGTGTTGGACACTGCCGTAGGACTGCTCTTTCTAATCGTGGCCGCCATGGTCCTGATAGGGATGCTTGTCCTTTTGGTTCGCATTCTTACTAGCCGTCTGTTTCTTAATATTTCAGCGGTTCTCGCTTTGGTGTTCCTGGGTTTTCTTGCGCTTTTGATTGGTTTGGGAGGGTAGGCACATGATCATCCTGCACGAAAAGTATGATGTCTTACGGTGCAGTCGCCCTCATGAGCTCGCCGCGTCCGTGAGCGGACATAATGTGCTGTCGTTTTGCCGATGCCTTGCCTGCAACATGCCCAGCCCCACTTTGCTGGGCAACCATTTTTGCGGCCGATTTTGCGATGGTGATTGTTTTGGTCGATAAATAAACGTAATTAATTTCTCAACATTTTGTCTGACGTCAGCGCCTTTGGGACAGATTTGAGGTTTTCGTAACGGAGGATTTCTGGTTCATCGCAGCCACCAAG
>NZ_JAAORB010000069.1 GCF_011601345.1 Roseovarius gahaiensis
ATATGCCTCAAAAGCATGGAATCACAAAGCAAGCATCATGGGAATCCTGAATCTGATCAGGGGCGACACGCTCTAGGGGCTTTGTTTTGCGCTTCTTCAGCGATAAATAATTATGCGATTAAGCCTAACTTGCACGCAATTTATGGTTTAATTGAAAATATTAGTTATGAAGATTTCAGCATGTGGTTTGAGAACTTTATCAAACTGCAATTACTGGTCGGTTGCGTTGCCATATTTATAGTGTCCTCAGTCACCTTGGTTAACCACGTTCTCACGCCCAAGCGTAGTTAAAGCTGACTGAAATCCTGTCATCTTCGGACATGTTCATCGGAACTTCGTGGCGCAGCCACGATTCCCACAGCAAGACATCTCCCACAGCCGGCTTTTCATAGGTAAAGGTCTGCAATTCGCGGCGGGCATCTTTTTTGCGCGCGGGCGCGGCCATCATCCGGGCCGAGCGTGGGTCTTCCAGCTTGAGCGCCGAGGCCCCATCGGGCATGGCAACATATGTCGTTCCAGAAATCACCGAATGCGGGTGCAGATGCGAGGAATGCGTGCCGCCTTCGGGCAGGATGTTGATCCAGATATCCTCAAGCTTCAGCGCCCGGCCATCCAGATCGAATTCCAAATCTTCGGCGAAAGCGGCCACATGCGCGTCCAGCACTTTTACCAGATCGGCAAAAATCGGGAAACGCCACGGCAGATCCGTCAGCGAGGCATAAGACGTGTAGCCGGGGTAGCCTTCGCTCTCGCACCAGTCCTGCCCGGCCTCGTCATCCTGCGCGATGGAATAACACGACGCTTCCAGCTCGGCCGGATCAATTGCGGGGCCAAGCTCGGACAAAGCGGCGCGGTAAAGCCGGGTGACGAAAAGGGAATCAATCTGTGCCATGGCGCGGTGATACCGCGCACAGGGCCAAAGGCAAGGAATTCTTTAGGTCTATGCTCCATACCAACCGCGACACACTGGACAGGAGCATGGCATGAGGCGGGGTATTTGCGCGGTTTTCGGATTGATCGGTCTGCCGTTTGTTTGCTTGGCGGAGCCTTCGCCCAGTGGCCCGTTTGCGGCCCGGCAACCGCTGTTTGAAATGCCAAAGGGACCAACGGGTCAAGCGCGATTGGCCAGCCTATTTGTGGATGACCGTGAAAGTGGCTTGTTCCCCGCCCTGCCCCGCAAGGACAACACTGTGTTGCGCCAGACTGGCAGCAAAGCTGCGCGCCTGCACGACCTGATCGCGCGGGCCGAGGCCGGGACAATGGGCTATGACGCTGTGCAACATGGCGCCCGGATCAAGCCCCCAAAGCCACCGACCGACATGAGCTTGCAAGAGATCTACGATTGGATCACCGCAACACCGGGGCAACCGCATGCGATTGGGCGGTATCAATTCATTCCGGCGACGTTACGGCATTCGGCCAATCGGCTGGACCTGCCCCCCGAGACCCGCTTCAGCCCGGCGGTGCAAGACAAGCTGGCCGATCTTTTGTTGGCCGATGCAGGGTTCTCGAAGGCCAAACGCGGGGAAATCCCGCCGGAAACCTTCATGCTGAACCTTGCCAAAATCTGGGCCGGTCTGCCCCTGCCCTCGGGGCGCAGTTACTACGAGGGATACGCAGGCAACAAGGCGACGATGGACTATGAGGTTTACGCGCAGACGGTGCGGGAGATTTTGGAGGGGTAAAGGAACCAACGCCCTCTCGAATTTTCACGCCGCGTAAAGCAAAACCCCCGATGCTTGCGCGTCGGGGATTTTGATTTTCAATGTGCGGGATGTGCCAGATTGGCGCCCGGATTACCAGTCTTCGCGGACGACGACGCGGGTCTTGACCGGCAGCTTCATCGCGGCAAGGCGCAGGGCCTCCATCGCGACGCCTTCGGAGACACCGTCAATCTCGAACATCACACGACCGGGCTTGACCTTGCAAACCCAACGGTCAACCGAGCCTTTACCTTTACCCATCCGAACCTCGATCGGTTTGGCGGTCACGGGAACGTCCGGGAAAATCCGGATCCAGACACGACCCTGACGTTTCATGTGACGCGTCATCGCACGACGGGCGGCTTCGATCTGACGCGCGGTCACACGCTCGGGCTGCGTGGCCTTCAGGCCAAACGATCCGAAGTTCAGATCAGACCCGCCTTTGGCAAGGCCCTTGATCCGGCCTTTATGCTGTTTGCGGAACTTTGTACGCTTTGGTTGTAGCATCGTTCAGTCCTCCTTAACGACGGCCGCCGGCGCCACGTGGCGCGGGACCATCCTGGAGCTCCTGGGCTTTGCGTTCACGGGCCGACGGATCGTGCTCCATGATCTCACCCTTGAAGATCCACACCTTGATGCCGATGATGCCATAGGGCGTTTGCGCCTCGACATTGGCATAGTCGATATCCGCGCGCAGCGTATGCAGGGGCACACTTCCCTCATGGTAGTACTCGGTCCGGGCGATTTCAGCACCACCCAGACGACCTGCCACATTCACACGGATGCCAAGGGCCCCCATGCGCATCGCGTTTTGCACGGCACGCTTCATCGCACGACGGAACGACACACGGCGCTCCAACTGTTGCGCGATCGAGTCGGCAACCAACGGCGCGTCCAATTCCGGCTTGCGGACTTCGACGATGTTGAGGTGCAGTTCGCTGTCGGTTATCGCCGAGAGTTTCTTGCGCAGGGTTTCGATATCGGCACCTTTTTTGCCGATGATCACCCCCGGACGCGCAGTGTGGATCGTGACGCGGCACTTTTTGTGCGGACGTTCGATGATCACACGGCTAACGCCGGCCTGCTTGCACTCTTTTCCAATAAACTCACGGATTTTGACATCTTCCAGCAGAAGATTGCCATAATCCTTTGTGTCGGCATACCAGCGGCTGTCCCAAGTGCGGTTGACCTGAAGGCGCATGCCAATCGGATTGACTTTGTTACCCATTAGGCTTGCTCCTCAATTTGACGCACCTTGATGGTCAGCTCCGAGAACGGCTTGCGCAGCGCGCCAAACCGGCCACGGGCCCGCGGACGGCCGCGCTTCATTACAAGGTTCTTGCCGACATAGGCCTCGGCCACGATCAATTCGTCGACGTCGAGGTTGTGGTTATTCTCGGCGTTGGCGATGGCCGACTGGAGGCACTTGCGCACATCCTCGGCGATCCGCTTTTGGCTGAAGGTCAGGTCCGTCAGGGCCTTATCGACCTTCTTGCCACGGATCATCGCCGCGACGAGGTTCAGTTTCTGCGGGCTGGTACGAAGCATGCGCAGTTTCGCCATTGCTTCGTTGTCTGCCACGCGGCGGGGGTTCTTTTCCTTGCCCATGACTTACTTCCGCTTCGCTTTCTTGTCGGCTGCGTGACCATAGTAGGTCCGCGTCGGCGAATATTCACCGAACTTTTGGCCGATCATGTCCTCGGATACGTTCACAGGCACGTGCTTGTGACCGTTGTAAACGCCGAACGTCAAACCCACAAACTGGGGCAGGATGGTCGAACGGCGCGACCAGATCTTGATAACTTCTTTGCGCCCCGACTCGCGCGATGCTTCGGCCTTTTTCAGGACGTAGGCATCGACGAAGGGGCCTTTCCATACAGAGCGGCTCATGTGTTAACGGCCCTTCTTCTTGGCGTGACGCGAGCGCAGGATAAGCTTCTGCGACGCCTTGTTCTTGTTGCGGGTGCGCATGCCTTTGGTCGGCTTGCCCCACGGCGTGACCGGGTGACGACCACCGGATGTCCGGCCTTCACCACCACCATGCGGGTGATCGATCGGGTTCATGACAACACCACGCACCGACGGACGCTTGCCATAGTGGCGCATACGACCGGCTTTGCCGTAGTTCTGGTTGCTGTTGTCGGGGTTCGACACGGCGCCCACGGTGGCCTTGCATTCCTGACGCACCATGCGCAGCTCGCCCGAGCTGAGGCGGATCTGCGCGTAGCCACCATCGCGGCCCACGAACTGGGCGTAGGTGCCTGCGGCGCGTGCGATCTGACCGCCCTTGCCGGGCTTGAGTTCGATGTTGTGAACGATCGTCCCGATGGGCATACCAGCGAAAGGCATGCAATTGCCCGGCTTGATGTCCACCTTGGTGCCAGCAAAAACCTTGTCACCCACAGCCAAACGCTGCGGCGCAAGAATATAGGCTTGCTCGCCATCTTCATATTTGATCAGCGCGATGAACGCGGTCCGGTTCGGGTCATATTCGATCCGCTCGACGGTGGCCGCCACATCGAATTTATTGCGCTTGAAATCGACGATGCGGTAAAGGCGTTTCGCCCCGCCCCCGCGACGACGCGAGGTAATCCGCCCGGTGTTGTTCCGGCCGCCCGATTTTGTCAGACCCTCAGTGAGGGATTTGACAGGACGTCCTTTCCACAGCTCCGAACGGTCGATCAGCACCAGCCCGCGCTGGCCCGGCGTCGTCGGCTTATACGACTTGAGTGCCATGCTTTCTGTCTTCCGTTTGCTAACGGCGGGGCCTGTGGTTCAGGAAATCCGCCTATGTGTAAGCCCCCCGAAGGTGGCCGAATTGTAGGGCCCCGAAGGTCCCCGGTTTGAGGTGTTCTTTCGAACAACGGCGGAGCCCCGGACGAATCCGGGGCCTTGCCGATGGGGCCGTGTAAGCGAGCGACAGGGGCGGGTCAAGGGTTTGGTCCAAAAAATGAAGGCTATCAACGCCGTCAGTCCGGCACATGGGCCTCAAAGTTTGCGCCTTGCGCCGGGCGTTTTGGAATGAAACGCGGGCGGGCGCTTGGCCACCCAGCGGATGAACTTGGCCAAGCGCGGATGCGCCCGCAGTGCTGCGATAGAGGCAAAATCACGGGCCAGCTCGGCCTCGGTCAGGGTGGCGTGGATTTCATTGTGACAAATCTGATGCAGCAAGACCACCGGCCCGCCCTTGCCGCCCTTCAGCTTGGGGATCAGGTGATGGAGGCTTTGCTTGGCTTCGGGCGGAATGGGCCGCTGGCACAAGAGGCAAACCGGGTCACGCTCCTTGGGGGACATGGCTTTTTCTTGATCCTTTCGCATCCGACAGGCAATAGGATGGCTCAACGATTATGATTTACAAGAGGTGCGTTATGAATTGGGACAACCCGCCGCCGATCGTTCGGCAAGCTTTGGAGTACGGGCTGCAAGGATGGGAAATCTCCAAAGGCTGGTTGGTCAGCCCTGCGGCATGGTCGCAATTCGCGCTTCTGATCGTGGCTTACCTTTTGGCGATCCTCATCAGCCGCCGGATCAATCCAGTGCTGCGCCGCTGGCTGACCCCGCCCCCCGAGCAGGAACACACGGTCGCCCGGACCCGGCGTTTGGTGCTGGCTTTCGTGCCGCTGGTGCTGCCGCTTCTGGCCTATGCCCTGACCGGCGTCGGCGAAAGCGTCACGCGGTCGATCTTTGGTTCGGGCGCGGTGATTGCCTTTGGCAAGCGGGTTTTCCTGTTCCTTGCCGTGCGAATCCTTGTCCAGAACATTCTGACCGATCCATTCCTGAAAGTGCTGGGCCGTTATGTCCTGATCCCGGTTGCCGCGCTGTACGCACTTGGCCTGCTCGATCTGGTCACGGCGAAACTGGCTGCCACGGTCGTGCCGCTTGGCAATATGTCGTTTGACCTGCTTTGGCTGATCAAGGCCATCGTGGTGGGTGGGGTCGTATTCTGGCTGGGGCGCTGGTCAAACGACCAGACGGGCAATTACATCCATGCCCGACAGGAAATGCCCCCCGCCACGCGCCAACTGGCCGCCAAGGCCGCCGAAATCGCCATTTTCGGGGTCGCCTTCCTTGTGCTGATGAATATCCTTGGCATTTCGCTGACCTCGCTTGCGGTGCTGGGCGGGGCCATCGGTGTGGGGCTTGGCTTTGGTCTGCAAAAGATCGCGTCGAACTTCATCTCGGGCGTGATCTTGCTGCTGGAAGGGCAAGCCACTGTCGGCGACTATGTGGAACTGGACAATGGCGAGGCAGGGACCATCGTGAAAACCACCGCCCGCGCGATGATTTTGGAAACCTTCGATGGCCGCTGGATCGTGGTCCCGAACGAGGATTTCATCACCACCCGCGTTGTCAATTATTCCGACCAAGGCAGCGCCAACCGCTACGAGGCGCCGTTCTCGGTCAGCTATGACACCGATATCAACAAAATCCCCGCCATGGTCGAACAGGCCGTCTCGGCCCTGCCTTTCATCCTGCAAGACCCCGAAGGCCCCGATTGCGAGCTGCGCGCCTTTGGCGATAGCGGCGTGGAATTCGCCGTTGAGTTCTGGGTCAACGGCATCGACGACGGCGTGAACAAATTCACCCCGCAAGTCCTGTTCGCGATCTGGAACGTGCTGAAAGACAACAACATCGAAATCCCCTTTCCCCAGCGTGTCGTGCATCACGTTGGCTTGGACAAGGGTCACGCGCTGCCCACACCATGAGCACCGCACTGATCATCGGTGCCGGCCCGGCCGGCCTGATGGCCGCCGGGGCACTGGCCCGCGCGGGCCATGCGGTGACAGTGGCCGAGGCCAAGCCATCACCGGCGCGCAAATTCCTGATGGCGGGCAAATCGGGGCTGAATCTGACCAAGGATGAGGGGTTCAACGACTTTCTGGCGGCCTATGGCAGCGCCGCCCCGGCCCTGCGCCCAATGCTTGAGGCGTTCGGCCCTGCGCAGGTGATGGCATGGGCCGAAGGGCTGGGCCAGCCGCTGTTTACCGGCACCACGGGGCAGGTGTTTCCCAAGGCGATGAAAGCCTCGCCGTTGTTGCGCGCTTGGCTGGCGGAATTGCAGGACATGGGCGTTCGTATTGAAACCCGCTGGCACTGGCAGGGCTGGCGCGACGGGCAGGTGATGGTTGATACGCCAAACGGCCCGCAAGCCCTGCACCCTGACGTCACCGTTCTGGCCTGCGGCGGGGCCAGTTGGGCGCGGCTTGGCTCTGATGGGGTATGGGCCGGGCATATACCGACTGATGCTTTATCCCCCTTCCAACCGGCCAATATGGGTTTCAACGTTGCGTGGTCAGATCATATGCACCGGCATTTCGGGGCACCGGTCAAAGGTGTGGCCCTGCATGCCGGTGGCCAAATATCACGCGGCGAATTTGTGATCTCACAGACAGGGATCGAAGGCGGCGGGATTTATGCGCTATCTGCACACCTTCGCAAAGGCGCGGCCCTGACCCTTGATCTTGCGCCGGATCTGACTGTTGAGACCCTGCGCAGCCGCCTGTCAAGACCACGCGGCAAGGCCAGCCTATCCAATCACCTGCGCAAAACGCTGAAACTGGACCCGGTGAAACAGGCCCTGCTGATGGAGTTTGCCCGCCCCCTGCCCGACGACCTAGCCCCGCTGATCAAGGCGCTGCCCGTGGCCTTGGACGGCCCACACCCGATGGACCAAGCCATCTCGACCGCAGGCGGGTTGCGCTTTGACGCGCTTGACGATGGCCTGATGCTGCGCACCCGCCCCGGCACCTTCGCCGCCGGAGAAATGCTGGACTGGGAAGCGCCAACCGGCGGCTACCTGTTAACCGCCTGCTTCGCCACAGGCCTGTGGGCCGGACAATCCGCGGTGCAGTATCTGGCAATGGGATAACGCCGCTTTAGAGCGTGTCGCCCCTGATCAGATTCAGGATTCCCATGATGCTTGCTTTGTAATTCCATGCTTTTGAGGCATAT
>NZ_JAAORB010000007.1 GCF_011601345.1 Roseovarius gahaiensis
CAGATCAAGGACGCCGCATAACCTCGCATCAAGCTGCGCCACTCAGGCGAGTTTCAACATCAAGCGGGACATTCCCCTTCGGATCGCGAGACGCAACATTCGGGAACTGGAAGATGATCGTCGAAAATCTGCGGCTGCCGATTGTCTCGGAGAGGCGGGTTGCGTCAACTCCTGTCTTGGCCTGCGCACCAAGTCTGATGAGTTTTCGGGCATTCTGGTAGGCCATGTCAGTCGGGTCGTCTTCCGCTTCACAGGTCGTGGCGACGATAGAGCTGACCGGCACAGCTTTTCGCTTTGCCAATGACAGGGAAAAGCTGAAATTGCCTTCGCCGACGAACAGGACGCTGCCCAACCGCACACGTGCCAAGAAGTCGAATTTCCCTTTCCTTTTGAGTAGCTTCTTGTGCGAGAGTTGCAGGTCGGATCGACCAACGGCCTGCTGTACAGCCTCCAAGAGCGTGGAACCGCGAAATTCGTACATAGAAGCCCCCAACGAAACAAAGATGCGTTCGACTATAGGGAGGCAAGGTTAACGATTGCTTCACCATGCGTTCGGTTGTGCTGTTTCCGGGGTGGGAAGTAAGCCCACCCCGAAAAGCCACGGTATCTCCCAACCGATAAGGGTCTGTTTCCTTGGTCCTATCATTTTGTCCTTGGGCAACGTCTTCATCCTTCCAAAGATAATGACTGCTGCGATCTTCTATCTGCACATTTCATACGGGCAGAGCATGCTGAGTTTGTTTTGGGTGCCGGGTGCGCCGCCGCCGTCCTTGGTCACGCGATCTCGGCCCCGGCGGGTGAACGCGCGTGATTGCTGTCGGGCGTTCCGTTGCCCGACGCTCTTCGATACCACCGCACAGACTCAATCACAGGAATTGGCAAAGGCGATTCAGCGGTCGGTCTTGGTGTTGCCCGCGTGGTTCCTGATTCCTGTGCGTGTTGCCGATCCGTTTCGCCTCTGGCGCTAAATCTCCGTGTCAGGGTCAATCTCGGCTGCATAGGTATCTTGCAGCGTGTTTCTCTCGTGTTTGCAGGCCATAGGCATAGCCTGAGGTCTGCTTGTCCCTTTGGCTGATGTCTCGGACGGCATGGTGTTTCCCTGTTTCTCGGGGGTAACATGGGGGAACCCGTCCAGGACGCGCTCCGATTGATGCACCTGCCGCAGGAGTTGGCCGCTCTTGTGCATGGGTCGCGGATCGTTCCCCACGGATGCCTCAATCCGTGCTTCCCGTGCGAGTTTCCTTGCCAGTTCCAAAGCAACATCACCCACCTTGCCAAGAGTGAGTTTATATTGGCGTTTGTTCCCCTTGATCCTGAACATCACGATGTAGGATCGGGCACCGCTAGGACGGATGCGCAGGCCGAACCCATGCGGTGTTTCGGACCAGATCGTGTATTCCATCGCGCGGGGTGGGGCAGTTGCCACGGTTTCCTCGGTCAGGTCAGGGCGCACCATGACTGCGAGCACTTGGCGGTCGGTATCAACGTGAGGAATGAAAAGCAGGTCGTCCGGGTCCACATCCGCGATGTATTCCTCGGAGACGCGCAGTTCTTCCTTGTAGTAGCGAGGTGGTATGTCTCGGAAGACGCGTTTGGCGCACTGGTCCGAATATCCTTGCAAGCGGAGCGCCCAGTAGGGATCGTGCCTTGCTCTGGCGTCTTTCGGGCCGATGGGTTCCCGCTGCTGCCGCCGAACCATCTGTGCGTCGGTTGGGTTCTTGCGGGGCTTCATGGCGAGACCCCGCAAGTCGTGACCGGATCAGGCGATTTCAGCCTTTCGCGCCCCCAGGTATTCGGCAAGCTGCGGAATGGTTGCCGTGGTGTAGACGGATGGGCCGGAAGCCAGATAAAGGATAGCCCCTTCGCCACCGTTGGCGCGGCCTCCCGCGATCTGGCTGCGCCGCACAAGCGCACCGCCTCCGCTCTTGGCCGGGATGAGGATGAAGTTGTCATTGTGATCTTCCATGACGAGACCCTTTCTGTTGGTTGGCGTCATGGTGAAGGCAGGACGGCCTTCACCTATCAATACAAACCAGACCCTCAGAAGGTGTCAACAATTCATTTTGGTAAGGCACTGAAATCAATTGATGATTCCGCACTCCACGCTCGACGTGGATCGTAGGGCTGTGGTCCGCTGTTCAATCCATGCGTCCAAATCGCTCGGGCGGTAGTAAACCCTGCCACCGTGGCGCACGAATGTTGGACCGTGCGACGACGTACTCCGCAGTTTGGCGAGATACTTGGGGCTGTAGCGAAAGCCGTAGCTGGTGTTGATGTACCGGACAGCTTCATCCGGTCTCAGATGACGTTCCAATGGTGTCACTCCTTCTTGCCGTTGGAATGCCACGCTTCTTGTGGCTGCATTACATACAGTGAAACGCTGATTTCTTTCGGCCACCCATGGCAACTTTTTTGCCCCCATGGCGTAAAGCTCTGAATTGAAGAGACTCTTTTTTCAGTTGTTGTCGCGCTTGAAAGGCAGTCTGCCAGACATATCGTTCAAGGCTCGCCGCAACGGGTCTTCGGTCAGGTGTGCATATCGGGCGGTCGTCTCAGGTGATTTGTGACCCAAGAGCTTACCGATCACTTGAAGGCTCAAACCTTGTGCCGCACCCACCGACGCAAATGTGTGCCGCAGATCGTGGATACGGACATCCGCAATCCCGGCGTGTTCCGAAATACGCTTCCAAGGGCGCTTGAGGTCAGCACGCGGCTTGTTTGGGTTATCACCAGCGACAACATAGGTTCCCGCGCGGGGTAGGTTCTCCAATAACTCAATGGCGGCATTCGACAGATAGACCGTCTTTCGTCCGGTCTTACTGTCAGGCAAGTTCAGCAAGCCGCGCTCCAAATCCACCTCGTTCCAGCGAAGATGCAAGATTTCTCGAAGGCGGCACCCGGTAAGTACGAGCAAACGGAACGCTCCGGTGACATGCGGGGAGATGACTTCGCGCATATTTTTATCTTTGGGGCGGTGCTTGGTCTTGGCATCGGTTCGCAGCGTCCATGGCAGACCGATGGTTTCGGCTTCTTCGAGTGTCTTGGCCAAACTGTCCAATTCGTCTTGGCTCAGGAATCGTTCCTTCGATCCGTCTTTGTAGACCTTCACGCCTGGACATGGGTTGGCCTTCACAAGGCCATGGTTCATCGCGTAGGTGAAAATACCGCCCAAAAGTCGAACGGTTCGTGTTGCCGTACCCTTGCCGCCCGTTATGATCGAGCGCCCCTTCTCCGTGCGTATGTCTCGCGCCGTCTTTCCTTCGGCAACGTCTACTAAAAGCTGCTCAACATCGCGCCGCGTCAAAGAGCTGATTTTCTTTTTTCCGACCAACGGGCGGATGTGACCGTTGATCCGCCCAAGGTCCGTTTTGATGGTGCTCGGCTTCTTGGTCGTCATCCCGTGCTTGATGTAGTCATCACAGAGCTGGTTGACGGTCATTTCGGCTCGCGCCTGCCGTTCCTTTCCAACCAGATCGTTTCCAAGGTGTGCGGATGCCAGATAGGATTCGGCGGCTTTGCGGGCCTCGTCGGTCGTGACTGGACCTGTCGCGGTTTGGTGCCGCTGCTTTAAGTGCATCATGTGCAGCAAAGGAGACGATCTATGGCCACAGGCAGAACAGGTGAATTCTGCAAAAGACGCGTTGCGCATTGCGCGGACCAGCGGGCTGACACGGTGGCGACATCCCGCTTGAAAGCCGTCCCGAAGGCGGGTTGAGGATCGGACCCAAGCCGACGTTCAATATATCACCCGCTATATCCGCAAGGTGCAGCGCGAGAACGGGATCGCTTGATGGGTGTGCTGTTATTTCACGCCGCGCAAGAAACCCGCGAGATCGGCTTTTGGGTGGACAATACCGGCGACCGGCTGTTTCACTGCCACATGATCAGCCACGCCAAAAGCGGCATGATAACAAGGGTGCAGGTGACATGAAAATATGGAGTCTGATCGCCGCGCCGGTGGCACTTGTCCTTGCCGGGGTTGGCGCGTGGCTGGCGCTGCGCGATGCACCGCAGGTCGCCATGGATCCCACCACGCCAGTGATGCCGGCCACGGTGGATATCGCGCAAGGAAAGGCGCTTTATGCCCAAAGCTGCGCGTCCTGCCACGGTGCCAACCTCGAAGGGCAGCCGGATTGGGAAACTCCCGACGCGGAGGGGCGTCTGCCCGCGCCGCCGCACAATGAAACCGGGCACACTTGGCACCACCCCGATCGGGTTTTGTTTCAATACACGAAGCTCGGTGGACAGGACGCTCTGGCGCTGCAAGGGGTGGAGTTCGACAGCGGCATGCCCGCATTCGGCGATGTCCTTACGGATCGCGAGATCTGGAATGTCCTTGCCTACATCCAATCCACTTGGCCCGCGCAGGAGCGCGCTACGCAGGCCGACCGCACGGCTGCCGATATGGCCAACGGTGGGACGTGATATGAAGAAGTTCAGCTCGATGATCGTGATGGCGCTTTCGCTGGCGCTGCCCTTGTAGATAGCGGCTTAGGATCTGTCTGAGGATAAGGCACGCAAACTGGCTTCGTGGCGGCCATCGCGATCTTAAAGGTCCGACCGGCCGAGGCGCAGGCAGCGTTGCCGGTCGAGCTGCTCGCGCACGAACGCGACCCCAATGCGCCAGTTCCGGGCAGCCCTGAGGGTGATGTCACGGTGGTCGCGTTTTTCGACGACAACTGCCGCTATTGCCGGCGCGCCAAGCCCTCGATAGGCTTGGCACAGGCCCTTGGTATCACGGCTACGCCATCATTCGTGATCGGCGACACCCTTGTCCCCGGTGTCGTGGACGTGGAACACTTGCGGACGCTTGTCTCCGATGCGAGGTAACTAGAACAATGAAGACAGCTGCAAAAACGGGCCTGACACGGCGCCATTTTATCGTCACGGCCTCCGCGCTGTTCGCGCCGCCCGTCGCGGGGCCGCTTCTGGCGGATTCCTGGCCGAGCGAGGCGCAGAAAAGCGCGTGGGATGCCGAAGTGACCCCGCCCCGCTTCGACCTTAAGACGTCCAATCCCTGGGGCCTTGATCCGCGCTTTCTTCCGCAACGGGTCGAGGCCCGTGCGGGCCTTGTTCCGGGAAACATCCATGTGGATGCCATCGCCCGTTACCTTTATCATATCGAGCACGGCGGTACGGCCATGCGCTATGGCGTAGCGATCGCACGCGGCGATCTTTACGAGCCCGGCACCTACACGATCCGGCGCAAGGTCCGGTGGCCACACTGGACGCCGACGCGTTCGATGATCGAGCGGGATCCCGAACTATACGCGGATGTCGAAGACGGCATGGAGCCGGGCCCCGAAAATCCGCTGGGTTCGCGGGCCTTTTATCTCTTCGTCGGTGATCGCGACACCTATCTGCGCATCCACGGCTCGCCGGAGCCCCGCTCTATTGGCGGCCGCGCAAGCTCAGGCTGCGTGCGGATGGTCATGACCCATATCAACGCGCTCTATCCGAAGGTTGAAACTGGCGTGACAGCCTACCTGCATCCGCCGGAAGACTATGTCAGCGCGCATAGTTGATCGCAGAAATCGAAACGCCGGATCACACCCGGCGACCTGACCATGCGGGAGGACTGGACTTGATACGAAAATTCATTATCGGCTCTGCGTTTTCGGCCTTGCTGAGCGGCTGCACGGCTGGCGTTGGCACAGAGGACAAGGATCCCGGCGCTATTCCCGAGCAGGTCGTTGCCCTTGCGGCGCCCTACCAGAATGTCGCGACCGCGCGCCTTTTGCCGCGCGACGGATGTTACTGGTATCTTCACGACGGGCCGGTCGAAACAACCTTCTTGCCACTTAGAACCGTAGACGGGCGACCGATCTGCACGGCGTGACAGTAGAACTCTGCGCCAGTGGCGGCGTTTCCGGTCGGTGCATAGCCTGCAAAGATTGCCGAGCGTTTAACCAAGACCTATCGCTTCATTTCACGCGCCCTTTTCGAGCACATTGCGCCATGCATAGAAGATCTCTTCAGCCTCAGTGGTCGCACCATCGCGCGCGATGTCATCAAACATCATCCGCAGATTAACCAAGGTCACGAGATAGGTTTGACTGGGCAAGGGCTTTGTGGCTCATTGGCTGCTGTACTAGTTGGATTGGTGTTATGCTGCTTCTTGCAGGTCTTTTGGGTATGATGGCTGTTGGGGCCACAGCGTTTTTCGGCTTCGATATCGGCGCGGAGGATGCTGAGGATGACGTGCTGAACATGCCTTTGCCAGATGGCAGTGGCACGGATGATCTGCTGGCCGAGGTCGATAATCTGGGCCAAAGCGATCTGCTATCAGACGCGCCTTATCCGCCGGAAAATACTGCCGATCCTGAATGGCAAATCATCACGGGTCAGCCCGGCGCAGATACGATCAATGGATCTGACGTAAACGATCAGATCAACGGCGGTGCAGGGGATGACCTGATATTCGGCGGCTTTGGTGGCGACCAGTTGTTTGGCGGTGCAGGGGCCGACACGGTAGATGGTCAATCGGGTGATGATACCCTGCATGGCGGCGATGATAATGACAGCCTTGTAGGGGGCTCCGGTCACGATCAGATATTTGGCCATAACGGGGCAGACACGCTGTTAGGTGGCGATGGCGATGACAGCCTTGTCGGTAGCGCGGGCAATGATGTTCTTCTGGGGCAGGACGGTGCGGATGCCTTGCACGGTGATTTGGGCGATGATGTTCTGCAAGGCGGGCGTGGGGCCGATACGCTGTTTGGGGGATGGGGCAATGACACGATCAGTGGCGTTGTTGACGATCCGGATGTGCCGGGTATCCAGGATCTGGATGAAGGCGATTATCTGAATGGCGGCGGCGGTGATGACCTGATTTTGGCGGGGCGCGACGATATCATAAGCACGGGCGACGGCGCCGATACCGTGGCGTTGGGCGATTGGCTGTCGCAAGATCATCAGGCGCAGGTCACCGATTTTTCCGCAGCCGAAGATTCGCTGATGGTGATCTACGATGACAGCGTTGATCCTGACCCAGACGTGACGATCACGCAGGATGAAGAAACCCCGAGCCGTCAGCATGTCGAGTTGAACGGGGTGCGGATCGCGGCCGTGGAGGGGACCGATGGTCTGACTTTGGATCATGTCACCTTGATTGCCGAAAGCACTTTGGCCAGTGGTTGGCCCGTCTGACGCGGCAATGGAATTTGGGCTTTCATTTTGCCCGTATATCTACTAAACGCACGCATCCCCGTTTTGCATGGGGCGTTTCTCCATAGGACCTCGCTGGACGACATCCCGGCTTGTGCCCTTCACCCTTTATTGAAAAGGAGACCCCGATGTCGATTACTGTAGAAGAAAAAGCCCGTGTGATGAAAGACTTCGCAACCAAAGACGGCGACACAGGTTCGCCCGAGGTGCAGGTTGCGATCCTTACCTCGCGCATCGCGACACTGACCGAGCATTTCAAGACCCACAAAAAAGACAACCACGGTCGCCGTGGTCTTTTGAAGATGGTCGCACAGCGCCGCAAGTTGCTGGACTACCTGAAAGCCAAGGATGAGGCGCGGTATCGTGACCTGATCAAGCGTTTGGGCATCCGCCGTTAAGCGCTGCGATTTGAACGTCTTGAAAACGCCCGCACCCGTTGCGGGCGTTTTTTTGTTGGGGTGTGGTCGATGATCCCGATGTAAAGCGCAAATTGCTTTCCAAATCGCGCGTTCTGCTGTATGGCGCGCGTATCTGAGACGTGACGCTTTGACCCCGGCGCATGTGAGGATGAAGGGGTCGGCGGCAATGGGGCCGCCATTGAAACGGAGGACCCGGGATACGCCCGGGAGGGCCTCCAGTTAGGAAACGACGATGTTCAACGAAGTTAAAAAATCAATCCAGTGGGGCGAGGAAACGCTGACACTGGAAACGGGTAAGGTTGCCCGTCAGGCAGATGGCTCGGTCATCGCCACGCTTGGTGAAACCTCGGTCATGGCGAACGTGACCTTTGCCAAAGCCCCCAAGCCCGGTATGGATTTCTTTCCGCTGACCGTGCACTACCAAGAGAAATACTATGCCGCAGGCAAAGTGCCCGGCGGCTTTTTCAAGCGTGAGGCGCGGCCTACCGAAAAGGAAACGCTGACTGCACGCCTGATCGACCGTCCGGTTCGTCCGCTGTTTGTGCCGGGCTTCAAAAATGAAACGCTGGTCATGTGCACCGTGCTGTCGCACGATCTGGTCAATGACCCCGATATGGTGGCGATGATTGCCGCGTCGGCTGCGCTGACCATTTCGGGCGCGCCGTTCATGGGGCCGATCGCAGGCTGCCGTGTGGGCTATGAGGGTGGCGACTACATCCTGAACCCCGATGTCGAAGACATGCACGACCTGCGCAACAACCCCGATCAACGCCTTGATCTGGTCGTTGCCGGCACCAAAGACGCCGTGATGATGGTGGAATCGGAAGCCTACGAGCTGTCCGAGGAAGAAATGCTGGGCGCCGTGAATTTCGCGCATGAACAGATCCAGCCGGTGATCGATATGATCATCGATCTGGCCGAGGACGCCGCGAAAGAGCCGTTTGATTTCACTCCGCCGGATTACTCCGAGCTGTACGAGGCCGTGAAAGCCGCCGGTGAAGACAAGGTGCGTGCCGCCTATGCCATCACCGACAAGCAGGAACGCACCACCGCCGTGGCCGACGCCAAAGAGGCGATCAAAGAGGCGCTGACCGAGGCGCAGTTGGAAGACCCCAACCTGAGCGCGGCCCTGAAAAAGCTGGAAGCGACCGTTCTACGTGGCGATGTGGTGAAATCGGGCAAGCGGATTGACGGGCGTAGCCTTGATACTGTGCGCCAGATTGTTTCCGAAACCGGTATTTTGCCGCGTACGCATGGCTCGGCCCTGTTTACCCGTGGCGAAACGCAGGGTCTTGTGGTGACCACGCTGGGCACCGGCGACGATGAACAGATCATCGACGCGCTGCACGGTAATTTCCGCTCGAACTTCTTGCTGCACTACAACTTCCCGCCCTATTCGGTTGGTGAAGCGGGCCGCGTTGGCCCTCCGGGTCGCCGCGAAGTGGGCCACGGTAAACTGGCATGGCGCGCCCTTCAGGCCGTTTTGCCTGCCGCAACCGATTTCCCTTATACCATCCGCGTCGTGTCTGAGATCACCGAGTCCAACGGCTCGTCCTCGATGGCGTCGGTCTGTGGTGGGTCTTTGTCGATGATGGATGCAGGCGTTCCGCTTAAGGCACCGGTGGCCGGTGTGGCCATGGGCCTGATCCTTGAAGAAGATGGTGACTATGCCGTTCTGACAGACATTCTGGGTGACGAAGATCACTTGGGTGATATGGACTTCAAGGTGGCGGGCACCGAAAACGGCATCACCTCGCTGCAGATGGACATCAAGGTTGCGGGCATCACGCCCGAGATCATGAAGAAAGCGCTGGCACAGGCCAAAGACGGCCGCCTGCACATTCTGAAAGAGATGGCCAATGCACTGACCGAAGCTAGCGAATTTTCGGTTCACGCACCGCGGATCGAAACCATGACCGTTCCCACAGACAAGATCCGTGAAGTGATCGGGTCGGGTGGCAAGGTTATCCGTGAAATCGTCGAAGTGTCCGGCGCGAAGGTCGACATCAACGATGACGGCGTGATCAAGATCGCCTCGCCCAACAACGAAGCGATCCAGAAAGCCTATGAGATGATCCATTCGATCGTCGCCGAGCCTGAAGAGGGTGCAATTTACAAAGGCAAGGTCGTCAAGATCGTTGATTTCGGTGCTTTCGTGAACTTCTTTGGCAAGCGCGATGGCTTGGTGCATGTCAGCCAGATCGAAAACCGCCGTCTGAACCATCCGTCTGACGTTCTGAAAGAAGGTCAGGATGTTTGGGTCAAACTGCTGGGCTTTGATGATCGTGGCAAGGTACGCCTGTCGATGAAGATGATTGATCAAGAAACCGGCGAAGAAATGACGAAAGAGGATGCGGCCGACGCGTAAGCGTCCTGACCGTATCGCAAGACAGGGCCCCGGCATCGCTGCCGGGGCTTTTTTGGTGGGCAAAAATTACGCAACGTCAGGTAGAAATTGATTTCAAAGGTATGGAATACCATACGGGACGAATCATAGTTTTTTCCCCATGATCTCGCACGGCGCTTGCTGCAAAGTTACACGTGTGGCGAGTTTCATGTTCCAAGTGCCATTTAAGTGAGTGCCGTGTTCTTAGTAAGCTGGTCGTGCCAGATCACTTGCGGATCTGTGCTCCGGTCAGGCCCCGGTGGAAACGCCGGGGCCGCTACTGCCTCAGCTGTCCGCATGAATCATGTCGGCGGCCTTTTCAGCAATCATGATCGTGGGCGAGTTGGTGTTGCCGCTGGTGATAGTGGGCATCACACTGGCATCCACGACGCGTAGCCCATTAAGCCCGCGCAGGCGTAACCGTGCATCAAGCGGTGCGCCATCCTCGGGGCCCATATGCACCGTGCCCACAGGATGAAAGATGGTGGTCCCGATGTCGCCCGCAGCCCTGATCAAATCGGCCTCGGATTCGGCCGATGAACCGGGTCTAAGCTCTTGCGGGTCGTATTGTTGCATCTGGGCCTGTTGCATAATCTGCCGAGTCAGGCGGATGGATGCGGCGGCGACCTGCCGGTCGCCTTCTGTCGAAAGGTAATTCGGTGCAATCTCGGGCGCGTCTTGCGGATTCGGCGAGGTGATCGCGATATGTCCACGGCTTTCGGGGCGCAGGTTGCACACACTGGCCGTCAGGCCGGGGAAATCGTGCAACGGCTGGCCGAACGCATCCAGTGTCAGGGGTTGAACGTGATACTCAAGGTCCGGCGTGGCCAGATCGGGGCGGGATTTGGCAAACGCCCCCAATTGGCTGGGCGCCATCGACATCGGCCCCGAGCGCCGCAGCAGATACTCCAACCCGATCGCAGCCTTGCCCCACAGTGAATTGGCCAGCGTGTTCAGGGTTTTTGCCCCGCTCAACCGCCACGCACAGCGCAATTGCAAATGGTCTTGCAGGTTTCGCCCGATCATCGGCTGATCAAGCTGCGTTTCGATCCCGTTCCGCTGCAACAAATCGCCGGGGCCGATGCCTGATAGTTGCAAGATTTGCGGGCTTCCGATGGCACCAGCACACAGGATGACCTCGCCACTGGCATGGGCGGTTTTCACGGTGCCGCCCTGTTCGTATTCGACGCCAATGGCGCGCGCGCCGTCCAGCAAAACCCGGTGTGTCTGGGCCTGTGTTTCAACCTTGAGCGTTTCACCACTGCGCGCTCCCAAAAAGGCGCGGGCCGTGTTCAGCCGCCAGCCCTTGCGTTGGTTAACCTTGAAATACCCCACGCCTTCGTTGTTGCCGGTGTTGAAATCATCGGTTTCCGGCAACCCGGCGGCCATGGCGGCTTGTTTCCAGTGGTCCAGAACATCCCAATGCAGGCGCTGGTTATCAACCCGCCACTCGCCGCCGGTGCCGTGCATTTCGGACGGTCCGTCAACGTAATCTTCCGAGCGTTTGAAGTAGGGCAGAACGTCATCCCAACCCCAGCCGGGATTGCCCATTTGCCGCCAGCTGTCATAGTCGGCGGCCTGACCGCGCAGATACAACATGCCGTTGATCGAACTGCACCCACCCAAGCCCTTGCCGCGCGGGTATATCAGGGATCGACCGTTCAGGCCTGCCTCTTCAACGGTGCGAAAACACCAATCGGTGCGGGGGTTTCCGATGCAGTAAAGATACCCCATCGGGATATGAATCCAGTGATAATTGTCACGCCCGCCCGCCTCAAGAAGCAGCACCTTGTGGCCCTTTTTGCTTAGCCGATTGGCCAGAACGCACCCGGCGCTGCCTGCGCCAACGATGATGTAATCCCACTGCATGACGGTCGCCTCCTCAATGCTGTAACGGTAGCGAAATCCCAGCCTGCCGCAAGGCTTGCTCAGACGGGCAGGGCTGTTGTGCTGAACACCGTCCGCAGGGCAAAACTGGATTGCATCTTGGCGACGCTGGGCAGGCGGGTCAGGTATTGGCGGTGGATGCGGGCGAAATCCTCGGTGCTTTCGGCCACGACCTTGAGGATATAATCCGCAGCACCCGCCGTCAGGTGGCATTCCAGCACGTCAGGTATACGCGCCACGGCCTTTTCAAAGGCTTCCAGCACTTCGTCGGCTTGGGTGGACAGGGTGATTTCCACGAATATCGTGGCCGAGACACCCAGTTTGCGGGCATCCAGAAGCGCGACATAGTCGCGGATATACCCTTCGGATTCCAATCTCTGCACGCGCCGGTGACAGGCGCTGGCGGACAGATTTACGCTTTCGGCCAGATCGGCGTTGGAGATGCGCCCACGCTTTTGAAGAACCTGAAGCAAACGACGATCCATCGCATCAAGTGCCATACTTGAAATACCTTTCGCAGATTTCGAACTATATTCGCAGCTTATTCACAAAAAACAAAAAATTGCGACGGAAATTTCAATCCGATTGTGCGCGGTTTGTGAGACTATGATGACACTTCAGGAGGAGGAGCCCCCCAATGAAAATCGGATGCCCGACCGAAATCAAACCACAGGAATTCCGTGTTGGCATGACGCCGAATGCAGCACAAGAGGCCGTGGCGCATGGCCATGAGGTGTTTATTCAGGCCGGTGCCGGTAAAGGCGCGGGCTTTGAGGATGCGGATTATCAGGCCGCTGGCGCCGCAATCATCGACACGCCCGGGGAAATTTTTGCCACTGCCGACATGATCGTGAAGGTGAAAGAGCCGCAAGCGGCTGAACGCAAGATGCTGCGGGAGGGTCAGGTGTTGTTCACTTATCTGCACCTTGCCCCGGATCCTGCACAAACCAAGGATTTGCTGGAATCAGGCTGTACCGCGATTGCCTATGAAACCGTGACCGATGGCAACGGCGGCCTGCCGCTACTGGCCCCCATGTCCGAGGTGGCCGGGCGACTGGCCCCGCAAGTGGGGGCGTATACGCTGCAAAAGGCCAATGGCGGGCGCGGCGTGCTGATGGGCGGTGTGCCGGGTGTTGGCCCGGCCAAGGTGCTTGTGGTCGGTGGCGGTGTTGTCGGCACACATGCGGCGCGGATTGCTGCGGGCATGGGCGCGGATGTCACCGTGCTGGACCGTTCGTTGGCCCGCTTGCGGTATCTTGATGACGTATTTGGCAATGTGTTCAACACCGGCTATTCGTCGGCCGGTTTGCTGGCCGAGCATCTGACACAGGCCGATATGGTGATCGGTGCGGTGCTGATCCCCGGTGCCGAAGCCCCCAAGCTGGTCCGGCGCGATCAATTTCCGACGATGAAACCCGGCTCGGTTCTGGTCGATGTGGCCATCGACCAAGGCGGGTGTTTCGAGACCTCCAAGGCGACCACCCATGCCGATCCGATCTACGAGGTGGACGGGATCATGCATTATTGCGTGGCCAATATGCCGGGGGCCGTGGCGCGCACCTCGACCATCGCGCTGGGCAACGCGACCATGCCGTTCATGCTGGCGCTTGCTGACAAAGGGTGGAAACAGGCCTGCGCCGATGATCCGCATCTGCTGAACGGTCTGAATGTCCATGCCGGGCAGTTGACCTATTACGCCGTGGGCATGGCGCTGGGAATCGACGTGATTTCGCCCGAGAAGGTGATCAAAGGCTAAGGCGCGGCCCCTCGTCGCCCCCGACCGGGGCCGCCTCGGGCGGGGCTGTCCCGGTTTGCGATTTGCAAAATGGCTTGAGGCACCGCGCCGGCCCGGCTAGGACACCGGAGCAAAGGAGTGCAGCATCATGAGCCTCAATACGTTTGGTCACCTGTTTCGCGTCACCACATGGGGGGAAAGCCACGGGCCGGCCCTTGGGGCCACCGTGGATGGCTGCCCGCCGGGCATTGCCGTGGACGAGGTGTTTTTGCAGCAGTGGCTGGACAAGCGTCGGCCGGGGCAGAACAAGAACACCACGCAGCGGCAAGAGCCTGATGCGGTCAAGATCCTGTCAGGTGTCTTCGATGGCCAGACCACCGGCACGCCGATCCAATTGATGATCGAAAACACCGACCAGCGCAGCCGTGATTACGGTGAGATTGCCCAGACGTTTCGCCCCGGCCACGCCGATATCACCTATCACCAGAAATACGGGCTGCGCGATTATCGCGGCGGCGGGCGCAGTTCGGCGCGCGAAACCGCGGCGCGCGTTGCTGCCGGTGGTGTGGCGCGGGCGGCGTTGAACGCGTTGATCCCGGGCATCGCGGTCAAGGGCTATATGACGCGCATGGGTGAGGTCACGATCGACCGCGACCGGTTTGACTGGGATGCGATCGACGGCAATGATTTCTGGATTCCCGATGCCGCCGCCGCGCCCGAGTGGGAGGCCTATCTGCAACGACTGCGCAAGAACAAGAACTCGGTCGGGGCCGAGATCGAGGTCGTGGCGCGTGGTTTGCCTGCCGGTCTGGGCGCGCCGGTTTATGGCAAGCTGGATACCGATCTGGCCGCAGCGATGATGTCGATCAATGCCGTCAAAGGTGTCGAGCTGGGCGAGGGCATGGCCGCTGCACGGTTGACCGGAACCGAAAACGCCGATGAAATTTTCATGGGCGAACATGGCCCAGAATATTCGTCGAACCATGCCGGGGGCATTCTGGGGGGAATTTCCACGGGGCAGGACGTGGTGGTGCGCTTCGCGGTTAAGCCGACCTCGTCGATCCTGACGCCGCGCCGCTCGATCCGAATGGATGGCACCGCGACCGAGGTTGTGACCAAAGGCCGGCATGACCCCTGTGTTGGGATCCGGGCGGTGCCTGTCGCCGAGGCGATGATGGCCTGCGTGGTGCTGGATCATTTCCTACTGCATCGGGGGCAGGTCGGCGAAGGGCCACGCGGCACCATCGGGTGATCTGATTGTGCGCCTGCGGCGCGCAGGTTTTTGGGTATGAGGGGCGCTGCCCCTCAAACTCCCCGGGATATTTTTGAACAGAAGAAGGGGTGACCGGGGGGCAGCGTGGAAAGCCTTGGGTCAGGCGGGGGCTTGCTTTTGGCGCGACAGTTGGACGGCCAGAATGCCCGCCATCACGATCGCGACGCCAACCATATCGGTCAGGCCAAGGGTTTCGCCTAGAATGACGGCGGCGATTGCAACTCCCAGAAACGGATTGAGAAAGTGAAACGTGGCCGCCTTGATGGCGCCGATCCGGTTGACCAGCTTGAACCAGACCAAGGTGGCGGCCAGACCGGGAATCAGCGTGGTGTATATGAAGGCCGCGATCAACTGCCAGCTCCAGTCTATGACCAGAGGCTCAAAGCTGAGGCCGACGACACCCAAAGCGACGCTGCCCACCAGCATTTGCAGGCCGACGATCATCAAAAAGTTGCCGCCCGAGGTGGCCCCGCGCACCGCCAGAGTGGCCAGCGTGAGCGCAAGAACGCCGCCGATGCATAGCCCAACACCGTAAAGGTCAGCACCGCCTTGCAGGCGTGAGCCCATGATGATGCCGACACCGATGACGCCAGCAACCAGCCCCATTCCACCCACCAAGCCGATCCGTTGACCGAGCAAAGCCCAACTTGCCAGCCCGACCAATAGCGGCATGGTCGAGGCGATGATCGCGGCCAGCGAGGCCTCGACCGTCCGCATCGCCATGAAATACATGCCAAGATACAATGCGTTTTGACAAATGCCGAAGATGATCGTTGCGCGCCATTGGGGGCGTGTCAGCCGCCAGCTTTGGCGCAGCGCCAAGGCGATCAGCACCCCAAAGATGCCCGACACCAGAAACCGCAGGCTGAGTGCTGTCAGCGGTGGGGCAGATGCCACGATGATCCGGGCCGAGGTAAAGGCGCTGGACCACATGACGGCAAACGCCAACCCCATCAAGATCGCACGGATATCCAATATGTGTCTCCCGAATTGAAAAGGGCCGCCTGCTTGGGCGACCCTTTCCTAAACGCGCGGTCTTTGCAAGATCAGCCGTTCACGCTGTCCTTGAGGGCCTTGGCGATGGTCATCTTGACAACCTTGTCGGCCTCTTTCTTGATCTGTTCACCGGTGGCAGGGTTGCGCACCATACGCTCGGGGCGTTCGCGGCAGTAGATTTTGCCAACGCCGGGCAGGGTGACGGCGCCGCCGTTGGATACTTCGCGGGTGATGATCGCGATCACGGAATCCAATGCGGTGCTTGCAGATTTCTTATCAGCGCCCATTTCTTCGGCCAGGGCTGCGACAAGCTGTGTTTTGGTCATCGGTTTTGCCATTTCATGGTCTCCTTCAACTGCCCTGCGTTTGGGCCTCATGTGCAGATTTTAACTGTATGTTGTGACCAAACACAATGAATAGTGGCGAAAAGCAAGTGGTTTTCATGGGTTTTGTGGGGATTTTGCGGCGTTACAGGAAGGCAGTCTCGTTAAAGCTGCGCAATTTGCGACTGTGAATGCGTTCAAGTGGCATCCGGCGCAAGCGTTCGACGGCATGAATTCCGATCAGCAAATGTCGTGACACCTGCGTTTTGTAGAAATCCGAGGCCATGCCCGGCAGCTTCAACTCGCCGTGCAGCGGTTTGTCGGAGACACATAACAGCGTTCCATACGGCACCCGGAAGCGAAACCCATTGGCGGCGATGGTTGCGCTTTCCATGTCCAATGCGATGGCCCGCGACTGGCTGAGGCGCTGCACGGGCCCGGATTGGTCGCGCAATTCCCAGTTGCGATTGTCCAAGCTGGCCACGGTGCCGGTGCGCATGACCTGCTTCAGGTCGTAGCCTTCCAGTTGGGTTTCAGCTTCAACCGCCTCTTCAAGGGCGATCTGGATTTCGGCCAGCGCCGGGATTGGCACCCATGATGGCAAGTCGGCATCAAGAACGCGGTCTTCGCGCAGGTACGCATGGGCCAGAACGAAATCGCCCAGCCTTTGGGTGTTTCGAAGCCCTGCGCAATGTCCCACCATGATCCACGCATGGGGGCGCAGGACGGCGATATGATCGGTTGCGGTTTTCGCGTTGGATGGCCCGACGCCGATATTGACCAACGTGATCCCGGACCCGTCCGCACGTTTGAGGTGGAAGGTGGGCATTTGCGGCTGTTTGGACGATATCGGCATCGGGGCATCAGCGGTGGAAATACTGATATTTTCAGTGCCCACGAACTCGGTATAGCCGCTATCCTTATCGCGCAGCATTTTGCGGGCATAGGCCTCGAACTCGGACACGTAGAACTGGTAGTTCGTGAACAACACGTGGTTCTGGAAATGTTCGGGGTCGGTGGCCGTGTAATGCGACAGTCGCGCCAGAGAGTAATCGACGCGCTGCGCGGTAAACAGGGCCAGCGGTTCGGTTCCGTCCGGGGCGGCTTTATGCGTGCCATTGACGATATCGTCATTGGTGGTGCCAAGATCGGGCACATCGAACAGATCGCGTAGAGTGAAATCGGCAGCGCCTTCTTGCGGCACGGTGATCGAGGGGTCGTTTGCGACCGCAAAGTGAATCGGGATCGGCGTATCAGATGCGCCGATGGTAACTGGCACCTGATGATTGGTTAAAAGCAGGCCGATCTGTTGTTCCAAGTAATGACGGAACAGATCGGGGCGGGTCACTGTGGCGGCGTGGCTGCCCGGTGCGGCCACATGACCAAAGCTGAGGCGGCTGTCGACTTGGGCATAGCTGACCGTTGTGATCCGGATTTCGGGATAGAACGCACGGATACGCTGGCCCGGAAGCTGGCCGCGCATGGCCTGATTGAAGGCGTCGCACAAGAACCCGGTGGCCACATCATAGAGCTTGGTCAGATGGTCAACCGCTGCGCGCGCATCGGTGAATTGCCTTGGTTCGGGAAGGTCCGGCGATAGAAACGAGGACTCGGTGAGTTTCGACGTCATGCGCAATCCTTGAGGGTTGTGTCGGGTCTGACGTTGACATGGCGCACAGGGGCAATCAACCATTCCCGCAGTGAACGGCAGTCAGGTGTGATGCGCCATGAATTATGAAACGATCAGCCCCGAAGCCTTTGGCGCGGCCCTTGCCGAGCGCGACAGGCGGATCAGGCGGGGCGTAGGCCGGTTTCTACCAATAGGCCCATGCGCTTGGCCTCGTAATAGTAGCCGCGCGCATACCATTGGATCGCCTCGTCCGGGTCGCCTTGGGCCACCATATACGCGCCGCGCAAGTATTTGACCGCGTATTTCAGGTTTGTTTCGGCATCCAGCAAATCATTGGGTTGCCCGCGAAACCCCATGGTGCGGGCGGTTTGCGGTAGGATTTGCAACAGCCCGTAATAGGGCCCATTGCGGGCCCAAGGCCGGTGTGTGCTTTCGCGGATCGCCAGCCGGTGCACCAGCGAACGGGGCACTTGGTACAGATCGGCATATTTGTTGATCAGGCGGCGCAGCTCGGGTGTTTCATTGGGATAAAGCGGTGGATCGGACGGGCCGCTGGACGCTGTGACGCTTTGCGGGCGGGTCGTGCCGCAGCCCGTCACAAGTGCGGCGCAGGTCAGGGCAAGGGCGGTGCGGCGGGTCAGATGGCGCATTGGATCTCCGGGATGCAATATGGTGCCATAGTGCCACCAGCCCTGATGCAAGACCAGTTGGCACAGGTGGGGGCGGCGAAAGATCGCTTGCGCTTGCCCTTGCCTTTGCGCGCCAGATGCCCAATTCATGCGCCATGGCAAAAACACTTCTTTCTTTTGGACATGGGTTTTCGGCGCGGGCTTTGGCGCGGCTGCTGATACCGCAGGGCTGGACAATTTATGGCACGACCCGCAAGCCCGACAAAGCCGATGCACTGCGCGCCGAAGGCGTGACGCCGGTGATGTGGCCCGATGGTGATCTATCGGCGGCTTTTGATGCGGCGACCCATCTGTTGATTTCCGCCGGGCCGGATGCCGAGGGTGATCCGGTTCTGAATCGCTATCGTGATCAGGTCACAGCGATGGCCCCTCGGCTGGAATGGGCTGGATACCTGTCCACCACGGGGGTCTATGGCGACCACCAAGGCGATTGGGTGACGGAAGACACCGCGCTGACGCCGTCAACCCGTCGTGGCCGGATGCGGGTGGAGGCCGAGGCCGATTGGCAATCCATCCCCGGTTTACCGCTGCATATCTTTCGGCTGGCAGGCATTTACGGCCCCGGTCGCGGCCCGTTTGAAAAGGTGCGCCAAGGCACCGCGCGCCGGATCGTCAAGCCGGGCCAGGTGTTCAGCCGGATTCATGTGGATGATATCGCGCAGGTGCTTGAGGCGTCGATCAACCGGCCCAATCCCGGCAGCGCCTACAATGTCTGTGACAATGACCCGGCCCCGCCGCAGGACGTGATCGGCTATGCCGCCGAACTTCTGGGCCTGCCGATTCCGCCCGAGGTGCCCTTTGACGAGGCCGAGATGAGCCCGATGGCGCGTAGTTTCTATGCCGAGTCAAAGCGCGTGGACAATACCCGCATCAAGCAAGAGTTGGGCGTGTGCCTGACCTATCCTGATTATCGCAGCGGATTGGCCGCCTTGCTCGCCGAAACGGGCGGGGCCTGATCACGGTGAAGGGAGGGGTGAGGTGATTTACCCCATGGTGCAAAGGCCGAGTGCCGATACTCTGGCCCGATCTTGAAACAGGGGGTCAACATGCGCGCACAGATCGCTGGTGTTGCTTTGGCACTTGCCTGTTTGCCTGATCCGTCTTTGGCTCACGCGTCCGAGCAGGGGTTTGTCCTGCTGATGCCCACCGATGTCTACACCGACGCAGGCGTGGCCACGGTCGCGCTGACCGTGGCCTTACTGGCGATCTTGCCGGCTTGGGTGGCGGCGCGGCTGTTCCGGCCAATCCGCTTGGCCCCGCCCGCGCGGTTTGGTCTGCACCACGTCACAAGCTGCCTGTCGACGGGGCTACTGGCGTTTCTGGTCTGGCGTGGGGCGGTTGGGCCGCATGATCCGATGGCCAACCCCTTGCCGCTGTTTGTCTGGGTGGTCTGGTGGGTGGTCATGGTGGCCTTGCAGGGGCTGTTGGGCAATCACTGGCGTTGGACAAACCCTTGGACGGGACCTGCCGCTGTTTTGGCCCGCCTGACCGGATCACGCCCAATGATGCGCTACCCGTCCCGTTGGGGCCATTGGCCGGGCGTTTTCATCTTCCTTGGCTTTGCGGCCTTCCTGCTGGCCGACCCTGCACCAACCGATCCGCACCGTCTGGCATGGATTGCCGGGGGCTACTGGTATCTGACCGTGATGGGCATCACCCTGTTTGGGCCGCGCTGGTTGCTGCGCGGCGAGGCGCTTAGCATCCTGATGCGGGCCTATGCGCGGGTTGGCCTGCTGGGGCGGGTGCGCGGGCGTGTCGCAATGGGGCTTTGGGGCTGGCAGGGCTTGATCCGGCCCAAAGTGTCAACCGGGGTGGCGGTGTTCATCATCCTGATGCTGGGGGTCGGCAGTTTTGACGGGATCAACGAGACCTTTCTTTGGATGGGCTTCATCGGGGTCAACCCGCTGGAGTTTCCGGGCCGGTCCGCTGTGATTGTGCAAAACCTTGCCGGAATGCTGGTGGCCAATATGGCCCTGTTGGTAATCTTTGCCGCTTGTCTGGCGCTTGGCGACCGCCTTGCAGGAACGCGACGACCCATTTTGGAGGCGGTGCGCCTGTTCGCGCCCACGTTGCTGCCGATCGCCTTGGCCTATCATATCGCGCATTACGTGACGGTCTTTTTGGTGGATGGTCAGTATGTTCTGGCCTATCTGACCGACCCGATGAACACCGGGGCCGATCTGCTGGGCCTTGGGGATTTCCATGTGACCACCGGGTTTTTCAACACCCCCGGCACTGTCCGCGCGATCTGGTTGTCGCAGGCCGGTGGGGTGGTGACAGGCCATGTGATCGCGATCCTGATGGCGCATGTTCTGGCCCTGCGAGGGCACGGTAACAATTTGCGCGCCATTATCGCACAAGCCCCGTTGGCGATTTTCATGATCGGCTACACGTTTTTCGGCCTTTGGTTGCTGGCGTCGCCGCGCGGTGTGTAACCACGGTTGCGCAAACATTGGAAAAGCCCTTGTAATTGGGGCCAGCAATAGCTTCTTTTTATGGTCAGTCTCAGGACAGAGGAACACTCGACATGACAGACAACTCCAAGGCCCCGTCGCGTCGCACCGCGCTCAAGACACTGGCCGGAGGGGCGGCGGCCGCCACGCTGCCGCTATGGGCGCGCTACACCCATGCGCAGACGGTCGAGCCGATCCGCATCGGCTTTCAGGTGCACCGCACAGGCATCGGGGCCGCCTATGGCCGCTGGTATGATCGCACGACCCAAGCCGCCGTGCGCCTGATCAACGACGCCGGTGGCATCAATGGCCGTCCGGTCGAAATTGTCGCCGAAGACGATGGCACCGACCCCAAGCGCGGGGCCGAGGTGGTGGAAAAATTCGCATCACAGCACAATTGCGATATCGCGTTCGGCACGTTGTTCAGCCACGTGGTTATCGGTTCGGCACCGCGCGCGGGTGAATTGAAACTGCCGTATTTCGTGGTCTCCGAAGGCCACCACGTGGCCAGCGGCATGCTCAACCGCTATACCTTGCAGCCCGGCATCACCGACGTGAAAAGCCAAGTTCAGGCGATGGCGCCTTTCGTGACGGAAAATCTGGGCAAGAAGGTGACCCTGATTTTCCCCGATTATGCCTATGGGCATGATCACCGCGATTTCTTTAGCGCGGCGGTCGAGGCGCAGGGCGGCGAGGTCGTGGCCAAGCTGGCCATTCCGCCCACTGAGACGTCGTTTACCAAGTATTTCCCCAAGATCCCCCGCGACACCGAAGTGATCTATCATGTGATGGTGGGGCCGGCTGTGCTGACCTTCGTCAAGGAAATGGGCGAATTTTTTGGTGGGCGCGGGCCGGAACTGTTTGGGTTCATCGACAGCCTTGAGGCCATCGCGATTGACAGCCCCGGCCTTGAATTCCTTGAAGGCACTAATTTCTGGGAGGGGATGCCGCGCCACGCGCAGCCCGATCAATCGGAATACGATAAATTCTATCGCGCACAGGTGGGCTTGAACGAACGGGGTGCCTCGCTGAGCGATCCGACGGACGTGTCGACCTATGGCCATATGTTCGGATGCTGGGAAACCCTGTATATCGTCAAGAAGGGAATGGAGGCTGCGGGCTATCGCGGGCCACAGGACCGCGCCGCGCTGATCGAGGCGGTGGAGGCGATGAGCACCATCCCGCAGTCCAACGAACACCCCCAAGGCCCCAAGGTGTTCAACGGCAAGACCCATCAGGTGTTTGGCCAGCAGCATATCTCGCGGATCGAAAACGGTAATCTGATCAAGGTGCACACCACCTCGATCGAGGATACGTTCTATCCCGACGAGGTGGACTACACCAAGCAGCCGTTTTGATGACGACAGGGGCGGCTTTGGGCCGCCCCTTGTTCAATCAATCGTCATTGTCGCGGGCATACACATCTTCGTAGCGGATGATATCATCCTCGCCCAGATAACTGCCGGTTTGCACTTCGATCAAAACCATCGGCACCTTGCCGGGGTTTTCCATCCGGTGCACCGAGCCTAGCGGAACATAGACAGACTCGTTTTCGCTGACCAGTTTGACCGTGTCGTCAATCGTCACCTTGGCGGTGCCGGACACAACAATCCAATGCTCAGCCCGGTGGACATGGCTTTGCAGGCTGAGTGCGGCGCCGGGTTTGACAACGATCCGTTTGACCTGAAACCGGTCGGACAAGGCCAATGTTTCAAAATACCCCCATGGGCGGTGATCACGGGCAAAACTGTCGGCTTGTGGCACGGCATTCGCGCGCAGGGTCTTGACGACCTGCCCCACGTCCTGCGTGCGGTTCAGGTCGGCGACCAAAACGGCGTCTGGCATGGCAACCACCAGCATATCTTTCAGCCCAAGGCCCACCAGCTCCAGCCCGTCATGCTCGGATCGTAGCAGCGCGTTTTCGCAATCAATGGCAGTCACCGGCCCGGACATGGCCACGCCATTGGCATCAACGCCGCTTTCCTGTTGCACGGCGGCCCAACTTCCAAGGTCTGACCAATGCCCGGTGAACGGCACAACCGACAGGTTGTCGGCCTTTTCCATGACTGCGAAATCAATCGAAATATTGTCGGCCTTGGCCCAAGCCGCCGGATCAAGCCGCAAAAAGCCCAGATCGGCCTTGGCGTCGTCAACGGCATGCTGCACCGGGGTCAGCAGATCGGGCGCGTGTTCGGTATAGGCGGCTATGATGTCTTTGGCGGCGAACAGAAAAATACCCGCGTTCCAGAGGTAATTGCCGGCGTCCACCATACCTTGCGCGGCGTCGGCATCAGGCTTTTCGACAAATCGCAAAAGGGGTTGCGCTTGGCCTGACTTGTCCGGCGCGCTGTCCAGTTCCAGATAGCCATAGCCGGTTTCCGGATGGGTTGGCGTGATGCCAAAAGTCACCAAGCGACCGTTCTGCACGGCCTCAATGCCCGCCTCGACGACTTGCCAAAAGGCAGGCGTGTCTGGAATTACATGATCTGACGGCGCGATCAGCATCAGCGCGTCGGGGTCGGTGGCCGCGATATGCAGGGCCGCCGCCAAAACCGCGGGGGCCGTGTTGCGTGCATCGGGTTCGATCAGAACGACACCGGGGTTTACGCCAACTTCCAGCAACTGTTCGGTCACCATAAACCGGAAATCGGTGTTGGTCAGAATCACTGGCTCTGCGAAGCTGACCATGCCGTTCCCACCGCTTAGACGTTTGGCACAGGACTGAAGCAAGCTGTCTTGCCCGATGATACGGGTGAATTGCTTGGGATAGCTTTTGCGCGACAGCGGCCACAACCGGGTGCCGGACCCGCCGCAAAGGATGACTGGTACAACCGAATTCATTTTGAAATGACCTTTATATCTGGAAACTTTTCACGGATAGCATGGGCCGCTTTGGCGGGGAGCAGATGTCAGCTTTCGCGCTCGACGGCGGCGACAACGGTTTTCAGAACATCGTCCAGCAAACCGGGATCGACGGCTTCGGCCATGACCCGGATCAACGGCTCGGTGCCTGACTTTCGGATCAAAAGACGGCCATCGCGGCCAAGCGTCTTTTCGGCCTTGGCGATCACGTCCTGCACTGGTTCGGTCTCGAGTGGGGTTTTCCCGCGTTGATACCGAACATTGATCAGTTTTTGTGGAACCGGCTCGAACACACGGGCCAGATCGCTGGCTTTGCGGTCAGTTTCCACCATACAGGCCAGAAATTGCAGGGCACCAATCAGGCCGTCGCCGGTGGTGGCGTAATCCGTCATCACGATATGGCCCGATTGCTCGCCGCCAAGGTTGTGATTGCCATTGCGCATCGCCTCGACAACGTAGCGGTCGCCGACAGTGGTGCGCTTAAGGTCAATCCCGCGATCATTCAGAAACCGTTCAAGCCCCAGATTGGACATCACCGTCGCCACCAGCGCATTACCGGACAGGCGGCCCCCTTCGGCCCAACGCGAGGCAATCAAACCCATGATCTGATCGCCATCGGCGATCTGGCCCTTTTCGTCGATCAAGACCACCCGGTCGGCATCGCCATCCAGACAAATGCCGATATCTGCCCGCGTCTCGATGACTTTGCGGATCGCGGCATCGGGTTGGGTCGAGCCGCAATTTTGGTTGATGTTGGCCCCATCCGGCGACACCCCAACGGTGATCACCTCGGCCCCGAGTTCCCATAAAACTGCCGGGGCAACCTTGTAGGCCGCGCCGTTTGCGCAATCCACGACCACGCGCAATCCGTCCAACCGCCGCCGCGACGGGAAGGTGGTTTTGGCGTATTCCACATAGCGTCCGCGCGCGTCTTCGAACCGCTTGGCGCGGCCGATGTTTTCAGGGGCAGCGCGCGTCACACCCTTGTGCATCAAGGCTTCGATCCCGGCCTCGGCTTCATCGCTGAGTTTAAAGCCGTCCGGGCCGAAAAACTTGATTCCATTGTCACAGGCGGGGTTGTGGCTGGCTGAAATCATCACGCCGACATCGGCGCGCAAACCATGCGTCAGATAGCCGATTGCGGGGGTTGGCATCGGCCCCAGCAAAAACACGTTCATCCCGGTTGAGGTAAACCCGGCGGTCAGGGCGTTTTCGATCATATAGCCCGACAGGCGGGTATCCTTGCCGATCACCACGCGGTGCTCTTGCGTGTCGCGCCGAAAATAGCGGCCTGCCGCCTCGCCCAGCTTCAGGGCCATTTCCGCGGTCATTGGCCAAGAATTCGCCTGACCCCTGACACCGTCCGTGCCAAACAGCTTTTGTGACATACTCGCTATCCTTCGTGGTCTTACCCAAACAGCATTTCGGCTGCTGTACCTAGCTTATCCCTTAGCCGAGCTATACCACGCTGTCCAATATCCGGTTCAAAACTGTTGCAAGGATGCGCACCAGACGGCCTAAGATGTACCCTAAGCACGCTCTCGTCCGAGTTGCAATTGACGCGTGTAAAACGTCATTGCATTAAAGATCACGAGGTGGGGTGTGAAAGGGTAGTCGCCATGAAAATTGCCATGATCGGAACGGGTTACGTAGGCCTTGTGTCGGGGGTCTGCTTCTCGGACTTTGGGCACGAGGTTGTCTGCGTCGACAAAGACCCGGCCAAGATCGAAAAACTGGAACGCGGTGAGATTCCGATTTTCGAGCCCGGCCTTGATCGTCTTTTGGCCAAGAACGTCGAAGCGGGCCGCCTGTCGTTCACCATGGATTTGCCAAGCGCGATTGATGGCGCCGAAGCGGTGTTTATCGCCGTCGGCACCCCCACCCGGCGCGGCGACGGTCATGCTGACCTAAGCTATGTGATGTCCGCCGCCGAGGAAATCGCCCGCGCCGCGAATGATTATCTGGTCATTGTCACCAAGTCGACGGTGCCGGTGGGCACCAATCGGCAGGTCAAACAAACGGTGAAAAAGGCCAACCCCGATCTGGATTTTGATGTTGCCTCAAACCCCGAGTTTCGGCGCGAAGGCGCGGCGATTGATGATTTTATGAAACCCGACCGGGTTGTCGTGGGCGTTCAAACCGAACGCGCATCCGATGTCATGGGCGAGATTTACCGCCCGCTTTACCTGCGCGAATTCCCGATCATCACCACCGATCTGGAAAGCGCCGAGATGATCAAATATGCGTCCAACGCATTTTTGGCGACCAAGATCACCTTTATCAACGAGATCGCGGCGCTGTGCGAACGGACCGGCGCGGATGTCAAACAGGTCTCCAAGGGGATGGGGATGGATGGGCGCATCGGGAACAAGTTTTTGCACGCCGGGCCGGGCTATGGCGGCAGTTGTTTTCCCAAAGACACCCGTGCATTGGCCCGAACCGGGCAGGATTTCAGCATTCCCATGCAGATCACCGAAAAGGTGATATCGGTCAACGAAGAGGTCAAGCGCCGGATGATCGACAAGCTGCAAGATTTATGCGACGGCAGTTTCAATCACAAAACAATTGCCGTTTTGGGGGTGACCTTCAAGCCAAACACCGACGACATGCGCGAAGCGCCATCGCTGACAATTGTTCCCGCCCTTGTGGGCGGCGGTGCCAAGGTCAAGGTCTGTGACCCGCAAGGCCAGCATGAAGGCGTTGACCTATTGCCGGGTGTGCATTGGGTCGATGACCCATACAAATGCGTGCATAAGGCCGATCTGTTGGTCATCCTGACCGAATGGAACGAGTTCCGCGCTCTTGATCTCAAGCGGATCGCGCGCAAGATGGCCACGCCCCGCTTGGCCGACCTGCGCAATATCTATTCGGTCAAGGATGCCAAGCGCGCGGGCTTTGAAGCCTATGAAAGCGTGGGCCGCGCCGGCTTTGTGAAAGAGCCTGCCGCGGACGATCAGGCATAAGGCCCGCCGCACGCGCCACGCTCGGGCCTCAGCCGCCCCGCGCGATCAACACATCCACATGCGCTGCCGCGCTGCGCGATAGCGCGTCCAGATTATACCCGCCTTCAAGGCAGGACAAAACGCGCCCCTTGCAGTGAGTGTCGGCCAGATCGCAGAAACGGCCCGTCAACCACGTGAAGTCCTCTTCGGTCCAACGCAGTTCGGCCAGCGGATCGTCTTGGTGTGCGTCGAACCCGGCGGACAGGATCAGCAACTCGGGGCTGAACTCTTCCAGTGCCGGAAAAACTGTTTCTTCATAAGCCTGCCGCATCGCACCGCCATCACTGGCCGGGTCCAGCGGCACGTTTAGCACGTTGTCATGTGCGCCGCGTTCATCCGGTTTGCCGGTGCCGGGCCATAATGGAAACTGATGTGACGAGACAAAGCGCGCGCGCGGCTCGGACCATAGCAGGTCTTGCGTGCCATTGCCGTGGTGCACGTCGAAATCCACCACGGCGACGCGGTTCAGGCCGTGCCGCTCTAGCGCGTGACGCGCGGCGATGGCTGCGGTGCCGAACAGGCAAAACCCCATTGTGCGCTCGGATTCCGCATGATGGCCCGGCGGTCGCGTGGCGACAAAAACGTTCTGCACCGTGCCAGCCAACACCAGATCGACCCCAAGCAGGGCACCACCGACACCGCGCATCGCCGCATCGTAGGATCCGGGCGACATCCACGTATCGGCGTCCAGCTGCACGATCCCTGCGCTGGGTTCCGCGGCCCGAACCCTTTCGATATGTGCCTGCGGATGGGCCAGCCGCACGTCGTCTTCGGTGCCCAGAGGGGCCTCGAACCGCTCAAGCGTTTTGCCCTCAAGCGCATTCAGAACATGCGATAGCCGGGCAATTTGTTCAGGGTGGCCATCCGGCGTGCGGTGCTTCAGGCAATCGGAATGGGTGATCAATGCGGTTGTCATGGGGCCTCCGGTGATTTGAATGGAAAATGAACGCGAAATGGCGCGCTTGTCCAGTGCGGGCTTGTTGCGGCGCGTGCCCCATGCAAATCTTAGAGACAATGGAAAACGAAATTCTACAAGCCCCGCAAGAGATTGCGATCAGTCTTTGGGCGCAGGCACAAGTTGTTGTCGAAGGCCTGATGCGGCCATGGAATGCCTATCAGGTGGCCATTGCGATTGGCCTGTTTCTGGCGGCGCATCTTTTGGCACGGCTTTTGGGGCCCTATGTGCATGCGTGGATGCGCGGGCGCGAAGGCTGGCCGAAATGGCGGATGCGTTTTTTGGTGATGTTGCATCGCCGGTTGCGGCTGATCTTTTTCGTTGCACTGATCTGGCCCACGGTCTGGATCATGCAGTCGGTGACATGGCCCAGCCGCTCGTACCTGTTGGGCATATTGGCCAGTCTTGCGCTGGCTTGGCTGCTGATCACCATCCTCACGCGGTTTATCGTCAATGGCGTTGTCCGGACAATGGTGCGTTACGTGGCGTGGACATGGGTCACGCTTGGCATTCTTGGTCTGACTGACGAAGCCCGCAGCCTGTTGGAAAGCATAGCCGTGGAATTGGGCGATACGCGCCTGTCTTTGTGGATGGTGCTACAGGCGGTGGGCGTGCTTGCCGTTCTGATGGTCGCCGCGCGCTTCGTGTCGCGCACCACGGCGGCGCAAATCCGCCAGAACAAGGAAATCTCGCCCTCAATGCAGGTGCTTGCGGTCAAATTGCTGCAAGTCATCCTGTATAGCGCGGCGTTCTTCATCGGGTTGCGTGCCGTCGGGGTGGACCTGACCGGGCTTGCGGTTTTGTCTGGTGCTATCGGTGTGGGCCTTGGGTTTGGCCTGCAAAAAGTGGTGTCGAACCTTGTGTCTGGTGTGATCCTTTTGCTGGATCGGTCGATCAAACCGGGCGACGTGATCTCGCTTGGGGAAACCTTTGGTTGGATCAATTCCCTTGGTGCGCGCTATGTGTCGATCACCACCCGCGACGGTAAGGAATACCTGATCCCCAACGAAGACCTGATCACCGGGCAGGTGGTGAACTGGTCGCATTCCAACGATTATGTGCGGCTCGATATCTATTTCGGCACGGCTTATACAGACGATCCGCATAAGGTGCGCCGTATCGCCATAGACGCCGCCAAGGGTGTCGAACGGGTGTTGGAGTTCAAACCACCCGTTTGCCACATCGTCGGCTTTGGCGACAGCAGCGTGGATTACATCCTGCGGTTCTGGATACGTGACCCCACCGGCGGGCTGACCAATATTCGCGGCAATGTCTATCTGGCGCTGTGGGATGCGTTTCAGGAAAACAAGATTTCCATTCCGTTCCCACAGCGCGAGGTCAAGATGCTGGATGGCTCGACACTGGACACGCGCAGCCCGTCGAACACATCATATGTGTCAGACTGACAGGTATTTTCAGGCCCGGCAGTCCTTGTGGTGAAGGCATTCATTGAAAAGTCGCGTCAGTCTTGCTATTTTCAAATTATTCCCGGCACCGGGGCGGAACGGTGTGCAACGAAGGAGGACTATGTCCTGTCTTTTACGACTGATGCGGCTGGGGCCGCTGAACATGGGGTGCTCGCAATGACCCCCCCCAATGGTGCAACAAGCGAATCGCAGCTTGATCGTATTCTTACCTCGCTTGACGATGATAAAGCCGAAAATGTCGTGCAAATCGACCTGCGCGGAAAATCTGCCATGGCCGATTACATGGTCATCTGTTCGGGCCGGTCATCGCGGCAGGTTGCGGCGATCTCGGAAAAGCTGGCCGATAAGCTCAAGCAAGAGTTCGGTATCCTGTCCAAGATCGAGGGCAAGGAATCGGGCGATTGGGTGCTGATCGACACGGGTGATGTGATCGTCCATGTCTTTCGCCCCGAAGTGCGAGAGTTTTACCAGCTGGAGAAGATGTGGCTTCCCGCCGGGCAAGCCGCGGCTTCTGCCGACAGCTGAATGCGCGTGCATATCTGCGCTGTGGGCCGGATGAAACCCGGCCCCGAGCGTGATTTGACAACAGATTACCTAACCCGATTTGATCGAACTGGCCGCGCCCTTGGGCTTGGGCCGGCGCAGATGCACGAGGTTGAGGACAAAAAAGGCGGCGGCATGGCTGCCGAGGCCGCCTTGCTTGACCGTGCTTTGCCGAAAGGCGCGGTGACGGTGATGCTGGACGAGCGTGGCAAAACGCTCAGCTCTCCAGCCTTCTCGGTCCAGTTGGCGAATTGGCGCGATACGGGGCGCAGCGATGTGGCCTTTGTCATCGGCGGTGCTGATGGCATCGCGCCTGACCTGCGGGCGCAGGCCGATTTTAAACTGTCCTTCGGCGCGATGGTCTGGCCGCATATGCTGGTGCGTGTGATGCTGGCCGAGCAATTGTATCGCGCGGCCTCGATCCTTGCGGGCAGCCCTTATCACCGGGTCTGACACAAATGCGCGGCCCGATGGACCGCGCATTGCATTGGCAAAACACTTTGTGAATCAGTGACCCAGAATCTGGCTCAGGAACAGCTTGGTGCGCTCTGACTGGGGATTGTTGAAGAACTCTTCAGGTTCATTCTGTTCGACGATCTGGCCTTGGTCCATGAAAATCACCCGGTTGGCCACCTGCCGCGCAAAGCCCATTTCGTGGGTGACGCACAGCATGGTCATGCCTTCTTCGGCCAGCGATACCATGGTGTCCAGAACCTCTTTGATCATCTCCGGGTCCAGCGCCGAGGTGGGCTCGTCAAACAGCATGATGCGGGGCTTCATGCACAACGACCGGGCAATCGCCACACGCTGCTGCTGCCCACCCGACAACTGACCGGGATACTTGTCGGCCTGCTCGGGGATCTTGACCTTTTCAAGGAAATGCATCGCGATCTCTTCGGCCTCGCGCTTGGGCGTCTTGCGAACCCAGATCGGCGCCAAGGTGCAGTTTTCCAAGATCGACAGATGCGGGAAAAGGTTGAAGTGCTGAAACACCATCCCAACCTCGGACCGGATCTTGTCGATATTCTTGAGGTCATTGGACAGCACCGTGCCATCCACCGTAATTTTGCCCTGCTGATGTTCCTCAAGCGCGTTGATGCAGCGGATCAAGGTGGATTTCCCCGACCCGGACGGCCCGGCGATCACGATCCGCTCGCCGCTATAGACCGTCAAGTCAATGTCGCGCAGCACATGAAATGCACCAAACCATTTGTTCATATTTTCGATCGAGATCGCGATCTCGTCCGAGACTTTCAAAGCTGCCTGTTGTTCCGTCATGACACAGACCTTTCCTTAACGATGATCGCGCTGTAGCTGATGCTCCAGCCATTGCGAATATTGCGAGATGCTGTAGCAAACGATGAAAAACAGCACGACGGCAAAGCCCCAAAGCTCCCAGTAGATGCCGTTCCATTCGGTCGATGCCAGAATTGGGCCTCGGATCATGCCGACCAGATCGAACATCGAGATGACCGAAACCAAGGTTGTATCCTTGAACAGGCCCACCGCCACATTCACGATGCCGGGGATCGAGATTTTCAACGCTTGCGGCAGGATGATCAGGCGCATGGATTGCGCATAATCCAACCCAAGGCTGTTGGCGGCCTCGTATTGCCCGCTTGGCAGGGCGGCAAGGCCCCCACGCACCACCTCGGCGATATAGGCCGATGCGAACATCGTGATCATGATGATCACCCGCAGGATCAAATCAAAGCTGGTGCCGGGCGGCAGGAAATAGGCCAGCACCACATTGGCCACGAACAGCAAGGTGATCAGCGGCACACCGCGAATGAACTCGATGAAGATCACACACATCCATTTGATGATCGGCATATTCGACTGACGGCCAAGCGCCAGAAGAACCCCGAACGGCAGGCTAAGCGACACACAGACCGTTCCAAGGATCATGTTGAGCATGAAGCCCCCCATATCCCGCGAGGGCACCGGTGTCAGGGCCACGACATTGGGTGCGGCGGAACTGATATAGCCGCCCAGCCACCAGAAAACGACGGTTACGGCGATACCAAGAAGGGCTGCCGTGCCAAAGCCTTTGGCCTCGACCCGCCGAAACGCGACATAGCCGGCCACAAACCCCAGCAAGATCATCAAAGGCGTCAGAATCGTGCCGCCCCAGATCAGCCAGAAGGCCACGAACGGATAAAGAACGGTCAGGATCAGCAATTTACGCGGCAGCATGGAAAACAGCACCGGGGCGATGGATACCAGCAGCAACACAAAGGCCAGTGTCGGGCGCCAGTATGCCTCGGACGGGTATTTGAATCCGAATAGCAACTGGTTCCAGCGTTCTGTCAGAACCGAAAAACAGCCCCCCGTTGCCCCGTTCAAAATCTCGCGGCATTCCGACAGGCTGGATGCGGTCCAGACCCCGTTCCAAAACCACGGCATGGCGCCGCTTAGCAGTTTGAATAGGAAATAGATCGCCACCAGTGTCAGAATCGTATTGATCGGGCCGGGAAACAGGTTGTCGCGCAGCCATTTGACAATGCCAGCATCGGTGATGGGCGGGGTCTGTTCGGGCAGGATTTCATGCCGGACAAAAGCGAGTTCAGACTTCGACATCTCAGCGCTCCTTCAGTTTCACGGCATTGTTGTAGACATTCATGACCGCCGAGATCGCAAGGCTGATCGCGAGATAGAACAGCATCAACAACAGAACGCTTTCAATCGCGCGGCCGGTCTGGTTCAGGGTGATGCCACCCAGCGTGCCGGTGACATCCATGTAGCCGACGGCAATTGCCAGAGAACTGTTCTTGGTCAGGTTCAGATACTGCGAGATCAGCGGCGGAATGATGATGCGCAGCGCTTGTGGCAGAACCACAAGGTTCATGATCCGGCCCGGCCGCAAGCCAAGGCTGGCCGCGGCTTCGGTCTGGCCCTTGCTGACCGCTAGAATACCCGCGCGGACGTTTTCGGCGATGAAGGCCGCTGTGTAGATGGACAGCGCGAACCAAAGCGAAATGAACGAGTTGCGCGCGAAAATGCCACCTTGGAAATTGAAGCCTTGCAGCGACGGATAGTCCATCACGATCGGCTGGCCCATGATAAAGAACATCACGATCACGGGCACAAAAAACAGCCCCACTGAAGGCCAGAAAATTGGCAACAGGCGGCCCGCCTCATAGAGTTGCTTTCGCGCATAGGCGCGGTAGACGAAAATCCCGATGATCGAGGCGATAAAAGTGGCAATCACGATACCAGATCCGGCCTCGAAGATCGGCTTTGGAAAATAGAAACCTCGGCCGGTAAAGGCGAACGCGTCCCAAAGCATTGACGCGTCAGGGTTTTCACCCCGAAAATCACGCGGCTGTGGCAATATCGCAGTGAACACTGACAGGATGATCAAAATCCAGATCAGCACCGGCACATTGCGGAAGATTTCCACATAAACGGCCATTATCTTGCGGATCAGCCAGTTTTTGGACAGGCGCAATATGCCGACCACCACGCCGATGATCGTGGCAAGGATGCAGCCCAGAACGGCCACAAGCAGCGTGTTGAGCACACCCACCACCGACGCGCGCAGATGCGAGGACTGGCTGTCATATTCAATCAGGCGCTGGTTGATGTCATACCCTGCCGGTTCGCCAAGGAACTGGTAGGAAATATTCAGGCCCGCATCCCGCAGGTTCTGGACCAAGTTGCTGCCAAGATACGCAAACAACATGATCAGCAAAAGCAAAGCGATGAATTGGAACGTATAAGAGCGATAGCGGGTGTCGTTGAAAAGCTGAGACAGCTTGAACGAGTCCGCGCGCGACGCAGATAGGCTGGACATGATTTCTTCCTTGGCTACCGGAATCGTGTTTTTGTTGTCGGTTGCAGCCGGGGCTGCCCCGAGGGTCCGGTTTGTTATGTGTGCCTAACCAAGTCAGAAGGGCGCGGGATGATCCGCGCCCTTCCAAAGTTCAGTTTTTAGCGGAAGGGCGGCGAATACAGCAGACCGCCATCTTTCCACTGAGCGTTCAGACCACGTGCCAGCCCGACCGGTGTGTTCTCACCGATATGCTTCTCGAACAGCTCGCCGTAGTTCCCGCCAGCCATAATTGCGTTGACAGCCCAGTCATTCTCAAGGCCCAGCATCTCGCCCAGGTTGCCCTCGGTGCCCAAGATACGGTTGACTTCGGGGTTGTCGGTACCATTGGCAGCCATGTCCTGAATATTGGCCGACGTGATGCCGTATTCTTCGGCAGCGATCAGTGAATTCAGGGTCCAGCGAACGATATCGCCCCACTCAGGGTCGCCGTGGCGCACCAGCGGGCCAAGCGGCTCTTTCGAGATGATTTCCGGCAAAATCACATGCTCTGTCGGGTTCTCAAAAGTGGCGCGGGTTGCGGCCAGACCAGATGAATCGGTGGTGTAGGTGTCGCAGGAGCCGGCCAGATACTGCTGTTGGCCTTCGGCGTTGGTTTCGATCGGAACCGGCTCGTATTCCATGTCATTGGCACGGAAGAAATCGGCAAGGTTCAGTTCGGTGGTTGTCCCGGTCTGGATGCAAACGGTTGCGCCGTTCAGTTCCTTGGCCGAGCTTACACCAAGCGCTTTGGGCACCATAAAGCCCTGACCGTCGTAATAGTTGATCCCGACGAATTCGTTCTTCAGGTCAACATCACGGCTAAGCGTCCATGTGGTGTTCCGGGCCAGCATGTCGACCTCACCCGAGGCCAGCGCGGTAAAGCGCGTCTTGCCGGTGGTCGGCACGAATTCAACAGCCGACGGATCGCCAAGCGTAGCGGCGGCAACTGCGCGGCAGACCGCCACGTCGAAGCCCTGCCATTCGCCGTTCGCGTCGGGCGCGGCAAAACCGACAAGACCTGTGGTCACGCCACAGTTCAGCTTGCCGCGCGCTTTCACATCGTCAAGCGTCGCAGCACCAGCAACGCCAGCCGTCAGGCCAGCGACAGTCAGCGCGCCAAGAAATACGGTTTTTTTCATGTTTACCTCTTCCTGATTATCCGCCCTTGTCCAAGCGGTTCGTCCGGCCCGTTCGGGCCGGGGTTATACTGCGTCGGAGCCTAAGCCCCTTCAGTGTTCGTAATTTTGGGTGGATTCATAATGAAACGTCAAGCCCTGGATCACGAAAAACGATAATCATCACGACAGGGTGCCCTAAGGGAATGGTCAATTAAAACCCTCTGTGGCTAGTGCTTGGCAAGATCATAAAAGATTTTAGCCGCCAAAAACTCAGATTCTTTCTTGGCGGCCTGTTCTTGGGCCTCTTCATCGACGCCCCACAATTCTGCTTGCCAGATCTCGTCTATGCGCGAAAGCCGCCAAAGTGCCTGAATATCGTGCAAATCATGCAGTGCCGCAAAGCCGATGATCAGTGACCCGGACATGCCAACCAAATCATGAAAGGCCGTCAGGCTGTACGCGTCCATCTGGTGCACGCGTTGCGCAAGCGCGGCCAGGGCCTTGGGATCTTGCGGGCTGTACATGATCCCTGTGACCGGTTTCAGCCTTGCATCAAGGATGTCAGCCGCCCAATCCAGCAGTGGATCCCATGCCTCGGCCTGACGCGCCACCAATTCCGCTGGGCTGTCGGCGCGATAGCAGATCAAATCGGTATCGCCATAGCCCGCGATCATCTGCGCCACTTCGGCATGTTGGTGGGTGACCTTGTCAATCGCTGCGTTGGCGGCGCGGGTTACCGGCATGGTATAGGGGGCTATATCACCCTCTTGCGCGTCCCATTCTTGGGCAATCGCATTGGCCATGGCCCGGGTTGGAACAACCAGTGGCGCTTTGGCGGGTGTCTTTACGGTGCGGCCATCCAGATGCACCGTGAACCCCTGCTCTGTTTCGGCCACCTTTGCGGTTTTCCAGAAACGTTTGGCTTTCCACTCGCTCATGATGTGGGCTCCCACAGGTTGGTCAGGCAGTTTGGCAGATCTGAAAAGTCGTCGATGACCTGCGCGGCCATGTGCAGCGCTGCGCGCGGATGGTAGCCCCAGCCAACACCGATTCCGGCCATATCGGCCGCGCGCGCCATTTCCATATCGAAACTTGTGTCACCGATCATCACGGCATCGGCGGCGTTCACACCGGTTTCCGACTGCGCCGCGTGCAGCATCGCAGGATGTGGTTTTGACGGATGATGATCGCTGACTTGCTGGGTCACGAAATAGCGGCCCAAATCATGCGCCTCCAGCAGCTTGTCCAGCCCGCGCCGGGATTTGCCGGTGGCGATCCCAAGCAATACCTCAGGCACGTCATGCAGCGTTTTGATGACCTCAAGCGCACCGGGATACAGCGGCGAGGAGTGCGCCGCGCCGGTTTTCGCACGCAGGTCAATATAGGCGTCTTTATACCAGTTCACCATTTTCGCATGATGTGTGGGGTCCAGCGTGGGGGCCAGCCGGGCCACGGCCACATCCAGAGATAGCCCGACAATCCCCAGAACCTGATCACGCGACGGACATGGGTGACCGGCACACTGAAATGCATAGGCCATGGCCGCCAGAATATCGGCCTGACTGTCCACCAGCGTGCCATCCACATCGAACACCACCAAACGCAGCGGGGCCGTTGTCATTCAAGATCCTCAAACGGGTCGTTCGGTGCCAGCGACGGCTGCCACTGGAACATCTCCCATGTGCGCAGCATGTGCTGTGGCAAAGGGGCCGTCAGGTGCAGCATGGCGCGGCTGACCGGATGTTCGATGGTCAGCGACCGGGCGTGCAGGTGCAGTTTGCGGCTGAGTTCGCCACCCAATTGCGCGCCCCATCCGTCGCCAAGGTTTTCCTGCCCCGAGCCACCGTATTTCCCATCGCCCACGATGGGGTGTCCGATTTCTGCCATATGCGCCCGCAGTTGGTGCGTGCGCCCGGTGACTGGCACCAGCCCGACCCAGGCACAGCGGCCACCCGCCGCCTCCATCACTGCGTAATCGGTCGTGGCCTGTTTGGCACCTGGCGTGCTGTCCACGTCGCGCGGGTGCAGGCACAGCATCTTTTCGCCTTCACCGCCCGCGCCATGCCCCGGCGCCTTGACCAATCCAAAGCGGATGTTGCCCATCCGTGGGCTGGGCACGCCGGCCACCGCGGCCCAATAGATCTTGCGCGTGTTGCGGTGCCGGAACGCTGCCGTCAGCGCCTTGGCCGCGACCCGCGTGCGCGCAAGGATCAAGACACCGGATGTGTCCTTGTCCAGCCGGTGCACCAACCGGGGCTTTTCCTCGTATCCAAAACGCAGCGCCTCGGCCAGCCCATCGACATGGCGGGTTTGCTTGCTGCCGCCCTGCACCGGCAATCCCGGTGGCTTGTTCAGCGCGATGATATGATCGTCGCGATAGATCACCGTGCCTTGGATCATCTTGGTATCGGCATCGCTGATCCGCGTGCCCATGGCTTGGGCGGCCTTGATCTCGTCCGGGCGGGGCAGGGGCGGGATGCGCACCTGCTGTCCGGCCTCAAGCCGGGTGCTGGCCTTGACGCGGCCGCCATCGACACGCAATTCGCCCTTGCGGCACATCTTTTCGATGCGGCCCTGCGGCAAATGCGGAAACAGGCGGCGCAGCCAGCGATCCAGCCGCTGATCGGCATCGTCGGCTTCGACAATCAGGGTTTGCACTTGGCTCATGTCCATATCCCCCGCGCCAGCCAGATGCCCATTGCCAGACCGGCCAGCGACAGCACGACCGACAGCACCACATAAAGACTGGCCGATCCGATCTGGCCGCGTTCGTACAAGGTGAAGGCTTCCAACGAGAAGGCCGAAAAGGTCGTGAAGCCACCAAGGATGCCGGTCATCACAAGTGGCTTCAGGTGCTCAAGATCGCGGTGAAATGTCAGGACCACGACCACACCCATCAGGAATGACCCGATCACATTGACCGGCAACACCCCCAACGGAAAGCCGCCATGACTATGGCGCGCCACAGCCAGCCCTACGCCAAAGCGCAGAACCGACCCGATTGCGCCGCCAAGGGCCACCTGAAGAAAGCTGAGTATCATGGTCGCGTCTGTCGCGCGCCGCCCCTGAATTGTCAAGCTGCATGGGGCAAAACGGGAATCCGCTTTAACCTGATGCCGCCCTGCGGTATGTCCCGATCCGACTGATGCAAACGGAGATCCAAAATGGGTTACAAGGTCGTCGTCGTGGGCGCCACGGGCAACGTGGGCCGCGAAATGCTGAACATTCTGGCCGAGCGCCAGTTCCCGGTTGATGAAATCGCCGTGCTGGCCAGCCGCCGCAGCCTGGGCACCGAGGTGAGCTTTGGGGACAAGACCCTGAAAACGCAGGATCTGGATGCATTTGATTTCACAGGCTGGGACATTGCCCTGTTTGCCATCGGCTCGGACGCCACCAAGGTGTACGCGCCCAAGGCGGCGGCGACGGGCTGCGTGGTGATCGATAACTCGTCGCTGTATCGTTATGATCCGGACGTGCCGCTGGTTGTGCCCGAATGCAACCCCGAGGCGGTTGATGGTTACGCCAAGAAAAACATCATCGCCAATCCCAATTGCTCGACCGCGCAGATGGTTGTGGCGCTGAAGCCGCTGCATGATCGCGCGACGATCAAGCGCGTTGTGGTCAGCACTTATCAATCCGTGTCCGGCTCGGGCAAAGAGGCGATCGACGAACTGTGGGATCAGACCAAGGCGGTTTACAACCCAACGCAAGAGGTCGCGCCCAAGGTTTATCCCAAGCAGATCGCGTTCAACGTGATCCCGCATATCGACGTGTTCCTCGAAGACGGTTCGACCAAGGAAGAATGGAAGATGGTCGCCGAGACCAAGAAGATCATCGACCCCAAGATCAAAGTCAGCGCGACCTGCGTGCGCGTGCCGGTCTTTGTTGGGCATTCGGAATCGATCAATATCGAGTTCGAGGATCATCTGGACGAGAGCGAAGCCCGCGACATTCTGCGCGAGGCGCCGGGCATCATGGTGATTGATAAGCGCGAAGATGGTGGCTACGTCACGCCGGTGGAATGCGTGGGCGATTTCGCGACCTTTATCAGCCGCATTCGTCAGGACAGCACCATCGACAACGGTATCAACCTTTGGTGTGTGTCCGACAACCTGCGCAAAGGCGCGGCGCTGAACGCGGTTCAAATCGCCGAAACCCTTGGCCGGCGCGTTCTGAAAAAGGGCTGATTTTTAAAACGGCTCTGTCAAGTTATCATCGGGCGCTCCTTTTGGGGTGCCCGATTGCGTTTGGTTCAAATGTTGTTTTTCCAGCCATGTGTGCGAATGGCCAGGGAGCGGTGCCCCAAAGCGGCGCATCAGCCGGGCATAGCTGAACCCCAGTTCAGAAGCCTTGCAGATGCGCCTGTCGGCAGGCCAGTCATGCAGGGCCAGCCCACCACCGGCGGCGCGCAGAACATAGCCCTTGGATGTCAGCCGCGCCTGCAAGTCGTCCCATCCCTCGGCCTCGGCCAGATCGTGGGCGAGGCGCGCACGCAGGGGCGCGACAAGCCGCTCATCCGCCCTGACAGGCGGCTTCGCGGCGCTTGCCCTGCCAATCTCGCGCGACAGCAGGTCGCGGACCAGTTGGCCCACCGTAACATCACGCTGTCGCGCCAGCCTGTTGGCGGCGCGCAGCATGTCTGGGTGAATCTTCATTTCAACACGTTCCAGCGACATGGCCCCATTCCACCGCAACAAGGTTAGCAAAGCGTAAATCCGCACATATGGGCCGCTTCGGCTTGCCATTTGTGCTGTGCTGGGGGGATAGTTGCCGCAGAAGTTGCAAGGAGTGTCCGCCATGCGCGTTTTCGTCAGTGTCCTATGTCTTTTGCCTGTCCCCTTGTGGGCCGAGGACATTCCCCTGCGCAGCACGGTCACGGCCGCTACGCTTTATCCGCAAGGGGCGACTGTCACCCGGTCTGTCGGGTTTTCCGCACCTGCCGGTCAGCATGACCTGATCCTGAGCGACCTGCCGCAAAACACGCCGCTTTCGGCTGTGCGTGTGGGTGTTGACGGGGCCAGTATGGGCAGCGTCACCGCCCGCAATGATTATGTGCCGCCCCAAGACACCGACGAATCTGACGCACTCAAGGCGGCGCGCAGCACGGTTGAGACGCTTGAGCAATCCTTGCGCGAGGCCGAGGCCAAGGTCGAGGCGATCCGCCTTGAGGAACAAGCCGCGCAGGCGCGCATAGGCTTCTTGCAGAAACTGGGGCAGGGGCAGGCCGTGGCAGACATGGATGCCGCCGCCCTGCGCGACATGGTTGCCATGATCGGTGAAGAAACCCTTGCCGCTTGACAAACAGCGCTGGATGCGCGCCTGCGGTCCGAGGCCGCCGATCGTGGCTTGGCCGATTTGCGCCACGAGCTTGACCAAGCCCGCGCCGCCCTGCGCGCGCTGGTCCCGCAGGATACGCCCCGCGCTATGTTGGCGGTGGCAATCAGCACGCAACAGCCCACTGACGGCACGGTGACAGTGACCTACACCATCGACGATGCAGGTTGGCAGCCGGTCTATGATTTGCGCCTGACCCGCGAGACCGGCGAGTTGGATATCGAACGCGGCGCGTTCATCCGGCAGTCCACGGGGGAAAACTGGCGCGATATCGCGCTGACGTTGTCCACATCGCGCCCCTCGGATCAAGCTGCGCCCAGTGATATCTGGCCATGGCTGCGCCGGGTGACCGACCCGAATGCCCCGGTGCCCAAATCGCTGTCGCGCGGTGTGGCGGCGGATGCCGTGGCTGAACTGGCCGCACCACAGGCCGCGCCGGTGGAGGTACAACAGGCCGCAGCCCAGTTTGATGGTCTGGCCGTGACCTATGACTATCCCGGTACGGTGTCGGTTGCGTCAGAGGCCGACCGGGTGCGCATCGCGCTGGGCACGCTTGCGCTTAAGGCCGAGGTCATGGCCCAAGCCGTGCCGCTTTCGGATGATCGGGCCTTTCTGATGGCTGATGTCACGAACACCGCAGACGAGTTGATCTTGCCCACGCAAGAGGCCCGATTTTACCTTGATGACCGGTTCGTCGGTCAGCGGTTTCATGAGATGATCCCGGCGGGTGGGCAGGCCGATTTGTCCTTTGGCGCAATCGACGGGCTGCGCCTTGCGCGGGCCATTCCACAGCGTCAGGAAGGTGAAAGAGGTGTGTTCACCCGTTCTGGCGCCTTGGACGAAACCGTCAGGATCACCGTTGAAAATCTGACCGCGCAGGATTGGCCGGTGCGCCTGCTGGATCGGGTGCCCTATTCCGAACAGGACGATCTGACAATTGACTGGAGCGCCCAGCCCGCCCCGTCAGATACTGACGTAGACGACAAGCGCGGTGTGCTGGAGTGGCGGTTCGATCTGCCGGCTGGTGATACACAGGCGATTGTGCTGGACTATTCTTTGGAATGGCCCGAGGGCAAGGTGCTGCGCTGAGGCCACCCGATCAGATCGGCACAAAGTCACCAATGGCCGGGCTGTATTGCTCTACCCCGCCTTCGCCGATCTCGTGCCACAGGCCATGCAGGGTCAGCGTGTCATTTTTCACGGACTCGGCCACGAAGGGAAAGGTCATCAGGTTTTCAAGCGACACAATGACCGCCTGTTTTTCCAGCGCATGGCGGCGTTTGCCTTCGTCGGCAATATCTTTCACCCGCTCATAGCCGGGGCGCAAAATATCCATCCAACGGCCAACAAAACTGGATTTTTCCTCCAAGGCGGGGGCCTTGCCGGTGCACATTTCAAGGCAGCCCTGCACCCCGCCGCAATTGGAATGCCCCATGACGATCACATGCGCCACCTTCAGCGCGGTCACCGCATATTCCACCGCAGCCGATGTGCCGTGCTGATTGCCGTCGGGTTCATAGGCGGGCACCAGATTTGCGATATTGCGGTGAATGAAAAACTCGCCCTGATCCGCCCCGAAGATCGAGGTGACATGCACCCGGCTGTCACAACAAGAAATCACCATCGCGCGCGGATGCTGGCCTTCGTTCGCCAGCCGCCGATACCATGACTGATTTTCCTTGTAGGCGGTGGCCTTCCAGCCATGAAAGCGGTGCACAAGGTAGGTGGGCAGTGGCCGCGCGTGTTCCATGAACGTCCCTCGGTCTTTTGGTTCCCGCTGTGATAGTCGGTATTCTCGGATAATTCGAGAGACAATCTTGCCACCGTGAAACCATTTGAAAACCTGTTTTCGGCCATTTTGGCACAGGCCGTGGGGGCCTGACGACATGGGGTGAGATTTTGGAACATGTGACTTTGCTCAGACAGGATGAAGCCGTGCGCCTTGATGCGACCCGGCTTGAGACGCTGGTCGCCCAGCTTGGCGCAACCGGGGCCGAAGACGTGATTTGCCGCGCGCTTGAAGAACTGGCCGCGCGCCTGTCGCATACGGAACGCTGCTATCGTGAAGCCCGCAGTGACGATATGCGCCGCAGTGCGCGCAGCCTGATCGCGATTTCCGATCAGATCGGTATGCAGAAACTGGCGCAAGTGGCGGGTGACGTGACCGATTGCGTAGATCGGGGTGATCGGATTGCGCTGGCCGCTACCCTCGCCCGGCTGTTGCGGATCGGCGAACGATCGCTTGGCGAAATGTGGGATATTCAGGATTTGCGGATTTAGCGGCGCGGGGCATTTGACGGCTTGCAGGTGACGACAGGGCATATAGGCTGCGAGCAATATAGCCCAAACCGAAAAGGGACGCGCCTGATGGACCTGAGTTTCGCCACCGCCGACAGCCCCGCCATTCCGCTGCATGTCATTGAACAGGATGCGCTTGACGCTTGGCTGGCCGATCAACCCGCGCATGTTGCCAGTTGGGTGCGCGCGGCCGGCTTTGCCGCCGGACTTGGCACAACCCTTCTGGTGCCTGATGCCAAGGGGGCGCTTACCATGGCGTTGGCAGGCTACGGTACGGCCGAGGCCCGCGCGCGCGGCCGGTTCCACCTTGCCACCGCCGCAATGCAACTGCCCGAGGGCATCTATGCCTTCCACGGCCTTGATCCCGCCCGCGCCGAGGAAGAAGCGCTGGGTTGGCTGCTGGCGCGCTATGCGTTCGACCGCTACCGGGATCAATCGCCAGCCACCGCCAAGCTGGTTGCGCCCAAAGGCGTGGATGCCGCGCGGCTGCAAGTGATCGCCGCCGGTGAGGCGCTGACGCGCGACCTGATCAACACGCCGGCCGCCGATATGGGCCCCGCCGATCTGGAAGCGGCCTGCGCCACGCTGGCCTCGGCCCACGGGGCCAGCATTGACGTGATCCGTGGCGACGCGCTGCTGGAACAGAACTTTGCCATGATCCACACGGTCGGCCGCGCCGCTGCACAGGCACCACGCCTGATTGACATGCGCTGGGGCGAGACCGGGCCGACACTGACGCTGGTGGGCAAGGGGGTGTGCTTTGACACGGGTGGCCTGAACCTCAAGCCCGCCGCCGGTATGGGGGTGATGAAAAAGGACATGGGCGGCGCGGCGACGGTGCTGGGTCTGGCGCAGATGATCATGACGCTGAACCTGCCACTGCGGCTGCGCGTGCTGGTGCCTGCGGTCGAAAACGCCGTGGCCGGTAATGCGTTTCGCCCCGGTGATATCCTGACCGCCCGCAATGGTCTGACGGTCGAGATCAACAACACCGATGCCGAGGGTCGCCTTGTGCTGGCCGATGCGCTGGCCTACGCCGCCGAAGACCAGCCCGACATGCTGGTGTCCATGGCGACGCTGACCGGTGCGGCGCGGGTGGCCGTGGGCCCCGATCTGGCCCCCTATTTCACCGATGATCCCGATCTCGCCAGCGCGCTTGACGGGGCGGCGGCACATGTGGCCGATCCGGTCTGGCGGCTGCCGTTCCATACGCCTTACGAGGCGATGATCGAACCGGGCATCGCCGATCTGGATAATGCGCCCAAGGGCGGTTTTGCCGGGACGATCACCGCCGCGCTGTTCCTGCGCCGTTTTGCGGGCGGCACGCGCTATGCGCATTTCGACATTTACGGCTGGAACCCCGATAGCAAACCGGCCCGTCCCAAGGGCGGTATTGGTATGGGTGCCCGCGCATTGCTGCAAGCCTTGCCAAAGGCGCTGAACCTTTGAGTGACCGCCGCCTGACCCCGGCCAATACGCGTGTCGCACACGAGTCGTTGCGCGGGCAGGTCAGCGCCCCGCGCTATACCAAGGGCGCGGCGCGTCGGCTGACGGTGCCCTTGGCCGATCTTTTGCACGCGCCGGATGGCCGCCGTGAACGGCAGTTGTTGATGGGGGACAGCGCCACCTGTCTGGAGGATCACAACGGTTGGGCGTTTGTGCAGGCGGCGCGCGACGGGTTCGTGGGCTACCTGCGCAACGATCAACTGGGCCGGGCGGGCGACGACGACACGCCCCCGACCCACTGGGTCAGTGCCCGTGCGACCCACCTGTACCCGACACCCGATTTCAAAGCAGTCGAACTGGCTTTGCTTAGCCATGGCGCGCGGCTGCATGTGTCGGGCCGGGATGGCAGGTTTGCACAAACTCCGCAGGGTTTTGTGCCCGCCGCGCATCTGACCCCGCTGGACCAGCCCGCCCCCGATCCGGTCAGCGTGGCCGAACTGTTTCTGGGCACGCCTTACCTGTGGGGCGGTAATTCGGCCAGCGGCATCGATTGTTCGGGGCTGGTGCAGGCGGGTTGCTTGGCCTGTGATATCGCCTGCCCCGGCGATAGCGATCTGCAACAGGCCGCGCTTGGCGTTGACTTGCCCGAAGGCGTGCAACCGCAGCGCGGCGACCTGTTGTTCTGGAAAGGCCATGTCGCATGGGTGGTTGACGCCCAGACGCTGCTGCATGCCAATGTGCATCACATGGCGGTGGCTTATGAACCCTTGCGCGCGGCGATTGAGCGGATCGCCAAGCAAGGTGACGGGCCGGTCACCGCCCGCAAACGATTGAAAGGAATACGCGATGTCTGACAGTTTTTTCCAGCCGGTTTCGGGCTTTGATCTGCCACGGTTCGCCGGGGTGTCCACCTTTATGCGCTTGCCGCATGTGCCGCTGGATCATGACCGGCTGAAAGATGTCGATATCGGCCTGATCGGTGTGCCGTGGGACAGTGGCACAACCAATCGCCCCGGCCCCCGGCATGGGCCACGCCAGTTGCGCGATGCCTCAACCATGATCCGCGCGCAGCATCAGGCCAGCGGCATCCGCCCGTTCGAGGCGGTGAATTGCGCCGATCTGGGCGATGTCGGGCCGAACCCTGCCGATATCATCGATTCGATGACGCGGATCACCACGTTCTACGATCAGGTGAAACAGGCGGGCATCACGCCACTGACAGCGGGCGGCGATCACCTGACCTCGCTGCCTGTGCTGCGGTCGCTGGCCAAGGATGCGCCGGTGGGCATGGTGCATTTCGACAGCCATACCGACCTGTTCCATTCCTATTTCGGCGGCACGATGTATACCCACGGCACGCCGTTCCGTCGCGCGGTTGAAGAGGGGCTTTTGGACCCCAAGCGCGTGGTTCAGATTGGCATTCGCGGCACGATGTACGATTCCGAGGATCGCGATTTCGCCCGCGCCGAAGGCATCCGCCTGATCGAGATTGAGGAATTCCATGCGCGCGGCGTGGCCGACGTAATGGCCGAGGCACGCGAGATCGTGGGCGATGGCGCGACCTATATCAGCTATGACATTGATTTTGTCGATCCCACTTTCGCCCCCGGCACCGGCACCCCCGAGGTGGGCGGGCCGAACAGTTACCAAGCGCTTCAGGTGGTGCGCGAACTGGCCGGGCTGAACATCATCGGCGCGGATATGGTCGAGGTGTCGCCGCCCTTTGACCCGTCGGGCGGCACGGCCTTTCTGGGGGTGTCGATCATGTTCGAGTTGCTCTGCGTGATGGTGGGCGGGGCCGGTCAGGCCGCATAAAGCGGTTCGATGTCCGATACGTCAATGGATCGCGCCGCGATGGCCATGTCATGCTGTGTCTGCATGTTCATCCAGTATTCTGGCGTGGTATTGAAGGCGCGGGACAATCGCAGGGCCGTATCAGGCGTAATGCCGGTCGTGCCCTTCACCAGCCGCTCGATGCGGGTGCGCGGCACACCAAGACGGCGTGCAAGGGCAATCGCACTGATCCCCGCCGCATCAAGATAAAGTTCTTTCAGGACTTCGCCGGGATGCATGGGGTTTTCAAGCTGGCTCATGGTGTTTCCTCTCAATGGTAATCGACGATCTCGACATCGGCAGGGCCAAGCGGCGTCCAGACAAAACAAATCCGCCACTGGCCGTTTATCCGTATCGAATGTTGCCCCGCACGATTTCCTTGCAACTCTTCCAGATGATTGCCAGGAGGAAAGCGTAAATCCTCTACCACAACCGCAGCGTTCAGGGCCGTCAGCATCGCCCGCGTTCGTTTGACCAGATCGGCAGGAAAGCCTTTGCCGAACTTGCCTGTGATGGCATTTGCGGCCAGCTTTCCCTTGGTATTCTGGATCATGTCAAGTATGTATCACGGGATGATGCATGTGTCAATATTTGATACATGCGGCGTGTCGCAAATTCCAGCTGTGAATGGCTTGGATCAGCTTTGAGAGTGGCACGACGCTCGGTGCGAATGGCACTGATCGGGCTGCTGCCCGTCACTCCACGGCGCGGATCAGCTTGCGCTCCAGCACGCGCAGCACGGTTTTCAGGTCATGCCCGCGCTTCAATATCTGCCCATCCATGCCAAGCACCGCATATTGCCCCTGCCGGTTGCGCAGCTTGGGGCGTTTTTCGATGCGATACAGCGGATGTTCGGCGGTGCGGCGAAAGACCGAAAACACGGCCACGTCGCGCAAACAGGAAATTCCGTAATCGCGCCATTCGCCCGCCGCCACCATGCGCCCGTAAAGCGACAGGATCACGTTCAATTCGGTCCGGTGGAACGCCACTTGGTCTTGGCCGCCTCTGGGCGGCAGTGATGTGGGCGATTGAAAGTTCATGCATCAAAGTTGCGCTGATAGGTTCATAAATCAAGAAGTTTCCCTGCCCTGCGCGGCGGATCACGCAAAACTGCCCTGACAGAACCAGCCCGAACTTATTGCTGCGCCATGCGCATAGAACAGCCACAGCCGCTCGCCCCGCGCGGTGACCACCTGCCAGTAATCGCGCACGCCGCTGCGCCATTCGGGTTCGTCCAGCCACCATTCCGGCGAAATACGCTCGGGCCCGGTGGCATGGGCCAGATCATGCGCCCGTCCGCGCCAGCGAAACTGTCGGGGGGGGCGTGGGCCATCGGGGGCCATCACCGGCTCGGGCCTCCAGATCAAGAGCGGGCGGGGCGTGGGCGAGGCGGGCCAGCCGGTTGCAGGCTCTGACCACGCAGCTGCCAGAACCTGCGCGGTCTTTTCCGGAATATGGCTGCTGGCCGGATGACGGCGGGTGATCGCATCCAGACCGATCCGCGCGCCCATGCGGCCCAACAAGTCGGCCATCGCGGTTTCGCCATTGGCACGGGCGTGGGCGGCTTCGGTGGCCCCGGCATGGCCGGTGACGGTGCGGGCATGAACGGGTTCAACCTGAACCGCCTCAAGCCGCAGCATATCGATACCGAACCCGGCGTCGATTTCGTCGATTTTCATGTCCAGCAGGGGGCGGATGCGGGCCGGGTCATGGCTGGCGCGGGCCAGTCCGATCTCAAGGGTTTGCATCGTGTCATTGACGCGCCCGGCCTGTAGCCGCACCCGGCGCGCGCCTTGGCCCTGATCGCGTAGCAACTGGCCCAACCGGGGCAGCAGCCGGTCCAACCCCGCCAGAATGTCATCGCGCAGCCCGATCGGCTCGGGCAGGGTCAGCCGCGTGGCAAAGCGCGGCGCTTCACGCGCCGGTGACACGGGTTCTGGCACCGCGCCAAGCGCCTGATCCATGCGCAACAACAGCCCCCGGCCAAAGCGCCGTGCCAAGGGCGCACGCGGCTGGCCGGTCAGATCGCCCACCCGGCGCAGCCCCATCCGGCCCAATTGCTCAATCACCTCTGGCTCTAGCCTCAGGGCAGCCACCGGCAGGTCGGCCAATGCGCTACGGGTTTGGCCGGGGGCCGCGATGCGCAGGGCATGGCCCGCCGCGCCGGGGGTGGCCGTGGGCTGAACGGCAGGGCCGCCCCGTTCCCAATGGCGGCGCTTGGCCGCGCGGGACCGGGTGGCGCGCGCCTCTTGATCAATCGCGTCGCCTGACCGGCCATGCCCCGGTGTGCGCCCGGCATAACGTGCCAGCGCCCAGGCTGCGCCCACCGTATCGGCCAGCCCGGCCTGCACGCTTAGCCCAAATCCCTGCGCGCCGTCTGCCATGGCCTGCATCATCGCCTCTTCGCCACCAAACAGATGCGCGCAGCCGGTGATATCCAGCACCAGACCGTTTGTGTCCTGTGCGGCCACCCAAGGCGAAAATTGCCCGGCCCAACGCTGCAAGGCGGCCAGAAACGCGGCCTCGGCCCGTGGGTTTTGCGCCCGCGTCACCAGATCGGAGCACATGGCATGGGCATCGCGCAACGGCTGGCCCACCTGTAGCCCCGCCGCCTCGGCCGCTTTGGACAGCGCGCTTATCACGCGTGTCTGTCCCACCTCTTGCACCACGGCCAAGGGCACATCTCCCGTAGCGCTCATATGGCGCAACAGGCGTTCGGCCCCAAGGCGTGGAAACCAGACGGAAAGAATACGGCGGGCGGGCATGATGGCAGCACAATGTTCGCTATTTGTTCCTTTTTATAAGATGCCCATGCCCCGAGTCGAGTCTCATCGCGTGCTATCCGCACCAGATACGGGTGATCTGACCATCTTTCGACAGATCTACGTTCAGCCGATCAAGGCGATAATCCATCGTCATCATCGCCCCCGGCGGCAAAATACGCACTGGGCCGTCGATCGCTTCGGCGTCAAACGCGTTGCGCGGCTGGCCCACCCAGTGCTGCAAACGCTCGGCCTCGCAGGTGTCGGTGTCATCCGCCGGGCCCTCGTTGGTCGTGTTGCATCCAGCCAATGCCATTGTACTCAAGACAAACAAAACATGTTTCATTTTGGTCCTCCCGTTTCCACCATGCAGGTTGCCCCAACCTGTCGGCCCCGGTCTACCCTTTGTCGCACATCCTGTTGATTTGGCGCGCGCTTTCGCTCACAGTCGGGGCAACATGAAAAACCCGGAGGAAACACCATGCGCACCACCGCCGCCGTTGCCCTAGAGGCTGGCAAACCGCTTGAAATCATGGACGTCAATCTTGAAGGCCCCAAGGCGGGCGAGGTTCTGGTTGAGGTCAAGGCCACCGGCCTGTGCCACACCGACGATTTCACCCTGTCCGGGGCTGACCCCGAGGGCCTGTTTCCCGCCATTCTGGGCCATGAAGGCGCGGGCGTCGTGGTTGAGGTGGGGCCGGGCGTCACATCCTTGCAACCCGGCGATCACGTCATCCCGCTTTACACGCCGGAATGCCGGGAATGCGAATACTGCCTGAACCCCAAAACCAACCTGTGCCAGTCGATCCGCTCGACCCAAGGCCAAGGCTTGATGCCCGATGGCACCTCGCGCTTTTCCATGCTCGATGGCACGCCGATCCTGCATTACATGGGATGCTCGACCTTCGCCAACCACACCGTCCTGCCCGAGATTGCGCTGGCCAAGGTGCGCAAGGACGCGCCGTTTGACAAGATTTGCTATATCGGCTGTGGCGTGACCACCGGCATCGGCGCGGTGGTCAACACCGCCAAGGTCGAAATCGGCTCGACCGCCATCGTGTTCGGTCTGGGCGGCATTGGCCTGAACGTCATTCAGGGGCTGCGCCTTGCCGGGGCCGATCAGATTGTCGGCGTTGATCTAAACGATGCCAAGAAACCCATGGCCGAGAAATTCGGCATGACCCATTTTGTCAATCCCAACGAGGTTGACGGCGATTTGGTGGCCCATCTGGTCGAATTGACCGGCGGTGGCGGCGATTACACCTTTGACGCCACTGGCAATGTCGGCGTGATGCGCACCGCGCTTGAATCGGCCCATAAAGGCTGGGGCGAAAGCGTGATCATCGGTGTCGCACCGGCCGGGGCCGAGATTTCAACCCGCCCCTTCCAACTGGTCACCGGCCGGGTCTGGCGCGGCACCGCCTTTGGCGGCGCACGTGGCCGCACTGACGTGCCGCAGATCGTCGATTGGTATATGGACGGCAAGATCGAGATTGATCCGATGATCACCCATACCCTCAAGCTGGACGAGATCAACAAGGGCTTCGAGATGATGCATGCTGGCGAATCGATCCGCTCGGTGGTGGTGTATTGATCTCACCTGCCTCAGGCTGAAAAACACAGGGCCGCACACATGCTTGTGCGGCCCTCAACATTGCGGACAGGTGGCAAAAGCGTAGGCTGACCCCCAACACGAACCACGGGCGCGGCGTGCGCACTGACCCAGCCGGAAGGATGCAAACTATGACCAACGACAGCTATACACCCCCCAAGGTCTGGACGTGGGAGGGCGAATCGGGCGGCCAATTCGCCTCGATCAATCGCCCCATCGCCGGGCCGACCCATGACAAAGAGTTGCCGGTGGGTCAGCACCCGTTTCAGCTTTATTCGATGGGCACACCCAATGGGGTGAAAGTCACCGTTCTGTTCGAAGAACTCCTCGCTGCGGGCCATAACGCCGAATATGACGCGTGGCTGATCCGCATCACCGAGGGCGATCAATTCTCCAGCGGCTTTGTCGAGATCAACCCGAACTCCAAGATCCCCGCGATGGTCGATCACACCGGGGCTGAGCCTTTGCGCGTGTTCGAATCGGGTGCCATCCTGATGCATCTGGCCGAAAAATTCGGTGCCTTCCTGCCGGCCACGGGCCCGGCGCGCACCGAAACGCTCAACTGGCTGTTTTGGCAAATGGGCAGCGCGCCCTATCTGGGCGGCGGGTTTGGCCATTTCTACGCCTATGCGCCGGAAAAAATGCAATACCCCATCGACCGCTTCACCATGGAAACCAAGCGCCTGCTTGATGTGCTGGATCGTCAGCTTGCAACCCGGCCCTTCATTGCGGGCGATGACTATACCATCGCCGACATGGCAATCTGGCCGTGGTATGGCAATCTGGTTCTGGGCCGCCAATATGGCGACGCGGCCACTTTCCTTGACGCCGCCAGCTACACAAACGTCATGGCGTGGGCGCAAAAAATCGATGCCCGCCCGGCGGTGCAGCGCGGTCGCATGGTCAACCGAACCTTTGGCGATCCTGATACGCAACTGCATGAACGCCACGCGGCCAGCGATTTCCAGACCAAAACCCAAGACAAGCTCGGCACTGCCGACTGATTCGCACGAAAGAACGCGCCATGTCTGACCAAACGCCGCTTCTGGCTGTCCTGATCGACGCCGATAACACCTCACCGAAATGGACCAAGGCCATTTTCGACGAGATTGCCGCCATCGGCGAGGCCAGCGTGCGCCGTTGCTATGGCGATTTTTCCTCGCAACTGATGAGCGGCTGGAACAAGGTGCAGGCCGAATTTGGCCTTGTCCCGCATCACCAGCCCGCCAACACCGTTGGCAAGAACGCCAGCGATATCGCCTTGGTGATCGACGCGATGGACCTGATGCATTCGGGCCGGTTTGACGGTTTCGTTCTGGTCAGTTCCGACAGTGATTTCACCCGACTGGCCAGCCGCATTCGCGAACAGGGGCTGGATGTTTATGGCATCGGTGCGCGCAAAACCCCCGAGGCGTTTCGCAAGGCCTGCAAACGGTTTATCTACCTTGAAAACCTCGGACCCGGCCCCGACACCACAAACGCACCCGCCACCAAAAGCCCAAAAAACCTGAACGAGGCGCGCGATCTCTTGTTCAAGGCGATGGACAGCATTGATCAAGACAGCGACTGGTATGCGCTTGGCCGCCTTGGCCAACAGGTCACCGCCGCCAACCCCGATTTCGACACCCGCTCATACGGCCACCGCAAGCTCAGTGATCTGGTGGCTGCGATCAAGGTTCTCGAAACCCGGCGCGAAGGCAATCACCTCTACGTCCGTCGGGTCGATTGACAGCACTGCCGGGCCACGCGTCCTGCGCTTCATTGTTCCAAAAATACTCCGGGGGAGTCGCCGCTTGCGGCGGCGGGGGCAGCGCCCCCTTTCAACCCGGTATCAGTTCATCAACCCTGCGTGGCGCAGCCCGGCATCCACCAACTGCTTTGTCGGCTCGGTCAAGCCAATCAACGGTGTGCGCACTTCTTCGCTGCACAGGCCCAGCCGTGACATCGCGTATTTTGCGCCCACCAGCCCGGGTTCTGTGAAAATCGCCGTGTGCAGGGGCATCAGCCGATCCTGCAAGTCCAGCGCGCGGGCATAATCACCGGCCAGCGTGGCCTCTTGCACCTGTGCCACCAGTTTTGGCGCGACATTGGCGGTGACCGAGATCACGCCGACACCGCCTTGCGCGTTAAACCCATGCGCGGTGCCGTCTTCGCCCGAAATCTGGATGAAATCCTTGCCGCAGGTCATGCGTTGCAGGTTGACGCGGGCCAGATCGCCGGTGGCATCCTTTACGCCAACGATACGCGGCAGCTTGGCCAATTCGCCCATGGTGTCCGGTGTCATATCCACGACCGACCGGCCGGGGATGTTGTAAATGATGATTGGCAAATCACAGCAGTCGTGCAACGCGGTGAAATGCGCAATCATCCCGGCTTGCGTCGGTTTGTTGTAATAGGGCGTCACAATCAGCGCGGCATCCGCCCCGACCTTTGCCGCATGCTGCATGAAGCGGATTGATTCCAGTGTATTGTTACTGCCCGCCCCCGCGATCACCGGGATACGGCCATTCACGGCGCGCACCACTTCCTCGACCACGGTTTCATGCTCTTCATGGGTCAGCGTCGGGCTTTCGCCGGTGGTGCCCACCGGCACCAAGCCATGGCTGCCTTCGCCGATATGCCATTCGACAAGGTGTTTCAGCGTGTCCAGATCCAGCTCGCCGTTCTTGAACGGCGTGACCAGGGCAGGAAAAGATCCTTTGAACATGACACGCTCCTTTCTTGTCGTCACTCGGTGGGGCACAGGCGGCCCCGCCGATCCTTGGTTTCAGCCCCACTGCGGCATCAGGCCGCCGTCCATGAAGGTTTGTTATTGGACGGGGCGCGCGCGCGCGCATAGGCTGGCGCTGTCTATCCTTCGCCTTGGCAAGAAATGCAAGAGATCATGCGCCTGTTCTGTTTTCTCATCGGCCTTGTTGTCGGCGCGGCCCTTGGTCCCGCCGCGGTGTGGGCTGCTGATCCTGCGCGCATCGCACCGCGCCCGCTGGCCTCGGCGCTGAATGCGATGGAGGCCGGGCGGTGGGACGTGGCCGCCCGTCTGGCGGCGCGCGATGGCCCGGCGGCCGCAAGCCTGATCGAATGGTATCGCCTCAGCGACGGGCAAGGCACGCCCGAGCAGGTTCTGGCCTTTCTTGGGGCCCATGATGATTGGCCGGGGTTGGTGTATCTGCGCCGCCAAAGCGAGGAGGCGCTGGCCGAAACCGCGACGGACACACAGATTTTGGCCTTTTTTAATGGGCAGTTGCCCCAAACCGGCGTCGGCGCCTTGGCACATGCCCGTGCGCTTTTCGCAGCCGATCGTGTGGGCGAGGCCGAGGCGACGCTGGTGCTGGCATGGCTGACAATGGACCTGTCCAGCGAAGAGCATGACCAGTTCATTGACCGGCACGGCGATCTTTTGGCGCGTCACCACGATACCCGTTTGTCGATGGCCCTGTGGCGCGGTCTGCGCGATGTGGCGCAGATGTTGCCGCTTGTCGGCGAGGAACGCCGCGCCGTGGCCGAGACCCGCCAAAAGGTCGAGTCAGGCACGTTGTCGCCCGATGATGTGCCCGAAGATCTGGCGTCGGATCCGCTGGTCGCGCATGCAATCTTTAACCGTCATCTGAAAGACAACAACAGCGATCAGGCCATCAGCGTGATTCTGGATCAAAGCATCTCGGATGCGGGCTTGGGTGAACCAGACCGTTGGGCAGGTTGGCGGCGTTATCTGGCCCGCGCGAAAATGCGCGAGGGCGATGCGCAGACCGCTTACGCGCTGGCTGCGCGGCATGGGTTGGTCGATGGATCGTCGTTTGCCGATCTGGAATGGTTGGCGGGGTATCTGGCGCTGACCTATCTGGACGAGCCGGAATTGGCGCTTGATCATTTCCAACGCTTTCGAGTTGCTGTCGATACGCCGATTTCATTGGGGCGTGCAGGTTATTGGATTGGGCGTGCGCAAGAGGCGCTTGGTGATGCCGAGGGGGCGCAGATCGCCTATGCTCAAGGGGCGGCGCATCAAACCAGTTTCTACGGCCTGCTGGCTGCCGAAAGGGCCGGCTTGCCCTCTGACCCGGATCTGGCGGGAAAAACCCCTGTGCCTGACCCCGATCAGGCGGATTTTCCCCAAAGATCGGTCTACAAAGCTGCCGTTCTGGCCCTTGCCGCGAACGAGCTGAACCTTGCCGAACGGTTTTTCGTGCAATTGGCTGCGAATCTTGACGCCACAGGGTTGGCGCAACTGGGCCTTTTGTTGGAGCGGATGGAGCAACCGCACCTGCAAGTCATGATCGGCAAGGCCGGTGCGCGGCGCGGCATTGTCGTGCCCGGCCCTTATTACGCCTTGCATCCGATGACAGATATGGACCTGCCCGTGCCGATGGAGCTGGCCTTGGCCATTGCCCGCCGTGAAAGCGAGTTTGATCACCGCGTCGTCAGCGGCGCAGGTGCCATGGGGTTGATGCAACTGATGCCCGGCACCGCCAGCGATATGGCCCGCACCATCGGTGCATCGGATCATTCGCGCGCGCGGGTGTTCAATGATTGGGCTTACAATGTGCAGCTTGGCAGTGCCTATCTGGCCGGTCTGGCCGATCGTTTTGATGGCAATGTCGTGATGATGTCGGCGGGATACAATGCTGGGCCGGGGCGGCCTGTGCGTTGGATGGAAGACCGTGGCGATCCGCGCGCCGGCGATATGGACGTGGTGGACTGGATTGAACACATCCCCTTCCGCGAAACCCGAAACTACGTGATGCGCGTTGCCGAAAGCTTGCCGGTTTACCGCGCGCGGCTTGGCAAGCCGCCGCACCCGGTGCCGTTTTTGCAAGAACTTACCGGTGCCACCCTGCGCCCGGTGTCGGATTAACGCGCTGTTTTTTGGCGTTGCCGCCACAGGGTGAACAGCCCCGCCGCCACGATCAGCGCCGTGCCAAGCGCCACGTTCAGCCGGATGGTTTCGCCAAACACCATCAGGCCAAGCGCACTGGCAAACGCCAGTTGCAGATAGGCAAAAGGCTGCACGGCGCTCGCCTCGGCCACTTCGTAGCATTTGATCAAGGTGAAATGCCCTAACGCGCCGGTCACGCACAGCAATGCCATCCAGCCCCAATCCGGGCCGCTCATCGGCTCCCAGAACCATGTGCCGACGGCAGTCATCGCCACCGACCCCACGGTGCCTGTCCAGAAAAACGAGGTTGCCGCCGAATCGCGCCGCGCCACATAGCGGGTCAGCAGCCCGTAAAGTGCAAACATCAGCGCCGCTATCAACGGTACAATCGCCTGCGGCTGGAACACGCCAAAGCCCGGCTCAAGAATGATGATCACCCCGATGAACCCGACGCCAATTGCCGCCCACCTGCGCCAGCCTACGCTTTCGCCCAAAACCGGGCCAGACAGGGCAGCGATCAAAAGCGGATAACAGGCAAACACTGCATGGCTTTCGACCAGCCCCAACAGGGTAAAGGCAAAGATCATCACGCAGATTTCCGCCACCAGCAACACCGCGCGAAAGCCTTGCACCAAGGGCTGGCTGGTGGCCGACGCCGCGCGCAGCCCGCCTGCTTTACGCGCGGCCACGGTCATCACGAAGGCGGCAAAGAACCAATAGCGGATCATCACCACCATCAGCACATTGTATTCGCCCGCCAAATGGCGGCTGATGCCGTCCTGCACGGCGAAAATAAAGGTGGTCGTGACCATCAGCCAAATGCCAAGGCGGGTGTTCTGTTCGGTCATGCTGTGCCTTTCACCGCGCGGGTCATGTGGCGTTTGCGGCCATAGCCCGGCGCGCGTGTCACTGTAAACCCGGCGGCCTCCAGCCTGCGGCGCACGAACCCTGCCGCGGTATAAGTGGCGGCTGTTCCGGTCTGGGCCGTATGCTGCCCGACCACGGCCAGTAACGCGTCTTCCCAAAGCTCGGGGTTTTTGGCCGGGGAAAAGCCATCCAGAAACCATGCATCGGCCTGTCCCGCCCAGTCTTGCACTGTCTGGCGCGCATCGCCAACGATCAAGCGAAACTCTAGATCGGGCAGCGATATTTCGGTTGCGCCCGCCTGCCAATGCGGGGCCAACTGCTCGGCGATCCCGGACAGGTCTGAAAAACGGGCCTGCGCGCGGATCATGTCCGCCGCATCCATCGGAAAGGCTTCGAAACTGGTAAACCGCAGCACGCCGGACACGCCGGCCTGCCGCCACGCCTGCACGCAGGCCAGCAGGTTCAGCCCCGTGCCAAACCCCAGTTCGGCCACTTGAAACCCGTCGCAAAAACGCGCGGGCAGATCATTGCCTGCCAAAAATACATGACGGGTTTCATTCAGCCCGTTTTCAAGGCTGTAATAGGGATCGTCGAACCGGGTTGACACCGGCACGTCCCCGTCACGCCATTCAAGTTTCGCGGTCCTTGTCATATGTCCCCTGATGGTATCAGATCATGCGCTGGGGCGGCCTTGTGTCGCCGCGCGCATCCCATGGGCACCGGTCGCGTCCTGTGCCATAACGCCGCCGACAATGCCGGGCAGACAGGGGAATGACAATGGCCGACGTAACCGTTCTGGGCGCAGGGATATTCGGCTTGTCTATCGCATGGGCCTGTCTGCAACGCGGCGCAAAGGTGCAGGTGATCGACCCGCATGGGCCGGGCGCCGGGGCCTCAGGCGGGGTTGTGGGGGCATTGGCCCCGCATGTGCCGGAAAACTGGAACGACAAGAAGGCGTTTCAATTCGACAGCCTGATCATGGCCGAAGGGTTCTGGGCCGAAGTGCAAGAGGTTTCGGGCCTGTCGGCCGGCTATGCGCGCCTTGGCCGCTTGCAACCTGTGCCGGACGATCACGCGCTGGAACTGGCGCGCGTGCGGTCGGCTTCGGCGTATACGCTGTGGCAGGGGCAGGCTGATTGGCAGGTGATCCGCGCCGATGGGTTGGAATGGGCGCCTGTCACGCCCACTGGCTGGCTGATCCGGGATACGCTGACCGCCCGGATGCACCCGCGCCAAGCCTGCGCCGCGCTTGTCGCCGCAATCCGCGCCAAGGGGGGCAAGGTGCTGGCCGACGGCGCGCAGATCGGTCAAGTTGTTCATGCCACCGGCCTTGCTGGTCTGGACGAACTGACAACCCATCACAGCCGTATCGTGGGCAACGGGGTCAAAGGGCAGGGCGCGGTTCTGGCCCATGCCGCGCCCAACCTGCCGCAGCTTTTTGCTGATGCCATTCACATCGTCCCGCATCGCGATGGCACCACGGCCATCGGCTCGACCTCGGAACGCGACTATGACGATCCCACCAGCACCGACGCGCAGCTTGACGATGTCATCGCGCGGGCCCGTGCCGCTGTGCCTGCGCTGCGCGATGCGCCGGTGATCGACAGATGGGCCGGGGTGCGGCCGCGCACCCGCTCGCGCGCGCCGATGCTGGGGGCGCATCCGCTGCATGCCGGGGAATTCATTGCCAATGGCGGGTTCAAGATCGGCTTTGGTATGGCCCCCAAGGTGGCGCAGGTCATGGCCGATCTGGTGCTTGACGGGGCGGACCATATTCCCGCGGCGTTCCGGCCCGAAGCGTCTTATTAAGCTGTTCAGGGCGCGGGCCGTTTGGCGGGCGCAGGGCTTGTGCGAACCTCAGCTTGCTTTGGCGGTCATACACTGCCGCCCGTCCGGGCCGCGCACCCACGCGGTGCCGTCGGCTTTCCAGCAAAACTCGGCGGTTTCAAAATGCATCAAGGGGGCGGTGGCGCGGAACTGAAAATTGGTCAGGCCACCCAATTGCCGTTCTGCCAGCAAAATCAAGTGCTGCGCCAACAACGGCCCATGCACGACCAACCCGGCATAGCCTTCGACGTGCTTTGCATACTCAATGTCATAGTGGATGCGGTGGCCGTTGAAGGTCAAAGCCGAGTAGCGAAACAGCAAGGTGGTATCAAAGCTGCGCGTTTCGCAAACATCCTCGTCCGTTGCGGCCTGTGGTGGCGTGGGTTTCGGGGCGTCGGGGGCTGGGTCTTCGCGATACACAAGGTCTTGCGTGTCGGTCAGGCACAACGTGTCTTCTTGCCAGATGTCATGGCGTAGCGTGACAAAACCCAAAGGCCCGCTTCGGCCCTCTTTTTGCGTGGAATTTTCAATAAACGTCAAACGCTTAGCGGATACTCCCGCAACCAGAGGATGGTGAAACTCCATGCCTCCGCCAGCCCACATGCGCCGGGGCAACCCCATGTCAGGTATCACGCCCCCAACCTTGGGATGCCCATCCCGGCCAAGGTTTTCCGGGCCTTGCGGATCCCAGAAATACAGTTGATGGTAAAACGGCGGCAGCGCATCGCCTTTGATCAGGGTCACATCCTGCCCAAGGCTGGCTTGCATCGCGCGGGCGCGCATCGGGTCGATGACATCGGTGATGGTTTGGATTGGGTCACTCATGATTTGGATCATAAGCCTCTGACAGAACAGGAACAATTGCAAAATGCAGCCATTGGTTTTCGCACTGGATCATATAGTTTTGACCGTTGGCAGCATCGACGCGACAGTGATTTTCTATCGTGATGTCATGGGCATGACGGCGCAGCAATTCACGCCTGCCGATGGGTCCGCCCGTTGGGCGCTGACATTCGGATCGCAGAAAATCAATCTGCATCAGGCCGGGGCCGAGTTTGAACCAAAGGCAGCACAGCCCGCGCCGGGAAGTGCTGACCTTTGTTTTTTATCGGACATTCCGCTGTCGGATTGGATTGCGCATTTGCGCGACCATTCTATCGCAGTCGAAGAAGGCCCGGTTGCCCGGACCGGTGCGACCGGGCCTATCGTGTCCATCTACCTGCGTGATCCTGACGGAAATCTTTTGGAAATATCCAATAAGTCAGAGAGTTAGGCAATCGCCGTGCGCAAGGCGTCCATCTTGCCGGACAGCACTTTCTTGTAGTGGTCGTTGGTCAGCGCGCCATTGTCATCAAACTCGTTTTGCGCGGTGGCAATACAAAGCATCGGGCCATTCACGATATGGGCTTGCAGCGGGATCAGGCAGCTTATTGTCATGAACTGACCAGTTTCCCCGCCTGTGCGGCCCATATTGGCTGACATGACGACGGTTGGCTTGCCCTTGAATGGCATCCCCTCAACCCGGCTGATCCAATCCAGCGCATTTTTAAGAACGCCAGTGATGCCCTTGTTGTATTCGGGGGATGAAATCACCACTGCGTCAGCATTTTTTATTTGATCTGTCAGTGTCTTAACGTCATCTGGAACGCCTTCTGCCTCCTCTAGATCGCCGTCATACAGGGGGAAATTCAAATCCGCTTCGATTATCTCGGCTTGGCCAAATGCGGTTTGTGCTTCTTTCAGCAACATCCGGTTATAAGAGCCTTTCCGCAAAGACCCTGAAATCACCAATAATTTCGGTATCGCCATAGCCTGTTCCTTTCGTTTCGAACTGCCTACCCACTATCTGGCACAGGACCGATGTCTTACAACCGGATCATATGCACAAAACCTGTGCACAATGCGGAAAATTGCAAAAGCCCCGGTCGCACTGATGCAGCCGGGGCAGTTGGCCAGTCACTGGTTTAAAGTAAGCCTTACCAGTTGTTCGGCCCCTTTTCGGCAAAGGCATGCACAAGAAAATCAATGAAGGCCCGCACCTTTGGCTGCGTGAACCGGCCCGGCGGATAGACGGCATAAATACCTTGGGTTTCGGTTGGCAAATCGGGAATCACATCTTCAACCAGACCATCGGCCATGGCTTGGGCGTAAAGGAAGCTGGGCAAATAAGCGATGCCAAGCCCTGAAATCGTGGCGTTCAACAAGGATTGTCCATCGTTCACAGAAAGCCCGCCGGCGGTGCGAATTTGCCGCTTTTCACCGGACGGGGCGGTCAGTTTCCAAACGGCACCGCCTGATTGGCTGGAATAGTGCAAAAGCTTGTGTTCGTTCAGGTCGTCAATTTTGGCCGGACGTCCGTTGCGTTTCAGATACTCGGGGCTGGCGATCATGCGCTTGGTGGTTTCGGTCAGCTTGCGGGCGCGCAGGGTGCTGTCTTCCAACTCGCCAATGCGGATCGCCATGTCGAACCCTTCTGAAATCAATTCAACGTAACGGTTGTTCAGCACCATGTTGACCGAGATATCCGGGAATTCGTCCAGAAAACCACCCAACACCGGGCTTAGGTGATTTACTCCGAAATCCGTGGCCACCGAGATGCGCAGCAGGCCCGACGGGGCCGATTGCATGGAACTGACCAAGGCATCGGCTTCGCCCGCATCATTCAGCACACGTAGCGCCCTGTCATAGTAGGCAAGGCCGATCTCGGTGGGGCTGACCCGGCGGGTCGTCCGGTTGAGCAGACGTGCGCCCAAACGTGCCTCAAGCGATGACACATGCTTGGACATGGCTGATTTCGAAATCCCCATTTTGCGCGCCGCGTCGGTAAACCCGCCTTGGTCCACAACCGTGGCAAAGGCCTCCATTTCAGTCAGGCGATCCATACTCGATACCTCTATCCGTTTGTCGAGTATCGTTATCGACCCGAATTCAGGCACAACTGCGGCAACCGCCAGACAATATCTTGGTTTTGTGACCGATCGTTCGAAACATGGAAACGGCGAAACAACCGTTTCCCAAGTTGCCGAAGGCCGCTGCGTCCGATTTACAAGATAGCCGCCAGACGCGTGCCTTGGTCAATCGCGCGCTTTGCGTCCAACTCGGCGGCAACATCGGCACCGCCAATCACATGTACGGGAACCCCCTTGGCCTCAAGCGTATCGGCAAGGCTGCGGTCCGAGAGCTGCCCGGCGCACAGCACCACGGTATCCGCTTCGATCAGGGTGGGGTTTTCACGTGTTTCGCCATGGCTGATATGCAGGCCATCCGCATCTATGCGTTCGTAATTCACACCGCTGAGCATTTGAACGCCTTTCATTCGAAGGGCCGCGCGATGAATCCAGCCTGTCGTTTTGCCAAGCCGTTTGCCGGGACGTTCGGCCTTGCGTTGCAGCAAGGTCACCTGACGCGCGGGCGCATCGGGTTGCGGGCCATTCGGGGCAAGGCCGCCACGGGTTTCGGACGGATCGCCAACGCCCCATTCCACTTGCCATTCGGCCAAGTCTTCGGTTGGGCTGTCGCCGTCTTGCACCAGAAATTCGGCTACATCAAAGCCGATACCGCCCGCCCCCACGATGGCCACACGCTGGCCCACAGGGGCCTTGCCGCGCAGAACATCGATATACGACAGAACGTTCGGCCCGTCTTGGCCCGGAATACCCGGATCGCGCGGCACGACACCGGTGGCGATGATCACCTCGTCGAACCCGGCCAAATCATCGGCGGTGGCGGTGGCCCCCAACTTGAGGGTCACGGCCAGCTCTTGCACCATGGTGTCAAACCAGTCGACAAGGCCGTGGAATTCTTCCTTGCCCGGAATGTCGCGCGCCATGTTCAATTGCCCGCCAATCTGGTTGGCCCGATCAAACAGAGTCACGGTGTGGCCCCGCTCGGCGGCGGTCATGGCCGCCGCCAGCCCGGCCGGGCCTGCGCCGACGACGCCAATGGATTTGGGCCGCTCGGTTGGTGTGACGGGTAGTTCGGTTTCATAACACGCTCGCGGATTGACCAGACAGGTTGAGATTTTGCCGCTGAATGTATGATCCAGACAGGCCTGATTGCAGGCGATGCAGGGCGCAATCGTGTCGGCCCGACCGTCAGCCGCTTTTTTCACGAAATCCGGATCGGCCAGAAAGGGCCGGGCCATCGACACCATGTCGGCGCAGCCGTCAGCCAACAGGGTTTCGGCCACATCCGGCGTGTTGATTCGGTTCGAGGTGATGACAGGGATGCCGACCTTGCCCATCAGCTTTTTTGTCACCCAAGAAAAGGCCGCGCGTGGCACAGACGTGGCGATGGTGGGAATGCGCGCCTCGTGCCAGCCAATGCCGGTGTTGATCAGGCTGGCCCCGGCCTTCTCAACGGCTTGCGCCAGTTGCACCACCTCGTCAAAGGTCGAGCCGTCGGGCACCAGATCAATCATCGACAGGCGGTAGATCACGATGAAATCGTCGCCGACCGCCTCGCGCACCCGGCGCACCACCTCGACCGGCAGGCGCATGCGATTCTCATAGCTGCCGCCCCAATGGTCGGTGCGTTTGTTGGTATGGGTGACAAGAAACTGGTTCAGGAAATACCCCTCGGACCCCATGATTTCGACCCCGTCATACCCGGCCAAGCGGGCGCGGGTGGCGGCAGTGACGATATCCTTGATCTGCTTTTCGATGCCGTCTTCGTCCAGTTCCTTGGGCGGAAAGGGCGAAATCGGGGATTTGATCGGTGATGGCCCCACGCAATCGGGGCTGTAGGCATAGCGCCCCGCATGCAGAATCTGCATTGCAATTTTCCCGCCCGCATCATGCACGCGGTCTGTTACGTGGTGGTGATTGGCGATGTCCTGATCGGTATAAAGCCCTGCCGCACCGGGGAAAACGCCGCCTTCAGGATTCGGGGCCATGCCGCCCGTCACCATCAGCCCCACACCGCCGCGCGCCCGTGTGGCATAGAACTCGGCCACGCGGTTCCAATCCTTGGTTTCTTCCAGCCCGGTATGCATCGAGCCCATCAAGACCCGGTTTTTCAAGGTCACATGGCCCAGATCTAGGGGCGACAGAAGGTGGCTGTAGTTGGTCATGGCGGCCTCCGGTTTTGCGCGGCAGCATGGCCGGACACTGTGCATTTGTCACCCGAAACGCTGCGTTATGCCGGGCGATCTGCGCATCCATCGAAGACTCGCGTTTACGCTGGCCCGTTCAGCCCGTGGATGCGGCCCAATCCCAATAAAGCTCCATCACCCGCTTGGTGATCGGACCAACCTGATACTGGGTGTCGTCAAAGGCGGTGACGGGCGTGACCTTCATCATGTTGCCTGACAGGAACACCTCGTCGGCGTCGTGGAAATCCTGAAAGCTCATCACCGTTTCATGCACCGTTACACCATCGGCGCGCAGGTTCGCGATGTGGCGCGCGCGGGTGATGCCCGACAGGAAGGTGCCGTTTGGCACCGGCGTGAACACCTCGCCGTCCTTGACGGCAAAGACGTTCGCGGTGGCGCTTTCGGCGACGTTGCCAAGCGCATCGGCCACCAGCGCATTGCCAAACCCCTTGGCCTGCGCTTCGGCGATCATGCGGGCATTGTTGGGGTAAAGGCAGCCCGCCTTGGCATTGACGACGGCATCTTCCAGCACCGGCCGGCGAAACTGTGTGCGCGTCAGGGTGGTGGAACTGCCTGCCGGCGCCATCGGCGACGCTTCAAGACAGACGGCAAAGCCTGTTCCGCCCTCGTAGTCCGGCATCACGCCCAACGGCCCGCCGCTGATCGACCAATACATCGGGCGGATATAAACGGCGGTGTCCGGGCTGTAGGGTTTCAGCCCCTCGCGGATGATTTCAACCATATCCTCTGGCGTGACGGTGGGCTTGATCATCAGCGCCTTGGCCGAGGCATTGACGCGCGCGCAGTGCTTGTCCAGATCAGGCGTCAGGCCATGGGCATAGCGCGCCCCGTCGAACACCGTTGTGCCAAGCCACGACCCGTGATCGGCCGCCCGCATCACCGGCAGATCACCGTCATGCCAAGCGCCAGTGAAATAGGTTCTGATCTGTGTCCCGACTGCCATCTTTGGCCTCCTATCTTTGTGGGCAAGTTAGGCGGGTTGTCCGCAAGGGTCCAGACCGTCTGTGCCTATGTCCGCGACAGAAGCGAGGGGCCAGCCCCTCGCGCTCCCCGGGATATTTTTGAACAGAAGAAGAGATCAGGGCGCGTCTGACAAGAGGGCATCAAGATCAAGCGGCGCGTTGGTCATGGCAAGCTGCCCATCGGCGTCACGCGGCCAGTCTTGCGGCGCGCGATCACGGTAAAGCTCAACGCCGTTGCCGTCTGGATCGGACAGGTAAATCGCCTCGCTTACGCCATGGTCGGCGGCCCCTTCGATCGGGATGCCAGCGGCCAGCACCCTGCGCAGTGCATCAGCCAGTTGTGTCCGGTCAGGATACAAAAAGGCGGAATGGTAAAGCCCGGTATGTCCTTTGGGGGCGGGGCTGCCGCCCAAGCTATCCCATGTGTTCAGGCCGATATGATGGTGGTAGCCACCCGCGCCTAAAAAAGCAGCGCTGTCGCCCCATCGTTGTTGTAACTCGAAGCCCAACACATCTGAATAAAAGTGAATTGCGCGATCAAGGTCCGCAACCTTGAGATGGACATGGCCGACTGTTGTCTGAGGGTGAACGGGGTGTGACATCGCAACGCTCCTTCGTCTTCAGCTGCTCAGGTCTTAAGGGCGGCAGCGCATACGCACCATTCGGCAAATTCGGGCAACGTTGGTGCGTTTATGCAGGCCTGAGGTCAGTACGGATTACGCGGACTGCGATCTGTCGACAGGCTGGATTGGCTGCGCGCCACCAAGCGTTCAATCGCATCGGCCAAATGGATGTCTTGAATGTTGTAATCGCCGCGTTCGACGCGCAGGCGATGGGCCTCGACCATGACATCGGCATGGGTGCAGCCCTGCGGCGGCTCGAATCGATAGCAGGCCAGTTCGATCAGCAGGCCCAAGGGATCACGGAAATAGATCGAATCCATAAAGCCGCGATCCTTGGGGCCGGAATGGCCGATGCCCCGCTGATCCAAGCGCTCGGGCACCTGCGAAAAGGTCGCCCGGCTAACGTTGAACGCGATGTGATGCACATTGCCGGCTTCGGTTGGCGTACGACTGCGTTTGGGCTTGCGGGTTTCGTTGGTGAATATGGTGATCAACCGCCCGTCGCCGGGATCGAAATACAGGTGGCCTTCGTCGGGGTCGTCCAAATTGGGCTGTTCAAAAATGAACGGCATGCCCAAAACCCCTTCCCAAAAGTCGATGGACGTTTGCCGGTCGGCCCCTATCAGGGTGATGTGATGCAGCCCTTGGGTTTGCAGTTTGCGCATGGTGGTTTCCCTTTTTGCACAGACTATGGCGCGAAAGGTGCGTTTCGCAAGGCTGTGAGGCAGGGACTACGACCCCGCCCAATTTTTATGATTTGTAAGTTATGAAATAGATTGCGCATCTCGCCCCAAGGCAATGAGGGCACATCAGAAGGCAGAAGATGCAAAACCACAAAGTGACGCGGCGCGGCGTGACTGAAGGTGGGGTTGCGGGGCCACCGGGGCCGCGAATGCGCTGCCCCGGCTATTTTCGGTGTCAGGCGCTGACCGGCGGCACCATGCCTATGATATCGTAGGTCTGGCGCAGGATCGGATGCGCGATGGCCCGCGCCCGTTGTGATCCATCGGTCAGGATACGGTCGATTTCAGCCACGTCTTGCATCAGCCGGGCCATTTCAACGGAAATCGGGGCCAGCTTTTCCACCGCCAGATCGGCCAGCAGCGGCTTGAATTCGGAAAATGGTTTGCCGCCCATCTCTTGCATCACCTGATCGACGCTTTGATCGTTGAGGGCGGCAAAGATGTTCACCAGATTGCGGGCCTCGGGGCGGTCTTCCAGCCCATCGGCGGTGTCGGGCAACGGCTCGGGATCGGTCTTGGCCTTGCGGATTTTCTTGGCGATGGTGTCGGCGTCGTCAGTCAGGTTGATGCGGCTCATGTCCGATGGGTCGGATTTTGACATCTTCTTGGAGCCGTCCCGCAGGCTCATCACCCGGGTGGCGGCGCCTTCGATCACGGGTTCGGTGATCGGGAAGAACTCAACGCCGTAGTCATTGTTGAACTTCAGCGCGATGTCGCGCGTCAATTCCAGATGCTGTTTCTGGTCTTCGCCCACCGGCACATGGGTGGCGTGATAGGCAAGAATATCGGCCGCCATCAGGGCCGGGTAGCCAAACAACCCAAGGCTGGCCTGTTCGGCGTTCTTGCCGGCTTTGTCCTTGAATTGGGTCATCCGTTTCATCCAGCCCATGCGCGCGACGCAGTTAAAGACCCACGCCATCTGCGTGTGCTCGGGCACTTGGGATTGGTTGAACAGGATGGATTTCTGCGGGTCGATCCCCGACGCGATGAACCCGGCGGCCAATTCGCGTGTGGCATGGCGCAGCGCGGCAGGGTCTTGCCAGACGGTGATGGCATGCAGGTCGACCATGCAAAAGATCGACTCGATCCCGTCATTCTGGCTGTTGGCAAAGCGTTTGAGCGCGCCAAGATAATTGCCAAGCGTCAGGTTGCCCGAGGGCTGGATGCCGGAAAAGACGCGGGGGGTAAAGGCCGCCTCGGTCATGGCTCATCTCCGTGGTGGATTTCTGTGCTTGCCTCGCTTAGCCATGGGTCAAAGCCCCGTCAAGGAGAGCAGGCATGAGCAGCCCCCAGACCGACAGCCCCGTCAACCCTATGCCGCCCGTTGTGGTCGCCTTGTTTTTGGCGATTGTCCTGCTTGAGGCATTGTTTTCGCTTGGCACCCGTGGCCTGTTGGGCGGCCCCGAGGGTGTAGGCTGGCGGCAGGGGGCAATTCAGGATTACGGGTTCAATGCCGAAATCTTTGGCTGGATGCTGCAAAACGGGGTTTGGCCGTCCGAGCACTTGCAAAGGTTTGTGACGTTCATTTTCATTCACGGCTCGTTCACCCATGCCTTGTTTGCCGGTATCATGCTTTTGGCGCTGGGCAAGTTCGTGGGCGAAGTGTTTTCGCAATGGGCCACGCTTTTGTTGTTTGTCACGTCGGCTGTTGGCGGCGCACTGGTGTTTGGCCTGATCGCACCGGAACGGCCTTGGCTGATTGGCGCGTTTCCCGGTGTGTACGGATTGATTGGTGGGTTTACCTATTTGCTGTGGCTACGTCTTGGCCAGATGGGCGCAAATCAGGCCCGGGCGTTTTCACTGATTGGGATATTGATGGTGCTGCAACTGGTGTTTGGCCTGTTGTTTGGGTCAAACAGCACGTGGCTGGCCGATGTGGCGGGGTTTGGGTTTGGTTTTGTCCTGTCGTTCTTTTTGGCCCCCGGCGGGTGGGCCAAGATCCGCGCCAAGATACGGCATCGCTAAGCCATCACCGGCGCATGGCGCTGCGAAATTCCGACAGGCGAAACGCGCCGATCATGTGACCTATGCCAAAATAGCTGATGATCCCGGCAAGGATCATACCCAGCAAAGCCAGCCACCGCAGGCCCGCCACTCCGAAAAACGGGGTCAGCAGCACATGCATTCCCCAGACGATCACGCCCATCAAGACCGAGGCCAGCCCGATCCGCCAAACCCGGCGGCGAAACCGGTTATCAAGACGGGCCACATCGCCAAACCCGCGCGCGCCGCGCATCAATAGCCAGACCATAGCCCACCCGGCAACGGTCGTCGCAATCGCCGCGGCGATCCAGCCGATGACAAAGGCCAGCCCAACCGCCAGCACCGCGTTTACGATCATGGCGACCACGGCATAGCGAAAGGGGCTTTTGGTATCTTCGCGGGCGAAAAACAGCGGTTGCAGAATTTTTTGCAGCACGAAGGCGGGCAAGCCCAAGCCGTAAATCGCCACCGCTAGGGCCGTGGCGGCGGTATCATCGGCCCCAAATGCGCCGCGTTCAAACAGAACCGAGATTAAGGGGATGGGCACCGCGATCAACGCCACAGCGCATGGCACTGTCAGGGCAAGCGAAATTTCGGCGGCACGCGAATAGGCCTCGCGCGCGCCGGTGTGATCGTCCAGCTTGAGCCGGCGTGACAGATCGGGCAGCAAGACGATCCCCACCGCGATGCCCACCACGCCAAGCGGCAATTGATAGAGCCGGTCGGCGGAATAAAGCCAGCTGACCGCCTTGTCATAGTTCGACGCCACCTGTTGGCCGACCAGCAAGTTCACCTGCATCACGCCGCCTGCCAAGGCAGCGGGAATGGCAATGCGCACAAGCCGGGACATGTCCGGTGTCCAACGGGGGCGCACAGGCCGTATATGCAATCCGGCCTTGCGGGCGGCAATCCAGACCAAGGCCAATTGCGCGACCCCGGCAAATGGAATGGTCCACACAAGCGCCTGCGCCACGGCCCCGCCGGTTTGCGCGGCAAAGATCATGGCGACCACCAGCGCCACATTCAGCAGCACCGGCGCGGCAGCGGCGGCGGCAAAGCGGCCTACCGCGTTCAAAACGCCCGAAAATAACGCCGCCAGCGAGATGAACAGGATATAGGGAAACACAACGCGTCCGAATTCCACGGTCAGGTCAAAGCGTTCGTCGCCTACAAACCCTTCGGCGGTGGCCCAGACAAGCGCGGGCATGAACAGCAGGGCCAACCCGGTCAGCGCCAACAAGACCAAAGACAGGCCCGACAGCGCCAAAGACGCGAAATGCTGATGATCTTCCTCGCCTTCGTATTTCTTGGAAAACATCGGCACGAAGGCCGCGTTGAACGCCCCTTCGGCAAAGAAGCGACGAAACATGTTCGGCAGGCGGAAGGCCGCAACGAACGCATCCATCAACGCGCCCGGGCCAAGATAACTGGCAATCAGCACATCGCGCACAAATCCCAATATCCGGCTAAGCAGTGTCCATACGCCAACGGTCAGCACACCGGATAACAGGCGGACGGGTCTCATGGGCAGGCCTTTGCTTTGGACGGTTGCGCCAAGGCTTAGCGGATCGTGCTGTGCAGGGAAAGGGCGGAAGCCGTCAGGCGATCATGCGCCAGAAGAACACGGCACTCATTCCAAAGCCGATCAAGGCGATCAGCCCCCGGACGGTTGATTTTGGCAATGCACGGGCCAGTGGTGCGCCGACATAACCGCCAATGGAGGCCGCAACCATCATCATCAAAGCCTGCGGCCATGCCACCAGCCCGGCCAATGCGAACACCGCAACCGAGATGGCCGAGATGGTAAAGCTCAGCCCGTTTTTCAGCCCGTTCATTTGATGCAGCGCTGTCATACCCCACATGGCAAACAGCGCCAGCAGGACGATACCAAGACCGCCATTGAAATAGCCGCCATACAGGCTGACCGCGAACAGGCCAAATGCACCTTCGGGGGTGACGCTGCGGGCATGGTTGGCAGCCCATGTGCGGATGCGATCACCGAACAGAAAGATGATCGTGGCCGCCAGCAGCAGGAAGGGCACGACAATCGAAAACGCCTTGTTCGATGAAATCAGCAGCAGCCCCGCGCCGGTCACACCACCTGCCAAGGAAATCAGGCCAAGCCGCAAAAGCCGGGGCCGTTCGAGGCTGGCCAGTTCTGCGCGGAACCCAAATGCACCCGACAGATAACCGGGAAACACCGCCACGGCGCTTGTGGCGTTTGCGGCTACCGGCGGAACGCCGGCAAAGACCAAGGCCGGAAAGGTCAGGAATGTTCCGCCACCTGCGATGGTGTTCAGAACACCCGCGCCAAAGGCCGCGGCCAGCAAAATCAGGATATCGGTCATGGATGGTGCGTGCCTGTCAATAAAACGGGGCGCCAAGATTGCGCCCCGCGGCTGATCTGTTTGAATTATTGCGGGTTTGTCAAGCGGTTGCGCGCTCCACGCCTTCGGTGATGGCGCTGCGCAGTTTCTTTTCAAGCGCTTTTTGCTTGCTGGCCGAGTGGAATTTCAGGCCGAACATATCCTTGACGTAGAAGGTATCGACCACCTGTTCGCCATAGGTCGCGATCACGGCCGAGTTGATATAGACATTGTTGTCAGCCAGTGTTCGGGTCAGATCATACAACAGGCCGGGGCGGTCGCGGGTGTCGACCTCGATGATCGTGTAGATTTCCGAGCCCTCGTTATCAAAGGTGATATGCGTGGGCACCTTGAACGCACGCTCGCGTTTCTTGATCTTGTCGCGTGATTTGATCGCTTCGGTGGCCACAACCTCGCCCTTCAGGGTTTTGTGGATCATCTCGCGCAGGCGCGGCAGGCGCTCGGCCTCGTAGGGGTGACCGTCTGCATCCTGTATCCAGAACACCGCGGTGGCGAACCCGTCCTTCGATGTATAGGTCCGGGCGTCCACCACGTTGGCCCCGACAAGCGCCAAGGCCCCGGCAAGACGCGAAAAGATGCCGGGGTGATCGGCCAGCGCGAAACAGGCGCGGGTGGCGTCACGATCTTCGTCGATGGCCAGATCAATCGCGACTTCGTTCGCGTCCAGATCACGCAGCAGGCGGGCAAACACTACATGCGCCGTGACATGCAGACCCTGCCAATAGGGCGGATAGTGGCGCGCGGTTTCACGTTTGAGGTCTTTGGTGGGCCAACCCTCCAACGCGTCGCGCAGGTTGCGTTTCGCGTCCGAGCCGCGCTGCTCGCGGTTGAGATCTTCCAGCCCGCCTTCCATTGCGCGCTGTGTTTGGCGATAGAGCGCGCGCAACAACGACGCTTTCCAATTGTTCCACGTGCCGGGACCGACGCCGCGTATATCGCAGACCGTCAACACGCACAGCAGATCAAGCCGCTCTTTGGTTTGCACGGCTTTGGCGAAATCACGCACGGTGCGCGGGTCAGCGATGTCGCGTTTCTGCGCCATGTCCGACATCAGCAGATGATAGCGCACCAGCCATTCGATCGTGTCCACCTCTTTGGGTTTCAGGCCAAGCCGTGGCGCGACCTTGCGTGCGATACGGGCGCCGACGATCGAATGATCTTCGCTTCGGCCCTTGCCGATGTCGTGCAACAGCAGGGCCACGTAAAGCACCCGTCGGTTTACACCCGCCTCAAGGATGGACGATGACAGCGGCAAATCCTCGGTCCGCTCTCCGCGTTCGATCTGCGCAAGGTTCGAGATGCACTGGATTGTATGCTCGTCCACTGTGTAGCTGTGATACATGTTGAACTGCATCAGGGCGACGATCGGCTCGAACTCGGGGATGAAGGCCGCCAGAACGCCCAGCTCGTTCATCCGGCGCAGCGCGCGTTCGGGATTGCCGTGTTTCAACAGCAGATCAAGGAACAGTTTACGCGCCCTTGGATCGGCGCGCATGCTGTCGTCTATCAGATCCAGATTGGCGGTGACCAGCCGCATGGCATCAGGGTGGATCAGTAAGCCGGTGCGCAGCCCCTCTTCGAACACACGCAAAAGGTTCAGCGGGTCGGACAAAAAAACCGTTTCATCGGCAATCGCAAGCCGCCCGTGGATTTCGGTATAGCCCTCTTTCAGTTTGCGTTTGCGCCGGAATATCCGTTGCAGCAGCGGTTCAGGTTTGACATGCGCGGCTTCAAGCTTGGTCAGGAATATCCGGGTCAGATCGCCCACTTGCGTGGCATGGCGGAAGTAATCCTGCATAAACACTTCAACCGCACGCCGCCCGGCGGTGTCCTTGTATCCCATCCGCTCGGCCACTTCGACTTGCAGATCAAAGGTAATCTGGTCGGTGGCGCGTCTGGTGAGCAGATGGATGTGGCAGCGTACCGCCCAAAGAAAGCTTTCAGCCGTGGCGAAAGTTTCAAACTCTTCTGCGGTGAACAGGCCTGTGGCGACCAACTCGGAAACGCTGTCGACGCGGTGCAGGTATTTGGCGATCCAGAATAGCGATTGCAGGTCGCGCAGCCCGCCTTTGCCTTCTTTGACATTGGGCTCAACCATAAACCGCTGCCCGCCTTGTTTTTCGTGGCGGGCGTCGCGTTCCTCTAGTTTGGCTTCGATGAACTCGCGCTCTGAGCCTTCGAACAACTCATGCCAAAGACGTTTTTTGAAATGATCGGCCAGTTGCCTGTCACCGGCTAGAAACCGGTTTTCCAAAAGGGCGGTGCGGATCGTGAAATCGTCTTCGCCCAAGCGTAAACAGTCGCGAATTGTGCGGCTGGCATGCCCAACCTTCAGCCGCAGATCCCACAGGATATAGAGCATCGATTCGATCACGCTTTCGGCCCAAGGGGTGATTTTGTAGGGCGTCAAAAACAATAGATCGACATCGGATTGCGGGGCCATCTCGCCCCGGCCATATCCGCCAACAGCGAAAACAGTGATACGTTCCGAGTCCGTGGGATTGGACAGCGGGTGAATATGGCGCGTGACCACATCAAGAGCGGTTAAAATGATGCAATCGGTCAGCCAGCTATAGGCGCGCACCGTCGGTCGCGAGGCAAAGGGCCGGGCCGTCAATCCATCGGCAATCGCATCGCGCCCCGATTTCAGCCGGTCTGACAGGATCGCGACAACGGATTTTTGCAGAACGGTGGTGTCGCCCTCGGCCTCTTGAACAGCACTATCGATCAGCGATGTGACCGCGGCGTTGTCAAGGATGGCGTCTGGCGGACAGATCAAGTTCTGCGGTTGCGCGATCAGGTCTTTCATATCACTCACATCAGGGCGTGGGGCACAGCGCAATCAAAAGCCTGCGCCGCCAAAGCCTTGCGGTGCTGGGTCGATCACGACAACCTGATTGTTGCGCACCGTGGCGACGGCCAAACCGCGATCGGTTGTATTGTCCGGGCCGAACCGGAACACCCCGTTCACCCCTTGAAACCCGGCGCTTTGTGTCAGCGCAGCTCGGCTAAGCGCGTCAGAACGCCCCGATTTCGTCAAGGCGCCGACCGCCGCGATACCGTCATAGGCAAGCCCGGCCAATGCGTGCGGCTGGGAGCCATAGGCCGCTTCAAACCGGCCGCGAAACTGGGCGCTGCGTTGTGGGTTGGGCATCGTGAACCAACCGCCCTGCACGCCCGGCAGCTCCAATGTTTGCGGCGGTGTATCCCAACGGCTTAGGCCCATGTATTGGATGGTGTCCGGGCGCAGCCCCGCTTCGGGCAGCATCTGTGAAAACAGCGGCAGCGCGCCGGCCGTGTTGGCCGTCAGGAAAATCGCATCGGCCCCGTTTTGTTCGGCTGTGGATTTGATTTGCGGAATGACTTTCACGACCCCGTCTTGGGAAAACTGGTAGCCGACACTGCCCGCCGCTGTCGCCCCGTTTTGCATCAAAGCCTGTTCTATGGCCTGTTTGCCCAAACGCCCCGAAAGGTTGTCCGAGTAAACCGTCAGGACGCGGCTTTTGCCTTGGCGCACCGCGTATTCGGCCAGCCGGTCTGCTGTGTCACTGAACGTTTGCCCAAGGATAAACAGATTGCCGCCTGCAATCGTTGAGTTGTTGGAAAAGGCCATGACGTTCACGCCATCATTCGCCACGGCCACCGCCACCGCGTTAGCCGATTCAGCATGGAGCGGGCCGATGATGATCTTTGCGCCGTCGGCCACCGCATTCATTGCGGCGGTTTGGGCCTGTGCGGGATTGCCGGCGGTGCCGTAAACCCGCAGGTCGATTTTGGTGCCACTCAGGTCAGCGGTTGCCAGCCTCGCTGCATTTTCCAGATCGCGCGCAAGTTTTTGCTCTTGCGGCACGGATGACCCATGCGGCACCAACAGCGCAACAGGCACAGGCCCGCCGCCGCTGGCCGATTGGCCGCTTCCGCCGCCGCCTGTTCCGGACATTGAAACGGGCTGGCAGGCTGCCAGCCAGAGAACCGAGAAAACGACGGCGATCAGGCCGGGCACCTTGCGGGCAGAGGTCAAAACGGCGAACATACGAACAATACTCCCTGATTGCGGACAGGTCTTGGCCTGTTGCGGTCACGGTTGCGATAATAAACGTCATATGAGGCGGGTCTAGTGGTGAATCCCAAACAGCAAAACCTTGATCCGGGATTGTACCTGATTGCGACGCCAATCGGCACGGCCCGAGACATTACTTTGCGGACGCTTGATATTCTGGCATCCGCCGATGTGATCGCCGCAGAAGACACACGCAGCCTGCGGAAACTGCTTGATATTCATGGCATCAGCTTGGTCGACCGGCCCTTGGTGGCCTATCACGATCACAATGGTGATCGCGTCCGGCCCCGTATTATGCAGGCGTTGCAGGCCGGAAAATCCGTAGTTTACGCCTCAGAGGCGGGCACTCCGATGGTGGCTGATCCGGGATACGATCTGGCCCGCGCAGCCGTGGCCGAGGGGCACAAGCTGATCTCGGCACCGGGCCCGTCGGCGGCGATCACGGCGCTTACTTTGGCTGGGTTGCCCACCGATCATTTCTTTTTCGCCGGGTTTTTGCCGAATGCGTCAGGACGGCGAAAAACCGCACTGCAAGAGGTGGCGCAGGTGCCCGGCACGCTGATTTTTTACGAATCGCCCAAACGCATTGCCGCGATGCTGCGCGATGCGGCGCTGGTTCTTGGCGGGGATCGCCGCGCCGCAGTTTGCCGCGAAATTACCAAGAAGTTTGAAGAGGTCTTGCGCGGAACGCTGGACGAGTTGGCGCTGATCTGTGCCGAGCGGACGCTGAAAGGGGAAATCGTTGTCGTGATTGACCGCGCGGGTTTACCAAACGTTGACGAGGTGGATTTAGACTCGGCTTTGCAAGACGCGCTACAAGGGCTGTCGGTGCGCGATGCGGCAGACAAGGTGTCAGCCGACCTGCGATTGAAACGGCGGCAGGTTTATCAGCGCGCGTTGGAACTTGATGCGTCCCACAGTCCGGAGGGTGATCAGTGAGCGGAATGGCCAAACCTTCGGGAACCTTGCAAGGGATCTGTCAAACCGCGCGGCAGGATCGTGGCCGGCGGGCGTTTCTGTCGGGGGCGGCGGCGGAACATATTGTTGAACGGCTATACCAAGCGCGTGGCGTTCATGTGCTTGAAAGCCGTTGGCGCGGTCAAAGCGGTGAAATTGATATGATCTTGCAAGACGGGCCCGAGGTGGTTTTTTGCGAAGTCAAGAAAGCCCGCGATTTCGATACGGCCCTGTCACGGCTGAGAATGCCGCAAATACAGCGCATTCATGGCGCGGCCGCGGAATATCTTGCAACGGTCCCTGACGGACAATTGGCGCAGGTGCGGTTCGATCTGGCGATTGTGGACGCCACCGGACAAGCGCAGATTCATGAAAACGCCTTTGGCCATTTCTGATTTGCGCTTGCGGCGTCCTTGTTCCATGTAGGGTGTGGAACAGGATTGCAGGGGATGGCAATGAAAATCGCTTTTCAGATGGACCCGATCGCGCCGATTGATATCGCGGCTGACAGCACGTTTCGTTTGGCCGAAGAGGCGCAGGCCCGGGGCCATGAGCTGTTTTACTACACGCCTGACCGTCTGGCCTATGTCGAAGGACGGGTTATGGCGCGGGGCTGGCCGTTGCAGGTGCAGCGCGTGGTCGGTGATCACTTCAGTCTGGGCGAAGAGGTGGATGTTGATCTGGCCGATTTCGATGTGGTCTGGCTGCGGCAAGACCCGCCGTTTGACATGTTCTACATCACCACCACGCATTTGCTGCAAAGGGTGATGCCCAAGACTTTGGTCGTCAACGATCCGTTCTGGGTGCGGAACTTTCCTGAAAAGCTGTTGATCCTCGATTTTCCTGAATTGATGCCGCCAACCACGATTGCCCGTGATCTGGCTACGATCCGCGCATTCAAGGATCGGCATGGCGATGTGATCCTCAAGCCGCTTTATGGCAATGGCGGCGCAGGTGTGTTTCACCTGTCCGAGTCTGACCGCAACCTAAGCTCGCTGCATGAATTGTTCGCCGGGTTCAGCCGCGAACCGCTGATTGTTCAGAAATATCTGCCTGAGATCAAGAACGGCGACAAGCGCGTCATCCTTGTGGATGGTGAACCCGTGGGTGCGATCAACCGTGTTCCGGCGCAGGGCGAAACCCGGTCAAACATGCATGTCGGCGGACGGCCCGAAAAGATCGCGCTGAGCGACAGGGATCGTGAAATTTGCGCCGCCATTGGCCCGCTTTTGCGGGATAAGGGCCAAGTTTTCGTGGGGATCGACGTGATTGGCAATTACCTGACCGAAATCAACGTGACATCGCCCACCGGCATCCAAGAGCTTGAGCGGTTCGACGATATCAACGTCGCGGCGATGATCTGGGATGCGATCGAGGCCAAACGCTCTTGAGCTTGCGGCGGCGACTTCTCAACACCTTTCTAAGGGTGTTCGAAAAGCGCTACTTGGCTCGGGCGCAAGACCCCATGGATTTGCGCCGGGTTTTTGAACGCAAAGCGCGGCGATGGTTTCGGGCGCCTAAGGGCAGCCGCTTCGTGTCCGGCCAGATTGACGGGGTGCCATCAACCTGGGCCTTTGGGCCCGATGTCGAGGATCGTGGCCCGGTTATCCTGTATCTGCACGGCGGCGGCTATGTGTTTGGCTCGTCGCGCACGCACCGGGCGATGTTGGCGCGGCTATCGGGGCTGGCCGGTCTGCCCGCGTGTTTGCCCGATTACAGGCTTGCGCCCGAACATCCGTTTCCCGCCGCGCTTGAGGATGCGCTTGCCGTCTATCTTGAACTCAGCGCGCAACGTCCTGTCATTATTGGAGGTGACAGTGCCGGTGGCGGGCTGGCCTTGGCCTTGCTGGCCGAAACACTCAAACACCGGATGCGCCGCCCGCTTGCTGTTTTCTGTTTCTCCCCCCTGACCGACATGACCTTTGCCGGAGATAGCGTGGTGGCCAATCGCGAGGTTGAGGCGATGCTGCCCGCCGCCCGCGCGGGCGAGTTGGCGGATATGTATTTGCAAGGCGCCAGCCCCCGTGATCCGCGCGCCTCACCCTTGTTTGCGCGGTTCCAAGGTGGCGGGCCGGTGTGGCTGACGGTCGGAGATCGCGAGATTTTGCTTGATGACACGCGGCGCATGTCTGATCGGCTGCGCGCGGATGGCGTGGATGTCACCGAGGTGATCGAACATGATCTGCCGCATGTCTGGCCGATTTTCGGCCCCACGCTGTTGCCCGAGGCCGGAGAAACGCTGAGCGACCTTGCAAATTGGATCACCCGTCTTTCAAAGACGTCAGGCGAAAGCTGACAGCTTCGGCCACATGGGGGCGCCTGACATCCGGTGCGCCTTCAAGGTCGGCAATCGTGCGGGCCACGCGCAAAACCCTGTGATAGCCCCGCGCTGACAACCCGAACCGTTCGGCCACTTTGTTGATCAAATCGCGGCCTTCGGAATCGGGTGCGGCGATGTTTTCCAATGTCTCGCCCTCGGCATCAGAATTCAGCTTTGCGTTTCCATGTCCCTCAAAGCGCGCCGATTGTACGGCGCGTGCGGTAGCAACCCGGTCTGCCACCGTGGCCGAACCGTCGCCCGAGGCTGGCAAATCAAGATCGGCAAAGGCCACCGGCGGCACCTCAACCCGCAGATCGAACCGATCCATCAACGGCCCCGAGATGCGGCCCATGTAATCTTCGCCACAAAGCGGCGCACGTCCGCAGGCGCGACCGGGGTCTGACAGGTAGCCACATTTGCAAGGGTTTGCCGCGGCAACCAGCATGAACCGGCAGGGATATTTCACATGGGCATTGGCGCGGGCCACCATGACTTCGCCGGTTTCGATAGGCTGGCGCAGCGTTTCCAGAACGGTGCGGGGGAATTCGGGGAATTCATCCATGAACAAGACGCCGTTATGCGCAAGGCTGATTTCCCCCGGAGAGGCCCGCCGCCCGCCGCCCACAATCGCCGCCATGCTGGCCGTGTGGTGGGGTTCTCGGAACGGGCGGGTGCGATTGATGCCGCCTTCGTCCAGCAAACCGGCCAAGGAATGGATCATCGATGTTTCCAAGGCTTCGGGGGCCGTGAGCGGCGGCAGAATACCGGGCAGGCGGGCGGCCAGCATGGATTTGCCCGAACCGGGGGTGCCGACCATCATAAGGTGGTGCCGCCCGGCGGCGGCGATTTCCAAGGCACGTTTGGCGCGTTCTTGGCCTTTGACATCCAACAGGTCGCGCCCGGTGGTGTCAGACATGACTTCGCCGGGTTCAGCGGGAGTTAATGGGGATTGGCCGGTATAATGCCGGACCACATCGGCAAGGCTGGCAGCCCCGATCACTTGGGTTGCGCCCACCCATGCGGCCTCGGCGCCCGAAGCTTTGGGGCACAGCAGCGTTCGGCCCTCTTCGGCGGCGGCCATGGCTGCGGGCAGCGCGCCGATCACCGGAATAAGCGAGCCATCCAGTGACAATTCACCCAATGAACATGTGCCTTCGACCGCGTCGGCGGGGATGATTTCAAGCGCGGCCAGCAGGGCCATGGCAATTGGTAGGTCAAAATGACTGCCTTCTTTTGGCAGGTCGGCGGGGCTCAGGTTGATGGTGATCCGTTTGGAGGGCAGGGCGATGGCCATGGAACTGAGCGCCGTGCGCACCCGGTCGCGGGCCTCGGATACTGCCTTGTCCGGCAAGCCAACGAGCGAAAACGCCGGAATGCCGGGGGTGACGGCGCATTGCACCTCAACCTGACGGGCCGCGATGCCTTCGAAGGCGACGGTATAGGCGCGTGCGACCATGACTGAGCGGGCTCCGGTTAACTATGGTTAACCTATGGATAGCGCGGTCGTGGTTGATGAAGGGTTAACGCATCCCCGGCGCAGGCTGAAATGCAAGATCGTGGTTTCAGGGCAGGTGATTGATTGCCTGTGCCTGCCACATGTCATCGCGCAAATGCAGTTCGGTCACGGACAAGTTGTCGATTTTATGCCCGAAGGCCTCGTATGGTGTGACCCTGAGGGCCTTTTGCACTTGGGTCAGGATCGCGCCGAAATGGGCCACGGCAATGATGTCGCGCCCCGGGTGGGCGGTCAGCAGCCGGGCAACGGCCCGTTCAACGCGCAGTGAAATCTGGTTCCAGCTTTCCCCGCCGGGGGCCGTGATGTCGCCGGGGGTATCCCAGAATGCGCGCAAATGATCGGGATCGGGCACAGAGTCAAAGGCCCGAAGTTCCCACTCTCCGAAATGGATTTCGCGCAGGTCCGGGTCGTGCGGCAGCCGATCACGCCCCTTGGTGATCGCATCGGCTGTGGCGGTCGCGCGTGTCAGGTCGGATGAGATCACCAGCGCGTCGTCAGGCAAATGCGCCTCTAGCCGGGCCACCTGCGCGTGATCACTGAGATCGGCGGGCAAGTCTGACCATCCAACCATGGATTTGGCGTGTGTTGGTCCGTGGCGCACCCAAAAGACGCGGCTCATGGCAATTGCCCCTTCAAAACCTGCGGCAACCCCGCAATGACGTTGACAACCAACCCGGCCTGCGCCGCCAAGGCTTGGTTCAGGCGGCCCTGCGCCTCGCGGAAGCGGCGGGCCAGTGCGTTTTCGGGCACGACGGACAGGCCGACTTCGTTGCTGACAATCACAACCGGGGCCGGGCAATCAGACAGGGCCGCCATCAAGGCGTTTTGGGCGTGCGCCAAGTCCGACTCGGCCAGCATTTGGTTGCTGAGCCACATCGTTGCGCAATCCAGCAGAACAATCTGGCTGGCGTCGGTGTCGCGCAGGGCAGCCCCCGGATCAAGCGGCGCCTCGACAGTCAGCCACCCTGATCCGCGCATGTCACGGTGGCGGTCCACTTTGGCCTGCATTTCGTCATCAAAGGCTTGCGCCGTGGCCAGATAAACCCGGCTACGCCCGGTTTGCACGACCAATGACTCGGCAAAAGCCGATTTTCCCGAGGCGGCACCGCCAAGCACCATGGTGAGTTGTGGAAGCATATTTTTCGGCCTCGTTGTGATCCAGTTGTAGCTAGGCCGCGTAACACCTTTTGAAAGACCGTTAAGGAAACACGACACAGACCGTCAGGTGAGGGGGTCAATATGCCACTGGACGCACCGCAGACAAGCAACATGTCACGCTCGGCCATGAAAGCCGAGCTTTTGGACGCCGAGACCGAATTGAAACTGGCCTATGCTTGGCGTGATGAACGTGATGAAGAGGCACTGCACAGGCTGATCACAGCGTATATGCGGTTGGCCATTTCGATGGCGTCAAAATTCCGCCGGTATGGCGCGCCGATGAATGACCTGATCCAAGAGGCTGGCTTGGGCCTGATGAAAGCCGCCGACAAATTCGACCCCGATCGTGGGGTGCGGTTCTCAACTTACGCCGTGTGGTGGATCAAAGCCTCGATCCAAGATTACGTGATGCGCAATTGGTCGATGGTGCGGACCGGATCAACCAGCAGCCAGAAATCCCTGTTTTTCAACATGCGCCGCGTGCAGGCCCGGATCGAGCGCGAGGCAATGTCCAAGGGCGAAGAACTGGACGGCTATCAACTGCGCGAAATGATTGCCCATGAGGTGGGCGTGCCCCTGCGGGATGTGGAGATGATGGAAGGTCGCCTTTCGGGGTCAGACTTTTCATTGAACGCAACGCAATCTTCCGAAGACGAAGGCCGCGAATGGATTGAGACCATCGAAGATGACGGCATGCGCGGTGATGAACTGGTTGAGCAAGATCATGACCTGTCGGCGCTGCGTGATTGGTTGGGTCAGGCCATGGGGCGGCTTAATGATCGGGAACGCTTTATCATAAAAGAGCGCAAGCTGCGCGATGAACCGCGAACGTTGGAAAGCTTGGGGCAAGAATTGAGCCTGTCGAAAGAGCGGGTCCGACAGCTGGAGGCGGCGGCGTTCCAAAAGATGCGCAAGCATCTTGAACGTCAGGGTGCCGAGGTGCAAAACCTGTTGGCATGAAAACGATATTGTCCGCCGCACTTCTGTCGATGACCGCGCTTGGCGCAATGGCGCAAGACGTGGTCATCGTTGGCGAAATTCATGACAATCCCACACATTACGCGACACAAGCGGAAATTGTAGCTCAGGTTGCGCCCAAGGCTTTGGTGTTTGAGATGCTGACACCAGACCAAGCCAAGGCAATCACGCCCGAAAATCGCGAGGACGAAGCGCGCCTGAAAGATGCTTTGGAGTGGGAAAGCTCTGGGTGGCCGGATTTCTCAATGTATTATCCCATCTTTGCGGCAGCCCCGAAGGCGCGGGTTTATGGCGGACAGGTGCCACGGGATGTTGCGCGGGCCGCGTTTGAAAATGGGATCGCCACGGGATTTTCCGGCGATCCCGATACTTACGGCCTGACCGACGCTTTGCCCGAGGCCCAACAAAACACACGCGAGGCGATGCAATTGGCCGCGCATTGCGATGCCTTGCCCGCCGAAATGCTGCCGGGCATGGTGGCCATCCAACGCTTGCGTGACGCAGAATTGGCCCACGGCGTTGTGCAGGCAATGCAGGACACGGGCGGCCCGGTTGCCCTGATCACCGGCAATGGCCATGCGCGCAAGGATTGGGGCGTTCCGTCTTACTTGCAGCGCGTTGCGTCGGATCTGGAGGTGCACGTGATCGGACAAACCGAAGACGGGGTATCCTTGGAGGGTGGTTTTGATGAAATGCGGTCGGCCCCGGCGGTCGCGCGCGAGGATCCCTGCGCCGCCTTCACCGGCAACGGTTGAGCGGCCCTTGCCAGCCCGAGGGGCAAAGCCTAGTGTCCCGACGGGTCGGATAGGAAAAGCGCCATGTTGGCATCAAAACGCATTCTTTTGGTTATCAGCGGCGGCATCGCGGCCTTCAAATCATTGGACCTGATCCGTCGATTGCGCGAACGTGGTGCGCATGTGATCCCGGTTCTGACGCGCGCGGGGGAAGAGTTTGTGACCCCTTTGTCAGTGTCCGCTTTGGCCGGTCACAAGGTTTTCAGGGACTTGTTCGACCTGACCGACGAGGCCGAGATGGGCCATATCGAATTGAGCCGCAGTGCCGATCTGATCGTTGTGGCACCGGCCACGGCCAATCTCATGGCCAAGATGGCCGGCGGCATGGCCGATGATCTGGCCTCAACTTTGCTGCTTGCCACCGACACGCCGGTTCTGATCGCGCCCGCCATGAATGTCAGGATGTGGCAACACCCGGCGACGCAGCGCAACATTGAGACCCTAAAAGCGGATGGGATCGGCTTTGTCGGCCCGGATGATGGGGATATGGCCTGTGGCGAATATGGGCCGGGGCGCATGGCCGAGCCGCTGGAAATCGTCGCGGCGATTGATCGCGCACTGTCGGACGGTCCGTTAAAGGGTAAACGCGTGATCGTCACCTCGGGCCCGACGCATGAGCCGATTGACCCTGTCCGCTACATCGCCAACCGCTCATCGGGGGCGCAAGGCACGGCAATCGCGCATGCCCTTGCATCGCTGGGGGCCGAGGTTATGTTTGTGACCGGCCCTGCCGACGTGCCCCCGCCCGAGGGGGTGACCGTTGTGCCGGTCGAAACCGCAGGCCAGATGATGCAGGCCGTGCAAACCGCACTGCCCGCTGACGCCGCCGTGTTCGCTGCCGCTGTGGCCGATTGGCGGGTGGCCAGCGCCAACACCTCGAAACTCAAGAAAACCAAGGGCGGGCTGCCGGTGCTGGAATTTGCGGAAAACCCGGACATCCTAGCCACGATCAGCCAGATGGACACCGGACGGCCCGGCCTTGTGATTGGGTTTGCAGCCGAGACCGACGATGTGATTGCCAATGCCACGGCGAAACACGCGCGCAAAGGCTGTGACTGGATCGTGGCCAATGATGTCAGCCACGCAACCGCAATCATGGGCGGGCTGGAAAATCACGTTACATTGATTACGAACGACGGTGCAGAGGAATGGCCGCGTATGGCAAAAGCCGATGTGGCCGCCCGGCTGGCCGAACGGATCGCGCAGGCGCTGGCCTGAGAATTTGAGTATTTTTGGAACAATGAAGGCGTGGGCATGGTCCTGATCACATTCACTTGGGAAGAGGGCGCCGACCGGACACTCGGCCTGCCTGCTTATGCGTCGGACGGGGCGGCGGGCGCCGATCTGCGGGCAAATTTTCCCGCGATGCAGCGCGATACGGGCATCACGTTGCAGCCGGGCGCACGGTCGCTTGTGCCGACGGGTTTGCGGCTTGCCATTCCAGAGTGGTATGAGGTGCAGTTACGACCGCGGTCTGGCCTGGCACTGAAGCATGGGCTGACCTTGCCCAACAGCCCCGGCACGATTGACAGTGATTACCGTGGGCCTTTGGGGGTGATCGTGATGAACGCGGGGGATCAGCCGTTTCACATAGATCACGGGATGCGTATCGCGCAGATGATCGTGGCACCTGTGATCCGGGCCACCTTTGATCTGGTCGAGGGCTTGGATGAGACAGCCCGGGGCGGTGGTGGCTTTGGCTCAACGGGGCATGGCTGATGCTGTTGGTATTTGTCATGGCGGCGACCCTGTGGGGCATTGGTGCCCTGATGGGGGCGCCCAAGCGGCTGCGGTGGAGCATGATCGGGCTGTTGTGGGTGGCTGTGGTCGGGCTGCATCTGGCTTTGCCCGCTGCACATCCGTTGCGACTGGCGACAGGTGAAAGCCCGGCCTTGTGGCTGATCCTGGGTGGCTTCGCGGTGCTGGCGGTGATTTATCGTTTGGCGCTGAAGGCATTGCGCAGCAAGGCGGACGCGCAGCAAGAGCCGGAACAAAAAAAGCTTTTTTCTGAAACCGAACTGGATCGCTATGCCCGCCACATCGTGCTGCGCGAGCTTGGCGGGCCGGGCCAAAAGGCTCTGAAAGAAGCCCGCGTTCTGGTGATTGGCGCCGGCGGTTTGGGATCGCCGGCGCTGCTGTATCTGGCGGCAGCGGGGGTTGGTACGATCGGGGTGATCGACGACGACATGGTCGACAATTCGAACCTGCAACGGCAGGTCATTCACCGGGACCGCGACACCGGCCTGCCCAAAGTGCAATCGGCCATGACCGCGATGCAGGCGCAAAACCCATCGGTCGAAGTGCGCCCCTATCAGCGCCGTCTGACCAAGGAGATCGCTGGCGATCTGTTTGCCGATTACGATATCATTCTGGACGGCACGGATAATTTCGATACGCGCTACTTGGCGAATGCGACCGCAGTGGGCCAAGGCAAGCCATTGATTTCCGGCGCGCTGTCGCAGTGGGAGGGGCAATTGAGCGTGTTTGACCCGTCAAAGGGCACGCCATGTTACCAATGCATTTTCCCTGACCGCCCGGCCCCGGGGCTTGCGCCATCCTGTGCCGAAGCTGGTGTGCTTGGCCCGCTGCCCGGTGTGGTCGGGGCGATGATGGCGGCAGAGGCGGTCAAGCTGATTGCCCATGCGGGCCAGCCGCTGTTGGGGGAAATGCTGATTTATGATGCGCTATGGGGTGAGACCCGGAAGATTTCCCTGAAACGCCGTGAAAATTGCCCTGTTTGCGGCCAAACACATGAAAAGGACGCCGAGGCATGAGCAATCCGTTATTGGCCGAGTGGAACACGCCGTTCAATCTTGCTCCGTTTGATCGGATCGAAGATGCCCATTTTGAACCAGCTTTTGACGTCGCGTTGCAGGAGGCGCGGGCAGACATCACAAAGATTGCCGAAAACCCCGAAAAGCCCAGCTTTGCCAATACGATCGAGGCGCTTGAAGCCAGTGGTGAGGCGTTGGACAAGGTGTTGTCGGTTTTCTTTTCCGTGGCCGGGGCCGACAGCACCCCCAAACGGCAGGAATTGCAACGCAGCTTTGGGCCGAAACTGGCGGCGTATTCATCGGAAGTGACCGGGAACAAAAAGCTGTTTCAGCGGATCAAAACCCTGTGGCAAGTTCAAGACGATCTGGACCTGACCGACGAGCAGGCCCGGCTGCTGATGCTGACACGCCGTCGGTTTGTACGGGCCGGGGCGGCGCTGGACGGTGAGGCTGATCAGCGGATGCGCCAGATCATGGCGCGGCTATCAGAGCTTGGCACAAAGTTCACCCAAAACCTGCTGGCAGATGAGGCCGGATGGTTCATGGAACTGGACGATCAAGCGCTTGAAAACCTGCCTGAGTTTCTGATTTCTGCCGCGCGTGAAGCGGGGCGGGAAAAGGGCGTTGACCGCCCGGTGATCACCCTTTCGCGGTCCTTGCTTGTGCCGTTCTTGCAATTCTCATCACGCCGGGACTTGCGAGAGCAGGCGTTTCGGGCATGGGCGGCGCGTGGCGCAATGGGCGGTGAAACGGACAATCGCGCGATTGCTGCTGAGATACTGCAGCTTCGGCAAGAGCGCGCGCAACTTTTGGGCTATGACAGTTTTGCCGCCTATAAGCTGGAAACCGAGATGGCGAAAACGCCCGAGCGCGTGAAAGATCTGCTGTGGCAGGTCTGGACGCCAGCCAAAGCGCAGGCCGAGGCGGACGCCGAAACACTGACCCAAATGATGCAAGCCGATGGGATAAATGGGGCATTGCAGCCTTGGGATTGGCGGTATTACGCGGAAAAGCGGCGGCAGGCCGAGCATGATCTGGATGAGGCTGCGCTGAAGCCATACTTGTCGCTAGACGCGATGATCGACGCGGCGTTTGGCGTGGCGCACCGGCTCTTCGGGTTGGAGTTCAAGCCGCTGGATATCGCGCTATATCACCCCGATTGCCGCGCGTGGGAGGTCACCCGAAATGGGCGGCATGTGGCGGTGTTTATCGGGGATTATTTCGCCCGAGCATCCAAGCGGTCGGGCGCGTGGTGCAGCGCGATGCGCGGGCAGGCCAAGCGGCCACATGTGCAGGGGCCGGTGGTTGTCAACGTCTGCAACTTTGCCAAGGGTGATCCGGCGTTGTTGTCGTATGACGATGCGCGGACCTTGTTTCACGAATTCGGGCACGCCCTGCATCACCTGCTGTCAGACGTGACTTATGAAAGTATTTCCGGCACGTCCGTGGCGCGCGACTTTGTCGAACTGCCCAGTCAGTTGTATGAGCATTGGCTGGAGGTGCCGGAGGTTTTGGAAAAATACGCCCGCCATCATCAAACCGGAGAGGCGATGCCCCCGGAATTGCTGGACAAAATGCTGAAAGCCGCGAATTTCGATCAAGGGTTTCAAACGGTGGAATATGTCGCCTCGGCCATGGTGGATTTGGCGTTTCATGAAGGGGACGCGCCGAGCGATCCGATGGACAAGCAGCGCGAGACATTGGAAAACATGGGCATGCCGCAGGCGATCACGATGCGCCATGCCACCCCGCAGTTCGCGCATGTATTTTCCGGGGATGGGTATTCCAGTGGCTACTACAGTTACATGTGGTCAGAAGTCATGGATGCCGATGCGTTTGCGGCTTTTGAGGACGGTGCGGGTGCGTTCGATGAAGAACAGGCCAAGGCATTGGAAACACACATTCTATCGCGCGGCGGTTCGGCCGACCCCGAAGAGCTTTACATCGCATTCCGTGGGCGTCTGCCGGGTGTTGAGGCGCTGTTGAAGGGGCGCGGGCTGGTTGCCTGATCGGGTGTGTGTTGCGCCCAAAGATGGGCGCAAACAGTTCTTACTGGCCAGCCAAAGGCTGCGACTTCCTGTGTGGTGAGCCGGCCTAGAATGTCTGGTCGTAGTCACCGACTGAGGGCTCGGTGCGGATCACCCCATCAATATCAGCAAAGATCGCGCGCAATTCGTCCTCGCTGTCACTACTTTCGCAGACCACCACGAGGTTAGGGGTGTTCGACGAGGCGCGGACAAGCCCCCAAGACCCGTTGTCAAGAATCACACGCGCGCCGTTGACCGTAACAACCTCTTTGATGGCGCGGCCTGCAATCTGATCTCCGGCGTCGGCCTTGGCGACCAGTTTCTCGACGATGCGATCAAGCACCTCGTATTTCTCGGTATCCGCGCAATAGGGCGACATTGTGGGGGTCGAGAAGGTGTGCGGCAGGGCACGGCGCAGGTCGGACATGGAGCTGTCGGGGTTGCGATCCATCAGCTTGCAAATCTCGACGGCCACCCGCATCCCGCAGTCATAGCCCCGGCCCACAGGTTCGGCCAAAAAGTAATGCCCGGATTTTTCAAAGCCGGCCAAGGCGCCAATTTCCTTGACCCGGCGTTTCATATGGCTGTGCCCGGTTTTCCAGTAATCGGCCTTGGCACCGTTTTTCTGCAGTTCCGGGTCCGAGGCAAACAGGCCGGTGGATTTCACATCGGCCACAAAGGTGGAATTCGGGTAAAGGCGCGACAGGTCGCGCGCCATGATGACGCCGACCTTGTCGGCAAAGATTTCTTGGCCTTCGTCATCGACCACGCCGCAGCGGTCGCCATCGCCGTCAAACCCAAGGGCGAAATCGGCCCCGGTGGCGCGCACACTATCGGCCATGTCATGCAGCATTTCCATGGCTTCGGGGTTGGGGTTGTAGTTGGGGAAGGTGTAATCAAGTGTGTTATGGCTGGGCACCACTTCGACACCGATCCGTTTGAACACTTCGGGCGCAAAAGCCGAGGCCGTGCCGTTGCCCGTGGCGCAGACCACCCGCAGCTTGCGCGACATTTTGAAATCGCCCACGAGGTCATCAAGATACGCCTCGCGCACGCCATCGACAAATTCATAAGACCCGCCGTCGCGCGTCTGGCCCTGACCGTTCAGGACAATATCGCGCAATTCGGCCATTTCATCGGGGCCGTGGGTCAGCGGACGCTCGAACCCCATTTTCACGCCGGTCCAGCCGTTCGGGTTGTGGCTGGCGGTAACCATCGCCACGGCGGGCGCATCAAGGTGGAACTGTGCGAAATAGGCCATGGGCGACAGCGCCGGGCCAATATCGCGCACGCGAATGCCAGCCTGCATCAGCCCAAGGATCAGGGCGTGTTTGATGGCCAGCGAGTAATCGCGGTAATCGTTGCCAACCGCGATTTCCGGTTTGATCCCGCGCTTTTGCATCTGCGTGCCAAGCCCAAGCCCAAGCGCCGTCATGCCCGGTAGATTGATTTCATCAGGATATTTCCACCGTGCGTCATATTCGCGAAAGCCCGTTGGCGCGATCATCGCGTCACGTAGAAATTCCCATGTGTTGGGCGTGCATGTGGGCAAGGGTTTGGTCATAGGGATACTCGTTGATGCGGGGAATTACAGGGCGATCGGGTTGGCCTTGGCCAGTGTGTCGAAGGCCATAAGGGTTTCGATCAGCGCGGCCATCTGGGGCAGCGGGATCATGTTTGGCCCGTCAGACGGGGCATTGTCAGGATCTTCATGCGTTTCGATGAACACCGCCGCCACGCCAAGCGCCACAGCCGCGCGCGCCATCACCGGAGCAAATTCACGTTGCCCGCCGGAACTGCCGCCTTGGCCACCGGGCTGTTGTACGGAATGGGTGGCGTCCATAACCACCGGATAGCCAGTGGCGGCCATCTGCGGCAAGGCCCGCATATCGGCAACAAGGGTATTGTAGCCAAAGGATGTGCCGCGTTCGGTCAACAGGATACGGGTGTTGCCGGTGGATTCGATCTTGGCCACGACATTGGGCATGTCCCATGGGGCCAGAAACTGGCCTTTTTTGACGTTGATCACGGCACCGGTTTCGCCAGCGGCTAACAAAAGGTCAGTCTGGCGGCACAGGAAGGCCGGGATTTGCAGCACATCGGCCACTTGGGCCACGGGGGCGCATTGCTCGGGCAGATGGATGTCGGTGAGAACCGGAACATCCAGCGTATCCTTGACCGATTGCAGAACCTTTAGCCCTTCGTCGACCCCAAGACCGCGCTTGCCGGACACCGATGTGCGATTGGCCTTGTCGAAACTGCCCTTGAATATGAACTGCGCGCCGACGGCGCGGCAGGCTTCGGCCATGGTGCCCGCGATCATCTGGGCGTGATCGGCGGACTCCAGTTGGCAAGGACCGGCGATAAGTGTGAGGGGCTGATCGTTGCCGACGCGCAGCCCCGAAATGTCGACCTGTTTCATGGTTATGACGAGACCTGTTCGCGAAGGATGGACACGGTAAGCGATATCATCAGGTAGATACCGGCAAAGATAAGGAACGCAAGGATCGTATTCTCGAATGACCGTGGATAGGAAGAATCTTGTGACGCCACGGGTTTGACGCTGACCGTCAGGTAGCGCACCTGTTTGTTCGCTTCGATTTCTGACTGCCGCTTGGTTTCAAGCGCGGCTTGCAGCACCATATCGGCGGTGGCCAGATCGGCCTGCGCCATCTGGATTGCGGCGGATTGCGCGGCCAGTGATGACGTGCCATCGGTGGCTTGGGTCAGACGAGCTTTTTGCTTGTTCAGCTCGCGTTCAAGCACCTCTATCTCGCTGCGCAGAGCTTCGACGCGGGCCTGATTGGGTCGCGAATTGTTCATCTGCGTGTTCAGGGCCAGTTGTTTTTCCTGTAGCTGCAATTCAACATTGCTGAGCAAAGCGCGGATATTGGCAACCTCGCCCTCGGGGTCGAGGATTGAGCTTTCTTGCAGTTCGACCATGCGCTGTTGTGCGGCGCGCCTGTCCGCTTTGGCTTGCTCAAGGCTTTCAACCGCCGTTTTCACCGCATCGCTGCGTTTTTCGGCGCTGAGTTCGTCGACGTTTTCTTCGGCGTATTCGATCAGCTTTTCCGAAAACACGGCGGAAAGTTCGGGGTCTGCGGTGGACAGTTCCATGCGGATCACGCCTTCGGTCGGGTCATACCCCAGAACGACGTATTTCTTGTAAAGCTTATAGGCGTCCTCGTTGCTGGCGTCTTCGGAAAGCCGCTGAATCGGGTCGATCCACTGTTGGCTGAAATGCTCGCGGAAGCCCACGTCCTTATCAAGGCGCAGCATAGCGTCTTTGGATTGTAGGTAGGATTGTGTGGCGATCGAATCCTGTCCAGTGGCGAACTGGGTGGGCAGCAGCCCGCCAAGCCCGCCGCCGCCCCCGCCGCCGCTATCGGCGGTAAGGATCAGAAACTCGGACTTGGTCGTATACATCGGGGTGGCCACGGCGTAGTAGTAATACCCCGCGATCAGGGTCGGCAGGAACACGAATGCGGTCAATCGTGTCAGTAAAAGCAGCAGCTTGCGGCGGCGGCGCTTGGCGATGTCGCTTTGAATTTGTGTGATTTCGAAGGCGCGGCGATCAGCTGGGCTTAGCTGGGCCGAGGGCAGGTTTTGGCCGGTTGGCACGGTATGTGGCAGTTGAACGCGATCATTCGCCGGGGGCTGTGCGTCAGCGGCAGGTGGCGTGCCGTCCGAGCCATCACCACCGCCTTGCCCGCCGTCGCCCGCGACTAGTTCAAGGATACTGTTGCGCTTGAACGGGTCTATGCCCTTGGCGCGCAGCAGGCGCACGGCATCGAAATCCGAAGTGGGCGCAAGCCCGTGTTTCTGGGCCATACGGCGCGACATGCGCAGTTGGCGACCGGTCAGGCCTTCTTTGCGGATCTCTTCGATTGAGGTGGCCGCCGCCGTTTCGCGGCCAGAGCTGACCTGACCAGTTGTGGTGCTGGACTGTTGCGGTTGCGCGGCGCTGTCTGCGGCTTGTTCCCGCGCCTGTTCTTCAGGGCGGGGTGGCTGCGGCGTTTGCGGGGCGCTGCGACGGATTCGGAACTTCCTAGCCTTGGGTTTCGTAGTCATAAAGCTGTTTTGCCTCTTCCAAGGTATCGAACATATACAATCTGCCACTCATAAGAACAGCAGCGGAACGCGCGAATTTTTCAAGTGTTTCGGGCTGGTGCGAAACGATAACAACTGTTGTGTTGCGCAGACGTTCGCGCAGAATTTCACCCGCCTTGCGGTTGAATTCCACATCTGTCGAACTCGGCATGCCTTCGTCGATCAGATACATGTCGAAATCAAGCGCCAACATCAGTGAAAAGGTAAACCGTGCGCGCATGCCCGAGGAATACGTGCCAAGCGGCTGGTCGAAATATTCGCCTAGGTTGCACATCCAACGGCAGAACGCCTCGATGTAATCGGGGTCCAACCCATAAAGCCGCGCGATGTAGCGCGCGTTTTCCATCGCCGAGATTTTGCTGACCACACCACCCATGAACCCCAAAGGAAAGCTGATGCGGCAGGCGCGGCGAATTTCGCCCTCGTCCGGTTTTTCAAGACCAGCCATCATGTTGATCAGCGTTGTCTTGCCGGTGCCGTTGGGCGCAAGAATTCCCAAGGAGTTGCCCAATTCGATGCGAAAGCTCACGCGGTCAAGAATCACCTTGCGCTGCGTGCCGGTCCAGAAGGACTTGCTTACATTGTCGAATTCGAGCATCAATTGGCTCCGATGCTGCTCTGGCCTTACCCTCTTTAACGGGGCATTGTTAAGGCAATTTTAGCCCAGATTGTTGGACAGTATGCCGGATCAACTGTGCATATGACAGAAGTTATGGGCATTTTTGTGCCGTTGATAAGAAAAAATCGCCAAATTGGATTTTCTTTGGCTTGTTTCGGCTGAAAGCGCCTTGGCGCTGGCCAGTAAAGCGCCGGGGATGCCACTGGCAGGCTTGATCAGTGCGAGCGGTCGATCTCGCCCACGGCCAGCACGGGGGATGCGTCTATTTCCTCGGCGTCCAGCATGTGGGCCACGCGTTCCAGAACGGCGACAACCATTGCCTGCTCCCAATCGTCCAGCGATTCGAACTGTTTGACATAACGCTGCTGCAGGGCGGTAGGCGCGGCGCGCACCTTGCTCATCCCCTCTGGCGTGATCTCCAGACGGGTTTGGCGGCGGTCGGCCTGTGATTGGCGTCGGGTCAGCTGGCCTTTAACTTCCAATTTTTTGATCAGGGCGGAAATGGTGGCCTGTGTCACACCCATGCGCTGCGATAGCTCGGTGGGGGTGGCGTGGCCTTTTTCCGCCACGATTTGAAGAACGCGTAGCTGCACGGCTGTCAGCCCGGCCTCGCGCGCAAGGTCGCGCGCGTGCATCTCGGTTGCGCGCAGGATGCGACGCAGGGCGATAAGGCTGATATCGGTGCGGTCCACGCCGTCCTCCGTCAATGGGAGGGCTATGTTACCCGGTTTGCGTTCACGCGCAATGCGTGAAGTATTTTGATTGCTATTACTAAACATAAAACAAGCATATACAAAGTAACGCTAAGGATAAATGCCTATAAATGCGCGAAATGACGCATATAGCGTAAAAAAACACTTAGATACTTGAAAGGACATAGGGGGATCGTATAGTTAGGGTGTCGAACAACAAGGGACCAAAAGCCGTGCATAAAATCGATGGATCAAATCAGAAGCCGAAAATCACATTCCGCAAACCATTGCGTGAGGATGGATCTGCGATCTGGGAATTGATCGCATCGTGCCATCCGCTTGATGAAAATTCGATGTATTGCAATCTGATCCAATGCGATCATTTCAGCGATACATGCGTCCTTGCGGAGATGGACGGAGAGCCCGTTGGCTGGATTTCTGCCTATCTGTTGCCCGACGACACCGAGACACTTTTTGTGTGGCAGGTGGCCGTGTCGGAAAAGGCGCGCGGCCAAGGCTTGGGCACGCGTATGTTGCAGCATTTGATCGAGCGCGAGGAGTGCGAGGGCGTCAATCGCCTACAGACCACCATCACGCTGGACAATGATGCGTCATGGGCGCTGTTCGGAAAGTTTTCGAGCAGCATCGACGGCAAGCTGAGCAGCCAGCCCTACTTTCGCCGCGATGATCATTTCGACGGTCGCCATGCGACCGAGCATATGGTCACCATTCGTTTCGCCGAAGAGCTGAAGCGCGCCGCCTGATCGCGAGCTGCGCCGGCCTTCACTCTCACTGAACCAAAGGATTTATCATGTCGACTGACACGTCAGCCGCTACAAGCATTTTCACTCGCCGTGAATCAGAGGCACGCAGCTATTGCCGCAGCTTCGACACGGTGTTCACCAAAGCCAAGGGCGCCGAAATGACCGACGCCGAAGGCCGGACCTATATCGACTTTCTGGCCGGGTGCTCCTCGCTTAACTACGGGCATAATGACCCGGACATGAAAGAGGCACTGGTCGATCACATCGCGGGCGATGGTATTGCCCACGGTCTGGATATGTACACCACCGAAAAGGCCAGGTTCCTTGAGGCGTATGAGGAGAAGATCCTCAAGCCGCGGGGCATGGATCACAAGGTGATGATGACCGGCCCGACCGGCACCAACGCCGTTGAGGCCGCGATGAAGCTGGCCCGCAAGGTCACTGGCCGCCGCAATGTTGTGTCGTTCACCAACGGCTTCCATGGCATGACCATGGGTGCACTGTCGCTGACCGGTAACGCCGGCAAGCGCGCCGGTGCGGGCTGCGGATCGCTCTGCGGTGCCACGCATATGCCGTTTGACGGTGCGTTTGGGGCTGATGTCGATACGCTGCACCAGATGGAATTGATGTTTGACAACCCGTCGTCGGGTGTCGATGCCCCCGCCGCGTTCATCTTTGAACCGGTGCAGGGCGAGGGCGGCCTGAACGCTGCCTCGACCGAATGGATGCAGGGCGTGGCCCGTCTGGCGAAAAAGCTGGGCGCGTTGCTGATCGTCGATGATATCCAATCGGGCTGTGGCCGCACGGGCACCTATTTCGCCTTTGAAGATGCGGGTATCGAGCCGGACATGATCACGCAGGCAAAATCGCTGTCGGGCTTCGGCCTGCCGTTCGCGGCGCTGTTGATCAAGCCCGAGCACGACATCTGGAAGCCTGCCGAACATAACGGCACGTTCCGCGGTAACACCCATGCATTTGTGACAGGCCGCGTCGCGCTGGAGAAGTTCTGGAGCGATGATACCTTCCAGACCGAAGTGCAGCACAAGTCGGCCATCCTGACCGCTGGTTTGCAGGCGGTTGCCGATGTCTTGCCCGAGGCCCGCCTGAAAGGGCGTGGCATGATGCAGGGTGTCGATGTAGGGTCAGGCGCGTTGGCGGGCGATATCTGTGCGCGCGCCTTTGAGAAGGGCCTGATCATCGAGACGTCAGGCGCCCATGACGAGGTGGTCAAGGTGCTGGCACCGCTGACCATCCCCGAAGAGACGTTGCGCAAGGGCCTGAATATCCTGCTGGATGCGGTCCGAAACGCGACGCAAAACACGAAGATTGCAGCGGAGTAACAGCAATGATCGTCAGAGAGTTCGACAATGTGGTGAAACAGGGTAATTCTGTTTCAGACGCCAACTGGACATCCGTTCGGATGCTGTTGGCGGATGACGGGATGGGCTTTTCGTTCCACATCACGTTTCTGGAAGCAAACAGCGAACATACGTTTGAATACAAAAACCACTTTGAAAGCGTGTACTGCATTCAGGGCAAAGGCTCCATCACCGATCTGAAAACCGGGGAAACCCACCAGATCAAGCCGGGCACCATGTATGCCCTGAACGAGCATGACCGCCACACGCTGCGCGCCGAAGAAGAGCTGGTGATGGCTTGCGTGTTCAACCCGCCTGTGACGGGCCGGGAAGTGCACCGCGAGGACGGCTCTTATGCCGCGCCAGAAGAGGTTTCTTAACCCCATAGAGGCATTCCGGGGTGACAAAACCCCGGAATGAACATGAATGACTTTTGAAAATCATACTGTCGAAAAGATCGGTGGCACGTCGATGTCGCGTTTGGATGAACTGGTAGAGAACCTGTTCAAGCGCGATAACGAGGACAAGATTTATAATCGCGTGTTCGTTGTGTCCGCCTTTGGTGGCATCACCAACCTGCTGCTGGAGCACAAGAAAAGTGATGAGCCCGGCGTCTATGCCCGGTTTGCCAATGACGAGGACGATCACGGCTGGCTGGACGCGCTGTCGACGGTGGCCCAAGGCATGCGCGATGCGCATAAGGCCGTGTTGCACAACCCCGCCGATCTAAGCGATGCGGATGATTTCGTGCGTGAACGGGTCGAAGGGGTGCGCAATTGCCTGATCGACCTGCAGCGCCTGTGTTCCTACGGCCACTTCCGGCTAAGCCAACACATGATGCTGACCCGTGAAATGCTGTCGGGGCTGGGTGAGTCGCACTCGGCCTATGTCACCACGCTGGCCTTGCGTCGCGAGGGCATCAACGCCCGGTTTGTGGATTTGTCCGGCTGGCGCGATGAGCGCGAGATGACGCTGGATGAGCGCATCAATGATGCGCTGGGCGATGTTGACGTTGCGACGGAATTGCCGATCGTCACCGGCTATGCGCAATGCGCCGAAGGATTGATGGCCGAATACGATCGCGGCTATTCCGAGGTGACGTTCAGCCGGATCGCGGCGCTGACCGGCGCGCGAGAGGCGATCATTCACAAGGAATTTCACCTGTCGTCGGCGGACCCGAACCTTGTGGACGGTGACGTGCGCAAGCTGGGCCACACGAACTACGATGTGGCCGACCAGTTGTCGAACATGGGGATGGAAGCGATCCACCCCAAGGCGGCCAAGACCCTGCGGCAGGCCGATGTGCCGCTGCGCGTGACCAACGCGTTCGAGCCGCACGACCCCGGCACGCTGATCGACGATCAGCCCGCTGAGACGCCGGGTGCCGAGATCGTGACCGGCCTGAACGTGCATGCGCTGGAAGTGTTCGAGCAGGACATGGTCGGCGTCAAAGGCTATGATGCCAAGATATTGGACGTGCTGACGCGGCATGGTATTCGAATCGTGTCGAAAACCTCGAACGCCAATACGATCACCCATTACGTGGACGCCCCGCTGCGCGACTTGCGCAAGGTCGAGGCGGATTTGAACAAAGCCTATCCAAGTGCCGAACTGACCCTGCAACCGCTGGCGATTGCAGCGGTGATCGGGCGCGACCTGACCGGCGTCAGCGTTCTGGGTGAGGGCCTGAAAGCGTTGGCGGCAGCCGATGTCAAAGTGAAGGCCGCGCAGCAGACCACTCGCTCGGTCGATGTGCAGTTCATTGTGCCACGCGAATCGCTGGCGGCGTCGATCAGCGCCTTGCACGGCGCGCTGATTCCATCCGCCCAAGTCGCGGATCTAAAGCCCGGCAAGAAGGCTGCATGACCCGCGACTGATTAAACTAATCACAATCAGCGATTTAACCCGCCCGGCCATCCCTTGGCCCGGCGGGTTTTTTTGTGCGTGGCAGAACTTCCTGCGTCTGCACAAACCATGAAGGATCAGGCGCGATTCGTTGCGGGCCACTTGTCCGGCTTTGGCATGCCGGCCTCGTTCAGTCTTTTGCGAGATCTTTCAAGATCGGGCAATCGGGCCGGGCATCGCCCGCGCATTCCTGCACAAGATGGGTGAGCGTGTCGCGCATGGATTCAAGCTGGGCCAGTTTGTCTTCGATCTGGGTCAGGTGATCTTGGGCCACGCGTTTCACATCGGCGCTGGCACGGGTTTCATCCTCATACAGTGCCAAAAGAGTGCGACAATCTTCGATGGCAAACCCAAGCGCACGGGCACGGCCCAGAAAAGCCAGTTTGTGCACGTCGGTGTCTTTAAAGACGCGATAGCCATTCGTATCGCGCGCCGGACGGATCAAATTGATCTCTTCGTAGTAGCGGATGGTTTTCGCGGGCAGGCCGGTGCGTTTGGCGACATCCGAGATATTCATGATGCCGCCCCTTTTGCCATGGCCGGGCGAATCCTGCGCAAACGCAACGCGTTGGACAGCACAAAGACCGAGCTGAGCGCCATGGCCCCGGCCGCCAGCATCGGGGATAACATCATGCCGGTGGCCGGATAAAGTACGCCAGCGGCCACCGGGATAAGCGCGGTGTTGTAGGCGAAGGCCCAGAACAGGTTTTGCCGGATGTTGCGCAGCGTGGCGCGTGACAGGTGCAGCGCGTTCACAACACCGGACAGATCGCCCGAGATCAACACCACATCGGCCGAGTCGATGGCAACATCGGTGCCGCTGCCCACGGCCAGCCCGATATCGGCCTCGGCCAAGGCGGGTGCGTCATTGATGCCGTCGCCGACAAATCCAACGGTGCCGAATTGGTCCCGCAGGGCTTTGATGGCGTCAACCTTGCCACCGGGTTGCACCCCGGCGGTGACGTGGTCAATGCCCATATCTTTGGCGATGGCATCGGCAGTGGCCTGCGTATCGCCGGTGATCATCGCGGTTTTCAGACCGCGGTCATGCAGCGCGTCGATCACCGAGCGGCTGCTGGATTTCACCGGATCGGCCACGGCCAGAAGCGCGGCCAGTTGTCCGTCAATGGCGGCAAAGACCGGCGTTTCACCCCGCCCACCGATCTGGTCCAGCGTGTCAGCCAGCGGCGTGGTGTCGATGCCTTCGCGCTGCATCAAACGTTCGGCCCCGACGATCAGGTCATGGCCGTCGACGCGGGCCGTCAGGCCAAAGCCGCTGATCGCCTTGAAGGTTTCGGGCTTGGGTAGGGTCAGGCCGCGATCCTTGGCCGCCGTTTCAATGGCACGGGCGATGGGATGTTCGGACTGTCCTTCGACCGCTGCCACAAGCCGTAGTGTTGTGTCCTCGTCATGGCCGTTGGCAGGTGTCAGGCTCGTCAGGCTTGGGCGGCCTTCGGTCAGGGTTCCGGTTTTGTCGAAGGCAATCACGCGCACCTCGTCCAAGTGTTGCAGCGCATCGCCCTTGCGGAACAGAACGCCCTGTTCGGCTGCGCGCCCCGTGCCGACCATGATCGAGGTTGGCGTGGCCAGACCCATGGCGCAGGGGCAGGCGATGATCAGGACCGAAACCCCGGCCACCAGCGCAAAGGTCAGGGCCGGATCGGGGCCAAAGGCCAGCCACGTTGCCACGGTCAGAACGGCCACCGCCAGAACGACGGGCACAAAGATACGCACCACGCGATCGGCCAGCGACTGAATCGGCAGTTTCGCGCCCTGCGCGTCTTCGACCATGGCGATGATTTGGGCCAACATGGTGTCGCGGCCCACCTTGGTGGCGCGGAAAGTCAGCGCGCCTTCGCCGTTGATCGTGCCGCCGATCACCGTGTCATCGGTGATTTTCTCGACCGGCAGAGGTTCACCCGAAATCATGCTTTCGTCGATATACGAGGTGCCATTGGTCACGGTGCCGTCGACAGCGATTTTTTCGCCGGGGCGGACATGTACGATATCACCTACGCCAACCTCTTCGATGGGAATTTCGCTGATCTCGCCCTTGCGTTCGACGCGGGCGGTGTGGGCTTGAAGGCCGATCAGTTTCTGGATCGCCGCCCCGGTGCGGCCCTTGGCGCGCACCTCAAGCCAGCGGCCCAGAAGGATCAGCGCGATGATGACCGCTGCAGCCTCAAAGTAGACAACCCGGGTGCCTTGCGGGAGAAGGGCGGGCGCGAAAAGCGCAATGGTGGAAAAGCCCCACGCGGCACTGGTGCCAAGCGCGACAAGGCTGTTCATATCGGGTGCGCCGCGCAGCAGGGCGGGAACGCCCTTGGTAAAGAATCCGCGGCCCGGCCAGATCAGGGCAAGCGTGGTCAGCGCGAACTGAAGCGCCCAAGATGTGGGTTTCCCGATGCTGTTTTGGATCAGATCGGCAAAGCCGGGGATCGTGTGGCTACCCATTTCAAGAACAAACACCGGCAGGGCCAGTGCCATGGCGATCAATGTCATGCGGCGCGCATGGTCGATTTCGGCCTGACGGCGGGCGAATTGATCATCGTGATCCGTGTTCTCAGACGGGCGGGCGGGATAGCCCGCCTCGGTCGCGGCGCGGGCCAGCTGCGCGGCATCGGTCGCGCCGGGCAGGTAGCGGACGGTTGCGGTTTCTGTCGTCAGGTTGACGGCGGCGTCAAGCACGCCGGATTGCGCGGAAAGCGCCCGTTCGACCCGGCCCACGCAAGACGCGCAGGTCATCCCGGTGATGGTGAGGGTCACGGTCTCCTCGCGCGCCGGATAGTTGGCGGCCTCAAGCGCATTGGTGATCTGCGCCAGATCGGCGCCGTCGGTGAACATCCGGGCGGTGCCGTTGGCGAAATTTACTGAAACATCGCTTACGCCGGGCACGGATTGCAACGCGCGTTCGGCCCGGCCTGCGCAGCCGGCGCAGGACAGGCCCTGCACTTCGATCTTGAGGGAGTGTTGTGCCATGGTGGTCCCCTTTCTGAAGGTCAGATAAGGGTTCCAGTCACGGGAAGGTCAAGGGGTGACGGCCGGTTTAGCCGTTTAATTCGTCCAGAATGGCTCGGGCTGCGGCGCGCGGATCGGGCGCGGACCAGATCGGGCGGCCCACGACGATGTGATCGGCCCCGTCGTGAATGGCCTGCGCCGGGGTCGCGACGCGTTTCTGATCGCCAAGCGCCGCGCCGGTGGGCCGCACGCCGGGGGTGACAATCAGACGGTCCGCCGCCTCGGGCAGGGCGCGGATCATCGCCGCCTCTTGCGGTGAGGCGATGACGCCATCGGCCCCGGCCTCGAACGCGCGAGAGGCGCGCTCGGCCACCAGATCGGGAATGTCGCCGGGACGGATCAGGCTGGCATCCAGATCAGCGCGATCCAGCGAGGTCAGGATGGTGACGGCCAGAATCTTGGTCTGGCTGCCCGCCGCGCCTTGTTTGGCGGCGTGCACCACATGCGGATCACCGTGGACGGTCAGGAAATCCAGATCAAACTGCGCCAAACCGCGCACGGCGTTCTCGATCGTGGCACCGATATCGAACAGTTTCATGTCCAGAAAGATACGTTTGCCATGTTCCTGCTTAAGTTCATTGGCCACGGCAAGCCCGCCGCCGGTCAGCATTCCAAGCCCGATTTTGTAAAACGACACGTCATCGCCGAGTTTTTCGGCGAGTTTCAATGCGCTAAGGGCATCGGGCAGATCAAGGGCAACGATCAGGCGGTCATCGGACATGGGGCAGGGCCTTTGGCTGTTTTGACAAACTGCTGGCCTTGTCGCGGGGGCGCGGCGCTGCGTCAAGCGGTGTTCGACGTTGGCCCCGCCTGATCATGCCATGCATCTGCGGCCAACGCGATCTGGCGCTGCCCTGTGCGATATTCGGGCATGCGTTTCAGTTGGGTCATGGCGTTGTCCAGCAGAAGGTGCAGGATATCCCGATGTAATGCGTCTGCCTGATGCTGTGCGCTGCAGTGCAAAACGATGGTGCCGTCCTGCGTTGTCAATTTCACCGCCCCACAAGAGATGCCCTGTGACTCGTCATGGGACAATGTATCGAATTCAACACGCGTTATATACATGACGGAACACCACTATTTACCGCGTATAGCGTTTAGCAGTCTTTGCGCCGCGGAGCAGGAGGGAACGGCGGCAAAAATTCCCCGGTAAGCAAAGGTGGATCAAATGGCGCATTGCTTGTGGGTTTCGCATGTGTGGTCTTGAACCCTGTGGTGGCATTGCCCATTTAAGGTAGCGAGGTTCCCGACAGCCGTATGCCTAATCAGGGTGCGCAAACCGGGGTAACGCTTGTGAAAAAGGAGAAAGCCATGGACTTGAACAAGTTCACGGAGCGGTCGCGCGGGTTCATTCAGGCGGCGCAGACCATTGCGATGCGGGAAAGCCACCAGAAATTGGCGCCCGAACATATTTTGAAAGCCTTGATGGATGACGCCGAGGGGCTTGCCAGCAACCTGATAAAGCGCGCGGGCGGTGATCCGGCGCGCGTGCAGCAGGCGGTTGATCTGGCCATTGGAAAAATTCCGCAGGTCACCGGCGATGCCGGGCAGACCTATATGGATCAGCAGACAGGCAAGGTTCTGTCCGAGGCTGAAAAGCTGGCGGACAAAGCCGGTGACAGCTTCGTTCCGGTCGAACGGATTTTGACCGCGCTTGCGATTGTCAAATCCCCCGCCAAGGACGCGTTGGACGTTGGCGCAATCACTGCGCAAAAACTGAACGAGGCCATCAACGATCTGCGCAAGGGCCGCACGGCGGATACCGCCAGTGCCGAAGATACCTATGAAGCGTTGGAAAAATACGCCCATGATCTGACAAAGTCTGCCGAAGAGGGCAAGATTGACCCAATCATCGGACGCGATGATGAAATTCGCCGCGCCATGCAAGTGCTAAGCCGCCGAACCAAGAACAACCCCGTTCTGATCGGTGAACCGGGCGTGGGTAAAACCGCGATTGCCGAAGGTCTGGCCCTGCGGATCGTGAATGGCGATGTTCCCGAAAGCCTTCAGAACAAGCGGCTTCTGGCGCTGGACATGGGGGCGCTGATCGCTGGCGCGAAGTATCGTGGCGAGTTTGAGGAGCGCCTGAAGGCGGTTCTGAACGAAGTGACATCGGCGGCCGGTGAGATCATCCTGTTCATCGACGAGATGCATACGCTTGTGGGTGCGGGCAAGGCTGATGGGGCCATGGATGCCGCCAACCTGATCAAGCCCGCGCTGGCGCGGGGCGAATTGCACTGCATCGGCGCGACCACGCTGGACGAATACCGCAAGCATGTCGAAAAAGACGCGGCCCTTGCGCGGCGTTTCCAGCCGCTGGTTGTCGAAGAACCGACGATTGAAGATACCATCTCGATCTTGCGGGGGATCAAGGAAAAATACGAATTGCACCACGGTGTGCGGATTTCCGACAGTGCCTTGGTGACAGCGGCCACGCTAAGCCATCGCTATATCACCGACCGGTTCCTGCCCGACAAGGCCATCGACCTGATGGACGAGGCGGCCAGCCGTTTGCGCATGGAAGTGGACAGCAAGCCCGAGGAATTGGACGCGCTGGACCGCGACATTCTGCAAAAGCAGATCGAGGCCGAAGCCCTGCGCAAAGAGGACGACGCCGCCAGCAAGGACCGTTTGGAAAAGCTGGAAAAAGAACTGGCCGAGTTGCAGGAGAAATCCAGCGAGATGACCGCGCAATGGCAGGCCGAGCGGGACAAGCTGGCCAGCGCCCGCGATCTGAAAGAGCAGCTTGATAAAGCGCGGATTGAGTTGGACCACGCCAAGCGCGAGGGTGATCTGGCCAAGGCCGGTGAGCTGTCTTATGGCGTGATCCCGCAGCTTGAAAAGCAGTTGTCCGAGGCCGAGCAGGTCGAACAAGACGGTGTGATGGTCGAAGAGGCCGTGCGCCCCGAGCAAATCGCGCAGGTGGTTGAACGCTGGACGGGTATTCCGACAGCGAAGATGCTGGTAGGCGAGCGTGAAAAGCTGCTTGGCATGGAGGACAACCTGCATCGCCGCGTGATTGGGCAGGATCAGGCCGTCAAGGCCGTGGCCAATGCCGTGCGCCGGGCGCGCGCGGGCCTGAATGACGAGAATCGCCCGCTTGGGTCGTTCCTGTTCCTTGGGCCGACCGGTGTCGGTAAAACCGAACTGACCAAAGCGGTGGCCGAGTTCCTGTTCGACGATGACAGTGCGATGGTGCGCATCGACATGTCGGAATTCATGGAAAAGCATTCAGTCTCGCGTCTGATCGGCGCACCTCCGGGCTATGTGGGGTATGACGAAGGCGGTGTTCTGACTGAAGCCGTGCGTCGCCGCCCCTATCAGGTGGTGTTGTTTGACGAGGTCGAAAAAGCCCACCCAGAAGTGTTCAACGTGCTCTTGCAGGTGCTGGACGATGGCGTGCTGACCGATGGTCAGGGCCGCACCGTCGACTTCAAGCAGACGCTGATCATCCTGACGTCGAACCTTGGGTCTCAGGCACTGAGCCAGATGCCCGAAGGGGCCGATGCCGGTGACGCCAAGCGCGATGTGATGGATGCAGTGCGGGCGCATTTCCGCCCCGAGTTCCTGAACCGTCTGGACGAGATCGTGGTTTTCGATCGTCTGACACGCGATCAGATGGATGGGATTGTCGATATTCAGATGGCCCGTCTGCTCAAGCGGCTGGCCAGCCGCAAGATCGCGCTGGAACTGGATCAAGACGCACGCACATGGCTGGCCGATCAAGGCTATGACCCGGTCTATGGGGCCCGCCCGCTCAAGCGGGTGATCCAGAAGGCCTTGCAAGATCCTCTGGCCGAGGGATTGCTGGGCGGTGAGATCAAGGATGGCGATACGGTGCCAGTTACAGCCGGCCCCGAGGGCCTGTTGATCGGTGATCGGGTCGGCACATCTGACAGGCAGCCGCCGCAAGATGCAGTCGTGCATTAAGCCCTGAAAATCGGTTGCAAAACCAAAGCCCCGTGAAAGCTCCGGTTTTCGCGGGGCTTTTTTCTGCCGTGCACAGAGGTGACAGGTTTGTCGCGCAATAGTTGCAATTGATTGCAGGCGGTTGCGTCGTTTCATGCCCGGCATGTATAGTTTTTATTGGTGGCGTTCACAGACACGCCGCGCCGCAACACCGGCGCATGCAGCAAAGAACAATAAGTGGTCGGGTTATGGCAAAGCAGTCTTCGGCAAAACAACAAGAACAAACCCTGCCCCGATGGCTGGATGAGCTGCGCCCCGGTGGCGCAGGCGAAGGGTTCATGGAAAAACATCTGCGCCACAGCCTGATGTTCATCAAGCGGCCGGTGCGCCGCTTGCTTGTGACCTTCGACAACTTGTCCAATGTCGGCGACACGTCGGTTGAGCGCGAGCCTTGGGCGTTCAAATTTGCCCAAGATACCAATATCAGCCATCTGGGAATCATGGCGCATGTCAGCGATTGGTATCGTGATCCGGTGCTGATTGAACGCATGCAGAAACTGTCCGATGACGGCTTTTTCGATGGCTATGATCGGGTGGTGTTTGCCGGGGTGTCGATGGGGGGCTTTGCCTCGATTGCGTTCGGATCGCTGGTGCCGGGGGCGCATGCCGTGGCGATCAATCCGCAAAGCACGCTGGACGAGGGGTTGGTTCCGTGGGAATCGCGCTATGAAAACGGGCGTCGGCAGGATTGGACGCTGCCCCTGTCCGATGCGGCGGCGCTGACCAAAGGGTTTGCGCGGGTCAATATTTTCTACGATCCGTATCACGACCTTGATCAGGCGCATGTCGATCGGTTCAGCGGGGACAACATCCATATTTTCAATTGTCGCTATTCCAACCACAAAACGGCGGTTTTCCTACGCAAGATCGACGCGTTGAAACCGGTGATGCAGCAGGCCATTTTTGGTGAGTTGACCGAGCAGGAGTTTTACCAACTTTATCGCGGTCGGCGCGACCTACCATGGTTCCGCGGGGCCTTGGCCGCGTATTTCGAAGGCAAAGGACAATCCGACCGCGCCGAGCGTGTCACAACCTTGTTTCGAAAACGGCGTCGCCTTGTCCAGCAAGAGCAGGCCGAAGACGCAAGCGCCGGGCAGGAATGGGGCGAAGGGGCAGACGCGCCCGAAGCCCCGACAAAAAACACTGAATCCGACGCCACGGTTGCAGCCCCCGTGGTGCGACCGCAAGGCTCGCGCAAGAATGATCGCCGCACCATTGTCACCACGATGAAAAACGAAGGCCCCTTCATGCTGGAATGGGTGGCCTATCATCGCGCTATCGGCTTTACCGATTTCCTGATTTACACCAATCATTGCGATGACGGCACCGACAAGATCGGTATGCGCCTGCAGGAATTGGGCGTGGCGCAGCATGTAGATAACCAGTTCAAAAAAGGGGCCAGCCCGCAGCGCGTGGCCTTGCGCCGGGCGCTACGCGAAAAGATCTATGACGAGACGGACTGGATCATTTGTTCGGACTGTGACGAGTTTCTGAATGTCCGTGCCGGGGATGGCACGCTGGACGATCTTTTTGATGCCGTCGGCGGGGCGGATGCGATTTCACTGTGCTGGAAGATTTTCGGCTGCGGTGACAAGGTGGCTTAAGAAGATCGTTTTGTGACCGAGCAATTCAGATGGGGCGCACAAGAAGATTTTCGTGCGAAATACAAGGCAACCGGTCTGAAAACCCTGTTCCGGCCATCAGATGCGATTGCCAAGTTTGGCGTTCACCGCCCGAAATTCGCCGGGCGTCCAAATGGGTTTGTCTGGACTGATGGCGGCGGACAACCGATGCCCGACAAGTATTTCGAAGCAGGCTGGTCGGCTTGGCCCGGCTTTCGGCACGATCATGCGCGCTTGCATCATTATGCGGTGCGCTCGGTCGATAGTTTTCTGGTCAAGCGTGACCGTGGCCGCACCAATCATATTGATTGCGATCAGGGCATTTCCTATTGGGCCGATCTGAACCTGAATATGGAAGAAGATCACTCGCTTGTGCCAACGGTGGCCCGGACGCGCAAAGTGTATGACGAATTGCTTGGCGATCCCGAACTGGCGCGCCTGCATGCCGAGGCCTGCGAATGGCACCGTACCAAGATCGCCACGTTGAAGTCCCATCAGGAATGGGCCGATCTGCACAAGGTTTTGCAAACCATCAACTGCCCCGGCGAGATGCCTGTCGATCGTGATCGATTGATTGAAGGGCTTGCCGCGGAATGACGCGCAAACCTTACATCGTGTTGCACGGTGGCTTTCACAAGACGGCCACCAGCCATGTGCAATCCATGTTGGCGCGCAATTCCAAAATGCTGGAACGCGCAGGCGTGCATTACGTGCATCATCGCGACACGCGCAAAAAACTGACCGTGCCGGTTCAGTGCAATGTCTACAACAGCGTCGGCATGGACTGGGACCCCAAGATTTCCGACGAAGAACTGCAAGAGATGAGCCATGCGTTTCTGTCCAAGCTGCTAGAGATGCGGCCCAAACGCCTGATCCTGTCGGATGAAAACATGGCCGGGCATTGCGGGCACTGCGTCAAACGGGGTGTTTTGTATCGTTGGCGTCGCAAGCTGATCGAGGTGTTTGCGCAGCAATTTCCCGATGGTGTGGACGAGGTGCATCTGGGCGTGCGCAATTATGCTGATTTCTTTGCGTTGGCCTATGTGGAATACCTTCGCTCGGTCACCGGGCAGTGGTTCGTGGACGAACGGATGATGCGCCGACAGGTGATGGAGAACATGCCAAGCTGGCACAACATCCTGAAATCCGTTGTCACCTTTTTCCCCGGCGCGCGTGTGGTCGTTTGGAAATACGAAGACTTTCGGAAAATTGACCGTAAGATTCTGGCCAATCTTTGTGGCCCCGCGATCGACGTGGATCAGATGAAAGAACCCAAGGACCGCAATAAACGCCCCACGGCCAGTGGCCGCGCGGTGCATGAATTGCTGCAATTGATCCACCGGGAAGGGGTCGATTACGCATTGGAGCAACGCGTCGCCCTGCAAGAAACGTATCCGCGTGGCCCGGAGTACGGCAGCTACGATCCATGGACCGCGCAAGAGCGGGCGCATCTGACCCGCATGTATGAGCGCGACATCGAAGAGATTCGCGTCAATCCGGATATAAAGTTGCTCGATGCTGCGCAACTGACAAAGGTGGGCTAGTAAATGCAGGCGCTTGAGATTTGCAAAAGGACCGATCGCTCGTTTCAACGGGTCTTCCGTGCGCAATACTTCATGAGCGAAGATGGCGGGCTATGCCCTGAGGGATGGGTGACGCGGCGTCTCAAGGGGTGGCACCTGTACCACTGTCCCGAATTGCGCGTTGCCGAAATACTCGCGACCAATGGGCGTCGGGTCGGATGGTTTTTGGGAATTGGCGTGGCGCAAGATGGCAGTCTCTTTCCGTCTGGCGCGCGCTTGCCGGTGGCAGCTGACGATACCACGTTCTGGTCTGTGGCCGAGTCTATGATCGAAGGCGTGGCCGGGCGCTATGCCGCAATCCTAAGCGATGGCCGCGAAGAGCGGATTTATCATGATCCCGTTTGCGATTTGTCCTGTGTGTTCGATCCCACAAGCCGGATCGTGGCGTCGACGCTTTTGCTGTGCTTGCATCGCCCCTTGGTGCGCAACCGCCGGATGCCGCATCGCGGGCCGCTGAAAGGCAAACATAATTACGCCCTGCAGCAAACGGCCGACCGATATGTGAAACGGGCGCTGCCCAATCATTATCTGTCGCTGCGCACCTTTGCCCCGGTGCGGCATTTTCCGCGCGCGGACGAGGTTTTTGAGGCGGACGAAGCACAGTTGGACATCATCTGCGAAAGGATTGCCGAACGTCTGAAACAGGTGACCACGACGTTGTTGACCAATTTCGACTGTGTGCTGCCTGTCACCGGCGGCAACGACTCGCGCAATTTGTTGGCATGCGCGGCGGGTGTGCTGGGGCAGACGCAAACCGTGCTGTTTACCCATCATATTAATAAGATGAGCGGGTTTGACTGCATGATTGGTCAACAGATCGCCAGCGTTCTGGGCCAAGATGTGCAGGTGATTGATGTCACTGACCCTGTGCATCAAGACCAGTTTCAGCCCGACGCGGTCAGACGGTTGCGGTGGGACGTTGGATACGCGACCGGGTATCAAACATTGGAGCCGGGAAATGGCGTTGCGATGGCGGTGCAACTTGCACCGGCCGGACAGTGCCTTTTACGTTGGAACGTCATGGAGCTGATGCGGGCAAATCAATATCCGCGCGGCGATGCTGCAGGTTTTAACCTTAAGCATGGGCTTTCGAAGCTGCGCGTTGCGCCAGAGATTGACAGCACGGCCGAGGCCGTTTGGGGCCCCGATTACATGATGTGGGTGGACACATTGCCAGAGAACGCGAAATTCAAAATATACGATTTCGCGTTTGTCGAGCAACTCCTGCCCAACACCATGGGCGGAACACTGTGGGGGCCCGTGCCGCAGTTTTACATCAATCCGTTCTCAGATCGGGGTATGATCGCTGCGGCACTCTCTATGCCTGCACCCATACGTCGCCGCAATCGGATCAATCGGCGTATCGTTGATCTGACTTGCCCTGCCTTGAATGATATTCCGCGCACGAATGCATTCAAGAAAGATCCGGACAATCATACGTCTTATGAACTACTGTTCGCGCGCACATGATAGATGTGATCACTTGGCCACATGTGCCTGGTCAGGACTGACTGCGTGCGTGAGCGTCTTGTGCTGCCGGTTGCGTAAAGTCAATGTCAGCATAATCGGCCGGGCGGGCTGCGTGAATGACAATTGAAAGTGACACGAGGTGAGTGGGATGCAACGGGATTATGAAATCGGGATGCTGTGGGTCGAAGGCCCGCTGAGCTATGTCGAGGTGCTCTGCGCTCAGTCGTTTTTGGACGTCGGCCATCATGTGAAACTTTACCATTATAAAGATGTGCAGAACGTTCCCAAGGGTGTTGAACTGGTGCATGGGGATAACGTTCTGAAAATTGACCGTTTCATTCAGCATGGACGCACCGGTAGCTTCGCGCTGTTCTCTGACGTGTTCCGATATCACCTTCTGCAACAGAATGACCGGATGATCTGGGCTGATCTGGATGCCTATTGCGTCAAACCCTTTGAAACCGAGACCGGTCATTTCTTTGGATGGGAATCGGATAATCATATCAACGGCGGCGTTCTGGGCCTGCCATCAGACAGCGACGCTTTGGGTCAATTGTTGGAGATGACCGAAGATGAATACGGCATTCCCGAATGGTACGCGGAGCGTGAGAAGACCCGTCTTCAAAAACTGAAAGATGAGGGTCAGCCTGTTCACGTAAGTGAAATGAAATGGGGCATATGGGGCCCGCAGGCCGTGACCCATTACCTGCACAAAACCGGTGAGGACAAATACGCCCTTCCCATTGAAGGGCTATATCCGGTTAAATTTCGAGATCGGCGATTGCTAATGCGGGCGCACGGAATTGATAAGGTTAACCACCTTGTTACCAAAAACACATACTCGGTCCATTTTTATGGTCGCCGTGTGCGAGAGTTCCTTTCTGATATCGGCGGTATGCCCGAGCCGGACAGCTGGATGGACCAAGCCTTGAAGAAGCACAGCATTGATTGTGATGCCGTGCCGGTCCTGTCGCGCAAGGAGAAAGAAGAGCGGAAGATTGCCGAACAGGTTGCCAACGTTAAGACCGCCCCGCGCAGGCCCATTGGCAAAGGCGGAGAGAATCTGACGGATATTGCGGATCGCCACGGATCGGTCAGAGGGTCGGCCAAGCACCGATATTCGGAAATCTATCACATGCTGTTCCATCCGCTGCGGCAGCGCAAGATCAGTATGGTCGAACTCGGCGTGCTGGATGCGCCTTCCAAGGGCGACGAAAACGTGGAAAAACGTTCCGGTTCGGCACCGTCAGTGAAGATGTGGCAGGAGTATTTCCCAAAGGCGCATCTGCATGGTCTAGATTTGGTGGATGTGTCTTGGCTTAACAACGACAGGTTTACGGCCTATCAATGTGATGTTGACGACCGTGATCAAATTTCTGATGCGGCGGATGAAATTCATCCCGCGCCTACCATCGTGATCGACGATGCCACCCACGCCAGCCAGCACCAACAAAATGCCTTTCTCGAACTGTTTCCGCGCATGGAATCGGGGGGATTGTACATTATCGAGAATCTACGGCGCCAGCCCGATGAACTGGAGAAGCCGCAATTTACCAAGACCGCGGCGCTGTTTCGTAGTTGGATGGCACATAAACGTTTTAGTCATTGCGACCCGTTGCTAGAGGCCGAATTCAACGCTTTGTCCGAGGACATATCAGGATGCATTATCGAACCTGTTAATTTCCTGAAGCGGCGGCGAGATCAGGTGCTGGTGGTACACAAAAAATAATCTCTGAATGTATGAGGGATTTGTTTATGCGGTGACAATGGTTAAGGATACCAAGATGGACCTCTCAGCAAGTTTGGCGGAGCGTACGTGCGTTGTAAAAGGCTGGTCCTTTAAAGATACATTCCGATTTCATTTTCGTCTTTCCGGAACGGAAACTAAGCCCTGCACAGAATGGCAAGAGGCACGTATTGGGGAGTGGTTTTTGCACCATTGTCCCGACCTGCTAAGGCACGAGGTTTATTTGGGCGATGGCAGGTATTGCGGAGTGGTTTTGGGCGTAGCTGTTGACGCGGACGGTATGGTGCTTGAGGGCGCGGTACACCTGCCTTCATGTGATACGCTTGCGGAGGTCGCCAGCTATCTTGAGGGCTTGGCCGGTCGTTTCATCGCATTGATCGCGCTTGATGGAGCGGTTCGGATGTATTTCGACCCAACTGCAGGGTTGAGCGCAGTGTATTCCGCGAGGGATCAAGCTGTCGCGTCATGTGTGCACCTTGCGATAAACCGTGAACTCAAGCCCGAACCCGCGGTGCGATCAGAAGACGTAATGCAGCGAAAGAGCCAGTTCATATTCGGTGAAACTTGCGATGCTGATTGCAAACGCGTTTCGGCTAACCATTATCTGGACCTTGAGACTTTTCAATTAGTGCGGCACTGGCCAAAAGCCGATTTCTCCTTTCAGGCTGAGTCTTTTGATCGCAATGGCGCTGCTCACATGATCAGTCAACGATTGACGCAGATCCTGGGTGGGCTATCCAATTCATATTCTGTGGCTTTGCCGATCTCGGCAGGTACGGATTCGCGAATACTGTTGGCTGCGGCCAGACCACACTTGGACCGGATCGACAGCTTTTTCGTTCATGACATCTATACTGTTACGCAATTCGATAGAGAGGGTGCGCAGATGCTCGCCGATGAGTTGGGGTTGGAGTTGCAGGTTATTGACCGCCGGAAACCGATTTTTTCAGAGTTTTTGAATGATGCTGAAATAGGCAGTATTCGTGAACGCATGGCCATTGGCACTAGCCTGAGCTTTAATGGCATCGACGATCTGGCAGTGAGGGCAGCTTGTTTGACACCGTCCTGCGAACTGGTTTTGCGTGGCAATGCCGCTGAGATGAGCCGTGCCAACAAATGGACGCCTCAAACAGTCCGTAAACCGGTTTCTGATAGGGATGGTGTGGCAGCGCTTCTGAACGTGCGTGAGAACCAACTTGAAGACGTAGTTGCGCCAAGTCGTTTGGAAAAATTGCTTCTGGGGTATGCCGCTTGGAGGGAAACGGTGCCTGAAGGAGCGCGCGACCGTCTGCCAGACTTGGCGCATATTGAGCTTTTTATGCCGACAGGACCGAACAACGTATACTACGCGTTTACCAGGAATTTCTACATCAATCCCTACAATGACCGGCAGATACTATTGCAAACAGCGTGGTTTCATCCGCTAGCGCGGCGGCGAAAAAAGCTGGTTGCCAAGATCATTGCGAACACAACGCCCAAGTTGGACAAGCTACCCTATATTCGTGAACTGAAGCAAAGACACAAAGATGCCAAGAAAAAGGGCGTGTCTTGAGGGCGTTTACAATTACGGTTGCGTTATACGATTAGGATAAAGCAGGTCGACGATTCTTAAATGGGGGCGGCATGAGCCGCCCCGATGATTTGCTTTAACCCCGATTACTTGGGCATGATCACCCCGTCGATGACGTGAATCACGCCGTTCGACGCTTCAATGTCGGCGGTCACGACGTTTGCGCCATCAACCGTTACCGCGCCTTCGGTCATGATCGTCACTTCGCTGCCTTCGACCGTGGCGGCCATCATGTTGTTCGACAAATCACCCGACATCACTTTGCCGGGCACCACGTGGTAGGTCAGAATCGCCGTGAGTTGATCTTTGTTTTCGGGCTTCAGCAAATCTTCGACGGTGCCATCGGGCAGCGCGGCAAAAGCATCGTCTGTTGGTGCGAACACGGTGAATGGGCCTTCGCCTTTCAGCGTGTCGACAAGGCCGGCCGCCTGAACGGCTGCGACCAGTGTTTCAAAATTGCCTGCGCCCACTGCGGTGTCGACAATGTCTTTTTTGCCGTGGCCATCGGCGAGGGCCGGGCCTGCCATCAATGCGGCTGCGGTCAGGGCAAGATAAGTTCTGCGGAACATGAGTATGTCTCCTGTTGAATTCACTTCGTTGCAAATGCCGTAATCGACATTCAAAACGATTACGCCTGAGGTGCAGGCTTGGTTCACCGGGGGATTCCGCCGATGCTGTTTGACGAAAAAGGCGCGCGGCCTAAGCCACGCGCCCTTGCGATTTCCACTCAAATTCTTGTTATGCAGTGTGAACCGCTTGTGACTTATTCCGCTTCGATTGCGGCGCGAACGATATCATCCAGCAGCACTTGCACCTTCTGCATCGCGCCTTCGGGGAATGTCCGGTAGCCGATGGTCACTTCTCCGGGGGTGTCGGCGCTTTCGGCGACAAAGATGTCATAGGGACAAAAAGCAATGTTCATTGGGTCAGCCTCCATCACTTCGCGGGACACGGTGGCCGAACAAAAGCTGTAGGTGTCGGCCTGTTCATATAAAACCACATCCGAGCCGACATCGCCCCGTGTGCGTTCCAGCATGTCGCCCACATGGCTGACATGGTCGATCACCAGACCCTCGTTCAGGATCGCGGTTTCAAGGCCAAACGCCACGTCCTCGAACGGTTGATCGGTGGTGTAGGTCACCATCTCTTGGGCGGTTGCGGCGGTGGCGGTCAAAGCAATAACAGCCGTCAGGGTCGAGAGTTTCATGTTGGCATCCTTCCGTTGGCAGGTTTCAGGTTGTGACGGTTTTTCTAAAGGCGCAGTGTATTAGCCAAGAGTGCAGGGTGATATGACCCAAATCAATGCGGAAAGAGACGGTTAAATGAGTTACGCGATGAACGCCCTTGAGATTTTGGCGTTGGTGTTCGTTCTGGTGCTGGGGGCCGCTGTGGCCGCAGTGGTGGTCTTTTATGTTCTGGACAAGACGCAGGCGGGCGACGCGGTCCGCAGGAACTATCCGGTGATCGGGCGATTCCGTGGCCTGTTCAGTAAATTGGGAGAATTCTTTCGCCAATACTTCTTTGCCATGGACCGTGAAGAAATGCCGTTCAACCGCGCACAGCGCGATTGGGTCTATCATGCGGGCAAAGGTGAGGGGAACACCGTGGCCTTTGGGTCAACGCGGAACCTGTCGATTCCGGGCACCCCGATTTTCGTGAACGCCTGTTTCCCGCCGCTGGATGATCAGTTTGCTACCACTGCGCCAATGGTGATCGGGCCGACAGCCGCGGTGCCGTATCGGGCCAAGTCGATCTTCAATATTTCCGGCATGAGCTACGGCGCGATTTCCCGCCCTGCGGCCGAGGCGTTAAGCCGGGGCGCGGCCAAGGCGGGTATCTGGCTGAATACGGGCGAGGGCGGGCTTTGCCCTTTTCATCAGACAGGGGGCTGCGACATCGTTTTTCAGATTGGCACGGCCAAATATGGCGTGCGCGATGCCATGGGTAATCTCGATGATGACAAATTGCGCGAGGTGGGGGCGAACCCATATGTAAAGATGTTCGAGTTGAAGTTGGCCCAAGGTGCCAAACCCGGCAAGGGCGGTATTTTGCCCGGCGAAAAGGTCAACGCCGAGATTGCCGAAATCCGGGGCATTCCCGAGGGCAAGGACAGCGTATCGCCCAATCGCCACCGCGAGATTGATGGGTTTGACGACCTTTTGGATATGTGTGTGCATATCCGTCAGGTCACCGGCAAGCCGGTCGGGTTCAAGACCGTGATCGGGTCTTCAGAAGCATGGACTGAGTTTTTCGAACGTATCAATCAGCGCGAGGATGACTGCGCCCCCGATTTCATTTGCGTGGATGGCGGCGAGGGCGGGACCGGGGCCGCGCCGATGCCGCTGATTGACCTTGTCGGCATGCCCATTCGCGAAGCTTTGCCACGCGTGGTTGATCTGCGCGATCGGTACGGTTTGAAAGACCGCATTCGCGTGGTGGCCAGTGGCAAGCTGGTCAATCCATCGGATGTGGCATGGGCGCTTTGCGCCGGCGCCGATTTCGTGGTGTCGGCGCGGGGGTTCATGTTTTCGCTTGGCTGTATTCAGGCGCTGAAATGCAATCGCAACACATGCCCGACAGGGATCACCACGCATGACCCGCGCTTGCAGGGCGGTCTGGTGGTCGAGGACAAGTATCTGAAGGTTGCCAACTATGCCAAGTCGGTGATCAGCGAAGTTGAAACCATCGCCCATTCCGTTGGTGTGGCCGAACCGCGCCTGATGCGGCGGCGGCATGTGCGCATTGTGCAGGCCGACGGAAGCTCGGTCCCGTTCAACAAGATGCGGCCAAGTTACAACGCAGACGCGCCTTTGTGATCGGGCGTGTAGCGGCAGCCGGGTGACTGTGGTGCGCAGGCCTCTATATAAAGCCGTGAAAACCACAGGAGCGACCCGATGGCCCATCGTTGGAAAAACACACTGACCGAACATGACGTGACGCCAGAACACGTCTATCTGAACCGGCGCCAATGGATCACCGGGGCCGCCGCCGGGCTTGGTCTGGCCGGATTCGGTGGGCAAGCCGCCGCGCAAGAGCTTGATGGGCGCGAGGCGAATTCATGGGAAGAGATCACCAGCTATAACAACTACTATGAGTTTGGCACCGGCAAAGACGATCCGTATAAAAATGCCCGGCGTCTGAAGATCGACCCATGGACAGGAGTTATTGTCAAATCTGGTGTTTGAGGGTTCTCGGTCATGCGGCGATCTGGTCTGTGGTTGTGGCTTCAATTCCGT
>NZ_JAAORB010000070.1 GCF_011601345.1 Roseovarius gahaiensis
CTGTCTCGCAACAACAATTCAACCAGATACGCCGCCAACCTTCAAATCGCCCAAACACCAGATCCAGTCATAACTCGACCGGACTCAATCTCAGTGGATCGGCAGGGGGCGATCCCGATGGCGGTAGTTACGGCTTTGTCAGAGCTGGATGGACTTACGATCTTACGTCGCATGGTCCGACCGCCTTCGCTATCAGTTATTACGAGGGAAGCGATCTTTCCGAAGAAAACTCATCGTCCGAGAGTATCGGCTTCGCCGCAATGCAGACCTTCACCGACCTCGATCTCGACGTTTATCTCGGCTACCGGGAATATTACTACAACGCCGACGCCGCATCCTATCAGGATGCAAGCTCGGTCTTCCTTGGGGCGCGCTACAAGTTCTGAACCTTGAAAGAAACGCGGAACCAGCCTTCTGCGTCGAGGTGATCTGATCCTGCCATGCCTCCTGAGCATGGGCCGGCCCCCCGACGGCATCGAATGTGCCATAACGGTTTCGTAGGAACAACGCGAAGAAGGCATCCACGTCAGATGTTAGCATATTGGCAATTGATCTTGCCAAAGGCAGTTTTCAGGTTTGCGGCGTGAAGCTAGACGGCGCCGTTGTTTTCAACAGGTCAGTGACGCGACCACGTCTGTATCGGCTCTTGGCGTGCGCAGCTACCCTCCAAGCTGGGAAATTGTAGCGGAAAACTCCAGGCTAAAATGGTCCAATTGTTGGGGATCAGATCAGCATCCATGTTGCGATTACAAGTGAAATCGCAGAGAAGAAATGTGATCATCTGGGATGAAACAACGATGTCGTAAGTTTTACCGATTTACTGGCGCTTTCGGGTCTAAACCTTGGTTGTCAAAAACCGTTGCGACTGCAGCATGGAGCGGTGCCGTCAAGCCAGCGGTCCAGCCGAAATCCTTGGACATCCCTGCCGAGTCCGGTACAGCCTTTCGAAGACCTTCCCAATGATCGATCATTATCTGCGCCATTCTTTCGACTAGCTGATAGGGCACATCCTCGCGGGTCATAACCGTTGCCATCACGGAAAACGTGCTGATATCTTCCAGCAATTCGGGATAGGAATGGCTCGGGATCGTTCCAGAGGTGAATGCAGGATTATCGGCTACAAATTTGCGAAGGCTTGAGCCGGAGGCGTTTATAAGGTGGACGTCGCACTCCTTCAGGGTACGTGCGACTGCGCTATTCGGGTGCCCGATAACAAGAAGCACAGCATCAAGACTGCCAGCGCAAAGCTCCTCGAGTGCAACCAGAAGCGCATGTTGTGTGAGTTCGGCGAAATCGGAGCCGACGATGCCAAGAGCACCGAAAACCCGCTCCACGGTGGGTCGCCTTCCTGAACTAGATGGCCCTTGATCCACACGCTTGGCGCGAAGGTCGGCCAAAGACGAAATGTCGGCGTCGTTCCGCACCAGGATCGTAAAAGGTTCCGGATAAAGTGAGATCACGCTACGCAGTTCCAAGGGCTCCCTGGCAAAGTAGCTGCCGCTTGCCGTCTCTAAAGCTTCGCGGTGCAGATCGGATTGTACAAGGGCGAAATCCAGGGTGCCGCGCTTGAGTGCGTTCAGGTTGTAGAGCGACCCGGGCGTTGGATCGGTACTGCACCGGTAGCCCTCGATCGGATTCTGGTTGAAGCTTGCACATACCTTATTTACCGCTTCGTAATATGCCCCATCTATCGGACCGGAGCCGAATGTGACAATTCGAAGACCCATTTGCTGGGCCTCTTCCGACATGGCAGGAGCTGCCGCAAGAAAAGCCAAAAGGGCAAGGATTTTTTGTAAATACAAGCTTTGAAGGTTCATTTTTTTCGCCCGAAGTCGTGCACTCGCATCATCTTTGTGTGACATAGGGTAATGTGTCTTGGCAAAGAGTGAGTGATGCCGGAATTCCTCTACGATATACCACTTCGCGAACTTGCGATCTACTTCTCAATGGCTGCCGTCATTGCGGCTTTGCTTGGGCTTATTGTCGTCAAACCCAGTTTGCGCATAATCTTCGGGACCGGCCCGGATTTCAACCATAATGTCAGCTTCGGGGGATCGGGGTTCAACCTGTTTTATGGTCTGCTGCTGGGTCTTCTGACAGTTGCGGCATATCAGAACAACCAAAGAGTTGCCCAGGCGATACAGTCGGAGGCAGCTTTGTTGGGTTCATTGTATTCGGATCTGAACAGTTATCCGGAGCCGATACGGTCCGAAGTCAAGACGCTGATGCGTGATTATACACTTTTCACCATCCATCGTGACTGGCAGGCTCACCGAGAGGGACAGTTCTTGGATGGCGGCAGTCGGCGTGCCGATGCTATTCGGACTGTTCTTTCCCGTTACGAACCAGTTACGGAAGGTCAGGCCATTTTGCATCACGCAGTAATCAGTTCCTTTCAGGATTTTTCGGCAGCCAGACAAGAACGAATTACCGGCGTGATGACCGAGATACCGGATGTTCTTTGGTATGCGGTGCTGGTTGGTGCGGCGATGAACGTAACCCTCCTTGTTATGCTGAGGATGCGTTTGCACCAGCATTTGCTGCTGGCCACGATTTCTGCGTTCTATCTCGGAGTTATCATGTTCGTGATTGTCGTTCTGGACGATCCGTTGCGAGGCGACTCAGGGCTCGATCCCGAGCCTTTCGTGCTGATGTGGGATCGACAAATGGTTTGGGATGACGAGGTGGGCTGATGGCTGTTTTTGCAACCCGAGAAGTCGAAGGCATGCGCCAGGTCGTCATAGACATAGAGAACGAGACGGTGAGAGCGAGAAACGGTGCGCTTTCCAACCTGACAGGTAACATTGACTTCGTGCCCAGACTTCCCAGTGCCGGATACGTTCTCAAAACACTTATTAGCAAAGAAGTTCGCATCAGGCCATCGTATAACGGGACTGGGCGCATTTTTCTGCAACCGTCTCTTAGCGGGTATCACGTATTCGAGGCGACGGAAGACGAACGTTGGATTTTGGAGCCAGGTGTTTACTGGGCGAGCGAGGGCGGTGTGGGTCTTGGTCTTTATCGTGAACGGTTTTGGCCGAGCCTCTGGGCAGGGGATGGAATGCTGGTCTGGAAAACGACGATGTGGGGCCCCGGACAGGTCGCACTCAACGCGCCAGGCCCTGTCGAAGTCATTCGGATCGAGGATGCTCAGTTTCGCGCACAGGGCCGCCTTGTGCTCGGACGCACCGACGGTCTCAGATTCAGTTCCGAACGCCCCGCGCGTTTCCCTCGCAACATGTTTTCAGGTCAGTCGCGCATGCGTGTGTACTCGGGAACCGGCAGGCTCCTTGTTTGCTGGACCCCTTACTGGAACCAGTACATGTATACACGCATGACTGGTGAGGATATCGAAGGCACTATTTTTGAATGAACCGGCACCGACGATACTGGCCCTTGATTGAGATCTGGCGTGGTGGGGTAACTGCGGGGCAAACGGAAAAGCCGTCGAGGTCACGGAGAGGATACATCTGACGATTGCTAAACGCATACCAGTATTTGATGGATTCATTTTAAGACTATATATACTTATAATGTAGGTTTGGTTCATACTTCGCCTCTAAGGACGGTGACAGGAATGCGCGACATCAGACACGTGAAGATTGTGAAGGCTCTGGATGCGCATCGCAATTTTGCTAGGGCCTCAGAGGCACTTTGCATGAGCCAGTCCGCATTGAGCCGCGCATTGCTACGCATAGAAGACACGCTTGGCGTCGAACTGTTTGAGCGAACACGTACCTCTGTCGTGCCAACCGTTTATGCAGAAATAATTTTACAGCGTAGCGACAATCTGATCTCAGCGTTTGATGACATGTTGCAATCCATTGAAGCGAAACGTCATCAAGATGAGCGTGGAGTTCGTATTTCTGTTGGCCCATACGCTGCTGAAGCGATAGGATTATTAGGTTTCTCCACCCATGCCAGTTCAGATCGCACTTTCAACGGCAAATTGTTTATCCGGGATTGGCGTACATGCCTTGAGGACCTTATCGAAAAACGCAGCGATCTTGCCATTACTGATACACGGTCCGCGCAAGAATATCCAGAACTTGCTTCTGAAGTGCTCGGTGGCGGATCGGCACTATTCTTCTGTGGATCACAACATCCGCTTGCAAAGCAAACCATCCTGAGCTGGATCGACTTGATGCAATTTCCGTGGGCAACGACTTTGGCTCAAAATAGATGGCTTGACCTACTCCCCGGAAACCTTGGGGCTGCAGGGCGGGTTGATCCTGTTACAGGTGATTTTGTACCGGCTATCTGCGTTGATAATTTCTCGGCAATGGTTGCGGCGGTCAAGGAGGGACGTGCGATCAGTGTTGCCCCAGCTGCGTTCATAGCTGATGAGTTAAAAAGGGGCGACCTAGTCACATTGCCCATTTCAGAGCCTTGGTTGACCATGGAATATGGACTTATCTGGCGCCGCAATCAAACTTGGTCTCCAAACCTAAGGCGCTTTGTGAAAACGCTGAAGGACATACAACAGGCGTCGTCATATGACAGCTTCTCGATCTGATCTTGTGGCTCCGGCGTGGACTGCGGGTCAGCTGTTAAGCCGAAAACTTGAATGCAAGCGTGCAATTTAGCGAGCCGTCACCTACGTATCACGAACGCGGTGCGGTCAGGACCTTGTTTCCGGCGGCGTCTCCTTTGATACGCATCTCTGTTTGGGGGAAGGGGATTGTGAGGCCATTGGCGTCGAAAACCTCTTTAACCTTCGCCGTTAAATCCCAGTAGACCTCCCAGTAATCCTGTGCTCTGACCCAAGGCCTTACAATGAAGTTAACTGAGCTTTCGCCAAGCTCGTTGACCCGGATGAGCGGTTCAGGGTCGGATAGAATCATTGGATGTTCTGACACCACGCTTTCCAGGACCTCCTGCGCTCTCTCAATCGAGTCTTCATAACCTATCCCAAAAACCATATCGACGCGACGTGTTTCCGACGCAGTAACATTTGTGATCACGTCGCCCCAGACCTTGGAATTTGGGATGATGATAACCTGATTGTCTGGCGTGGCGATTGTCGTCGAGACGACTGATACCTTCCTTACAGTACCGCCTTTGCCGCCGATGTTCACATAATCCCCCTCATCGAAAGGCCGGTTGATCATGATCATCAATCCAGCGGCCAGATTGCCCAGAGTGTCCTGCATGGCAAAGGCAATGATGAAAGAGGCACCCCCGACCAGTGCGAAGAGCGGCGTGATGTTGACGCCCAAGGCGGCCAGCACGATCATCAGCCCGATCGCGATGGTAAGCCAGTACACTAGCATCGCCAGAAAGCCGTGTAACAGCTTCGAAAGGTTCGGGATGCGCCCAAATATCCGGCGCGCCCAGACTTTGGCGATCCGCGCAACGATCAGCAGACCCAGAAACGCCCCGATGATCACGGCTATGCGCAACGCGACCTGGATCCCGCCATCGGGTGAAACGATCCAATCGAGTACATCATTCATGATTTCGGTTGCGGTGAGATTGGCCTTTTCCTCAACAGTGATCGCGCTCTTGTAGGTTCGAAGCCGCTCAACCAAAGCGGGATCTCCGCCCTTGACTTCCAGACTGGAAACAACGGCAGAGTATCTGTCGAATACGGCCTTGCGCTGTTCCACGAGCGCGCTGCGCGCCTGTTTCTGCTCTTCGGTCGCTTCCGCTCCTTCATCGCGAATCTGCACCAATTGCTCGACAACCGCCTGTGTGGCATCTTTCGCGTTATCGCGCCATGCTTCGGCAAGAGGCATGAGCTCATCTACTGTGAGCGGCAGGAGCCGCAGCCGAAACTCGGCAAGCCCGATGCTCAGATCATCCAGCCGGGGCGGGTAGGCCTGGGTTTCGGCACCGTTTTGCGCGTCAGCACTCGGGGCGGCCGTCTGCGCCTGTCCCGTCAGTGGTATCATCACAACCAGCAGCGAAAGGATCAGGGCGATCGACCAACGGGTCATAACGTGAAAACATGTGATCATGCTGGGCTCCGGTCCTTGAAGGTTCTGGCTAGCAACTTTGGCGTGTTGGTAAGGAGCTGCATGCGAATGTTGCTCCTCATGGCTCATCCTGGCTAATGGATCTGTCACGCGTCGTCTCTATCTGTGGCGTAGTTGATGCTGCGCAGCGGATCTTTAGCGTGTTGTATTGCTACCTCTAGAAATATCTTTCCAATAATATAGGCTCTGACGAAGCGTTCGCTTGCGAGATTTTTCGATTATCCTTGACGCGCCGTCCAATGCATAATTAGCTATCTGTGATGACACAGAATAGTTTTGAATTGACCGGTTCAGAAACCAGCAGGAGAATACTTGCCTGAACAGTGTTTGGCTTTGGGACAGCTGCAATTGTATTGCGAAGTTCATTGATGTCTGCACTTTGGTCTAACTAAGGTAGGCCTAGTATTTTGGAACCAGTCGTTAATATAGCGATCCCCGCTGCGGTTTTCATCATAATGGTCAGCATAGGCTTTGGCGTGACACGGGACGATTTCCGTGAATGTTTAGTCTTACCAAAGGCGTTTTTGGTCGGTGTGACAGCCCAGGTGGTTCTGGTGCCGTTATTCGTTTTTGCCTTTCTGATGTTGCTGCAGCCGGAGAGAGACATTGCTTTAGGAATCATGATCCTTGCGCTTTGCCCAGGTGGGGCTCTCAGCAATATCCTGACAAAGGTTTCCGGCGGTGACGTTGCGCTTTCTGTATCCATGACCGCGTTCACAAATGTCTTTTCGATCGCAACCCTGCCCAGCCTGTCGGTGCTGGCTGCCAGCTATTTCGTCGGGACCGATGGCAACGCGTCCGAAATCCAGGCCATCACAGTGCAGGTAGCGCTGATCGGCACCTTACCAGTCGTTCTGGGCATGTTTCTGCGGTATATTGCCCCGAACTTCGCGGAGAGTCATGGCGGGGCTTTCTTCAGATTCTCGCTCATTGTCTTCGTTCTCATCATGGGATGGAGCATCATTGAAAGTATCCCTGTTTTTTATGCGGCGATGATTGCACTGGGATGGCAACTTCTCGCGCTGCTTTGCGTTCTGGTTGCTCTTGGCGTCGGAATGGGTAGCCTAGTAAGGCTCACTCTGCCGCACCGTATCACTTTGATCTTTGAGATCGGTGTGCAGAACAGCGCCCTTGGCATTGCAGTTGGGGCTATGATGTGGCGGGAACCTTCGGGCTTTCCAATCTATGCCACGCCCGCTGCCGTGTACGGTTCGCTGACGTTGCTTTTGCTGCTCCCGCTGGTTGGCCTGGTGTCGCGTGTTTCAAAAAAGGCGGCGATGGCAAGGCAGTAGAAAAATACTCGCTCTAGAGCGTGTCGCCCCTGATCAGATTCAGGATTCCCATGATGCTTGCTTTGTGATTCCATGCTTTTGAGGCATAT
>NZ_JAAORB010000071.1:2500-6798 GCF_011601345.1 Roseovarius gahaiensis
TCGTTTATAGAGATACAATAACGACACTGTTTGGTGTCTGCGAGTGTGCAGACATCTCAGATCGGTTCCCCTTCGGGGGACGGCATTTGTTAGGCTGCTTCCTCAACCTGATTTATGTATCCCGGCTGAAATGAACGGTGTTGTCCAAGTCAAGTACACTAACCCGAGCGATCGCAAGATCGCTCATGTCTGGTCCCAAGCGGGCCAGGCGGGAAAAGTATGACTTTTGGTTCAGAATAAGGGCGGTGGTTTGTTACCAGCTTCCACTGCCGTGATAGATGAATGTCTGTCTTTTTCTGGATCAAATCAAGCGCGAGAAGGGCGTTTGGTGAATGCCTTGGCAGTAAGAGGCGATGAAGGACGTGATACTCTGCGATAAGCCATGAGGAGCTGAGAATAAGCTTTGATCCATGGATTTCCGAATGGGGCAACCCACTTGATTGTTTCCAGTTATCGCGCAGCGATAACCACTCTGTGCCTGCTTTATGCAGGTTGGGGCGGTTGCTGTGTGGTTATCTGGATGCAAAACCAAGTACTTAAAACCTGAATACATAGGGTTTTAAGAGCAAACCCGGAGAACTGAAACATCTAAGTACCCGGAGGAAAGGACATCAATTGATACTCCCCTAGTAGCGGCGAGCGAACGGGGACTAGCCGAGCCTTGAGAGTGACCAGAACATGTTGGGAAGCATGGCCATAGCGGGTGACAGCCCCGTATGGGAAGCTCGATAGGACGTATTAAGTAGGGCGGGACACGTGAAATCCTGTCTGAAGATCGGAGGACCACCTTCGAAGGCTAAGTACTCCTTACTGACCGATAGTGAACCAGTACCGTGAGGGAAAGGTGAAAAGCACCCCGACGAGGGGAGTGAAACAGTACCTGAAACCGAACGCCTACAATCAGTCGGAGCTTGACTGGACTCTAATAACAATCTGCTGCAACAACGTGATCAGCGTATCACGGAGGGCGGCATGTCGGATCTTGCATTTATAACGGATGGCACATTTGCAGTTTTGGGACTTCTGGTCGGTTTAATCGACATGGGGGCCAATCACTGTCCGAATGACGGCTGTCTGGCCAAGAACGAGCGCACGCCTTATACAGGTATCTCGGTTGGCGACACGGTTTTCCAAGAAAACATGGTCGGCGAAGAGCTGTATATTCGGCGCGAAACCCGGCATGCGAATGGTCCCTTTCAATTGATGTACGGCATCTCGGCATCGTCAGATGGTGAGCTGTGGGCCGGTTTGGGCCATGGCTACACATGGACGAACCGCCAAGAGAACGTATTTGTGCAGCTTCATGCGATGGCTGGCCTTTATGAAGAGGGCAGCGGCGCAGATCTCGGCGGCCCGATCCAGTTTCGATCGGGGATCGACGTGGGATATCAGAACAAGGAAGGCGTTCGTATGAGCCTTGGGGTCGACCATCGGTCGAACGCGGGGCTTTATAGTTCGAACCCCGGCCTTGAAACGGTGCACTTTCGAGTGTCCCTGCCCACAAAATGATCGAGCCGGCCTCAAGTCGCGCGAAGCGCGGTAGGCCACAAAACTGGCCTCAAGTAGCGCGAAGCGCGGTAGGCCAACGAAAATGATTGTTATCAGTGTCCAGTCTTGTGACGGCGTACCTTTTGTATAATGGGTCATCGACTTGGTCTATCTAGCAAGCTTAAGCCGTTAGGTGTAGGCGCAGCGAAAGCGAGTCTTAATAGGGCGTCGAGTTAGATGGATCAGACCCGAAACCGAGTGATCTAGGCATGACCAGGCTGAAGGTAAGGTAACACTTACTGGAGGGCCGAACCCACATCTGTTGAAAAAGATCGGGATGAGTTGTGCCTAGGGGTGAAAGGCCAATCAAACTCGGAGATAGCTGGTTCTCTGCGAAATCTATTTAGGTAGAGCGTCATCCGAATACCCTCGGGGGTAGAGCACTGGATGGGTAATGGGGCCCCACAGGCTTACTGATCCTAACCAAACTCCGAATACCGAGGAGTACTAGATGGCAGACACACAGCGGATGCTAACGTCCGTTGTGGAGAGGGAAACAACCCTGACCTACAGCTAAGGCCCCTAATTCATGGCTAAGTGGGAAAGCAGGTGGGACGACCAAAACAACCAGGAGGTTGGCTTAGAAGCAGCCATCCTTTAAAGATAGCGTAACAGCTCACTGGTCTAAATAAGTTGTCCTGCGGCGAAGATGTAACGGGGCTCAAGCCATGAGCCGAAGCTTAGGATGCCGTAAGGCATGGTAGCAGAGCGTAGTGTGACATGGTTTCTATCCTCTTTAGTGTCCTTCGGGGCACCTTGGAGGAAAAGAAATCTTCGATGAAGCTGGGGCGTGAGCCATCCGGTGGAGAGATCACTAGTGAGAATGATGACATGAGTAGCGACAAACAGGGTGAGAGACCCTGTCGCCGAAAGTCCAAGGGTTCCTGCTTAAAGCTAATCTGAGCAGGGTAAGCCGACCCCTAAGGCGAGGCCGAAAGGCGTAGTCGATGGGAACCAGGTTAATATTCCTGGGCCAGATGGAAGTGACGGATCTCGAAGGTTGTTCGTTCTTATTGGATTGAACGGGCCGCTTAGAGGTTCCTGGAAATAGCTCCATCGCTAGATCGTACCCTAAACCGACACAGGTGGACTGGTAGAGAATACCAAGGCGCTTGAGAGAACGATGTTGAAGGAACTCGGCAAAATACCTCCGTAAGTTCGCGAGAAGGAGGCCCAGTTTCTACGCAAGTATTGGCTGGGGGCACAAACCAGGGGGTGGCGACTGTTTACTAAAAACACAGGGCTCTGCGAAGTCGCAAGACGACGTATAGGGTCTGACGCCTGCCCGGTGCCTGAAGGTTAAAAGGAGGAGTGAGAGCTCTGAATTGAAGCCCAGGTAAACGGCGGCCGTAACTATAACGGTCCTAAGGTAGCGAAATTCCTTGTCGGGTAAGTTCCGACCTGCACGAATGGCGTAACGACTTCCCCGCTGTCTCCAACATCGACTCAGCGAAATTGAATTGCCTGTCAAGATGCAGGCTTCCCGCGGTTAGACGGAAAGACCCCGTGCACCTTTACTACAGCTTCGCACTGGCATCAGGATTGTGATGTGCAGGATAGGTGGTAGGCTTTGAAGCAGGAACGCTAGTTCTTGTGGAGCCTCCCTTGAGATACCACCCTTCGCACTCTTGATGTCTAACCGCGGTCCGTTATCCGGATCCGGGACCCTGCGTGGCGGGTAGTTTGACTGGGGCGGTCGCCTCCTAAAGCGTAACGGAGGCGCGCGAAGGTTGGCTCAGAGCGGTCGGAAATCGCTCGTTGAGTGCAATGGCAGAAGCCAGCCTGACTGCAAGACTGACAAGTCGAGCAGAGTCGAAAGACGGCCATAGTGATCCGGTGGTCCCGAGTGGAAGGGCCATCGCTCAACGGATAAAAGGTACGCCGGGGATAACAGGCTGATACTGCCCAAGAGTCCATATCGACGGCAGTGTTTGGCACCTCGATGTCGGCTCATCTCATCCTGGGGCTGGAGCAGGTCCCAAGGGTACGGCTGTTCGCCGTTTAAAGAGGTACGTGAGCTGGGTTTAGAACGTCGTGAGACAGTTCGGTCCCTATCTGCCGTGGGTGTAGGATACTTGAGAGGAGTTGCCCCTAGTACGAGAGGACCGGGGTGAACGATCCACTGGTGGACCTGTTGTCGTGCCAACGGCAGTGCAGGGTAGCTATGATCGGACAGGATAACCGCTGAAGGCATCTAAGCGGGAAGCCCCCCTCAAAACAAGGTATCCCTGAGGGCCGTGGTAGACCACCACGTCGATAGGCCGGAGATGTAAGCGCAGCAATGCGTTCAGTTGACCGGTACTAATTGCCCGATAGGCTTGATTTGATCCAGTAATAGCCAGACATGGCTTCGGATCCAAAAGCATACACAAAACACAAGTACGCGACTTGGACAGTCAAGGATTTTTCTCGGTTTGGTGGTCATAGCAAGAGCAAAACACCCGGTCCCATCCCGAACCCGGCCGTTAAGTGCCTTAGCGCCGATGGTACTGCGTCTTAAGACGTGGGAGAGTAGGTCACCGCCAAACCTAGTAAAATCCTCGACCCGTATCTCTCATAAACGATGGCCCCAACCCAAAACCATACCTCGGGGCCAAAATTGCCGCTTCCAAAACAGAAGCGACATACCCAGGCCAAAATACCGATAAACTCACGGGTGGCCAACATAATGTCGCGGGATGGAGCAGTCCGGTAGCTCGTCAGGCTCATAACCTGAAGGTCGTAGGTTCAAATCCTACTCCCGCAACCAA
>NZ_JAAORB010000072.1 GCF_011601345.1 Roseovarius gahaiensis
TATATGCCTCAAAAGCATGGAATCACAAAGCAAGCATCATGGGAATCCTGAATCTGATCAGGGGCGACACGCTCTAACATTGTATTAGGATCTCTGCTGCCATTCTTGATCCCGGCAGCGATCAAGGCGGCGTCTGATATGATTGACCCGATTTCGGTCGCGCATCCGCAAACGCTTATCTGGACGATCACCGCATGGGCCTTTTTGCCAGCCAGTATGTTGATGCGCGGCGTTGCGATGTCTCGGATTGCCGAGATGATCGAGGAGAAGCGCAACCGCACCTATGCCCGCGCCGAAACCGAGGCCGAGGCGCTGCATCGCGCCTGATTTGTGCGCTTTGGTTTGTGTTGGCCGCTGCATGGGCCCAAGCCGAACCCTTGCGTATTGCAACTTTCAACACGGGATTGGAACGCGACGGTCCGGGGCTATTGTTGCGCGATATATTGCGTGGGGATGATGCGCAGATCCGCGCGGTGATCACGGTGCTGGCCAATGCCGCGCCCGACATCGTGGCGCTGCAAGGCGTGGATCATGATCATGACTTGCACACGTTGCGCGCATTACGCGATGCGATTGCCCTGTCCGGGCCAGACTATCCATATATCTTAGCACCAGCGCCGAATGCCGGGAGGGCGACCGGGCTGGATATGGATGGGGACGGGCGTGTGGCCCGTGGGGCCGATGCGCAGGGTTATGGCCGGTTTGTCGGCCAAGGCGGCATGGCCATTCTATCGCGCTATCCGATTGATGGCGCGGGGGCGCGTGATCTGTCGGGTATCCTTTGGCGCGATGTGCCGGGCGCGTTATTGCCGACAGTTGGCGGCCAGCCTTTTCCGTCGGCGCAGGCGCAGAGGATACAGCGGCTGTCATCGGTCGGCCATTGGATCGTGCCGATCAAGGCACCGGGTGGGGTGGTGCATCTGATGCCCTTTCATGCCGCGCCGCATGTGTTTGATGGGCCAGAAGATCGCAACGGCCGTCGCAATCATGATGAAATTCGACTGTGGCAGCATGTGCTGGATGGTCAATTTGGCCCGGCCCCGCAAGAACGGTTTGTCATTCTGGGCGGGGCCACGATTGATCCGGTGGATGGCGGCGGGCGCAAGGCAGCGATCCGCGCATTGCTGAGTGATCGGCGCGTCATAGACCCCCGCCCGCTGCGCCCCGGCCCTGTGCCCGCGCATCCCGACCTGCAGGGCGATGCGCGCCTTCATACCGTGGATTGGCCCGCGCCCGGCCCCGGCCCGTTGCGGGTGGATTATGTGCTGCCCTCGGCGGATTGGACGGTGATTGATGCCGCTGTCCATTGGCCGCCACCCGGTGTGGAGGGCCATGAGGCGGCGGTCACGGCTAGCACGCATCGGCTGGTCTGGGTTGATTTGACCTATGGCAAGCCATAGGCGCGCTTTCTTGACCATTGCGAGGCTTCGGGATAGGCGAATGGCAATACCTGACAATGTAAAAGGACACGCCCCATGAGCACCCCCTCGCTTCTTATTCTGCCCGGTGATGGCATTGGCCCCGAAGTCATGGCCGAGGTGCGCAAGATCATCGACTGGTATGGCGCGAAACGCGACCTGCCTTTTGTTGTGAGCGAGGATCTGGTTGGTGGTGCAGCCTATGACACGCACGGCACGCCCCTGCATGACGATACGATGGCCAAAGCCCAAGAGGTGGACGCGGTTCTTCTGGGTGCGGTTGGCGGCCCGAAATACGATGATCTGGATTTCAGTGTGAAGCCCGAGCGCGGCTTGCTGCGCCTGCGCAAGGAAATGGATCTGTTCGCCAACCTGCGTCCGGCGCAGTGTTTCGATGCGTTGGCTGATTTCTCGTCTCTCAAAAAGGACGTGGTTGCCGGGCTCGACATCATGATCGTGCGCGAATTGACCAGCGGCATCTATTTCGGCGAGCCGCGCGGTATTTTCGAGGAAGGCAACGAGCGCGTGGGCATCAATACCCAACGCTACACCGAGTCCGAGATCGACCGCGTCGCGCGCAGTGCGTTCGAACTGGCCCGCAAGCGGGGCAACAAGGTGTGTTCGATGGAAAAGGCCAATGTCATGGAATCTGGCGTTCTGTGGCGTGAAGTGGTGCAGAAGGTCCACGACGAAGATTATCCCGACGTTGAGCTGAGCCACATGTATGCCGACGCTGGCGCAATGCAGCTGTGCCGCTGGCCCAAGCAGTTCGATGTCATCGTCACCGACAACCTGTTCGGCGATCTGCTGTCGGATGCCGCGGCGATGCTGACCGGCAGCCTTGGCATGCTGCCCTCGGCCAGCCTTGGTGCGCCGATGGCCAATGGTCGGCCCAAGGCCCTGTACGAGCCGGTGCATGGCTCGGCCCCCGACATCGCAGGGCAGGGCAAGGCCAACCCGATTGCCTGTGTGCTTAGCTTTGCGATGGCACTGCGTTACAGCTTTGACCAGGGATACGAGGCGCAGCGGCTTGAAAAGGCGGTTGAGCAGGTGCTGGCCGATGGCAAGCGCACTGCCGATCTGCTGGGCGAGGACGGCGTGCAGCCGGTTTCGACCTCGGAAATGGGCGATGCCATCGTTGCCGCGCTGGATGCCAGCCTGTAAGCTTTAACGGTCCGGGGCGGGCGGTTTGGCCTGCCCCAAGGCCTGATTGACAGCGGCGTCGTAATCCCCGATCCGCTGCACGTTGTGGATGATCCGCAAAAGCCACCGCATCGCATCGGTGATGTCAAAGGTGTCTTGTACCGAATACAACCCCACATGTTCCCCTAAAAGCAGGCCGCGCCGGTGGCGGTGCACGCGTTTGTCCACGATTGGTGCCATGCGTGCCATGCGCTGGCCGGTTTGTGTCAGGGTCAGCCCCTTGTGCGATGACAGGCAGGTGGCAAACCAAACGGCCGGACGGGCGGTGACGTGATGCCTGTGAAGCGCCGGGATGAAGCGACGCTTGGCACTTTGGCCCAGCAGGCGGTCAAGGTGGTCAACCTGATGCATCAGGGCGGCGTAGGCTTTGGCCTCGGTTGGTTTGCCGCGTGGCACCGTGATGCGCGCCAGATAGGATTTGAGATCCTCCAGAACCGGGGCCAGTTGCGGCGCAAGCGCCGATAGCGCGCGCAGGTCGCGTTGCGGGCCAAGGGCATCGGCATAGGCGGCGAACAGTTGTTTCGCGGCCCATGACATCACGCTATGAGCCGCCTGCATGGCGCTGCCCTCGTCGCTGAGCAGGCGGGGGTCCAGCGCGGGGGGGCGATGTGCGGCAGGTTCGGGCAAGAGCCGTTCAACCGCGTGCGAAAAAGCTGTGGTCAGCGGCAGGAAAACCGCCGCGCCCAGCAGGTTGAACGCGGTGTGAAACAGCACAAGCGCGGTATCCGCGCCCATGCGCAGGGCAATCGAGTGCAAGCCCCCCGACATCCCCCAAAGGAGCGGAAAGGCAAGCACGGTTGTTCCGAGATTGAATAAAAGATTCGCAACCGCCGTCTGTTGCATCGCCCGTGACCCGCCAAGAGCGGCCAGAAGCGCGGTAAATGTGGTGCCGACGTTCATCCCGATCACGGCGGCTGCGGCTTGCATGAGGGTTAGTGTATCATTCCCCAGCAAAACCAGAACCACGGCCACCGCCGCCGACGATGATTGCATCGCAACCGTGATCGCCAGCCCAAGCCCTGCCATAACAACAGCGCCGGTCAACCCATCTGGCAGGCGGTCGGGCTGCAGCCATTCGGCCGCGCCGCCCATGCCGTCTTGCATCATGTCGAGCCCGATAAAAAGCAGGCAAAATCCGGCCACGATCCGCCCGATCCGCGCAATGCGCCCTTCTGACAGCAGCAGCGCAAGGCCGGCCACAAAAAGCAAGCCCATCGAAAGCGTTCCTAGCTTAAGCTTGAAGCCGACAAGCGACACCATCCAGCCGGTCACTGTTGTGCCGATATTGGCCCCGTAAATCACGCCAAGCGCGTGCGAAAAACTCAGCAAACCAGCCCCGACAAAGCCCACCGTCATCACCGTGGTGGCCGAGGACGACTGGATCACGGCTGTCGTCAGCGCGCCGCTGGCGGCGCCGGTCAGCGGGGTAGTCGTAAATCGCGACAGCAATCGGCGCAGCCCGGGGCCTGCGGCTTCGCGCAGCGCATCGGTCATGATCTTCATGCCCAAAAGGAAAAGTCCGATCCCGCCAAGCGCGGGAAGTGCCTGTGCCATCATGCCGAGGTCTCCGACCGACAGAATGCAAATCGCCGCGCCGGAATACAAGGTTGCTCTGCAAATTCCCTTGCAAAGCATGGAAACGATCTGTAATCGCCTGTTCCACGGTCGGAGTGTAGCTCAGCCTGGTAGAGCACTGTCTTCGGGAGGCAGGGGTCGGAGGTTCGAATCCTCTCACTCCGACCAATATTTCAAGGGCTTAGATGGCCTTCGCAAATGTGCTTACTGCTACGGTAAGCACATAGTAAGCACGGTGGGGGAAAATCCGGGTCATTTTGGGTCGAATCTGACCCTTTCGGCTACAGGCTCAGAAGCTTCGGCATGATCGCTGTCATGGCTGAACGGAATTCACCTTGCCGCCCGTTGCCCGGAAACGGCACAACCTCAAACTCACTGCGTTCCCGACGCGGCAATCGCTGCTTTGACAGGTGCCGTGATACCTTTCATGAAGGTCACAACAAGCGGCGCTTCGTAGTCCCTCAATCGCTTTGCCAGTCAGGCGATGATGGCAGCATAGATCGCCGGTCGTTCTGACCGGTCTGCTTGTAGAAGAACGCGCCCCCGGCGGGTGCGCTTTCTCTGAGCCAGAACATTTGGATCAGTGCCCCGCGCTTTCGGTCAATCAAATTGCATCGTTCGAAACGTCAGTGACACACGACGCGATCGCAGGTGTTTTTCGCCGTCGATCAGATCGCTTTTTCGCGCGGGTATGGCGTGGGTCCATTCATGTCGCGCGTCTCCCGAGATGGTCAGAAGGCTGAGTGGCTGGAGAGCCAGATCAACCGTTCGGGAACTTAAAGGATGCTCAAAGCGCATCACGCAGGCCGACCCGAGGCTCAGGATTGCAATTGTCTCGCCAAAGCAGGGGCGGCAGTCGATATGCGCTGAGATGCCTTGTCCGGGCAGATACTCATTTACGATGACTTGATCCGGCAGTTTCGAGAATACGCCTTCGCGGGCCAACCGTTTTGCTAACTTTTCCAAAAAGGCAGGCAAGGTGCCGATGCGGTCTTCGCTCCGCGCCTGCCGCGCCTTGTAGTCATACCTATAGCCGTAGTGCTGAACGCGCCGTTTCAGATCGGCAAGCCACGCAGACGCATCGACAGCGGCGAGCAGCCCATCGGCATCGCTCTCCGTGATGTAGTCTTCGCGGTAGGTCAGGCCGTCCGGAAGCTCGGGCGACGGATCAGCCGGAAAAAGCGAAAGTTGCGAAGGAGCCATGGTCATCTATCGCGCTGTCCTCGTCTGCGGTGCTTTGGTGTGTGTATCCCGCGAAATCCGATGGTTGGAAATCGTAGATATCGGGTTCTGCGAATCCCGCCTTTCGTGCGGCTTCGTTCATTTTGAACGCGCCTTCATAGAATGGGCTGTCCACCGTGGAAATCACGACAACGCCGCCGCGTTTCAGTTGTGAACGGCTGCTTTTCAGAAAGCGCGAGACCAACACATGGTTTGGATTCTGGCCATACTTCGGATCGGGGATGTCCCGACGGATGTTGAAACTTTGAAAAAGGGTGGCGTTGCTTCCCCTGAGCCGTAGGCTCGGGGTGATCA
>NZ_JAAORB010000073.1 GCF_011601345.1 Roseovarius gahaiensis
GGAATTGAAGCCACAACCACAGACCAGATCGCCGCATGACCGAGAACCCTCAAACACCAGATTTGACAATAACTCAGCCAAAGGGTAGGCGAGATGGAACCATATAGGTTGCAATAATCTTTCCGTCTTTTTGTAAGTATAGATTAACTGCATCGCCTGGAGATGCGGCTTTGGGAAGTTTGTCCGTCGTAAGGTTGACGGACGCTTTATGAATAAGTGGTTGCATGCTGCCTCATGTCCCCAGTTTGTCTGGAGTGGGGTCGTTTGTAGTAGCGCGCAGTAAGCAAACTGAAATACTGAGTCATGAATTTCTTCTATGTGGCGCGCTTCGCTATTCCGGGAAAATCTGCGTATATTTCATTCCTTCAAGGGTTGCTGTTGCACCTAGGCCAGATTGATTGAAGCTGACTGCAACAATGGGTGACTGGGCTTTTGCCAAGTCAGCACTCAGGCCATCGCCTTGGTCGGAAATGACATACTGAAGCGAGGCACCTGCTGACCAGCGAGGGCGGCGACGAAATCTGAAGCATTGGCTTGATTATAAGAGCTACAGCCCGACGTTACGGACATGGCCCATAATAAGACTATAACTTTACGCCCCATTCTCAGCATCCAATAACCTGACATCTTAAAAGTGATAAATACGCCACGTTCCGAAAAAGCAAGTCGATGACAGCGCCTAAGCAGTTGATTGAACGATATTCGGAGGTGAATTATTTGGGCGGAAACTAAGATAAGGAATCCGCAAATGAAATCGAAACTCACACTTATCCTCGCCATGACCACTATAATGGGTGTGACGGCCTGCAGCCAGCCTGAGCCCGAACCCGAATTTGTGACGGTTGAGCCGGTTATGGACAAATACTAATCGCACTGTATGAAGTGTGATTGTGGCAGGGCGAATTGGACTTACCTCATCCTCAGTCCCTACGCCCTGTCAACATTATTCATTTAAAGCAATTCCACCGCCTCGCTCAGCTGCTCCGCGTTTACGTCGATGTAGCGTTGTGTGGTTGAGATGTGGCTATGCCCCGCCAATTCAGCCAGCAAGCGCACGCCCACGCCCTTGTTGGCCAGTCTGGTGATGTATGTGCGTCTGCCGGAATGGCTGGATGCGTCTTTCAAGCCCACCGCCTTGTATATGTCGAGAAACAGCTGGCACATTGTGTTGGCTGAGAAATGCCCGCCTTTCTGACTTTCAAACAGGGGGCGGTCAGGATCGCTCAAGTTCAAGCCAGCAGCATAATCCGCCAATGCCCTGCGCAAGCGCTGATTGACGTACACGGTGCGTGTCTTGCCGCCCTTGCTCTGCGCTGCTGACAGGATGAATTGTGTTCGCACAGCGCCTGCCTCGTCAAACACGTCCCCACGCTTGAGCGCGGCGATTTCCTTTGCCCGTAGCCCTGCGTAGAAGCTGAACAGCACGATGGTTTCATCGCGTGTTGGATGACGGCGACTGCGGCAATACTGTATAACACGACGCAGTTGAGCTTCGTTCAATGTCTGTGCTTGGCGCATGTGCTGATCCCCTCAAAACCTAATCATTTGCTATAAACGACTGTAAAGTCTGAGGTTTTGGTTGGTCGACCGGAAATGGTGGGAATTGTTCTGTCAATAAATTCAATGGCTTAGGCGAAAATCTCACACAATGCTGATTGTATGAGATTTTTGCAGCTGCCGCGCAGCAAGCAGAAAACCACGCGGCATTCGCTGCTTACAGCTTGCTGTGTGCACCGTCACAGAGCGGTTGCTTGCTGCTGTGCTTGCATCCGCAGAAAAACACGCGCTTGCTTGCCTCCGCTGTGTATTTGACGGGCGCAATTCCAGTGTCCTTGTGGCTGCCATCGCAGAACGGCTGATTGTTGCTTTTGCCACAAGCGCACCAGAAGTAGGTTTTGCCCTCTTCAACCTCGACGGGGTATGGCGACTTTTGAACGATGATCGGTGCTGTCATTTTGGCGGTCCTCGTTTGTTCGGTTTGTTTCGAACGAGGTAGGGTAAGCTCCGCTGTCTGCAACGCTCTCCTCCCAAATCGCGGAGACAGCAGAGCTGAACGACAACTGGGTTGCCGTTGATGCGCGGCAAACTGGCACAGGATATGAGTGTCGCCAAGCAAAATGTTGTGTAGAAGATCTTTCATAAAAAGGGCTCTTGAGCATGTGGGTGCTGAGGTATGCTGCAGGTGCATCGCTGCCCTGCAGCAGGGGTTCTTGCAGCTGTGAAGCACCGTGCCTATTTCAGCGTCAACGGCAGCCTCTTTCCTCCTCCCTGAAGCTGTTGATACTTTCAAGGCGGCGCACTTCTCCTCCCTTTGTGCGTCGCCTTCATTTTTGCCCAGCACACATGGGAATTGCAGCGACTGCGTGGGCCTCAATCGATGATCAAATCAGCGGAACGAAGGGAACACCGCAGCCCGCCAGCGCCAAGCACGCTGTCAGTATCAGGATTGTTTTCATTTCATGCTCCTAGATTTGCATATAGCCAAGTCACATCAATGCCGCTGGATTGCGCTCAGCATGCCGTCGGTTTCCAGTGACAAAGCAGATCGCCATAGGTCTGTTTTCACGTAATGACGCTCTGTCAGCCCATCTGCGCCTTTGGTTTCGATGTGATCCAACAAGCCAGACCATTCCAGCGGATAAAGCACACAGGATGAGAATACTGCGGCTTCTCGCCAGTTTCCTTCAGCAAATGAAGCTTCATACCCATAGAACGTCTTGAAAATCTGCTTTTCATTAGCGCCGTGATCCGCTTCAACGTTGATGACGTTCAGCCATGTATCCCAGTTGCCCGCTGGCTGCTCGCCAAAACGGCTATAGCTGCCGTGGTCGATGCTGAGTAGAAAAAATGGAACCAGCTCGCCAAAGAGTTTTCCACGATGTGCTGTTAACGCCGCCCCTTTTTTCGTTGCCTTGAAGCGGCCCTTGTAATGCCGACCAAGCTTGAGCTGCGTGAGCAGGAAATGCGTCATCTCCAAAGGTGGGAATTCATATTCGTTCAAGACCTTGTTGTAGCGAAACAGCTCTTCGTAACCCATGCCAGGCCAGTTGATATGCTCAGCTGCCCAGTGCACGAACACCCGCTTGAAGGCTTTGGTTTGTGTCAGTTCTATGCCGCCATGTTCAACGGCATATTGCAGTGTCATCTGCGCAGCTCTGAGCAAGGGGCATAGGTCCAGCTCGGGTGCGTCATCGGGTAAGTCTCGAAAAGCAATCATGGGAAATCTGTGCCACGAACCACATCAGTTCGCCACAGAAAATCCCTGCTCAGTATTCGTCGGCAAGCATTATGGTTAAGACACGAGCTGTGACAGCCGGATCGCTTGCGTCAGGTGAATGCATTTGCAGATCGAGATCGAAGTAGTCAAATTTCCAAAACACCTGAACCTCGCGCCAGTGAAATGACCCAAAGTCGTGCTCGCCATAAGGATCGTTGTCGGGCGTGAAACGATCATATGATCTGACCGCCGCCAATATCTCGCCAACAGCTGCTTCTCCCAGCTCAGCTATGCCCCGTGTTATAAGCACACGACAGCCCGTGAAGCTTTGCCGTGCGCGATCATTAAGTGCCCTTATTTTATCTGCTTCACAGTCAGCCATTTGACGTGGCCTTTGCAGCGCCGGGTTTTGTGCGGGTCTTGCGCTCAACAGCGCGGGCAATTGCTGTGTCCAATTCCCCTGCCTTTGTTGCTGCCAATAATACTGCGAGCACATCACCTACGTCTTTGAGGGATTTCACGAACACAGCATTGTTGGTGCCATCAGCTGCGATCACCCGTGCCCCATAGCGGCACTGCACATACCACCCGTGGTCTTGCTCAAAGAACCAAGCGCGCACCCGGCGATGGGTTTTGACAGCAACTCGCTCTCCGTGCTCGTTGGTAATCCATTTGGTTTTCTCCACGCGATGGTCTTCGCCGTTCATTGCTGCGGCATTGTCTGACGTCAGCGCCTTTGGGACAGATTTGAGGTTTTCGTAACGGAGGATTTCTGGTTCATCGCAGCCACCAAGGAGCGAAGATGAACAAGAAATCCGGAACATCGAAGGACGCGGCCGACAAGCTGGTCACAGGGATCAAGCGCAAGACGCGCAAACAGTATTCGGCTGAAGAGAAGATCAGGATCGTTCTGGCAGGGCTGCGCGGCGAGGAGAGCATTGCCGCGCTGTGCCGCCGAGAAGGGATCAGCGAGAGCCGGTATTACACGTGGTCGAAGGAATTCCTTGAAGCGGGCAAGCAACGCCTGGCCGGGGATACTGCCCGCCAGGCGACATCGCCTGAGGTCAAGGAACTGCGCTCGGAATCGGCTGCGCTCAAGGAGGTCGTTGCCGACCTGACTCTGGAAAACCGTCTGCTCAAAAAAAGCATGATCGGGGATGGGGGGTGCGAGGCATGAGGTATCCCGCATCGGAAAAGCTGGAGATCATCCGCACCGTCGAAGCTTCGCATCTGCCTGCTCGTCAGACGCTGACCATGCTCGGCATCCCACGTACGACCTATTACCGCTGGTATGATCGCTGGTCCGAGGGTGGGCTTGACGCGCTCGAGGACACGCCGCCCCATCCGGGGTCTGTGTGGAACCGCCTCGCGGATGAGACCCGGGCGGATATCATCGAGTTTGCGCTCGAGCATGAGGAACTGACCCCGCGTGAGCTGGCGGTGAAATATACCGACGAGAAGCAGTATTTTGTATCGGAATCATCGGTTTACCGCATCTTGCAGACAGAAGACTTGGTAACAGCTCCGGCGCATATCGTAATGAAGGCAGCCAATGAGTTCCGGGATAAAACCACGCGCCCCAACGAGCTGTGGCAGACCGACTTCACCTATCTGAAGGTCCTGGGCTGGGGCTGGTTCTACCTCAGTACCATCCTGGACGATTACAGCCGCTACATCATCTCCTGGAAGCTTTGCACGACGATGAAGGCTGAGGACGTGACCGCCACGCTCGATCTGGCGCTGGAGGCTTCAGGATGTGACTGCGCGACCGTTGTCGCCAAGCCAAGACTTCTTAGCGACAACGGCTCGTCTTACATCGCGGGGGACTTGGCGGATTACCTCGACGACAAGGGCATGGATCATGTCCGCGGCGCACCCTACCACCCACAGACCCAAGGCAAGATCGAGCGCTGGCACCAGACCATGAAGAACCGTGTCCTGCTCGAGCATTACTTCCTGCCCGGTGATCTCGAGCGCCAGATTGACGCCTTCGTCGAATACTACAACAACCAACGCTACCACGAGAGCCTTGGAAACCTGACGCCCGTCGATGTCTACTTCGGCCGCGCTGAGCAAATCCTGAAACAGCGAGAGGAGATCAAACGAAAAACCATGCTCACCCGGCGCTTGCGCCACCAAACTGAAAACGCGTAAACTCAATCAAGGATGAGCCAGAGCCTCCAAACGAAAGCACGCTCTGATGTCCCAAATTATCTGAAGACGCACAGTTCGCATTCCCAAGGTTCGCTCAAAAGACGGCACGCCTGTGACCTTCCGCTCTGCCTTGGTGCCGCCCTATGTGCG
>NZ_JAAORB010000074.1 GCF_011601345.1 Roseovarius gahaiensis
TGCGCCCTTCACGCCCAACCCCAAAGTGGCCTAATTTTGCGCCGCCCTTTGGTCGGGTTTTACTCCGCCGTTGACAGTCGGCACTGTCATAGTCAAAGAGGATTTCGAGATCGATAGAAGGGAGCGGTTCTACCCGGTCTTCTACGCGCACAACGGTGCCTTGCGCATTCTCGACCTCCACCTCGGAGCGGTCAATTATGCCGAGGTTCACAACATCGCTCAGGCTGAATTGCCGACTGCTGCCTCCAGCCCCAGAGCCGCACGATGGTTGATCGGGGTTCACCAAACAGCTTTGCGGTACGGCGCTTTGTGCAGTCGACGGTGCAGCCGCAGTTGGACCCGCATCCTCCAGATCGAACGAGTCGAGCGTGATAACCGATTGCGCAAAACCCTCTGAGTTCACAACAGTAAGTCCGGCCGCAATCAGGATGGTTTTGATTGTGTTCATGATGATTCCCCTTGCTCAGTCTTTATCTCAGGATTTCGTATGTCATGGTGTTGTAAACTATGTCCCAGCCCTCGATGGAGATGACGCCGCCTGTGCTTTCCCCATGCTCCTGGCGCAGTTGCCGCAGGACATCGCGAATATCATCTTGGCGCAAGCCAGAGGGCTGACAAACAAAGCCCAGCCGATGCAGGCCTGGCTCATCCTCAGCTTGGACAATGATCCCATATTTGGAGCTCGAATTGTTGTCGTAGCGCAGGAGACCGGGACGGATTTCGGTGATCTCAAAAATATTCGTCGGAATCGGCGTCAGCCGGCCGCTAGACGAAATGTCGAAAAAGAAAGGATTGCAATCTGCGGGCGGTTCGACCGAAATGGTCAAAAGCCGCCCAACACTAATCAGACGAGGTTCTATGAAGATGAACCCAAGGTCTGGCTCCGGCTTTCCCGCCCCCTCGGCGGTTGGCGTCTTGGTTCCTGGTACTTCAGTCGCGAAGGGCGGCACGATAACAAGGTCGGCTGGCAGAGCCGCAAGACTCAGGTCCTGACCTATGGTTATAACATCGCCTTGCCCAGAGGTCGCTATCACATTCAGGCGCACGGCCGACAAGTCGTTACATGGCCAGTAACGTAGCATGATAGTATGATCGTTAGGGCCAAGCGATGCTTCGCCAAGATCAGTTAGCCGCCGAACAGTCAGCGAGGCGCCAGTGATTACATTCCCCTCGTCCTGAGAGAGGGCAGCGATGAACTGGTCAGCGATGTAGCTCCCATAACCGAGCGGGTCGAAACTATCCTGATACGTGGCTTGATCGACGTACAGCACATCAGCATTTGGAACTCGTGCAACTAAGGATGCCGCGAGCGTCGCGAGGCCACTTGCCTCCGCTGCTGCAGACGCCCCACAGCGGCTCGCTGTAAGTTCCTCGGGAATTTCAGCGCGTGTGCTTGCTAGTGTCCGGCCTGTATCAAGCTCAACGAGGCTCACACTTGCTGTGTAGGCCTCCCCTGCCCGACTGAGGACAATCGTGATGGTCGCGTCGGCATTTGACAATTCGGACGCCACCTTTGCGCGCTGTTCCATACCGAGTTCGTCCCAACGGCCGAGGTTCTGGACAAAGGCCAGCGTGTCAAAGGCTCGGGCGACCTCGGTGATCCTCACGCAGTCGAGCGACTCGCGGCGGACGGCATCGAGGATCACACCTTCGATACGGGTCAGGATCTGTGCATCGAGTGTCTGGCTTGCATCCTTAGCTGGAACAGCTGCGACGTTGAATATCGGATCGGACACCGCACAGCCAATCTCTCGTGAGAGCATCAGAGAGAGCCGCAAAATGGCCTCGTCGACGCTCTGGGCCTGTGCTGGTGGAAGGAGTGAAAAAGTAAAGACTACACCCAATAAAACCGCCCTGGCACCGTGAAAAATCGCACCAATCACTCCATCATCCTCCGTCGACATTTCCCCCACATTCTACTCCACCTCCTCCAAAAACTTCCGGCTCACCCAGCCTCTATTCCCACGGGCATCGGTGATCTCGTACCATAGTCGATTGTCGTCAATACACTGGCGCACGCGACCGGCTGCCGTTGTGTCCCGTCTGTTGGCACCAATCGCTTGGCAGGCTTCGAAACAATCCTCGCGTTCCGGCTGTGCTTCGATGAACCACATGCTGCTAGCTTTAATCAGGCTCACGCGCTCGCCGAGCGGAACTTCGCGGAAGACTGCGGCCGAGAAATCCGGTCGCCGGCGGAGGTTGACGTATTTGTTAACGTTAGTAACGCGGGCGGTGGGAGAGGTGAGCCAACAACTTAACACCCTATTCGGTTGAAGCTGTGCGAACGCGGCCGCGCTCTCCGTGGCAAGTCTCTCCGCTGAGCCTGATCCGTCCCATGGCAAATTAGATATACGAGTATCCGGGCTGTAAAATTGAAAGGGATGAAGATGAGTTAAACCATTTGCATCCCACAAAGTCACAGTTGCAAGGTCTCTTGCGATTATACAAAAACCCGCCGGGGCATCAAGAAAGGACCACATTGGCAGGACCCGTAATGTAAAATTTTCCTCAAAGAATGATTGCGGCATCTCTCCAAAGTATTCACTCAAAGGATAGTCAGAACGCAAAATGGCATATTGGCTCTGTGGCTCCAATATTCGCTCAAACCAATGTCTCAGAGGCTCTAATCTAATTTCAGTTCCGAAGACATAGGCGTTCAAACAGGCAAAAGTTAATGCAGGAATAGGAGAACCCGTTGGATAGGCCACTGGATGCAGATTGATCTTCCAGCGGTTTGCTTCATGTATGGTATCGACATAAAACATGTCCGCCGGCGGCGTTTCCAGCATGGATACCAAAAGAGAAGGCGGAAAATCAATCTGCTGATCAGTGGCAAGGCGGAGGACTGCCTGAATACCATCCAAGGCGACCTGAAAGGCTCTGTTCAATTGATCCGCAGTAAACTGTCCATCGTCTATACCAAGGGACGGAGCGTGAAAACCAAGGCGACCTTGAGGGTTCAAAAGCCTGTGCGGAACAGTGAAGAATTCATCACTATTTGACGCATCGCGCGCCCCCCCCCATAAAACCGACCGCACACGCACTTTCGCAGCTTGCACCTGCCGGTACAGCGCTAGAAACTTGGGCGCGATGCAAGACTTGTGCAATGCGAACACCTTCGGACAAAGATCCTCCTCTGCTATCAAAACATACTGCAAATTCTGGATACTCGCCGATTGTGTCGTAGAATATTCCCCGTGCCGGCATCACACCCAGCACTTCCTCGATTTGAGTCTCAAGATTGTCTGCGTCACCCGCTTCGATGTTGCCAGAAAGACGTAACCGACATCCCATATCTGGATCAGCGTATCGCTCAATAGTTGCTGCCAGAGACGGAGCAGGGATCGAAACCCACGAAACTAACACGAGTGCGACCCAACTTGCCATTACAAGCGATCTAATGATCCGCATCACTCCACCTCCTCCAAAAACTTCCGGCTCACCCAGCCTCGATTCCCACGGGCATCTGTGATTTCGTACCAAAGCATGTTGTCATCAATGCACTGCTGCACGCGATCGCGGGCGTTACCATCCTCGGAGTTCGCCCCAAAGGCTTGGCAGGCATTTATGCAGGACTGACGATCACGCTCTTGCCCGATTACCGTGATGTTGTCAGCACGTGTTGCACGCACTCGCTCGCTGAGCGGAACTTGGCGAATAACAGGTGCCGAGAAGTCTGGTCGTCGGCGGAGGTTTACGTATTCCTTAACGTTCGCGATGCGAGCAGATGGCCCGGTTAGCCAGCAAGTCGCAGGGTTTGTTTTCTCGCTTGAATTTCTGAGTGCTTTTATGAATTCAGCCGCAAGCAACGGAGTAGCACGTTCAAGCATGGATATTTGAGTTTCACTGGGAAAAGATTGAAACGGCCATATGTCTTTTCTACGGTCAACATCGTAGTCACCAATAAAAGCATATCCGACAGGATCAGTTGCGTGCCTTTGGGCATCAAAAATTGCCACGGTACAGCCACTAACTGCCTCCTCTCTGAAACCAGAAGGGATCGTCCAACGATCGTACGCGTTAGCTACAAGTTCAATCTCTCCAGAACTTATCATGTACGTTGATGGGGGATCAGTATCGAGTAGGCTAGCATCTACAGAATTACAAAAATTCAAAATTGCCTGAGGAGATGCCCCATTAAAAAAAGATGTAGGTGCGACCTGAATGGACAACCTCGCAGCCTCTCCCACTGTCTCAATAAAATACATTCCACTGTGTGGCGTACTGAGCATTGTGGAGAATAGAGATTCTGGAAAGTCGAGCCAATTAGCCGTCCTAGCTTTGATGACTAAACTGATTGTATCTAAAGCAACACCAAAGGCAGCATCAATTTCTTTCTCTGAATAACTTCCTGACGAAACAACGAGATTAGGCCTGTGAAATCCAAGTCTAGAAGTTGGGTGTATTACGCGGTTAGGACCTGTAACCTCACCTTCGCTGCGTGCCCAGGAGCCAGCCATAAAGGCCAGCGCACATGCGCTTTCACAACGTGCATTGCGGCCAACAGCTGTGCCCAGTTGGTTTCCACCGGGGCCTCTAGAAGAAGTGCCGCCTGAAATAATCTCAGCCATTGCCATAGCTTCAACCATGTTGCCACCAGGGCTATCAAAGCAAATACGACGCCCACTGGGAGAATCCATAAATTCAAAAAAATTACCGTTTGCTCGGTCTTGTGCTCGTTGCTTGGCTACTAGAGTTCCAAGCTTTTCTGCATCGCCGCTTTCTATCACACCTTCAACAGATATACTGCATCCCATCTCTTCATTTTTCTTGAATTGAATTATTGCTGCGTTAGCAGCGCTCAATGAAGCGCAACAAGCCAGCCCAATGGTCGCCGAAAGTGCTCCTGCCAAGGTTATTTTTTTAGATATGATCAAAATCGTTTTCTCCCTTGCCGCTATGTTGGCTTCTGTTGAGACTTGGCGCAAAGTTTTTAATCGCAAACCACATCTACATCACACCTATTCACGTCACAAAACTTGCATCTCAAACTACACGACCCAGTCACCCGGCCTTCATAGTGATCTTTCGATAAGCCCTGAAGCAAGACAGGCTATCCATCATCACTCCACCTCCTCCAAAAACTTCCGGCTCAGCCAACCTCGATTACCACGGGCATCTGTGATTTCGTACCAAAGCATGTTGTCATCAATGGCTTCTACAATCCGCGACGCAGGCATTCAGCACTCGTGTCAACGGCGGAGTGAAGGACCACCGGCTGACGCCGGAGGCATCACTTGGAGGAATGTAATTCCAGGTACTGCCGGATGACGTCGTCA
>NZ_JAAORB010000075.1 GCF_011601345.1 Roseovarius gahaiensis
GCCTGTGGGCTTTGCCACCTCCGGGGTGGGTCATTTTTGGATGATCACACCGGGTCAGTTTTGAATGCACATTGACAATGATAAGCAAAGATTTCACCTGATGTGGAAGGCGAGCCAGCCATGGTTCCATCCATAAGAGAATCACGTTTAGGGCCCACCACAGCGAGGCGCCTACCACCAAGGAGACAAACATGATGACAGACCCAAGCAGCAATTGGTCAAACATTATTCGCCAGTCCTTTTTCCCATCATTCGTAATGATGTACATCGTCTCGATCAACGCGCAAGTTCTACTGTTTGGAATAACCTAGCATCATGCGGCGCTGCAGTGAAACCTGATCCATATTGGCTATAGCTCGGCAAGAGGCGCCCCACTGGTTGAGATTGACGGAATGTCCCGAAAGGGCTGGCAGCGGCCAATCGAAACGGCGCCGCAATCCAGTCTGCTGCCGTCCAAGCTAAAAACCGGATGCTGCACTGCCGCAGGTCACCTATGCGCTCTCGCTGCATGATGCCGTCGCTTGCTTTACTATCGCCCGCTGCTTCTCCGCGGAAGACGGCTTGTTGCCCTGCCGATTCGACGGTACTCGTAATAAACGGTCGGCAAACGGCGTCGAGCAGGTACGACATATGTTAGCTATGCCAGAAAGCGTCAAAAGCGTCTTGGCAACAGTCATGTGCCTTGCACTTGTGCTTTGGTCTGCGGTTCCGTCTTTCACGCATTCACCAGCAGTTTTCGAGACGATCCAGGACCATTTGGAAATGGTGGAAGACCACGGCCATTCGCATGGGTTCGAGGAAGACCTGTATTGGGCAATGCATGGACACAGCCACGATACGGCCGATCACGACCACAACCCGGCTTACTTGCTGACAGGTCGGAACCCGGATCCGGCACCCGAAACGAACAAGATCTGGCGTCCTTCCATGTCGCAGACAGGCCCATCCCGAAAGTTCCGCATAGATCGACCTCCGCGCGCTTGATCGGTCCTGCGCCAGCGGCGCGCATCACCGATCATTTCAAAGACAAGCGGAGTCTATCCATGAACACTCTTTCAAGGGGCAGCAGGGGCGTTTTTCTGCCGCTGGCAATTCTCGCCCTGTTCACACTGGTGCTGATCCCTGGCACTGCCTTGGCCCATGACGTCACGCCTGGTGACGCGGGCTATATTCAGGAGATCTGGGGGGTGCACATCATCCCCTTTATCTACCTGGGGGCCAAACACATGATCACGGGATATGACCATATCCTGTTTCTTCTGGGCGTCGTCTTCTTCCTCTATCACATGAAGGACGTGGCGATTTACGTCAGCCTGTTCGCTCTTGGCCATTCCGTTACCATGCTTCTGGGCGTGTGGTTCGGCTGGGGCATCAACGCCTACATCATCGACGCCATCATCGGGCTTTCGGTCGTCTACAAGGCGCTCGACAATCTTGGTGCGTTCCAGAAATGGCTTGGCTTTCAACCCAATACCAAGGCGGCAACGTTGATCTTCGGCCTGTTCCACGGTACCGGTCTCGCCTCGAAAATTCTCGAATACCAGATCGCCGAGGATGGGCTTCTGGCCAATCTGCTGTCGTTCAACGTAGGCGTCGAACTGGGCCAGCTTCTGGCGCTTTTCGTGATCCTGATCGTCATGGGCTATTGGCGGCGCAGCCCCAACTTCATGCGTCAGGGCACCCTTGCCAACATCATCATGGCTGGTCTGGGCGTGCTGCTGACCTATCAGCAGATCGCCGGATACATCGCCAGCACATAAGAATAGGAGACATCTCATGCATAATGCATCCAAACCCAAGCTCGAAGATCTGCCGACCAAGGCGCAGCTTCGCCGGTCTTCGATCATTGCCAGTATCGGCGCGGTGGCCATCGGCGTCTTGGTCTACATGCCCGCCGAACTGGGGAAAGACCCCACCGGGGTCGGTAGCCTTCTCGGGCTGACAGAAATGGGCGAAATCAAGCAACAGCTGGCCGCAGAGGCTGCTGCGGACGCGGAGACACATGGCGATCAGTCCTCTTCGCTTATGGACGACATTCTTGGTGTTTTCGTCGGTACTGCCCATGCTCAGGAGGCATGGCAAGATCAGATCACCTTTACCCTCGCGCCGGGCGAATACACCGAGATAAAGGCGACGATGGAGGAAGGCGCGAGCCTGTTCTACGAGTGGAGTTCCGAGGGGGGTCGGATCAATTTCGACCTTCATGCCCATGCGGATGGTCAGGACGTGACCTATGAAAAAGGGCGTGGCGAAACCTCGGGTGAGGGCAGCTTTGAGACGCCTTTCGCAGGTAATCACGGCTGGTTCTGGCGAAACCGCGATGACGAGGCGGTGACAGTGACGCTTCAACTGCGCGGCGACTATAGCGCCATCGTTCGGGACGAATAAGCACGTGTCCGGCGCACACCGAACGCATTGGGCGCCGCACAAAGCCAATATTGGTCTGTTGAAAGCCCGTTTTGATCCCGCGTTGCTGCCACTCGGACCTCAAAATGCTGCGCTATGCATGAATGGCCGGATTGGTGAAGCTGCATTGCGGCATCGCAACTGACTGCGGAGGGCGGCTACGGACCGTCAATGGCAGTGCCAGTTCAACATCGGATCGGTATCGTTGCTGTCGGCGGTGTGGGCGCTGTCGGTAGCGGGCTTTCAGATTTTGACTGCGCCGCAGAACGACAACCGACATGGGCCTGAGATACAGGGCCTTCGGGAAATTTCCAGTCCACTTTGCCGTGGGAGGCTCGATCCCTCATCAGGGCGACAGCCTGTTCTATATCTCCGTGGGGCAGATGTGCTGAGGATGAGGCAGGGATTGTCGTGGGCAGACCTCGGCCGCTGCTGAATTACTCTGAGCCTTAACACTACCGCTTCATAATGCGGTTTAGGACAGAACCGATTTAAGGGCAACGCGGCGCTTGCGCGAATGTCACTTGATCAACTGGTAAAACCTGTAAAAAGTGCTTGCTGGCAGGAGGCCATTGGGCGATTTTAGGTCAGTTGCTTTTCAACATCGGCGAGAAAGCCAGCATGCCAGATCTGAAAAATCGCCTTGCAGCTATGCTCTTGCTTTTTCTCCTTGCCTTCTCGTTGTTTGCCGGATGCAGCCCCCCTCCACAAATCATGGGAATCGATAACCCGGATCTAACAGCAGCCTCTGTTCATGATGTTACGCGCCAGCGAATCTTCATCGCCACCACGCGCGGGCCATCAGAGGAACCAGGTGTCTTGTATGGGCCTGATCGCTCGTTGGCGCTTTTGCTTGCCTCAGTGGATGTGACGATCCCTCCAAACCATGTCGAGGGCCAGCTGGAACGACCGCAACAGCTTCCGCCTGATCCGCGTAAGGATTTCACCGTGACCAATCCCGTCACCTATGCATCAGATAAGGACGTGGTTGTGGAAATCAGACGGGAGCTTGAAAAGCGCCCGCGAGAAGACCGCAAATTGCTGCTCTTCGTTCATGGCTTTAACAACACCTCCTCCGATGCCACGCTGAGACTGGCGCAATTTGTCGAGGATACAGGTTTCGAGGGGGTGCCAATCCTCTTTACATGGGCTTCTGCTGCCACGGCATCACGCTATGTCTATGATCTCAACAGCACGCTGGTCGCTCGTGAAAAGGTCAAGGAAATCGCCGATATCATGGTGCGCAGTAAACCCGAAAGCGCGGATGTATTCGCCCACTCCATGGGCGCGTTCCTGACCATGGAAGGGCTCGTCGATCTGCAACAAGCCGACACCCTTGGCCGCCGAGGCGAGATCGACAACATCATGCTGGCCGCCCCAGACATTGACCTTGATGTCTTCCGGACACAGCTGAGACAGCTTTCACCGGAGATCCGAAAGAAGATGTATGTGCTCGTTTCCAAGGATGACAAGGCACTGCGCCTGTCATCAAGGATCGCCGGTGGGGTGCCGCGCGTTGGCGTTGCCGACACGGATGAGCTTGAAGCACTTGGTGTCACCGTGATCGATCTGTCTGAGATCGACGATTCGGCATCTGGTAGTCACTCGAAATTTGCCGGTTCGCCAGAGGTGGTCCAGTTGATCGGGCTGGGTCTGAATTCGGGGCACAAATTCGGTCAAGACAATACACCAGCCATTCAGAAGATACTATCCACCTCGCCGATCCAGATTTTTGGAAATGGGGTAAACTTGTTCAATTAAAGCGTTCCTCCATTAACCAGGGGCATATCTGGCAGACATGAAGTAATTCACGCATTCTTTTGGTGAGTAGAGTCCAAAGATCCCGGCGATTGTGTTGGACCTGTCTGCTGTGTCAACGGCGGAGTAAAACCCGACCAAAGGGCGGCGCAAAATTAGGCCACTTTGGGGTTGGGCGTGAAGGGCGCAT
>NZ_JAAORB010000008.1 GCF_011601345.1 Roseovarius gahaiensis
TCGCGCTGACGGCCAAGCTCTTGGCCAATCGCCTGCGCAATCTCGGGATCGCGCGACGCGAGGGATTCGGTGAAAAAACCTTCAGAGATAAACGCTTGGTTTCCATCATGAGGCATTCGGGCAACTCCATCCGTGTGACTTTTGCAATTTCCTATCGGAAACCTAGCGCTCTTGGAAGGTTGTAAAGCGACAAATGGGCTTGTCCCACCGGCATTACTGGCGCAACAGGTGGAAATGTGGTTCGATCCGATCCACACGACGCGCTTTGGAAACGGGACGGTTCGCCGATGGATAGAAAAATCGCCTTTGTCGCCAGTGACGCGCCATCGGCCCAAACCGCGCGCGCCGCGCTGGTTGGGCGGTATGGCACTGTTCCTGAGGACCAGGCCGATGTGATTGTGGCGCTTGGGGGGGACGGTTTCATGCTGCAAACCCTACACCGCACCCAAGACCTACGCGCGCCGGTCTACGGGATGAACCGCGGCACGGTCGGATTTTTGATGAATGAATATTCGGAAACCGACCTGCGCGAGCGGCTGGCTTGTGCCGAGGAAGAGGTGATTAACCCTTTGTCGATGACGGCGCAATGCGCCGATGGCTCGATGCATGAGGCTTTGGCGATCAACGAGGTGTCGCTGCTGCGCGCCGGGCCGCAAGCTGCGAAACTGCGGATCACCATCGACAAACGGCTGCGGCTGGAAGAGTTGGTGTGCGATGGCGCGCTTGTGGCGACGCCGGCCGGATCCACCGCCTATAACTATTCTGCCCACGGCCCCATTCTGCCCATCGGGTCGGATGTTCTGGCGCTGACGGCCGTGGCTGCGTTTCGCCCCCGTCGCTGGCGCGGGGCTTTGTTGCCTAAAACGGCGCATGTGCGGTTTGACGTGATCAACCCCGACAGACGGCCCGTCATGGCCGATGCCGACAGCATCTGGGTCGAGAATGTGCTTTGGGTGGAAATCCAGTCGGACCCCAGCATTGAACATCGCTTGTTGTTCGATCCGGGACATGGGTTGGAAGAACGCCTGCTGCGTGAGCAGTTTGTCTGAACCTGTCAAAAAATTGAGCTTGGGGGTTTCGGGACCAGAGGTCTGACGATACGATTCCTGTATGAATTATGGTGACGGCTTCTTTGTGACCCTGCTGCACAGCCCTTGGTTTTTGATTGGCTGGGCGGCTGTGATGGTGCCAAGCCTTTGGGTCGTGATCCGCGACATGCGTTTGAACAACGCGCATCTTATGTCGTTGATGAAATGGGTTTGGGCACTGACCGTGGTGTATTCCGGACCCGTCGGCTTAGGCGTCTACTGGTGGTCCGGGCGCAAGGAAATTCCCAAAGACGGGACGTATCGCCGTGCGGCGCGGTCGGTGGCGCATTGTTATTCGGGCTGCGGGGCGGGGGAAATCGTGGGGCTGACGCTGGCTGTGGGCGTGCTTGCGCTTGGCACAACCGCCACCGCGCTGATGACCTTTGCGTTTGCCTATGCGGCGGGGTTTGTCCTGACGGTGGGGCCGTTGATGCAGGAAGGCACCAAATTTTACACGGCGACCAAAGACGCCCTGTATTCCGAGACGCCCAGCATCACGGTGATGGAGGTCGTGGCGATCGGGGTTGATTTGACGCTGGCAGGTGATGCGGGGCCAAGTCAGGTGTTGTTCTGGTCATCCATGATCGTGTCGCTGACCTGTGGTCTGATCGCGGCCTATCCTGTGAATGTCCTGTTGATCCGCATGGGGATCAAACAAGGCATGATGGACCCGCGCGAAACCCATCATGGTTGAGGCGCACGCCCGATGCTTCGGGGCCGCTGTAAAACCCCTGTCCAGGATCGCTGATGCGCCTCAATACAGCCCAATCCACCGGGCGGTCACATCGGCCTGATGGTCGCGCCCATAGGCGACAAGGCCGAGGCTGGTGACCGTTTCAGGCCGGGGTGAGCTGCGCAGAAACCGGCCCGATGGCTGGAACGCGCTAAAGGGCAGGCGGATGGTTTGCAACTCGGCCTTGGTGTCGAACGGCGCTTGGTAATATTGCCACGGAAACAGCATCCCTTGTGTGCGCAGATGGACGAAATACCGCTGGCCATTGCCACGCACTTTCAGAACAACGCCGTTTGCATCAGCGGGAAAACCGCGCTCCAGATCGGCGCGCGCCTGAATGAATCCGCCGCGATTTTCGGTGCTGACGGTGCCGGTCAGGCGAATGCACTCTTCCCCATTCACGGTTTGTAGCCGGGCTTGTCCCTCGCTGACGCCGCCCATCACCTGATCGCTGAAATAGCGCCATTCGGACGGCGGCTGTGGTGTGAAATCTTCGATAGGGCCAGCATGGCCCGGAACGCCGAAAAACAACAGGGCGCAGGCGGCGATAAAGCGGTGGATAAGCATGACGAACCTCCAATACACGCCCGACATATGGGGTGGCGCGTAAAATTGGAGTGCGGCAAAATAACAGCGCCGCCGTTATTCGTGACGGCGGCGCTGATTTGGTTCAGCCGTGCTGATGTCAGGTCTTGGCCAGCCCGATGGTCTGAAGCGCGTCCTTGATTTCATCAAGGATCGCGGGGTCGTCAATCGTGGCGGGCATCTTGTAGTCGGCCCCGTCAGCGATTTTGACCATGATCGCGCGCAAGATTTTGCCTGAACGCGTTTTGGGCAGGCGATCCACGACCACGGCCAGCTTGAACGCCGCCACTGGCCCGATCTGGTCACGCACCATTTTGACGCATTCCTGCACGATCTCGGCGTGATCGCGGTTGACGCCTTTGGTCAGACACAGAAAGCCGATGGGCAGTTGACCCTTAAGCTGGTCCGAGGCACCGATCACGGCACATTCGGCCACATCCGGGTGCGCGGCCAGAACTTCCTCCATGCCGCCGGTGGACAAACGGTGGCCCGCGACGTTGATCACGTCATCGGTGCGCGCCATGATCCACAGGTAGCCATCCTCGTCCTTCATCCCGGCATCGCCGGTCTCATAGTAACCGGGGAAGGTGTTGAGGTAGGATTTACGGAACCGATCCTCGGCATTCCACAGCGTTGGCAAGGTGCCGGGTGGCAAGGGCAGTTTGACGGCAATGGCACCCAGTTCGCCAGCGGGCAGTTCGTGGCCCGCTTCGTCCAAGATTTGCACATCATAGCCCGGCATCGCCACTGTGGGCGACCCGATCTTGACGGGCAGGGCCTCGATCCCGGCGGGGTTGCCTGCGATGGTCCAACCGGTTTCGGTCTGCCACCAGTGGTCATAGACCGGCACGCCCATCACTTCTTGGGCCCATTCAATCGTGTCGGGGTCGGCGCGTTCGCCAGCCAGATACAAGGCACCCAGCCCGGAAATATCGTAATCCTTGATCAATTCTCCCTTGGGGTCATCGCGCTTGATGGCGCGCAGGGCCGTGGGCGCGGTGAAGAAGCTGCGCACCTTGTGTTCGCTGATCACCCTCCAGAAGGTGCCGGCATCGGGGGTGCCCACGGGTTTGCCCTCGAACACAATCGTCGTATTGCCGTGGATCAGCGGAGCGTAGCAGATATAGCTGTGGCCAACGACCCAACCCACATCCGACGCGGCCCAGAACACATCGCCGGGATCAACGTTGTAGATGTTTTTCATGGTCCAGTTCAGGGCAACAAGGTGGCCCCCGGTGTGGCGGACCACGCCCTTGGGTGCGCCTGTCGTGCCCGAGGTATACAGGATATAGGCCGGGTGATTGCCCTCGACCGGCAGGCATTCGGCTGGTTCAACGCCGTATTGGAAGCCGTGCCAGTCAAAATCGCGGCCCTCTTCCAGATGCGCGACTTCTTCCTCGCGTTGGAAGATCACACAGAAATCTGGCTTGTGCTTGGCTTGGTCAATCGCCCCGTCCAGAAGTGGTTTGTAATGCACCACCCGGCCCGGCTCGATCCCGCACGAGGCGGCGATGATGCATTTGGGCGCGCAATCGTCGATCCGCACCGCCAGTTCATGGGCCGCGAAGCCGCCAAAAACCACCGAATGCACGGCACCGATCCGCGTGCAGGCCAGCATCGCCTCAAGCGCTTCGGGGACCATCGGCATGTAGATGATCACCCGGTCGCCTTTTTCGACGCCCTTGGCGCGCAACGCGCCCGCCAGCCGTGCCACCCGTGAGCGCAGCTGAGCATAGCTGATCTTGTGCTTGGTGCCGGTGACAGGGCTGTCATGGATAATCGCCGCCTGCGCGCCGCGCCCGTTTTCAACGTGGCGATCCACGGCGTTCCAGCAGGTGTTGACCATGCCGTCGGCAAACCATTCATAAAGGTCGTCGCCTTTGTCGAACAGGGCCTTGCTGGGAGGCTTGTCCCATTCAATGGCTTGAGCTTGGCGCATCCAGAATCCTTCGGGATCCTGTTTCCAGCTGTCGTAGACGTCATTGTATACCATGGTGTCCTCCTCCGAACCTTTGCAAATGTGTTACGGGCGCAAGCACCTTGCGGCAAGAGAGGCGGCGCCGCGTTGGACAGATTACCGCATGACATTTGCAGAAAAAGCCCAGCAGTGCCTGCAAATTTTTGCAAACCCCATGAATTTGGGGGCTATCACGGCAAATCACGCCGGTTCTGCAAATCTGCAAAGCGCTATTCTGCAAAGCGATGCGGCGCACCTGCGCATAGATTCGCCGCAGTGGCGAGCCTTAGCCGTAATGTGCAACCGGGGTGCCCGCAATGGCCGCCATGTTCAGAAGGCCCCGCGCGGTGATCCCCGGTGTGACCACATGCGCACGGTTGCCCATGCCCATCAGGATCGGCCCCACTTCAAGGCCGCTGGCCTTCATCTTCAGAATATTGCGCACACCCGACGCCGCATCGGCATGGGCGAAAATCAGGATATTGGCCGCGCCTTGCATCCGGTTCTCGGGCAACAAGCGGTCACGCAGGTCCGGGTCAAGCGCCGCATCCACGTTCATTTCACCCTCATAGGCGAAATCGCGCGGCGCGGAATCCAGTATCTCAAGCGCGGCGCGCAGCCGCTTGCCGGACCCTTCGGCCTGATTGCCGAATTGTGATTGCGAACACAGCGCCACATTCGGCGTCAGGCCAAAGCGGCGCACATGACGTGCCGCACCAATCGCCGCCTCGGCCAATTGTTCCGGGGTGGGCAGGGAATGCACATGCGTATCGGCAATGAACAACGGGCCGTCTTCCAATATCATCAACGAAAGTGCCCCGTGCGGACGCAAATTACCGGTGCCCAAAACCTGTGTGACATAGTTCAGGTGCCACCGGTATTCGCCAAACGTGCCGCAAATCAGGCTGTCGGCCTCGCCGCGATGCACCATGACCGCGCCGATGGCCGTGCTGTTGGTGCGCATGATCGCCTTGGCCAGATCGGGCGTCACCCCGCGGCGTTTCATCAGATCGTGATAGCTGCCCCAATAATCGCGGTAGCGGGGGTCGTCTTCGGGATTCACGATTTTGAAATCGCGGCCGGGCCGGATTTCGAGCCCCATTCTTTCGCAGCGCCGATCTATTACCGAAGGTCGGCCGATCAAAATCGGGGTTTCGGTGGTTTCTTCCAATATGGCCTGTGCGGCGCGCAAAACGCGTTCGTCCTCGCCTTCGGCAAAGACAATCCGGCGGGCGGCCGTGCCTGCGGCCTCGAACACTGGGCGCATCAGCAAGGCCGACTTGAAAACATTGGCATCCAACCGGGCCTTGTAAGCGGCCAGATCCTCCACCGGGCGCGTCGCGACGCCAGACTCCATCGCGGCGCGGGCCACCGCGCTTGAGACGATGCCCGACAGGCGCGGATCGAATGGTTTGGGGATCAGGTAATCGGCACCGAAGGTCAGTTGTTCGCCTTGATAGGCGGCGGCGGCCTCGGCGCTGGTGGTGGCGCGGGCCAGTTCGGCGATGCCATCCACGCAGGCAATCTGCATGGCGTCATTGATTTCGGTTGCCCCCACATCCAACGCACCACGGAAAATAAAGGGAAAACACAGCACGTTGTTGACCTGATTGGGAAAATCGCTGCGCCCGGTGGCGATAATCGCGTCGGGTGCGGTGCTGCGGGCCTCGTCGGGCATGATTTCGGGGGTGGGGTTGGCCAAGGCAAACACGATGGGCCGCTTGGCCATCTTGCCAACATGATCCGGCGTCAGCACCTTAGGCCCCGACAGGCCCAGAAACAAATCCGCCCCGTCGATCACATCGTCCAGGGTGCGCAGATCGCTGTCTTGGGCAAAGGCCGCTTTTTGCGGGTTCATATCCTCGGTCCGGCCTTTGTAGACCAGCCCGTGAATATCACAAAGCCAGATGTTTTCGCGTTTGACGCCCAATTTCAGCAACAGGTTCAGGCAAGCGATACCAGCCGCACCGCCGCCGGTGCTGACAATCTTGATGTCCTCAAATCTCTTGCCTGCCACATACAAAGCATTCGTGGCCGCCGCGCCCACGACAATGGCCGTGCCGTGCTGATCGTCGTGGAACACGGGGATATCCATCCGCTCGCGGCACAGCTTTTCGACGATGAAACAGTCAGGGGCTTTAATGTCTTCAAGGTTGATCGCGCCAAAGGTCGGACCAAGCGAGCACACGATATCGGCCAGTTTCTCGGGGTCTTTTTCGTCGATTTCCAGATCAAAACAGTCAATATCGGCGAACTTTTTGAACAGAACCGCCTTGCCTTCCATCACCGGCTTGGAGGCCAACGCGCCGATATTGCCAAGGCCCAACACCGCCGATCCGTTGGTGACAACCGCTACAAGGTTGCCGCGCGCGGTGTAGCGGCTGGCATTGGTCGCGTCGTCTTTGATTTCAAGACAGGCCTCGGCCACGCCGGGGGAATAGGCGCGCGCCAGATCGCGCCCGTTGGCCAGTGGTTTGGTGGCGCGGATTTCCAGTTTTCCGGGCTTGGGGAATTCATGATAGGTCAAGGCTGCTTGTCGCAGGCTTTCCTTGTGGCTGTCGGTCATGAAATCCTCCCTTTGGTGTTAGTTTAGTATTAAACTATTAATCTGTGCGCGCAATCCGGCTTTGCCCGAGCCATAGGCTCAGCTTGCATCCTGCGCGAACGGGACGCAATGTGAAAGGCAGTCAAGGCCTATCGGCCAGCAAAACTGATCTGCACAGGAGCGCCGCAAGAATGAGTTTGATCGAACAGGCCCGCGCCGTCCGGGACCATGCGCATGCGCCCTATTCCGGGTTCAAGGTAGGGGCCGCCCTGCGCGCGGCCTCGGGCCGGGTGTATGTGGGATGCAACGTCGAAAACGCCTCGTATCCCGAAGGCACCTGCGCTGAAACCGGCGCGATTGCGGCGATGGTGGCGGCTGGCGAGACACAGATTGCCGAGGTGGTGATCATCGCCGACAGCCCGCAGCCGATCAGCCCTTGTGGCGGATGCCGTCAGCGCCTTGCCGAGTTTGCCGGTGACGAAACCCCGATTGTCATGGTCACGCTCGATGGCCAGCAGGCCACGGCAACCCTGTCGGCGCTATTGCCCGGCGCCTTTGCGTCCAGCAGCATGGCAAAGGGCCGCTGATGGATGCCCGGACGATCATCGCAGGTATCCGGGACGGACACACACCAAGTGCCGACGCCTTGCAATGGTTCGCCAAAGGGCTGGCCGATGGGCGTGTCAGCGATGCGCAGGCCGGGGCATTTGCCATGGCGGTCGTGCTGAAAGGGTTGGGGGACGCGGGCCGCACAGCCCTGACCATGGCGATGCGCGACAGCGGCAAGGTTTTGCAATGGCACTGCGATGGCCCGGTCATCGACAAGCATTCGACCGGTGGCATCGGCGATTGCGTCAGCCTTGTGCTGGCCCCGGCCTTGGCGGCCTGTGGCGCGTATGTGCCGATGATCTCGGGGCGTGGCTTGGGCCATACCGGTGGCACGCTGGACAAGCTTGAGGCCATCCCGGGCCTGCAAACCACCCAAAGCGAGGCGCGCTTGCGCGATATCGTTGGGCGGGTGGGCTGTGCGATTGTCAGCGCAAGCGCGGATATGGCCCCGGCAGACCGGCGGCTATACGCGGTGCGCGATGTCACGGCGACGGTCGAAAGCCTTGATCTGATCACCGCGTCGATCCTGTCGAAAAAGCTGGCGGCGGGATTGCAGGGGTTGGTGATGGATGTGAAGACCGGCTCTGGCGCCTTCATGAAAGATGCGGGTGCCGCGCGTGCGTTGGCCACTGCCCTTGTCGATACGGCCAATGCCGCTGGATGCCGGACCACGGCGATGATCACCGACATGAGCCAACCATTGGCCCCGGCGCTTGGCAATGGTTTGGAGGTGGCCGAGGCGATGCGCGTTTTGACGGGGCAGACCCATGGCCGCTTGTTCGATCTGTCGGTCGCCCTTGGCGGTCAGGCGTTGGTGTTGGGTGGTCTGGCCGACACGCCCAAGGCCGGTGAGGGGCAAATTCAGGCGGCTTTGGCAAGTGGTCGCGCGGCCGACAGGTTTGCCCGGATGCTGGCCGACATGGGCGGGCCGAAAGATTTTGCCGAACACTGGCAAGACCACCTACCGTCAGCGCCTGTGATCCGCGATCTGCCAGCCCCGCGTGCAGGCTATGTGACCGCGATTCAGGGCGAGGCCATGGGTCTGGCCGTGATCGCTCTTGGTGGGGGGCGGCAGGTGGAACGCGACATAATCAACCCTGCCGTCGGATTGGATCGGGTGGCCCCGCTTGGCGCTTACCGCGAAAAAGGGGATCCGCTGCTGCGCATTCACGCGGCCACGCCCGAACAGGCCGACAGGGCAACAAAGGCGTTGCTGAACGCGATCACGATCACCGATGAGGCCGCTTCGGTATCGCCCCTGATCCTCAATCAGGTGCCGGGATGAGCCGCGCCTTCCTGATCGTGATGGATTCCGTCGGGATCGGCGGTGCGCCGGATGCGGCGCAGTATTTTTGCGGGGATGTGCCGGACACCGGGGCCAACACCGTAGCGCATATCGCGCAGGCTCGGCCCGGCGGTTTGCATCTGCCCACGTTGGATGGGCTTGGGCTTGGCGCGGCGATAGAATTGGCATCGGGGGCACAGGCCCCCGGTCTTGGGCGCGTGCCGCAGGGCCTGTGGGGCTGCGCGAACGAAGTCTCGCAAGGCAAGGATACCCCGTCGGGCCATTGGGAATTGGCAGGCGTGCCGGTGCCTTGGGTGTGGCACTATTTCCCCGACACGGTTCCGGCCTTCCCTGACACGGTCAGCGCGGCCATTGCGCAGGCCGCTGGCACTGGCGGAATCCTTGGCAATTGCAATGCATCGGGAACGGAAATCATCGCGCGCTATGGCGCGCAGCATCTGCAATGTGCCTGGCCGATTTGCTATACCTCGGCGGATAGCGTCCTTCAGATTGCCGCGCATGAAAAAGCGTTTGGCTTGCAGCGCCTGTTGGATCTTTGCCGCGATATCGCGCCGATGCTGCATGATATGCGTGTGGGGCGGGTGATTGCTCGGCCTTTCGTCGGAGACGCCGTTAGCGGCTTTGCCCGCACGGAAAATCGGCGTGATTTTGCCATGCCGCCGCCTGCGCCCACGCTGTGCGATTGGGTGCAGGGGGCCGGGCGCAAGGTGCATGCCATCGGCAAGATCGGCGATATCTTTTCCATGCAGGGGATTGATGATGTCCACAAAGGCTCTGACGCACAGCTGATGACGCATCTGGCCAACGCCATTGACCATGCCGAAGAGGGCAGCCTGACCTTCGCCGATTTCGTCGAGTTCGACAGCCTTTTTGGGCACCGGCGGGACGTTGATGGATATGCGCAGGCGCTTGAATGGTTCGATCTCCAGATTGGCATGTTGTTGCCGCGACTGCGCCGCGGCGATCTGATGCTGATCACCGCTGACCATGGCAATGATCCCACCTGGTCTGGCACCGACCATACACGCGAACGTGTCCCGGTTCTGGGCGCGGGCTATGGCGCGGGGCAGATCGGGCAGGTGGCGTTTGTGGACGTGGCCGCCAGCGTCGCGGCTCATCTTGGCGTGCCCGCGCAAGGGCCGGGGCGCAGCTTTCTGCCGCAGCGCAGCACCGTATGACCGTTGCCCCGTGGCGTGGTTTCTGAAATGTAGTGCGCAAACGCCAGATTTTCGCAAGCCGAGGACACCCATATGAAACAGCACCTGACCGTCGTGACGCATCCATTGGTACAGCACAAACTGACCATCATGCGCGAAAAGGAAACCTCGACGGCGGTGTTTCGGCAGCTTTTGCACGAAATCAGCCAATTGCTGGCCTATGAGGTCACCTACGAGCTGGACATGACCACGCGGCGTATCGAAACCCCGCTTGAGGAAATGGATGCCCCGGTTCTGGCTGGGCGCAAACTTGCGCTGATTTCGATCCTACGTGCGGGCAATGGCCTTTTGGATGGAATGCTTGGGCTGATCCCGTCGGCGCGTGTGGGCTTTGTTGGCCTCTATCGGGACGAGGCCACGTTGCAGCCGGTTCAGTATTACTACAAGGTGCCCGACCATCTGGACGAGCGTATGGTCATTGTGGTCGATCCGATGCTGGCAACCGGCAATTCCTCGGCGGCGGCGGTGGATCTACTGAAACAATCCGGTGCCAAGAATATCCGCTTTTTGTGCTTGCTAGCCGCGCCCGAAGGTGTCGCGCGGATGAAAGAGGCGCATCCGGATGTGCCCATTGTCACGGCGTCTTTGGATGAACGCCTGAATGACTTGGGGTATATCCTCCCGGGACTAGGGGATGCGGGTGATCGCATGTATGGCACTAAATAAGCGATAGACTGTTTACTAGATGTAACAAATCAGGCACTCTGCACCCAACAGTTGTGGGGGCAATTATGAAAGTTACACGGGTTTTGGCGATTGCCGTGATCGCAGCCTCGGTTGGTGTCGGGTTTGTGCAGGCGCAAAGCATGGCCAGCAAAGACGTTCCTGCAGAATTTCCGCCCTCCTCCTTCGAGGGGCGGCAATATGTCGACAGCAAGGGCTGTGTGTTCATTCGCGCCGGAATTGACGGGAACACCTCGTGGATTCCGCGTATGACGCGATCACGCGAGGTGCTGTGTGGCTTCCAGCCGTCGATCGCCAAGGCCAAACCGGCCGCCGAACCTGCACAACCTGCGGCGCGCAAGGTTGCGAGATCGCGGCCTGAGAAAACCAGCCAACCGGCCCCGAGCAACGCAGAGCACAAGCGCGCGCCAGCCACTGCCCCGGCCCGCAAAAAGCCGATTGTGATAACCCGGCCACGGACCGCCCGCACTGAAAAGCCGCAGGAAACCGCGCCTGCAGCCGTTAAAACAGTGAAACCTGTCCGCACAGCGCCAAGCGCGCCCGCGAAAACGGAAGTATCGTCTTGTCAGGGCGGCAGCGCGATCTCGACCCGTTACATGGGGTCGGGCGATGTGCGGTGTGGTCCGCAAACGGCCCCGCATGTGACCTACGTGCAAGGCGGTGGCGGATCAGGGGCAACCACCCGTCCGGCCCGTGTGATCCAGACGCAGCCCGTTCGCCAGACAGCGTCGGCTAACACCCACGCCGCGCCGCGTTCCTACAGCCAAACGGGGCCAGGCGCGCCTGCAACGCAACGGCAACCCGTGCGCGTGGTGCCGCGTCATGTTTATGAAAATCAGCAGAATGCCAAGGGCACGTATATTCCGGACGGCTACAAGCCGGTTTGGGATGATGATCGCCTGAACCCGCAGCGCGCGCATCAAACGCTGCACGGCATGGCGCAGATGGAGGTTGCGTGGTCCAAGACCGTGCCGCGCTATCTGATTGACCGCAGGACTGGCCGCGACATCACCTATAAATACCCCGGCCTGCAATATCCCTATACCAGCTTTGAGCAACAGCGCGCCGCCGGGGTGACGATCTCGACGCGCGGGCAAGTGGTGCCTGATCCGGTTCGTGTGACGCGCGGCACTCGCAGCACGACCCGCAAGGTGGCCGAACGGCAGGCACCGCGCGCGGTTGTCTCAACCCGATCCAAGGCACCGGAAAAAGCCGCCAGCCACCGCTATATCCAGATCGGCGTCTTTGCCGATCGCGGCCAAGCGCAGCGCGCGGCGCAAAAGATTGCGGCGCGTGGCTTGCCCGCGCGTCTGGCCAAGATGACACGCGGTGGCAAATCCTACACCGTGATGACGACCGGGCCGTTCCGGACGCAATCTGATCTACAAACCGCCCTGACCCGCGTGCGCGGCGCTGGATTTTCAAACGCGCGCCTGCGCAACTGAAGAGGTCGGCGTTCAAGCCCCAAAAGGCGCGCGCGGTTATTCGCCCGGCCGCAGCAAGCTGAATGTTTCGGTGACCGTGGTGTAATCGCGGTATCCTAAGCGTGCCAAGGGGGTGAAGGATAACACGTCGAACTTGCCGTCTTTCAGGCAATCGTCGCGCATGTGGACGCCTGTCACCTCACCGAACACGGCAAAATTCGCCTCGCCGGGCAGTTGCACGATTTGGGTCAGTTTGCATTCCAGATTTGCCGGGGCCGCCATCACGCGCGCGCAGTCGATGGTATCGCATTGGGCTTTTTCCAGGTCGGCCAATTCGAACTCGTCGCTGTCTTTTTCCCACGGACCCGAGGTGCGGTTCATTGCATCACGCATGGCAAACTCAACAATGTTGACGCAAAACACGCCGCTGTCGCGGATGTTGGCAACGCTGTCCTTGGTGTCGCCGCGATCGTCTTTCGCCCCGGTCGAGGCAAACATGACTTGTGGCGGCACATAGGCGACCGCGTTGAAAAAGGAATAAGGCGCAAGGTTGTCCCGGCCATCGGAACCGCGGGTTGAAATCCAACCAATCGGGCGCGGCGTGACGATGGCGTTAAACGGGTTGTGCGGCAATCCGTGGCCGTCTTGCGGTTTATAGAACATTGCGTCCCTCCGGGGGTTTACGGGTTTGTGCAAGTCGTAACGCCGTGCTACCCGCAATTCCAGCCGATTTCACAAGGAGTTGCAGCGTGTTCGACCTGCGACCTGAAACAGATGATGACTGGTGGGAGGTCGAGGCCCTGTATGACCTGTGCTTTGCACCGGGGCGCGAGGCGTTGTCGTCATACCGTTTGCGGGATGGGGTGCCGCCGGTGCGCGGGCTTAGCCTTGTGGCGCGCGACCCTGACGGGATTTTGGCCGGGGCCATCCGGTTTTGGCCCGTGTCTGTTGGTGGCGCGCGGGCCTTGTTGCTGGGGCCTGTGGCCGTTCACCCGACCCGGCAAGGCGAAGGTTTGGGGGCTGGGTTGATCCGTGAAAGCCTGAGCTTGGCCGGGAAAAAGGGATGGGACCGGGTGATCTTGGTGGGCGATGCGCCCTATTACCAAAGGTTCGGCTTTCGGCGCTTATCAGGGGTCGAGATGCCCCCGCCCACCAACCCTGACCGGATCTTGGGTGTGGCGCTGACCGATGGGGCGTGGGATGGAGTAACCGGCAAGGTCACACGCGCGGCTTGAAAAGCGCCTTGGCAGGCCCGATCTTATCGTCAACGATGCAACGGGGCGGTTCATGGAAATCATTGAAAAGCAGATTGATAGCGATGAGGTGTCGGTGCGGATCGCCGACTTGGTCGCGCGGCATGCCCGTGCTTCGAACGCCGGGATTCAGGTGCTCAACCTGATCGGCGGGCAGGCCGAGGGCCTGTTGGATCGCCTGCCGCCAGCAGTGCGCGGCAGGCTAAACGATGCCACCGAACAAGCGCTTGCATATGCGATGGAGGCGGCGCAACGCTCGCGCGGGGTGGTGGCCGACAGCCCCGGCTGGATGACACGCGCGGTGACCACCGCAATGGGGGCAGCCGGTGGGTGGGGTGGCTTGCCCACGGCCATGGCCGAGCTTCCGATTACCACGACAATTTTGTTGCGCGGGATACAGGATGTGGCGTTAGAGCACGGCTTTTCTCCGCAAGATCAAGGCGTTCGTTTTGATTGTGTTCAGGTTTTCGCCGCAGCCGGGCCGCTGGATCACGACGATGGGGCCGATATTGCCTTTCTCAGCACCCGCGTGGCTGTGACGGGGGCCACGGTGCATGGTCTGATTGCCCGCGTTGCGCCCCGTTTGGCGACGGTATTGGGCCAAAAACTGGCCGCGCAGACCATCCCTGTGCTTGGGGCGGCGGCGGGGGCGGCCACGAATTATGCCTATACCAGCTATTATCAACAGATGGCGCATGTGCATTTCGGGCTGCGGCGTCTGGCGATTGAGGCCGACCGCGACCATGCCGATCTGCTGGAAGAGTTCCGGGTGCAGGTCGCGCGCGACGGGGTCGCGCAGCGGTGACAGATTTGTACGAAACGCCGTGTTCAGGGCCATGACCACTGACAGGCGGTGCGCGTGTCCTAAAGTTTGCCGCGCAGGTATTCCATCACGGCCGGGCGGACAGATTGGTGGCCCTCGTCGCGCGTGGTGTGGATGATTTGGTGCATCTCGGACAGGTCGACCCGGCGCAGGATCGATTTGACCGGCCCGATTGAGGCCGGGCGCATTGACAGCGACCGCAGGCCGATGGCGGCCAGACAGGCGGCTTCGACCGGGCGGCCCGCGTCTTCACCACAAAAGCTGAGGCGCGTATCGGTAGTTGCGCAGCGTTGCACAATGTTTTCCAGAAAGGTCAGAAAACTGACATTCAGCGTGTCATAGCGCCGCCGGACCAGTTCATTCTCGCGGTCGGCGGCAAAGAAGAACTGTTTGAGGTCATTGCCTCCGATCGACAGAAAATCGACCTCGGAATAAAAGCTGTCGGGCGCAAAGGCCAGTGATGGCGTTTCAAGCATCGCCCCGACCTCGAGGCTTTCGGGCAGGGGGTGGCCCAGAATGCGTTCACGCTCTAGCGCCTTGTCCATCTCGGCGCGGGCGGCGGTAAATTCTTCGCGCTGCGCCACGAACGGGAACATCACCGTCAGTGGGCGGCCCGCCGCCGCGCGGATCAGCGCCTGAAGCTGCATGCGCATGACGCCGGGCTTGTCCAATCCAACGCGCACCGCGCGCCAGCCAAGGGCCGGGTTGGGCTCGTCCACGGCCTTCATATAGGGCAACACCTTGTCCGACCCGATATCGAGGGTGCGAAACACCACACGTTTGCCTTTGGCCGCATCGATCACGCGGGCGTAAAGCTGGCTTAGTTCAGCGCGCTTTGGCATGTGGTTGCGGATCAGAAACTGCAATTCGGTGCGAAACAGGCCCACGCCCTCGGCGCCTGAACTTTCCAAACTGGGCAGATCGGCCATCAGGCCGGCATTCATCTTGAGCGTAATGCGCTGCCCGCACAGCGTTTCGGCGGGCTTGTCGCGGATCGAGGCATAGCTTTCCTGTGCCTGCGCCTGCATCGCCATCTTGTCGCGGAACGCCCCGACAACGGTATCGTCGGGCCGCAAATGCACGATCCCCTGATCGCCATCGACAAGGATAGGATCACCATTCAGCGCCTCGGTGGTGATCCGGCTGGCGTGGATCACGAGCGGAATGGCAAGCGCGCGCGCCACAATCGCGGCGTGCGACCCGACCGAGCCTTCTTCAAGCACGATCCCTTTAAGCGATCGCCCGTAATCCAGCAATTCGGCGGGGCCGATATTGCGCGCGATCAGGATCGGATCGGCGGGCATTTCTGCGCCGGTCTGGTTGCCCTGACCGGTCAGGATGCGCAACAGGCGGTTGGACAGGTCATCTAGATCGTGCAGACGTTCGCGCAGGTAGGCGTCGCTGACCTGACCCATGCGGGCGCGGGCGGTGGATTGTTCTTTTTCCACGGCGGCCTCGGCCGACAGGCCGCGGCCGATGTCCTCTTCCATGCGGCGCATCCAGCCCTTGGAATTGGCGAACATCCGATACGCTTCCAGCACCTGAAGCTGATCCTTGTCGCCGCTCGCCGCCGTGGACAGCATACGGTCAACACCGACGCGCAGATCTTCGACGGCGTCTTGCAGGCGTTCCAATTCGCGATGTGGATCATCGGCAATCAGGTTGGTGACCACGACGCGCGGTTCGTGCAGCCAGACATGCCCCCGCGCAGCGCCTTCCTGCGCACAGGTGCCGCGAAACAAAACCGGCTGTTGGTGGCGCGCGGACATGGCCGCGCCTTCGCCAACAAAGGCGCCAAGTTCGGCCATTTCGGCGATAACCATGGCCACCACTTCAAGTGCATAGACCTCGTCATCGGAAAAGCTGCGGGCGCTTTTGGTCTGGACCACCAAAACACCCAGCATTTCACCAAGCCGTTGCACCGGGACGCCAAGAAAGCCGGAATAGGCCTCTTCCCCGGTTTCGGCCATATAGCGGAAACCGCGCGTGCCGGGGGCATCGGCGGTATTGATGATCTGGCCGGTGCGCGCGACGCGCCCCACCAGACCTTCGCCCAGTTTCATGCGGGTTTCGTGCACCGCTTCGGGGTTCAGGCCTTCGGTGGCGCAAAGTTCAAGCGTGTCTTCATCGCGAAACAGGTAGATCGAGCAGACCTCGACATGCATTTCCTCGGCGATGAGGGTGGTAATCCGGTCCAGACGCTGCTGACCGGCAGCGTCTTCGGCCATGACGGCGCGAAGGCGGCCCAGCATCTGGCGGCTGTCGGTTTGAAAGTCCTGCGTCATGGCAAATGCCGTCCCCGAAGCCGTCGTATCTTGATCACGCGGCCTTTGTCCCGTTTCGGCAGACTGTGCCGGGATCAGGCCGTTTTGTCCAATTCGAACGCATCATGCAGTGCCTGAACGGCGAGTTCCATGTATTTCCGGTCGATCAAAACAGAAATTTTTATCTCGGAAGTTGCAATAACCTTGATGTTCACGCCGTCGTCACTGAGCGTTTTGAACATCTTGGCGGCAACCCCTGATTGGCTGCGCATCCCGATGCCCACTGCCGAAACCTTGGCGACATTGGTATCGGCAACAAGGTCATGGTAATTGATGTCGCCGCGCTCTTTCGCCGCGGCCAGCGCTTTTTCGGCGCGCAGCACCTGATCGGTGGGGCAAGAAAAGGTCATGTCGGTGCGACCCTCTTCCGAGATATTCTGCACGATCATATCCACGTTGACACCCGCCTCGGAGAGCGGCCCGAAAATGGCGGCGGCGATGCCCGGACGGTCGGCGACCGAGATGAGGGTCATTTTCGCCTCGTCACGGGAATAGGCGATGCCGCTGACGACATTGGATTCCATGATTTCCTCCTCGGAGCAGACCAGCGTGCCTGCCGCGTCTGACTGTTCTTCGAAACTGCTGAGCACGCGCAGTTTAACATTATAGCGCATCGCAAGCTCGACCGAACGAGTTTGCAGCACCTTGGCCCCCAGCGAGGCCAGTTCCAGCATTTCCTCGAATGCGATCCGGTCGAGTTTGCGCGCCTTGTCGGCAATGCGCGGGTCGGTGGTATAGACACCATCGACATCGGTGTAGATATCACAGCGCTCGGCATCAAAGGCGGCGGCAAAGGCCACGGCTGTGGTGTCTGATCCGCCCCGGCCAAGGGTGGTGATCCGGCCTTCTGGGCTGACACCTTGGAAGCCCGCAACAACGGCCACGCGCATGCCTTCGGCGAACTTGACGTTGATATTGTCGGTCGGGATGTCTTCGATGCGTGCGGCAGAATGCGCCGAGGTGGTCTGCACCGGCACTTGCCAGCCCTGCCAACTGCGCGCGGGCACATCCATTTCCTGCAAGGTCAGCGCCATCAGCCCTGCGGTGACGTTTTCACCAGAACTGACCACGGCATCGTATTCGCGCGCGTCATAAAGCGGCGAGGTTTCACCGACATAGCCCACCAATTTGTTGGTTTCGCCTGACATGGCCGAAACGATGACAATCACGTCATAGCCTTTGGCCACTTCGACGCCGACGCGTTTGGCAGCGCGGCGGATGCGGTCAAGCGTAGCGACCGAGGTGCCGCCGAATTTCATCACGAGAACGGGCATGTCTGCGTCCCTGTCAATAATCGGGCGGGGTTTACGCGGGCTGGCGGACAAGGGCAAGAGCGACAATATCGCTTATCCGCCCTGACAGGCGGTTTCGCGAGGGTTTGCGCTATTTTTGCGCAGGATCAATAGGGATGATCTTGGCCGTCCCACGTCTGGAAGCACCCGGTGCTGTCCGGGCCGAGGGCGGCGAAGCGATCAATCAGGCCATCGGCGGCGTCGTCCACCGAGATATCGGCCGCTGTGCCGCCCATATCGGTGCGCACCCAACCGGGATGGTAGATGCCGACGGCGATCCCGTCGGGTTTCAGGTCAACCGCCAGATTGCGCCCCAGATTCAGCGCCGCCGCTTTGGACGCGCGATAGATATAGCTGCCGCCGGGGGCGTGCTCGTGGCTGGCCATCCTGCTGGACATGATCGCGATCTTGGCATCCTGAGCCGCCTTGAGATTGGGCAAAAGCGCCTGGATGGTCAGAAAGACGCCGGTGACATTGGTGGCAAAAGTATCGGCCCACATCTGCGCGGGGTATCCATCGGGCAGGCTGTGGCCCTTATCCGGATAGATACCGGCGTTACAGATCAACAGATCAACCGACCGCCCGGCAAGCTGTTGGGCAAAATCGCTGACGCTGGCCGGATCGGTCACATCCAGCTTGGCCAAACCGTCCGCGCCGCTGCGCGATGTGCCGGTGACCTCATGGCCGGCGGCACGGTAGCGCGTCAAAAGCGCCTGTCCGATGCCGCGGTTGGCCCCGGTGATCACGATATGCATGGCGTGTGTCCTTTCAGAAACGTCAATTGGTTTTACGACCCGGCATGAAGGGCAGCGGCATGATCGGCACGCCATCTTCAACCAGCTTGCGGGCCTCTTCGGGTTTGGCCTGCCCGTGAATGGTGCGGTCGGGCGTTTCGCCATTGTGCATCTTGCGGGCCTCGCTGACAAAATTCATGCCAACATATTCCGAGTTTGATTCGATCTGCTTACGCAACTCGGTCAGGGCGCGTTCGGCGGCTGTTGCAGGGGTGCTGAGGGCACCGCGCGCAGGGCTGGTCGTGGTGTCCGTGGCGGCATGGGCTTGTGACCGGCTGTCCGAAACGCGCGGGGCCATCATCGCCTTTTCCACCTTGTCCGATCCGCACACAGGGCAACACACCATGCCGCTTGCCAACAATTTGTCGAAGGCAGCGGACGATTGAAACCAGCTGTCAAAACGGTGATTTCCGTCACATTGAAGGGAAAATTGGATCATCTTTTTGCCCAGTAGAATTTCACCGAAAATATGCAGTTAGGGGGAAATATCAAGGTGAAACGGATTTACTTTCGCTGGAGGTGGGCAGGGTCGAAATGGCGCAGGATCACAGATAATTCAGGCTCGGATACAAGTGTAGCGGCCTTTTTCGGGCGCAGCCATTTGCGGCGGCGTTGGCCAGCCTCGGGATAGGTTTTGGCCAGTGCCTTGACCTTGACAGGAAAGACCAGCCCGACGCAGGGCAGGTTCTCGCGCGTTTCGTCAATCTTGGTGTAGGAAAACAGACCAAGGCACTGCTCGGACGCTTTGCCCTGTACACCCGCCTCTTCCCACGCTTCGGTCAGGGCGCATTCGCCGGGGGTCTTGCCCAACATGGGCCAGCCCTTTGGGATGATCCAGCGACCCGAGCCGCGCGATGTGATCAACAGAACCTCGGGCTTGTCCTTGCGAATGCGGTAGCACAATGCGCCAAACTGCGTGCGCAGGTCGCTTTTGCTGCGCATGCGCAGGCTTATTGGCATCTTCCTTCGCGTGTGAAGGGTCATGCGGTGGCCTTTCTTGTGCCCAGTCACTTGTTGCGCCCCCCTGTCGCCGGGGCCGTTCACGTGAAATTATAGTCAGGCACGGCGATGTTTGGCCAGAAAAGGATGCGCATCGGGATCAAGGATGCAGTGGAATGTGCCCGTTTCCCCGCAGTTTTGGCGATTTTTGACCCGGATGGGATGGCTTTGGTTTCATTAAATAGCCTGAGTAAAAAAATCAGAATTGACATAACCAAGTGAATTTGTCAGAAAAGACGTGCCCAGCCACCCCATTCGGGCCAGCCGGCATCGCATATTTGTTTTTAGGCATGGAGCATTGGCATGGTTCACTCTGATTCTTCTCGCGCGCCGCGCAACGCTGCGTCGTCCAAACGGGCGGCAGAACATATGCAGTGGCGCAAGGAACTTTTGGCCACCGCGTTTCAAGGCGGCGTGACCAGCGACATCTGGCTGGAGGCCCTGTTGGACAGGCTGGAGGCAAGATAATGATTCGCGCGCAAACCGCTCAGCAGCCCGAGTTGCTGCCCGACCCCACCTGTCATGATGCCCGCGACCTGACCCAAGGCGGCACGACCGCCAATATCATTCTGGACGGCAAGATTTACACCCTGCGCATCACCCGCGCTGGCAAGCTGATTTTGACGAAATGATACATGATCGCGATATGGTCGGGGCATTCCCGGTGGCCGCGATAGAGCGGCTGCCCGGTGCCGAGGTATTGGCAATTCGTTGCTTGCGCGGCTGGAGTGATGGCCCCGAGGCGGTGATGGCCTTGCTGTCGCCCGCGATTGGCCCGGTCAAGGCGCGGGCCTGCCTGCGGGCGATGGGCGACGTGATGGCCATCGTGCTGCGCCATGGCCGCCGACCGATCATCCGCCACGGGGCGCGCTGTGCCTGTGTCGGTTCGGACGAGGCGATATTTGCGCATTTCGTCATGGTCCCCGCCACGGGCGAGCGTGAAGACGCGATGCTGATCGCGTCGCTGTTGGTCGAAGGCCCGCTGCTGTTACCGATGGTCGATGCGGCGCGTCAGGCGGGGCTGTACCTGTATCAGGCGGGTTTGCGGCAATCGCCGGCCTTTCCCGAACCGGCCAGCGTCACCCGGCATTAGGAGAGAGGGATAAGCATGATTGTCTGTCACTGCATGTCGATCACCGATCACGACATTCGCCGCGCGGTCGACTGGATGCGCGCCGCCGACCCGCAGGTATTGATCACGCCCGGCAAGGTGTATCGCGCCTTGGGCAAGAAAGCGGATTGCGGCGGATGTCTGCCGCACTTCGTTGAAACGTTGCGCGCATGTGACAACTTTGAGGTACCAATGCAATTGCGCGGTTTGCGCCGCGCCATGACACAGGAAAGACACCATGAAGGGCGACGAAAAGGTAATTGAATTTCTTAACGCAGCACTGCGCAGCGAGTTGACGGCGGTCAGCCAGTATTGGCTACATTATCGCCTGCAAGAAGACTGGGGCTACGGCAAAATCGCCAACAAAAGCCGCGAGGAAAGCATTGAAGAGATGCACCATGCCGACAAGCTGATCGAGCGGATCATCTTTTTGGGCGGGCACCCGAACCTGCAAAAACTTGATGCGCTGCGCATTGGTGAGACATTGCGCGAAACGCTGGAGGCCGATCTGGCCGCCGAGCATGACGCGCGCAGCCTGTATATCGAGGCTCGCCAGCATTGCGACAGCGTGGGTGACTATGTGTCGAAGAACATCTTTGAAGAGCTGATCGCAGATGAGGAAGGGCATATCGACTTTCTTGAAACGCAGATCGAACTGCACGAAAGCCTTGGTGCGGAACGTTACGGTCTGCTCAATGCGTCGGCTGCGGACGAGGGCGAAAGCTAGGACCGGGGCCGGTCTGCCTGCAGGTATGCGGCAATCGGTCTGGTGACTGAAACCTGAAAACAGCGACCTGAACGGGAAAGCGGCAGGGTTCTGCCGCTGCCAATCCGTGGACGGCAGCCAGCAACTAAAAATATCAAGGACGAGACAATGAAACATTCCATCAAACTGATGGTGACCGCCACCGCGATCATACTGGGCGGGCTGACACAGGCCGACGCCGAAGAGGGCATGTCGCATTATGAGGCACAGCCATCCGAGACGCTGGCCGAGGCGGTTGAAAACTTTGTGACGTATAACGACAAGGTGCAGGATGTGCTGGCCCGCGACGACCTGAGCGTGGCCGATATGGAGGAAATCCATCAACTGACCTATACGCTGGAAATCGCACTGGCCAAGATCAATGAAGAACTGGGCGCGCTGCCCGTGGTTCTGGAAGAGGTGCATCTTGCCTCGGAAGGCGACGACACTGCGGGTTTGCGGACTGTGGCCGAGGCGTATCTTGAAAAGGCCGAAGTGCTGGACCGCTAAGGCATAGCAGCCCGGCGCAGGTGTCGTAGTGTTTTGGTCGGGATTGGGCTGGTGCAGGCGACCATTTTGTGGCAGCCATGCGCCAGACCCTTGGAAAGGCCCAGACATGTCGGAAAGCCTGCTGCATCGTCTTGCGTGGATCATTGTCATCGTGTGCGTTGCGCCCATTCTGGCGGCGGCGTTGGCCGCGTTTACCGGGGATCTGGATACATGGCGCAATGTCTTGTCGTCGGTCTTGCCGCGCTATACGCGCACCACGCTGGCACTGGTGGCCATTGTCGGGGTGTCCACCGCAATCATCGGCAGTATCACGGCGTGGCTTGTCACGGTGTATCGCTTTCCCGGTGTGCGCTGGCTTGAAGTGGCGCTGGCGCTGCCGCTGGCCTTTCCGGCCTATGTGTTGGCCTACGCCTATACCTCGCTTCTGGATCATCCGGGCCCGGTGCAGACCCTGCTGCGCGATGTGACAGGATGGGGGCCGCGCGATTACTGGTTTCCCGAGATCCGCAGTCTTGGCGGGGCGGCTTTGATGCTGACCATCGTGCTGTATCCCTATGTTTACTTGCTGGCGCGGGCCTCGTTCCGGCAGCAGTCGTCGAACGCCTTTCTGGTGGCCCGCACCTTGGGGCGTTCACCGATGAGAGCGTTTTTGCGCGTGGCCCTGCCAATGGCGCGGCCCGCCATTGCCGGCGGCGCGCTGCTGGCGGTGATGGAGACCATCGCCGATTACGGCACCGTGGCGTTTTTCAACGTGCAGACCTTTGCCACCGGTATTTATCAGGCGTGGTTCAGCCTTGGTGACCGCGCGGCGGCGGCGCAGCTTTCGCTGTGCTTGCTGACCTTTGCGCTACTTCTGGCGGGGCTGGAGCGCGCGCAGCGTGGCAAGGCCCGCACCGCAGGCCGCGGGGCGCGGTTTGAAACCATGGAAAAACCGCGCCTGACCGGTGCGGCGGGATGGCTGGCCATGCTGATTTGCCTGTTGCCGGTCTTGCTTGGGTTTCTCATCCCGGTGGTGATGCTGGGGGTGATGGCCGTCGGATCGGGGCAGAACCTGTTCGACAGCCGCTATTTGGACCTGATGCAGAACTCGGTCGTTCTGGCCAGTGTCGCGGCGGTGCTGACGGTGATCGGCGCGGTGCTGATCAGTTTCCGCGCCCGCACCCGGCCGGAACGCCGCTCGCGTCTGATGGTGATCGCGGCGGGGTTGGGCTATGCGGTGCCCGGCGGGGTGATCGCCGTGGGGCTGATGGTGCCGATGGCGGCGCTCGACAACCTGATCGACGACCTGAGCGAGGCTTGGTTTGGCTTTGGCACCGGGCTTTTGATCACCGGGTCGGTCTGGCTGATGATCGTGGCCTATTTCGTGCGCTTCATGGCGGCCGCGCTGAATGCCTATGACAGCGGGATGGCCACGGTGCCCGCGCATTACGACGCGATTGGCCGGTCTTTGGGCCAGCCGGGAACGCGCTTGTTGTGGCGGGTGCATCTGCCGGTGGCGCGCACCAGCCTGTTGACCGCGCTGTTGATCGTTTTCGTGGATGTGATGAAAGAACTGCCCGCCACGCTGATCCTGCACCCGTTCAACTTCCAGACGCTGGCGGTGCAGGCGCATCGGCTGGCCTCGGACGAGCGGTTGACCGAGGCGGCGGTGCCGTCGTTGGTGCTGGTGGCGTTCGGGTTGATCCCGGTGGCGTTACTGTGCCGAACCTTGGGCCGTGACGCCAGCACGGGTCGACAAAGTGCCAAAGTCGGCACCGCAATCAGCGCGGGGTAGGGCGCTGCGGTTTACTTTGCGTGGCGCAGCGGCCATAAGGCGCGCGTTTATACCAAGCAGAGTAGTTTCCCATGTTGCAGCCCGCGCCTTTCATGTCGTCCTTTATGGAGATCGAGACCGGGTGGATTGATTTCAACAACCACCTGAACATGGGCTATTACACCGTGTTGTTCGACCGTGCTGCGGATCAGGCATTTGAAAGCTTTGGCTTTGGCCCTGATTATGTTCAAAAGCACAATCACAGCACCTTTTCCGCCGAATTTCACATCCGTTACCTGCGCGAGTTGAAGCTGCGCGACAGGGTTCGGTCGTCATTCTGGTTGATCGAACATGACGACAAGAAGTTTCATAGCTTTCAGGAACTTTACCACGAAGACGGCTGGCTGGCTGCGACCGGCGAAGGGCTGACCCTGCATGTCGATCTGTCTGGCCCCAAGGTGGTGCCGATGCCCGCGGATATACATGCCCGTGTGGCGGCGATGGCAGCCACGCACGCGCAATTGCCCCGCCCCGAAGGTGTGGGCGCAAAAATCGGCCTACGCCGGAGGGCTAAAGGGTAGCAGGCGCCACCGCGCGCCGTGGCGGGGCCTTACAGCCCCAGCTTTTGCGCGACGATCTGGTTTACCGCCTTTGGGTTGGCCTTGCCGCCGGTGGCTTTCATCACCTGACCCACGAACCAGCCTGCCAGCTTGGGATTGACCTTGGCCTTTTCCACCTGCGCGGGATTGTCGGCGATAATCTGATCTACCGCCGCCTCAATCGCGCCGGTATCCGAGACCTGTTTCATGCCGCGGTCCTCCACGATCTTGTCAGGCGCGTCGCCGGTCTCGATGTGGATTTCCAAAACGTCCTTGGCCATTTTGCTGGAAATCTCATCCTTGCCGACCATCGCCATGATCGCGGCGTTGACGTCGGGGGCGGCGATTTGGCGGGGGGGCACCTCGGCCTTGTTGGCACGGCCCAAAACTTCGTTGATGATCCAGTTGGCGGTGCGTTTGCCATCGCCACCGGCCACCGAGTCTTCAAAATACTGTGCCAGATCAACATCCGCCGTCAGAACGCTGGCGTCATATTCCGTCACGCCATAATCGGCGATGAACCGCGCCTTTTTCTCGTCGGGCAGTTCGGGCAGGCTGGCCTTGATGCCATCCACCCACGCTTGCTCAATCTCAAGCGGCAACAGATCGGGGTCGGGGAAATAGCGGTAATCATGCGCTTCTTCCTTGGACCGCATCGAGCGGGTTTCGCCCTTGTCGGGATCATACAGGCGGGTTTCCTGCACCACCGCACCGCCACCCTCAACGATCTGGATCTGGCGGCGTGCCTCGTATTCGATGGCCTGCTGGATGAACCGCATCGAGTTCATGTTCTTGATCTCGCAGCGCGTGCCAAGATGGTCGAAATCTTGGGTTTCCATGTATTTTTCATAGGCCCCGGGGCGGCAGATGGACACGTTCACATCGGCCCGCAGGTTGCCGTTTTGCATGTTGCCGTCGCAGGTGCCCAGATAACGCAGGATCTGCCGCAGCTTGGTGACATAGGCGGCGGCCTCTTCGGGGCCGCGAATGTCGGGGCGGCTGACGATTTCCATCAGCGCCACGCCGGTGCGGTTCAGGTCAACGAAAGACATCGCCGGGTCCATGTCGTGAATCGATTTGCCAGCGTCCTGTTCAACGTGAATCCGCTCAATCCGGACCTTGCGGGCGATGCCCGGTTCCATATCCACCAGAATTTCGCCTTCGCCGACCAGCGGGTGATACAGCTGCGAAATCTGATAGCCTTGAGGCAGGTCGGGGTAGAAATAATTCTTACGGTCAAAGGCGGACCAAAGGTTAATCTCGGCCTTCAGCCCCAGCCCGGTGCGCACGGCCTGTTCGATGCAATAGTCGTTGATCACCGGCAGCATACCCGGCATCGCCGCATCAACGAAGGACACGTTTGAATTAGGCTCGGCCCCGAATTGCGTGGAGGCCCCGGAAAACAGTTTCGCGTTTGAGGCCACCTGCGCATGCACTTCCATGCCGATGACCAGTTCCCAATCGTGTTTCGCGCCTGCGATCACCTTGGGTTTCGGGGCTTCATAGGTCAGGTCCAGCATGCCGATTGTCTCCATCGCTCGTGACTTGCGCGTTCTAGGCCAGAGGCGCGCGGCGGGCAAGGGTGGCCTGCATGTTTTACAACGCAGGCAGGCGATACATGCCCGAGGACGAGAAGGCGATGGAACTGCCATCGGCAATATCATCGGCAAAGCGCAGCGCGATGGCGCGCAAGGCCGCCTGCCGCCCCTTGGTGATCAATGCGCGGCGCGAGGGCAGGGCCGGGGTCAGGCGTGCGGGCAGCAATGCCTGCGACCAGATCAGCGGGTGAAGCTCTTGTAGATGGTTGGACAATATCCAATCGGTGCAGTCATGCAGTTTTTTGCGGGCTTGATCGGCCGAAGCGCTCAGTCGCGCTGGACGGTCACGGTCACGGTCTCGGGCAGGGTCGGGGGCCATGGCAATGGCGCAAAAAGCCGCCAGCATGTTGGTGACATGCTGGTCGCGCTTGCGGGCCAGAATATCGCGCAGACCGTCGATGAAAAATCCCGTATCGACGGTGTGGAGGGCGCCTTCATCATGGGTCAGCGCATCCAGATAGACCCAAGCATAGGCCCCCGCGCCCCAGAATTCGGCCGTGCGCGCGGCGGTGCGGCGTGCCTCAAGCTCTAGTTGTTCGTAGTCGCCAAAATGCGCCGGAAGCAAATGCCGGCCAAGGGCCCGCATGTAGGCCGGGCTGTCGGGGTCAAGGTCGATCAATTGTTCATAGGCATTGGCCAGCTTGTGGCGGGCCTGCGGATGCGCCGCCAGCAGGGCGCATTGCGCGGCGGCCACCGATGGCGCGTCCAGATCAACCGGATCGAACGGCGCCATGATATCGTTTGCCCGCCGAAAATGGGCAGCAATCCGTAGTTTGCTTTCGGCTGTATCGGCGACATGGCCGGTACCGATGGCGGTTTGCCACGCCCAGCCGATATCGAAATGGGTCAAGGCCACGACCAGCGCGCAGGCCGGGTTGCCGTAGTGGTCGCCCAGCATTTCCTCGAACGCTTCGACCCCGGCCGGATCAGGAATCGTGCCATCGTGTATCGCGTCTTCGGCCGCGGCAAGCACATCGCTGCGCGCGCCAAAGGCCAGCAGCATCGACGCCGCTTCGCCCCCCGGCGTGGACAGGCGGCAATCATCGGCATATTCGATTCGGGCGGCCAGTTCGGCCCATTTTTCTTGCCGGACGAGTTTCTGGCCAAGATCTTGATGGGTGGCGCGGGCCATTTCTTCGTCGCTGACTGGTAGCGATGGTAGGATGATGCGCTTGGTCATCGCCTCAAGATCGTGCTGCGGCTTGCGGCGCAGACGCGCCAGCGCCCCGCTCCACCCAAGGCGTGGCTTTGGCGATGCAGAGACGGTGCGCGCTGCGTCGCGGGTTGCCGACAAAAAAGAGGTGAACTGCATGTGCGCTCCACGAATACAACTACTGTCGTCAAGATGCCCGCGGATTTCGGCCAAAAGAGGGCGTTTGTGCGATGATGCCGGGGAAACTGTGGCGATGATCGGCGGGATTGCCTTGTGTGGCAAAAGCGAACAAACTGCGCCCATGCGACGTTTTGCGGTCCTTTTGTGTGTTGTGTGTCTGGTCGCCTTTGGCGGTGGGGGGGTGCAGGCTGAACAGCCGGCAGCCACATCGTCGCTTGCCTTGATCAAGCCACCGGCTGCGCGCGAAGCCAACCTGCCGCGCACCCGCTGGGAACATAAAGGCGCACAAAGCCAGATCTGGACGCGCGCGGCCCTTTCCGCGCTAAAAGCGCATGGTCGTGTTCTGACCGATATGGTCCCGCGTGATATCGGCGATTGGTGCCCGGCTTATCGCAATTCTGATGTCGACGGGCGGCGGGCCTTTTGGGTTGGGTTCCTGTCGGCACTGGCCAAGCATGAAAGCACTTATCGCGCTGACGCCGTGGGCGGCGGCGGGAAATGGTATGGATTGCTGCAAATCTTACCATCAACCGCGCGCGGCTATGGGTGCCGCGCGGGCAGCGGTCCGGCGCTGAAACACGGCCCCGACAACCTGAGCTGTGCAATACGCATCATGGCCCGCACCGTGCCCCGCGACGGGGTTGTGGCCCAAGGCATGCGCGGCGTGGCCGCGGATTGGGGACCGTTTCACAGCCGCAGTAAGCGCGAGGATATGCGCGCTTGGGTCCGCCGCCAAAGCTATTGCAAACCGTTGGGCGCTGTGCGTCCGCAAGCGCGGCCCACGACGCCCACCGCGAACAGCACCGCCGATTGATCCCGTTTAGGTGCCGCGAATGCGGCTGACCATTTCGGTGGTGTCGCGGCTTAGGTCGGGGGTGGCAAGGATGCGGTCCAGTTCCTGCGCGATCATGGTCTGGCGTTGATCGTCATAGCGTTTCCATGTCTCGAACGCCGAACACATCCGCGCGGTGGTTTGCGGATTGACCGGGTCAAGCCAGATCAGCCAATCGGCCAACAGGCGATAGCCCGCGCCGCTGGCATGATGAAAGCCCGCCGGATTGGCCGCAAGCGCACCAAGGGTGGCGCGGAACCTGTTTGGGTTTTTCATCCCAAAATCAGGGTGTTGCGTCAGCCTTTTGGCCACGGTGGCGGCCTCTTCGGGATCGGCATTGATGATCTGCATCATGAACCATTTGTCGATCACCAACCGGTCATCGCGCCATTGATCGTAGAACTGCGCCGTGGCCGCATCGCCCTTGCCCGCCTGCAACAGGCACGACAGCGCCGCCAGTTGCTGGGTCATGTTGGTGGCAGCGTCATACTGGCGTTGCGCCTGCGCGCCGCCATCGGTGCGGGTGATCAGGGCCAGCGCGGCATTGGCCAGCGCCCGCGCGCCGGATTGTTCGGCATCGGGCCGATAGGGCGCATCCACCTGATATTGCGCATACAATCGCACCGCCAGATCCTGACAGTGTTGCGCGCGGGCTTGCCGTAAGGTTTCCAGTGCCTCCCATATGGCTTGCGGATCGGGGGTGTGGCCCCGGTCATGCAGCGTCTGTGCCAGATCGTCCTGACTGGGCAGGCCAAGCGCCAGCGCGCGAAACGCCGGATCAAGGCTATCGTCGCGGGCCATGGCCTGCACCGCGTCCAGATAGGCGGCATCGGGTGCCGCGCCATCAAGGATCATCGCGATCAGCCCTTCGCGGGCCAAGGCGCGCCCCGCCTCCCATTTGTTGAAAGGGTCGGTGTCATGGGCCAGCAGAAACGCGCGCTCGGCATTGTCGGTGTCGCGCTCAAGGATCACTGGGGCCGAGAAATCGCGCAGGATCGACGGGATCGGCCGCGCGGCCAGCCCGTCAAAAGTGAAACTTTGCTTGGCCTCGGTCATCTCCAGAACGGTGGTTGCGCGCACCTCGTCGCCGTTGGGGCCAAGCAGGCCCACGGCAATCGGCAGAACCTGCGGCGCCTTGTCGGGTTGGCCGGGGGTGGGCGGCGTGTCCTGTTCGAAATGCAGGGTATAGGTGCCGTCGTGATAGTCATCGCTGACGCGCAGGCGCGGCGTGCCAGCCTGCGAATACCAGCGCTTGAACTGGCCAAGGTCGCGGCCTGTGACCTCTTCGAACACGGCCAGCCAATCTTCGATGGTGCAGGCCTGCCCATCATGGCGGTCGAAATACAGATCAAGCGCCTTGGCATAGGCCGCATCGCCGACCAGCCGCTTGAGCATGCCGATCACCTCGGCGCCTTTTTCATACACCGTGGCGGTGTAGAAATTGTTGATCTCGACAAAGCTTTCGGGCCGCAACGGATGCGCCAGCGGGCCGTTATCCTCGCGGAACTGACGGGCGCGCAGGGCGATCACGTCGCTGATCCGTTTCACCGGCGCGCTGCGCATGTCGGCGGTGAACTGCGCATCGCGATAGACGGTCAGCCCTTCCTTGAGGCACAGTTGAAACCAATCCCGGCAGGTGATGCGGTTGCCGGTCCAGTTGTGGAAATATTCGTGCGCGATGATCGCCTCGATCCGTTCGAAATTGGCGTCGGTGCTGGTTTCGGGGCTGGCCAGAACGCAGCTTGAGTTAAAGATGTTCAGCCCCTTGTTTTCCATCGCGCCCATGTTGAAATCATCCACGGCGACGATGTTGAACACGTCCAGATCGTATTCGCGGCCATAGACCTGTTCATCCCATGTCATGGATTTTTTCAACGCCTCCATGGCGAAGGCGCATTTGCCTTCGTCGCCGGGACGGACCCAGATATTCAGTTCAACCTGACGGCCCGATTGGGTTGTGAACGCGCCGGGGTGGCTGACCAGATCCCCGGCCACAAGCGCGAACAGATAGGCCGGTTTGGGCCACGGATCGTGCCATTCGGCAAAGCTCGCGCGGGTTGCGCCGGGGTTGCCGTTGGACAGCATCACCGGCGTTTCGCCTTCGATCCGCACGGTGAAGGTGGCCATCACATCGGGGAGGTCGGGGTAATACGTGATTTTGCGAAAGCCCTCGGCCTCGCATTGGGTGCAATACATGCCCGACGACATATAAAGCCCTTCAAGCGCGGTGTTTTGCGCCGGGGCAATCTCAACCTCGGCCTCCCACACGAACGGGGCGTCGGGCACATCGCAGCGCAGCCCACCTTGCACCATGTCCGGCGAGACCTCTTGGCCGTCGATCCGGGCCGAAATCAGGCGCAGATCTTCGCCATGTAAAAAGAACTCGCGCGATTGTGAGGCGGGGTTGGGCCGAAACTCTATCCGGCTGATAACGCGGGTTTTTTCCGGATGCAGGCGGAAGGTCAGATGCACCTGATCCACCAGATAAGTTGGCGGCGTGTAGTCGGACAAATATATTGTCTGCGGTGAGGCGTCTTTCATCGCGGGCGTCTCCGTCGGTCAGCGAGAAGTTTTGCCGACGGTAGGGCGATGCGGCGGGCTGTGCAACGCAATGCCTGCCGAAAGTGAATTTGAAACGGAGGGATTTGAGATGTCAGCACCTAACACCGATGTTGAAAAGCAGGAAAAAGAGCACAAACCCGCCCTTCTGGGTATCAAGGGAGCGATCATAGTCGCGGTGCTTCTGCTATTGGGGCTGATCACATGGTTGGCCGCCAAGGGCCAAGAGCCTGTGACCCCCGAAACCCGCATTGACGCGCGCACCGGAGCTGAGGTTGAAACGCAATAGCCCTTGCCCCGGCGGCTTGCGCGCCTAAAACCTAACCCATGAGGGATACCGCGGTCTTATGGTTCAAGCGTGATTTGCGCATTGCCGATCATCCGGCGCTGCATCGGGCGGCGCAGGCCGGGCCTGTTCTGCCGCTTTACATCATCGAGCCCGCGTTATGGCGGCAACCCGATGCCTCGGCCCGGCAGTATGATTTCGTCGCGGAGTGTTTGGAAAGTTTGCGCGCCGATCTGGCCAGCCTCGGCCTGTCGCTGGTGCTGCGCGTGGGCGATGCGGTTGAGGTGTTGGATTCCTTGCGCCGCCACCATGGGGCGACAACGCTGATCAGCCACGAGGAAACCGGCAATGCATGGACCTATGGCCGCGATCAGCGCGTTTCCGCATGGGCGCGCGCGCAAGGGGTGGCGTGGCATGAACTGCCGCAATCCGGGGTCGTGCGGCGGCTGAAAACCCGTGACCGCTGGCAAACACGGCGGGACGGGTTCGTGCAGCAGGCACCGCTTGGGCCTGTGCAGGGACTACGTGGTGTGGATGCGTCAAGCGATCCCATGCCAAGCGCCGCCGATCTGGGCTTGCCCGATCCTTGCCCAAGGCGGCAACCCGGCGGTCGGGCAGCGGCGCTGGAGACGCTTGGCAGTTTTTTGCATCACCGTGGCCAAAACTACCGGCGGGCGATGTCATCGCCGCTGGACGGGGCGCAAGCCTGTTCGCGGCTGAGCCCGCATTTGGCCTTTGGCACGATCTCGGTGCGCGAGGCCGCCCAATCCGGGGCCGCGCGCGCGGCCGAGGTCAAAGGCGGGCGCAATGGCTGGTCGGGGTCGATGCGGTCGTTTCAGTCGCGCCTAGCGTGGCGCGATCACTTTATCCAAAAGCTAGAGGATGAACCGGCGCTTGAGCGGCGATGCCTTCACCCGGCCTATGAGGGGCTGCGCCCGATGCCGCCGGATGCCGCAAGGTTGGCGGCATGGGCAATGGGCGAAACCGGGGTGCCCTTTGTTGATGCCTGCATGCGATCTTTGCGGGCCACGGGGTGGCTGAATTTCAGAATGCGGTCGATGGTGGTGGCGGTGGCGTCGTATCACCTCTGGCTGGATTGGCGGGCCACCGGGCCTGTGCTGGCGCGGCTGTTCACCGATTACGAACCCGGCATTCACTGGAGCCAAATGCAGATGCAATCCGGCACCACCGGGATCAACACGATCCGCATCTATAACCCGGTCAAGCAGGGCCATGATCAGGATCCGACGGGTGCGTTCACCCGGCATTGGTTGCCCGAATTGCGCGATGTCCCGGACGCGCATTTGCAAGAGCCTTGGCTATGGCAGGGCGCAGGTCAGGTCTTGGGCAAGGCCTATCCCGAACCGCTGGTCGATGTCGCAAGCGCGGCGCGGGCGGCGCGCGAACGGGTCTGGGCGGTGCGCAAGCAGGACGGCTTTGGCGCGACCGCGCGGCAGGTTGTGCGCAAACATGGCAGCCGCAAAAGCCGCCGTGCGGACCCGCCCGCGCCGGACCGGCAAATGCGGTTCGAGTTCTGATGCCACGCCAAAAGCGCAAATCTGACCTGCCACAGAAAATCTGCGCCACCTGCGGGCGGCCATTCACGTGGCGGCGCAAATGGGCAAAAGTCTGGGACGAGGTGCGCTATTGTTCCGACCGGTGCAGGCGCGCGCGCACAACGCGCGACGCGCGGACCGATCACACAGGGTGACGCTGACCTTCTGCGCAGGGTCCAAAGGTGCAAGACGTGGCGCGCAAACCCGATCAGGGATGCATGTTGATCGGTCACGCACATCGCAAGCGATGCCATGGCCACGCCTTGCGGGTCTTTTATAGTCAAAATGTGTTATGAAATCGTGCATTTGGTCCGCCTCTGCGTATATGCGCGGGGCGTTGTGCGGCAACGGGCATTTTCCTATCTGAACAGGCAGGGTACAACAGATGGGACTCAAGCAAGGGATCATCATGACAAAGCGCCCCGTTATCGGCATTATCGGCAATAGCTATGTGATCAACGACGATTACCCCGTTCATGCGGGCGGCCGGATGAATTCCGAAGCGGTGGCCTGCGTCGCGGGTGGCCTGCCGCTGCTGGTGCCAAGCGATCCGCGGTTTGTGTCGGTCGAAGAGTTGCTTGAGGCCTGCGACGGCTTTGTGCTGACCGGCGGGCGGCCCAATGTCCACCCCGAAGAATATGGCGAAACCCCGACCGAGGCGCATGGCGCGTTTGATCGCGCGCGCGATGCGATCACCTTGCCATTGGTGCGCGCCTGTCTGGAACGCGGTCAGCCCATTCTGGGCATCTGCCGTGGCTTTCAAGAGGTGAACGTAGCGCTTGGCGGCACCTTGCACCCCGAAATCCGCGAGTTGCCGGGGCGCGACAATCATCGCATGCCCCCCGATGGCACGCTGGAGGAAAAGTTTGCCCTGCGCCACACTGTGCGCTTTACCGAAGGCGGCGTGTTTCACCGTCTGATGGGCGCGCAAGAGGTGCTGACAAATACGCTGCACGGTCAGGGCGTGGTGAAACCGGGGCGCGATATCGTGATTGACGGCTATGCGCCCGACGGCACCCCCGAGGCGCTTTATGTGCAAGGTGCGCGCGGCTTTGTCTTGGGGGTGCAGTGGCACCCGGAACATAACGCCGCCAACGATCCGGTCAGCCGTCCGCTGTTTACGGCCTTTGGTGACGCGGCCCGCGATTGGGCCTTGGGAAAGCTGCGCCCGGCCCGTCAATCGGCCTAAATTCCGCGGCCCGGTTTGATCGGCGACAAAGCCAAATATGTGCTGCGCGTGATATGGCGTGCGCAACCAGCCACGCGGGGGCCTGAATGAAAATCTTGATTTTTTACGGCACATCCGAGGGGCAAACCCGGCGCATATGCCAATTTTGCGCCGATGCCCTGATCGGTGCGGGGCATTCCGTTGAGGTCATGCAACCCGCGGGCGACGAAAGCGATTTCGATGTGGCGCGCTTTGATGCGGCGATTGGTGCCGGATCGGTGCATATGGGGGCTTATCAGGCCGATCTGGCGCATTTTGCCGTCACCCACGCAGATGCGTTGAACGCGCGCCCGACGCTGTTTTTGTCGGTCTCGCTGGCGATTGTAGGCCAAGATCCAGAGGAACTGGCCGATCTCGATGATATCACTGCGCGGTTCATCGAAGATACAGGATGGACGCCGGGGCAGGTGGCGCAGGTGGCCGGGGCGTTTCGCTTTACGCAGTATGATTTTCTGAAGTCATGGGCGATGCGATGGATCGCGTTGCGCAAGGGGCAGGATATCGACCCGCACTCCGACACAGAATTCACAGATTGGACGGCGTTGCGCGGGCTTGTTCTGGATTGGGCTGGGCGGATCGGTCGCGGGGCCTAACCCACCGCGGCCGCTATTTTCTGTTATGCGATCGCGCGACTAATCGGATCAACGCTCACGGAAGGTATCCTTGCCGGTTTGGTGCACCAACAGCCGCGCTTCGTGCCGCTTCAGGCAGGTGCGTGCGGTTTCCAGATGGTGGCCCGGCGCGCTGCGCAGCTCGGGGAAGATCGCGAACAGTTCTTCGCGGGCCGCTTCACAGATCGCCGACAGACCCACATCGCCTGCATGGAAACTTTCGGTGGCGATACCGTCTGCATAGATCACCTCGTGAGAGTCGAACATGATGTGGATATATGTCACCTCATCGTGATCTTCCTGCACCACCTCCTGCCCGTCGATCAGGTGTTTTGCGGGCACCAGCACTTCGGATTCACCAAACAAAAGCTCGGCCCGGTAGCCGGTGAAAAGGATGCGGTGTTGCGGGGAAACCAGCAGGCCGCAGCGTGCCCCATCCATTGCATTGATGCCAATGCGCACCGGGGCAAAATCGCCGTGCCCACGCACGCTGCGTTTTCCAATCCAGCGGATTGGGCGCAGCCCATGATCGCGGGTCACGACCATGTCGCCGAGGCGCAGGGTTTCGATTGGGCGTTCGCCATGTTGGGTCAGGATGTTGGTGCCGGGCGTGAAGCAGATGATATTCTCAATCTCCGAGAACTGCACGAATGTGCCATCGGCCATCGTAAAGCTGCCCGACAGGCCACCTGTGGCATCGTCTTCGCTGCTGAAGGTGATGTCCGACTGGGTGACATCCGGTGTCAGGATCAGCGTGTCGCCATTGGTTTCGCCGCCTTCGCCGCCGACAATGGTGATCGGGTCATTGCCGGTGCCGGTGGTATCCAGATCCTGCAAGATAAAGGTATCGTCGCCATCGCCACCAAGGGCCGTGTCGCCCTGATCGACGATGATCGTGTCATCGCCCGCGCCGCCGTCAATGCTATCGGCACCGTCGCCGCCCGAGATCGTGTCGGTGCCATCCCCGCCAAAGACGGTATCATCGCCTGCGCCGCCGTCGATGCTGTCATTGCCCGCATCTGTGGGTTCAACCGGGGTGACCGTGATGTTGTCGATCATAAGATCTGTATTCACGGTCGCGGTTGAGGTGGGATTGGTGAACCGCAGTGTGACATCATCGGTGGTCGCGGTGAAAGGAAGCGTGACTGTCTGTTCGGTATCATCTGCGATGACCTGCGTCTGGGTCGCGATGACAGTGCCGTTGCTGTCGATGACCTCTACCAACAGCGTGTGGTCCCCGACGCCGCCCCCGCCGTCTTCTTCGCCCTCTCCGTCTTCTTCGCCTTCGCCGCCAGCGATATCGTATTCAGACGCGTCCAGCGAAAGCTCGTAGTCCCGGCCCGCCTGCATGGTGATGGTCTGTTCGACCGTGCCGCCGGTGCCTTGATCATTGGCGTTGAACGCCATGGCATCGTCACCGTCTACGCCATAGACAAATGTGCCGTCGCCCGTGACGGTCCAGCCCGTAGCCCCGGAATCGAACCCGGAATTCTGCACCGTGACCGGGTCGGCCAGAATATCGTCACCGTAAAGCAGGTCGGCACCGTCGCCGCCGTCAATGCTGTCCTCGCCGGCCCCGCCATAGACGATGTCATCGCCTGCGCCGCTGAAAACCGTGTCATCCCCGCCGCCTGCGAGGATCTCGTCATCGTCGTTGCCGGCAAGGTTGTCGCCCGCATCCACCCGGTCGCCTTCGGGATCGCCTGTGTAATCGACGTCGATCAGGTCGGCATCTTCGGTGCCTTCGACCAGATCGTTGCTGGGCGCGAGGATCAGTTTCTCGATATCCGTGTAATTGATCGTCGCCCAGATCGTCTCCGGGTCAGAGCCGCGTGACAGCTGGACCTGACCGCTGAACCCGGGGTTGCCCGCGGTTTCGGGGTTCTGCGTCAAATTGGTGATGGTCCAGCCATCGGCGAGCAGCCCCGAGATATCAAGCGTATCATTGTCGTCGCCGGTCGACCCGCCATCAATCGTCAGGTTCATTGATCCTGCCGGGTCCAATTGATCAATGTCGAACAGGTCGGCATCGGCGCCGCCATCCAGACTGTCGTTGAAGCCGGTGCTGACAAGCGTGTCTTGCCCCGCGCCGCCAAACAGCGTGTCCTGACCTGTGCCGCCGTCGATCAGATCATTGCCCGCGCCGCCATCAATGCTGTCATTGCCGGTGCCGCCATCGACTGTGTCATCGCCGCCGCCCGCAAGGATGGTGTCATCGCCATCGCCGCCATCAATGCTGTCATTGCCTTGGGCATAGGTGATGGTGCTGCCATCGGCAGGCGCGCCCAGATATTGCAGCGGCGCGCCGGTATTGGCATCCGCGATATACCATGTATGCCCGACAAAAGTGGGCTGCGTGACCGTCTCGCCGGGGGCAATGGTGCCATAGCTGACGGGTGTCCCGCTTTCGTTGATCCAGAACAGTTCGACCGTGATGTTGCTGTCGTTCACAAGATCAAAACTGGACTCTGTGAGACTGCTTGCGCTTGGGTGGGCCGCCGGGTTGAACACGGACGACATGCCGTCGCCCTCGATATAATCAGCCCCGTCGCCGCCAAGGATCGTGTCGTCGCCAACACCGCCATACAGGCTGTCGCGTCCCGCCATGCCGTCGATGACGTCATCGCCCGCACCACCGTCAAGGATGTTGGTGTAGTCGTCAGATCCGCCGGTCAGCCACTCGCGGTCAAAACCTGTCAGCGTATCGTTGAAGGCAGAGCCGATGATTCCGTCAAGCCCGGTCGCCGTGTCGCCAGTGGCATCACCCCCCGAAAAGCTGTTGGTGTCCAGATTGACATCTACGCCCGCGTCCGAGTCGGCATAATCCACGACATCAAGACCGGCACCGCCGTTGATTGTGTCGGCACCGCCGCTGCCTGTGATTGTATCGTCGCCATCGCTGGTCGAAACGGATTCTGCCTGATTGCTGATCTGATCGCCTTGCGCGTCGATATAATCGCTATTGATCAAGTCGTCGCCAGTTGTCCCATCCACCGTCACAGGACCGGACGTATAGGCCGGGGCGCTGACCACGCTGGCGTCGCCGCTGGTGGTGAACCACGTGTCAGGAATGAAATAGACGTTGCCGTCGGTGCCCGTGTAATAGGTGCCAGTGTCTGTGACGCCGGAATAAAACCGACCGTCGCCCTCGAAGACGCCGCTCCAGCTCCACTGGCCTGTGCCAAGGGTGGAGTCGATGGCAAAGGTGGACTGCGTTCCCGAGATGTAATCGCCAGCGTCAAGCGATTCGTCGCCAAGCGTTACCAGATATCCAGTTGCCATCACTCACACTCCTTTTCACCCCGGCAAAACGCACACTGCTCAGGGCGGATTGTCTCATCATCTTGTTAAGGATGGGTTTGCACACACTGCTCGGGCACCATCCCTTCATCCTAGGTTAACCGAGTCATACGGCGTAATTTCGAGGTGATTTAGGCAAAGCTGTGTCTGGCTACCCGCTGCACGCGAAATAATCAGGCCGCAAGGGCAAAACTGTTCTTGGACTCAAGCAAGAGGCGCGCTTCGTGTGCTTTCAGGCATTGGCGCACTGTGTCGCCATAGGCATTTAGATCGGCACGCAGATGCGGGAAGGCGTTGAACATTTCTTCGCGCGCAGGCTGCGCAATGGCGGCGACGCCCAGATCGTTGGCATGAAAGCTTTCGGTCGCGGCACCTTCGGCAAAAATCACTTCGTGCCGGTCCAACATCAGGTGAAAATAGGTCACGCGGCGGCGCGGGGCCACGCGCACAGCCCGGCCATCGACAAGGTGCTTGGCAGCCACCAGAACCTCGGGGTCGCCAAACAGCAGCTCGGCTTTGTATCCGCTGAACAGCATCCGGTGCTGCGGTGACACCAGCAAGGGCCGCCGCGCGCCGTCCAAAACGTTGGAATTGATCGCGATTGGCGCGAACTTGCCCTGTCCCTCGACCGTGCTGTGACCAATCCAGCGAATCGGTTGCAAGCCCCGGTCACGGGTCAGCACGCGGTCGCCCGCCCGCAAGGTTTCGATCGCGCGGTCTCCGTGCTCGGTCAGGATACGTGTGCCGGGGGTAAAGCAGATGATGTTCTCGATCTCGCTGAAATTCACCACCGTGCCGTCCGTCATGGTGAATGTCCCAGACAACCCGCCCGCCGCGTCGTCGGTGTTGGTAAAGGTGATGTCGTCCGGCGTGACTTCAGCGTTGAGTTGCAGGGTGTCGCCGTTTGTTTCACCGGTTTCGCCACCGGTGATCGTGATGGTGCTGCTGCCGATCTCGTTCAGGTTGCCCAGAACAAACAGGTCATCGCCATCGCCGCCAAAGGCCACGTCACCTTCGGCCAGATACATCTCGTCATCGCCTAATCCACCATACAACGTATCAGCCCCGGTGCCGCCGATCAGCGTGTCGTTGCCGCCGTTGCCGAACAGGAGGTCATCACCGGCCCCACCGTCGATCACGTCATCGCCTACCGCATTACTTTCGGGGCCGATCACCAGCGCACTGTCGGCAAGGTTTTCGGTCGTGCCGCTTGGCGATGTCACGGTGCCCGAGATCTCCTGACCGCCAAGGTTTTCCCAATGGCGCACCTCAATCGTATAAAGCCGCCCAGCCTCAAGGGTAACTTCACCAGACCGGCTCGTGGCGGCCTGATGGCGGTCATTGTCCATGAAATCGGCGGTCCCGCCGCCCTGATTCGTCCAAGTCAGGGGCGTGCCGTTCTCGTCGAATATCTGGATGGTCGAGCCATCGTCGGATGTGGTTGAAAATGTGTAGGTGCCGTCTTCTGATGCCAAAAGCTGCGACGAATAGATCACACCAAAATCATTTGGGTCGCCTGTTGTGCCGCGCGCGTCATTGACCAGCGTGGTTGAATCGAACTCGTCAGTTTGCCCGTCGCCGACCAAAGTTCCGTTTTCAATGTCGAAGGCCTGAAAGTTGCTACTGTCAAAGTCGTAGTTGAAAACTTGGTAGTCCCACTGCCCTTGTTGCGGGGCGTCATCGCCGTAAAGCGTGTCATTGCCATCGCCACCCAGAACCGAATCGTTGCCGCTGCCGCCGATCAACAGGTCGTCGCCATCGCCGCCATCCAGCGTGTCCATCCCGGCTTCGCCGTACACCGTGTCATTGCCCAGCCCGGACGCCACGCTGTCATTCCCGTCCCCGGCTTCAACCAGATCTTCGTTGCCCGCCGGTCCGGTGCCATCGCCGCCGTCGATAACGTCGCCGTCGCTGTCGGTATAGGTGTCATCAATGATGTCGTCGCCTGCTGTGCCGGACACGATGCCGTCATTGGTCGAGAAACTTGGCGCGGTTTCGACACTGGCCGAGGTGATCGTATTCACAGGGCCGTAATCGGGCACGAAATAGACATTGTCATTGGTGGCCAGATAATAGACGCCCGGTGCGGACGTGTTGGTGAAAGTTTGGCCATTCCACGTGCCAGACCAGATCCAGTCGCCCGTGCCGATGATGGTATCGGTGGTGAAGGATGTCAGCGGATCAACGATGCTGTCGTTTGGATCCAGCGACGTGTCGCCAAGTTGTACCAGATACCCGTCGGGCATATCTCTCACTCCAGCCTGTTTGGGGGGTGCCCCCTGCACTCATACGCGTTTGCGGTCTTGCGCCGCTTTGGGTCGGTGGGGCACGATTTGCGCCCGTTGTTTCCCAAATGGATACAAACTGTGTGTGGCTGAAAACGGAGTGATTTTAGGCAAATTCGCGATGAATTGAGGCGATTATGCGACCGCTCGCTGATGGGGCGTTTATCTCAAGGCGGGCTGTGTTTTGCGAGGCCTTGCGCGGCGGCCCATGCGGGCCGACAAGCGGACGATCAAACCTGACCGCCCGCGATTTCAATGCATTGGCCGTTTACGCTGCTCGATCCGGGGCCGCACAGCCACAAGACCGCTTGCGCCACCTCGTCAGGGGCGATCAAGCGCTGATGACGGTTCTGGTTGATCATCATTTGCCGCGCGTCTTCTTCGCTGACGCCTGCACGCTCGCGGATGGCGGCGGTGTTGCGGCTGACAATCTCGGTGTCCACATAGCCGGGGCACACCGCATTAAAGGTCATCGGGCGGCCCATGTAATCTTCGCTCAGGCCACGGATCAGCCCGATTAGCCCGTGTTTCGACGCCGAATAGGCCGCCGCGCCCTGCAATCCGCGCAGCCCTGCGATTGAAGATATCGCCACAACGCGGCCCCAATCGGCTTGCCGCATGGCGGGCAGGCATTCGCGGATCGTCAGGAACGCCCCGTCAAGATTGGTGTCCATGATCCGCCGCCAGAACGCCATATCGGTCTTGTGCACGGCGCGGCCTTCGGCGATCCCGGCGTTCGGAATGCAGATTTGCACCGCCCCGCGCGCCGCCACGGCCTGCGCGATCCCGTTTTGCACTTGGGCTTCGTCGGTGACATCCATCACCAGCGGGTGCAGGCCGGGCGTGTCGGCGGCGGCGGCGTCCAGCACGTCGGCACGGCGTCCGGTGATGGTTACTTTGGCCCCTTGTGCGGCCAGCCGTTGCGCGATGGCCAGCCCAATCCCCGTGCCCCCACCGGTGACAAGCGCATGCGCGGCGTTCAACATAGGCTCCATGCCCGATCCTCCCTTGTGCCTGTAACGTTCACTGCTACGCTAGCCTATAATTTGGTCTACCGTTGGCAAGCCATGCCGAGGCGCCCCCTAGACATTCACGAAGGTGAATGCGTAGGATCGCGCAACCGTTTTCAGGGAGGATACGATGAAACCGTTTGTTACAGCTCTTGTGGCCGCCAGCCTTGCGGCTCCCGCCTTGGCCTTTGAGGATATCGCGGACCAATACCCGCAGTCCGAATTATATGCCAAACCCTATGAATTCATCCCGAATGTCTATTCGGCCATCGGGGCCACGGCCCCACCCACCTATGAAAACTCAGGCCATAACAACAATCTATCTTTCATCGTCACGCAGGATGGCGTTGTCGTGATCAATGGTGGCGCGTCCTATCGCCTTGCCAACGCCCTGCATGATGAGATCAAGGCCGTCACCGATCAGCCGGTCAAGCTGGTGATCAACGAAAACGGCCAAGGCCATGCCATGTTGGGAAATTCCTATTGGGCCGCGCAGGGCGTGGATATTTTGGCGCATGTCGATGCGATTCACGAGATCGAGGAAGAGGGCGATTTCATCCTCCAAGGCATGCAGCGCTACAATGAGGACAAGGCCGAAGGCACCACCGTTGTCGTGCCCAACATGTCTTTCGAGGGTGAAAAGATCATCGAGATGGGTGGCGTGACCTTTCATGTCCTGCACCTTGGCCCGGCCCATGGCCCCGGCGACACGCAGGTCTGGATTCCGCAATGGGAGATCGTGATCGCGGGCGACATCGCCTTTCATGAACGCATGCCGCCGATCTTTCCCGGCGCTGACACGGACGCCTGGATCGAAACCTTTGATGGGCCATTTACCGATCTGGGGGCCACCTATGTGATTCCCGGCCACGGTCATCCGACCAACATGGGGACCGTGACCAAGGGCACCACCGGCTATCTGAAGGATCTGCGCGCCAAGATTGGCGAACATATCGACAATGGCGGTGACTTGTCCGATGCCTATTACGTTGATCAGTCGCAGTGGGAGTATATGGATACGTTCGAGGAACTGGCCACCAAAAACGCCGGCCGCGTGTTCGAGGAAATGGAATGGGAGTGACCGCCAGTGCACCGGGATAAGCCATGTTGAAATGGGTTGATATTCCGCCTGTGTGGCTTGTGGCCTGTCTGGTGATCGCATGGGTGCAAGCCATGTATTACCCGGCGGGCTTGTCCTTTGGCGGGGCATGGTCCGATTTTGCGGGTGGCGTTCTGGTGGGCGGTGGGCTGTTGCTGATGCTGCTGGCCGTCTATGAAATGCGCCGCCACCGGACCACCATCATCCCGCACGAAGTGCCGCAGCATCTGGTGCAATCGGGCATCTTCAGCCGCACGCGCAACCCTATCTATCTGGGTGATACGCTGATTCTTCTGGGGTTGATTCTGCGTTGGGACGCGGTTTTGGCGCTGCCTTTGGTGCCGGTCTTTCTCTGGATCATCGAAAAGCGCTTTGTCGAGCCGGAAGAAAACCGCATGCGCCGCACTTTTCGTATGGAATTTGCACGCTATTGCGAAAAGACACGGCGTTGGATTTGAGCGAATGCGACATTCCGGGCATCGAAACCGGTGGAAAAGTATGAAATAAACCGTCAGATAGCAGTCTGAACGGGCATCTGGCCGTTATGGCTTTGCAGTAGAATAAACGAAAAACGGGGGAAGCGACGTTGAAAATCGGAACACCAACAGAAGTGATGGAGGGCGAGGCGCGGGTTGCCATGACGCCCGACTCTGCGCTTCAGCTACAGAAACTGGGTTATGACTGCGCCATCGAAAGCGGCGCAGGCAAGGCGGCAGGTTTCGCGGACGCCGCCTATGAAGAGGCTGGCGTCGAAGTGATTAAATCGGCGGCAGCGCTATACAAGGCCTGCGATATCGTGGCCAAGGTGCGCCCGCCGACGGAAACCGAGGCCAAGCGCCTGCGTGCCGATCAATTGCTGATCTCCTTCTTCTGGCCCGCCCAGAACGAAGCGCAGATGGAGCAATTGGCCAAGAAAGGCACCTCTGTCATCGCGATGGACATGGTGCCGCGCATCAGCCGCGCGCAAAAGATGGATGCGCTGTCGTCGATGGCCAATATCGCGGGCTACCGCGCGGTGATCGAGGCGGGCAACAACTTTGGTCGCTTCTTCACCGGACAGATCACTGCGGCGGGTAAAGTGCCGCCGGCCAAGGTTCTGGTTGTCGGTGCCGGTGTGGCGGGGCTTGCCGCGATCGGCACCTCGACCTCGCTGGGGGCGATCACCTACGCGTTCGACGTGCGCCCCGAAGTGGCCGAGCAGGTCGAATCCATGGGCGCTGAATTCGTCTATCTGGATTTCGAGGAAGAAACCCAGGACGGCGCGGCATCGGGTGGCTATGCAGCCCCCTCCAGCCCGGAATTCCGGGAAGCGCAACTGGCCAAGTTCCGCGAACTGGCGCCCGAGGTGGATATCGTCATCACCACGGCCCTGATCCCCAACCGCGAAGCGCCCGAGCTTTGGACCGAGGATATGGTCAAGGCGATGAAGCGCGGCAGCGTGATTGTCGATCTGGCGGCTGAAAAGGGCGGCAACTGCAAACTGACCGTGATGGACGACAAGATCGTCACCGATAACGGCGTGACGATCATCGGCTACACTGACTTCCCCAGCCGGATGGCCACGCAGGCCAGCTCGCTTTACGCCACCAACATCCGCCACATGATGACCGACCTGACGCCGGAAAAAGACGGGCAGGTCAATCACGACATGGAAGATGACGTGATCCGCGGGGCCACTGTGGCGCATGGCGGTGACGTGACCTTCCCGCCGCCGCCGCCCAAGGTGGCTGCAATCGCGGCGCAACCCAAGAAAGAAGCGCCGAAAGAGCTGACGCCGGAAGAAAAACGCGCGCAGGAAATCGCGGCCTTCAAGCAGCAGACCAAAAACCAAGTCACGCTTTTGGGCGTCGGCGCGCTGCTGGTTCTGGCTGTGGGCCTGATTGCGCCCGCCAGCTTTATGCAGCACTTTATCGTCTTCGTCCTGTCGGTCTTTGTCGGCTTCCAAGTGATCTGGGGCGTCAGCCACAGCTTGCACACGCCGCTGATGGCGGTCACGAACGCGATTTCGTCGATCATCATTCTGGGCGCGCTGATGCAGATCGGGTCAAGCTCGTTCCTGATCACAATATTGGCCGCCCTGTCGGTCTTCATGGCCGCGATCAACATTTTCGGCGGCTTCCTCGTGACACGGCGCATGCTCGCCATGTTCCAGAAATCTTAAGGAGGTAGGCACCAATGGACTACGGATTTACCATTGCGGCCTACGTGGTCGCAGCCGTTCTTTTCATCCTCAGCCTTGGCGGGCTGTCAGGGCAGGAAAGCGCGAAACGCGCCGTCTGGTATGGCATTGTGGGCATGGCAATTGCGATTGTCGCCACGTTGATCGGGCCGGGGCAGGGGCTGTGGCTTTTGTCGCTGGTCCTGATCGCTGGTGGCGGCGCGATTGGCTATCAACTGGCCACGCGGGTGCAAATGACCCAAATGCCCGAGCTTGTGGCGATCATGCACAGCCTTGTGGGGCTTGCGGCGGTTTTCGTGGGCTTCAACGCGCATATCGAACTGGGCCGGGTGGCCGCGCAATTCATCGGTGAAGGCTTTGCCTTTCCCCGCCCCGAAGAGGTAACAGCCGAGGCTGCGGCCTTTGCCAAAACCTTCTCGGGCTTTGCTGCCATCGTGGCCAAGAAAACCGCCGTTGAGGTGGGGATTCTCAAGGTCGAACTGGTGCTGGGCGTCTGGATCGGGGCTGTGACCTTTACCGGCTCGGTGATCGCCTATGGCAAACTGGCGGGCAAGGTCGACTCGGCGGCGAAAAAGCTGCCGGGCGGGCATGTACTGAACGCCAGTGCCGTGGCGCTTTCGGTGATCTTTGCCGCGATGTATCTGGGCGGTGCGGGCACCTGGACGCTGATCTTGTTGACGCTGCTGGCGCTGTTTATCGGCTATCACCTGATCATGGGCATCGGTGGTGCCGACATGCCCGTGGTGGTCTCAATGCTTAACAGCTACTCGGGTTGGGCGGCGGCGGCCATCGGCTTTAGCCTTGGCAATGACCTGCTGATCGTGGTGGGCGCGCTTGTCGGCTCTTCCGGTGCGATCCTGTCTTATATCATGTGCAAGGCGATGAACCGGTCGTTCATCAGCGTGATCTTGGGCGGCTTTGGCGGCGCGACCGGCCCGGCGGCCGAGGTCGAGGGCGAACAGATCGCCATCGACGCCGACGGTGTGGCGCAGGCCCTGAACGAGGCCGACAGCGTGATCATCGTGCCGGGCTACGGTATGGCGGTGGCGCAGGCGCAGCAGTCGGTCAGCGAGTTGACCAACAAACTGCGTGGACAGGGCAAAAATGTGCGTTTCGCCATCCACCCCGTGGCGGGCCGTTTGCCGGGGCACATGAACGTGCTGCTGGCCGAAGCCAAGGTGCCCTATGACATCGTCATGGAGATGGACGAGATCAACGACGACTTCCCCGAAACGGATGTTGTCATCGTCATCGGCTCGAACGACATCGTGAACCCGGCCGCACAGGACGACCCCAACAGCCCCATCGCCGGTATGCCGGTGCTGGAGGTCTGGAAAGCGAAACAGGTCTTCGTGTCCAAGCGCGGGCAGGGAACGGGCTATTCCGGCATCGAAAACCCGCTGTTCTTCAAGGAGAATACGCGCATGTTCTATGGCGACGCCAAGGACAGCATGTCGGCCCTTTTGGGCAAGATCGAGTGATTGGGGTTTGATATGACACGTGAAGAGGGCGCAGTTGCAAGGCTGCGCCCTTTTTCTTTGGTCTGTGGCTGCGGCAGACCGTCGTGATATGAGTATTTTTGGAACAATGAAGGTGTGGGGCGTGCAGTATGCGACTGTGTGCAGCTAAGCATCTGCCTTTTAACAAGAATTCCCTTTCTTGCCGGGGTCGCAAAGGATAGATTGCGGCCAACAAGAGGATCCCGCCCATGCCGCCTATCGAAGACCATCCGCTGCGTTATCGCCTTGCCAATGAGCTGCATGCGCGGCCGTTTCCTACGATGCAAGCCCCGTCAACAGCGGCCTATCTGGCGATCAAGCGGGCCGATGGTGCGGCGGCTCGGGATCGGGCGGCGGATATGGACCACCTGCTGGCGCTGCTGGATCGCCACGGCGCTCCGCATCCACAGCCCGGCGCCACGCATTATTTTGGCCGCATTGGGCGGCATATGCTGAAATGGGAAAGCCATACCGAGTTTGTGACCTACACCGCCTATACCGACGGGCTGAGCGCGCGGCCTTTTGATCCGGCGGATTTCGAGGTGTTCCCCGAGGATTGGTTGAACGATGCGCCGGGCGTGCGGATGACATCCGCCCTGATCCGCATCACCCCGTGGACGGACAAGGCCACGACCTGCGAACAGATCAAGGAATGGTTTGTCGCCGAAAGCGTGGCCGTGGCCCGCGTGCTGGATGATGCTGCCGTGGTGGCCGGTGATTTTCGCATCGACCCGGCCGGCCATTTGCGCTTTGCGGTCACGATTGCGCCGGATACCGGCCAGCGCCGGATTGGCCGGGTGGTGCAGCGCTTGTGCGAGATTGAGACCTACAAGGCGATGTCGATGTTGGGCTTTTCGCGGGCCCGCGACCTAAGCGCGCGCATGGGCGAGTTGGACGCACAGTTGAGCGCGATGATCGGAGACATGACGGGCCAGACGACCCGCGCCGAGGATACGCTGACAAGCCTTTTGTCGATCTCGGCGGAACTGGAAGCCATGGTGGCGCAATCCTCGTTCCGGTTCGGCGCAACTGAGGCTTACAAGAGTATCGTCCAGCAGCGAATCGAGGTGCTGCGCGAACAGCGGTTCGAAGGGCGACAGACTTTCTCGGAATTCATGATGCGCCGTTATGATCCGGCGATGCGCACTGTCCAATCCAGTCAGGAGCGGCTGAACGCCATGGCCGACCGTGCGATGCGGGCGGGCGAATTGTTGCGCACCCGCGTCGATGTGGAACGCAGCGCGCAGAATCAGGCCCTGCTGGAAAGCATGGACCGCCGCGCCGACATGCAGTTGCGCCTGCAACGCACGGTCGAAGGCCTGTCGGTGGTTGCCATCAGCTATTACGCGGTGTCGTTGGTGGGCTATCTGCTGTATCCTATGGCTGCGCCACTAGAGGTGAGCAAGGGCATGCTGACGGCCATGGCCACGCCTCCCGTTGTGGCGGCCGTGTGGTGGATGGTGCATCGTATCCGAAAGCGGATGCACTGACACCCTCTGCGACATCGGCTCTGGCCAATGCAGGTGCGCTGCGCTATCCCGCCCCTCATCAAAGCCCAAGGAAATACTGCCATGTCCGATACGATCCCTTTTGAAAAACCGGGCGAGGTTGAACAAAGCCTGAGTGCGCATATCGCGCCGACCGAAGAGATCATCGCCGAGGCCCGCGTCGGCCGGATGTTCATCCTTGTCGATCACGAAGACCGCGAGAATGAGGGCGATCTGGTGATTGCCGCCGAGTTTGCGACGCCCGAAGTGATCAATTTCATGGCCACCCATGGGCGCGGCCTGATTTGCCTGCCGATGACGGAGGAGCGCATTGGTCAGCTTGGCCTGCCGATGATGGCGGTCAACAACTCGTCGCGCATGGAAACTGCCTTTACCGTCTCGATCGAGGCGCGCGAAGGCGTGACCACCGGCATTTCCGCCGGGGACCGCGCCCACACCGTGGCCGTGGCGATCAACGAACAGAACACCGCCGCGTCGATCGCGACGCCGGGCCATGTGTTCCCGCTGCGCGCGCGCAACGGCGGCGTGCTGGTGCGCGCGGGCCATACCGAGGCGGCCGTCGATATCGCGCGTCTGGCGGGCTGCAAGCCCGCGGGCGTGATCTGCGAGATCATGAAGGATGACGGCACCATGGCGCGTCTGCCCGATCTGGTCGAGTTTGCGCAAACCCATAACCTCAAGATCGGGACGATTTCCGATCTAATCGCCTATCGCCACAAGCACGACAACCTTGTGCGCGAAGTGCGCCGCGACACCGTGCATTCCAGCCATGGTGGCGCATGGGAAATGCGCTTGTTTGCCGATCAGATCACCGGCACCGAACATGTTGTGCTGATCAAGGGCGATATCTTTGACGGGCAGCCCGTTTTGGCGCGGACGCATGCGCTGAACGTGATGGAGGACGTGCTGGGCGTCGGGCTGAGCCCTGCCGAAAGTGGTCCGACCTCGAAAATTCCCAAGGCGATGAATGCCATCGCCCGCGAAGGGCGCGGCGCGGTTTTTTTGTTCCGCCAGCCGCGGCCCAGCATTGCCAAGGAGCTTGAAGATGACGACGCGCCGCGCACCATCAAGCAGACGGGCCTTGGGGCGCAGATCATGTCAACCATGGGGCTTTATGACCTGATCTTGCTGACAGACAGCCCCGACACGCGCTATCTGGGGCTGGATGCCTATGGCATTTCCATCACCGGCACCCGCCCCTTAAGCGAAGGATAAACCCATGGCCGAAAAAGAATACACCCTGTCGCGCCCCGAGTTTGCCGAGCCGGTCAAATTGCTGGTCGTCGTGGCGCCGTTCTACCGTGACATCGCTGACAACCTGATTGCCGGCGCCACCGCCGAGATCGAGGCCGCGGGCGGCACGTTCGAATTGGTCGAGGTGCCCGGCGCACTGGAAATCCCCACGGCCATCACCATCGCGGCCCGAATGTCGAACTTTGACGGGTATGTTGCGCTTGGCTGCGTCATCCGCGGGGAAACCACGCATTATGAAACTGTCTGCAACGACAGCTCGCGCGGGATCACCCTGTTGGGGCTTCAGGGGCTTTGCATCGGCAATGGTATCCTGACCGTCGAAAACCGTAATCAGGCCGAAGTGCGTGCCGATCCGGGGCAGATGAACAAAGGCGCGGGCGCGGCGGCTGCGGCCTTGCATCTGGTCGCGCTCGGCCGTAAGTGGGGCGGCCAGCGCAAAGGCGTGGGCTTTATGCCCGCCGCCGAGGAATACAAGCTGGCAGGCGAGCTTAAGGACAACCCCAAGGCATGATGACCGACGACACACCCGTTTCCGGCAACCAGCGGCGCAAGATGCGCTCGGCGTCACGGCTTTATGCCGTGCAGGCGCTGTTCCAGATGGAGGCGGGGCAGCAGACCGTTGATTCCGTGATCCGCGAATTCGAAGATCACCGCTTTGGCGCGCATTACGACGAAGGCGACATGCAGGAGGGTGATGTCGATCTGTTTGAGTCGCTGATGCGCGACGCGGTCAATTGGCAGGCCAGCATTGACCAGATGACCGACCGCGCACTGGTGGCCAAATGGCCCATTGGCCGGATCGACCCGACGCTGCGCGCGCTGTTCCGGGCCGCAGGCGCAGAAATGACGCAATCCGACACGCCCCCCAAGGTGGTGATCATGGAATTCGTCGATATCGCCAAAAGCTTTTACCCCGAGGGGCGCGAGCCCAAGTTCGTCAATGCCGTGCTGGATCACATGGCGCGTGAGGCCAAGCCCGAGGCGTTCTGATCCCGTTAGGGTTGCGCCACGCAAGGCCGGTCTTTCCGGCCTTTGCATTTGCGTGCTAAACGGGGTCATCCGCGCGGGCGGGGCACCGGGGCAGGCAACAACAGGCAAACAAAACGATGTCCACCATCCTTTTGATCGAGCAGACGCTGAACGGGCTGCAATTCGGCGTCATGCTGTTCCTGATGGCCGCCGGATTGACGCTGATCTTTGGCGTGATGGGGTTGATCAACCTCGCGCATGGCTCGCTTTACATGGTGGGGGCCTTTGCCGCCGCTGGCGTGGCGGCGTGGACGGGCTCGTTTCTGTTGGCTTTGGCGGCCAGCCTGATCGCGGCGGCACTGGCCGGGGTGATCGTGGAAATGCTGGTGATCCGGCGGCTATATGATCGCGATCACCTTGATCAGGTGCTGGCCACCTTCGCGCTGATCCTGATTTTTTCCGAAGGCACGCGATGGGTGTTTGGCTCGTTCCCGCTGTTTCTTGACACGCCAGACTGGTTGTCGGGCACGGTGATGCTGCCCTTTGGCATCGAATATTCGCGCTACCGGCTGGCGATCATTCTGGTCGGTTTGGCGGTGGCGGCTGGATTGTTCTGGATGATTGCGCGCACCCGTATCGGCATTCGCATCCGCGCCGGTGAAAACGACCGCGAGATGATCGGCGCGCTTGGCGTCAATATTTCGCGGCTTTACACGCTTGTCTTTGCGCTGGGCGCGGCGCTGGCGGGGTTTGCAGGGGCGCTGATCGGTGCGATCCAGACGGTGCAGGTTGGTATGGGGGAACCGGTGCTGATCCTTGCCTTCGTGGTGATCGTGATCGGCGGGATCGGTTCGATCAAGGGGGCGTTTATTGGCGCGATCCTTGTGGGGCTGACCGACACACTGGGCCGCTTTCTGCTGCCTGTCCTGTTCGGTCTGGTGATGGAGCCGTCAGCTGCCACCACGGTCGGGGCCTCGCTGGCGTCGATGGCGATATACATCCTGATGGCTGGTGTCTTGCTGTTTCGCCCGCAGGGTCTGTTCGGGGCGCGCGCGACATGAGGCGTGAACCCATCCTGAATGCGGTCCTTATGGTGCTTTTGCTGGCCGTGCCACTATGGGCGCATCTCACGGACGAGCCGTTTACCATCACGCTGGCCACTCGGGCGGTGATTTTCGCCATCGCCGGTGTGGGGCTGAACGTGGCGCTTGGGCTGGGCGGGCTTGTCAGCCTTGGGCATGCCCTGTTTTTCGGTGTGGGCGGCTATGCCATGGGCATTTTGGCCTTTCACGCCCAAACCTACGCGCCGTTGATCGACTGGCCCATGACCATCGAGGGCACAAAATCCATGCCGGTGATCTGGCTGGTGGCGGTTGTTGCCTCGGCCATCGCGGCGCTTGGGATCGGGGCGCTGTCGCTGCGCACGACGGGCGTGTATTTCATCATGATCACGCTGGCCTTTGCGCAAATGTTCTATTTCTTCGCAATCTCATGGCCCGCCTATGGCGGCGAAGACGGCATGTCGATCTATGTGCGAAACGGCTTTCCGGGGCTGAACACCATGGACCCGATCCAGTTTTTCGGTCTGTGCTATGGGTTATTGCTGTTGGTGCTGTTCATCGTCTGGCGCATTGCCCGGTCGCCCTTTGGGTTGATGCTGGGCGCGGCGCGGCAATCGCAGGCGCGCGCGCAAGCATTGGGGCAAGTGCCGTATCGTCTGTATCTGACCGCCTTTGTGATCTCGGGCGCGATCACCGGGCTGGCGGGGGCGCTGTTTGCTGATCTCAACCGCTTTGTCAGCCCAACGATGTTTTCGTGGCAAACCTCGGGGGAAATCATGGTGTTCGTGATCCTTGGCGGGGTGGGGCGCGTGTTCGGCCCCGTTGCCGGCGCGGCCCTGTTCATCGTGCTGGAACACAGCCTTGGGGGCCTTAGCGAGTTTTGGCACATCTATCTTGGCGCAATCCTTCTGGGTGTGGTGCTGTTTGCGCGTGGTGGGCTGTATGGCCTTCTGGCCGGGCGGGAGCGTGCGCATGACTGACCCGATTCTTGATATTCGCGGGGTCTGCAAAGCCTTTGGCGCGCTTCAGGCCAGTCAGGATATCGACCTGACAGTGCGGCCGGGTGAGATTCACGCGCTGATCGGTCCCAACGGCGCGGGGAAATCCACCTTGATCCAGCAGATCGCGGGCGGGCTGCGCCCCGATGCAGGGCGTGTCCTTTTTGACGGATGCGATGTGACCAGCCTCAGCACCGCCGCGCGGGCGCGGCTTGGGATGGGGCGCACGTTTCAGATATCGTCACTGGCGATGGACTACACCGTGCTTCAAAACGCGGTGCTTGGCGCGCTTGGCGCGCGCGGCGATGTGTTTCGCTTTTTCCGCCCCGTCATGCGCGACGCAGATTTGCTGGCACAGGCGCGCGTGGCGCTGACAACCGTGGGCTTGGACGAGTTTGAGGCGCTGCGCACCTCCGAGCTGTCGCACGGCCAACGCCGCCAGCTTGAAGTCGCCGTTGCCCTGACCTTGTCGCCCCGCGTGTTCCTAATGGATGAACCCATGGCCGGGCTTGGTGCCGAGGGGTCGCGCCGGTTGATGGATTTGCTGGACGGTCTGCGCGCAGAGGCGCCCATTTTGCTGATCGAACACGATATGGATGCGGTGTTTGCCTTGGCCGACCGGATCAGCGTGCTGGTCTATGGCCAGATCATCGCCACCGGCACGGTCGATGAAATCCGCGCCAACCGCGACGTGCGCACCGCCTATCTGGGCGAGGAGGAGGACGCATGAGCTTTCTGACCCTGTCGCGCATATCGGCCTTTTACGGCCCCAGCCAAGCGCTGTTTGACGTGAACCTGTCGCTGGACGAAGGGCAGGTGCTGGCGCTGATGGGGCGAAACGGCATGGGCAAATCGACCACGGTCAAGGTGATCTGTCGCTTGTTGTCGCACAAGGGCGGCACTGTGGTGTTCGACGGGCGCGATCTGGCGCGCGTGCCCGCGCATCGCGCGGCGCGGGCAGGGATCGGCCTTGTGCCCGAGGGGCGGCGCTGTTTCACCAACCTGACGGTGCAGGAAAACCTGATCGCAGCGGCCCGGCCCGGCCCTTGGGATATGGCCGCCGTGGGTCGTCTTTTTCCGCGGCTTATTGATCGGGCGGGTCAGGGGGCGGCGTCGCTTTCGGGGGGCGAGCAACAGATGCTGGCCATTGGCCGCGCCCTGATGACCAACCCGCGGCTTTTGATCCTTGACGAGGCGACCGAGGGGCTGGCCCCCGTGGTGCGTCAGGAAATCTGGGCTGCCATCCGGCTGCTCAAGGCGGACACCGGGATGGCGCTGATCGTGATCGACAAGTCGATTCGCGAACTGTCGAACGTGGCCGACAGCGCCGTGATCCTTGAAAAAGGCCGCAGCGTTTGGCAAGGCGCGTTCGGTGCTCTGACCCCGGATGTGACCGACCGGTATCTGGGCGTCTAGCATAAGGCCTAGACGGGTTGTCTGAGCGTCGAAATGTTGCCCAGCCGGGATCGGCGGGTGACAGCCGGTCGCGCCCCTGATCGGGTCACTGGGCTTGAGCCTGTTCTCAAACATGCTACGTTTGGACGTGAACAAGGGGAGTCTTAGACATGCCAAAACTCATCCGCCTTTACATCACTCACGTTGCCATCGGCTTTGGTATCGCGGCGGCCTTTGTGGGCATGTTGCTGTATTTTAATGTTGCCACCCTGTGGCATCTGGTCAGCACATCCGACAAGGGCCTATTGGCGGTGGTGATCCTGTGGATTTCCAACGGCGTCATTTTTGCCGGGGTGCAGTTCGGTATCGCCGTGATGCGCCTGAAAGACGATGACGACGAGGGTCCGCGCGGTGGGCTGCGCCAGCATGTAATGCGCCCCGAACACGCGACGATTCCTGTCCCGGCGGACGAAGAGCGCAAAAGCCTGTTCGGAAAGCGCTAAGCGCGAGGTCCAAACATGACGAATAGATCGGGTCGTGCCAACCGCACGGCCCGTTTCAGTTTGCGTTAATGACAGTGCTAGATGGAAAGGTGTGACGGGCCCGCACGCGGCCGTTTGGTTCTCTCATTCCCGAGGACCTGTATATACAGGTGGGTGTCGGAATTAACCAGACCAGGGCCTGGCCAGAGCCAACTCCCTCGGAATTGCTTAAGGCCACCGGAATGCAACCGATCACGAGAAGGGCAGCACCCGCCACAGACCCTAGGTAGGGCTTATCGTGGCACCGGACAAGGGGTTGCATGCGTTCTGCTTTTGTTCATATTGGGTGCATGACTATGCCGACCGATCCTACTTTGCAACCCGGACAGCTTTTGGCGCGTGGGGTCTGCCGGCATTTACTGGGCCATGACTTTGTTTGTATTGAAGAATTCAGCCCCGAACGCGGCAAGCGTGTTGATGTCATGGCGCTTGGCCCAAAAGGCCAGCTCTGGGTGATCGAATGCAAATCTTCGCGCGCCGATTTTACATCCGATGCGAAATGGCAAGGCTATCTGGAATGGGCGGATCGATTTTTCTGGGCGGTCGATGCGGATTTCCCGACCGATCTGTTGCCTGACGAGACCGGGCTGATCATCGCCGATGCGTATGACGCCGAAATTCTGCGAAGGGGGCCGGAAACCCGGCTGGCAGGCGCGCGCCGCAACGCTGTGATCCGCCGATTTGCCCGCCATGCGGCCTTGCGTTTGCAGGGGCTGCGCGATCCGGGCGGGTTTAGCCCTTAGCCTGTGCCGCTTTGACAGCGGCCATGATCTCGCTGGCGATGTCTTCGGCTTCCTCGGGTGAGAAATCCATCGGAATCTCAAGGCCATCCGCCTCGATGAACAGGCGCACCATGCCCTGATCGGTCGGTCCGATCTGAAGGTTCGCCTCGATGTCGCGTTCGGTGTTGATGCCCATAACGGCCTCCTGTTCAAGCGCTTTGGGGATACTCTGGCCTGCCGCGAAAGGCAAGCTGTGCGCCAGACCGCCGTGTCGCGGCCCCCGCCCGCCGTGACTTGTGAAAATTCAACCATCAACAGGCTTGCAATCGCCCGCGCGGAAAGTTAAATCGCGCTGCAGTGCCGCCTTAGCTCAGTTGGTTAGAGCGCTGGATTGTGGATCCAGAGGTCCCCTGTTCAAGCCAGGGAGGCGGTACCATCACTTTTCGATTGTAATGGTCTGCCGCAGCGCGCCGCTGTCGCGGTCGTAGATCAATATCCGGTCATCGTCAGTGACAACCGCATACCAGCCGTTGCCTTGGGTAAAGGCTGCTGCGCTTGCCCCGTCAGGCAGGGTGATCGTGCCGGGCAACTCCGGGCCTGTGTTGCTGAAGCGGGTGACAAACAGAAAGATGATCACTAGAAGGCCAGCAATCATCGTGCCCGTCAGGATCGTGACCAATAGGCGCAGATAACGTATCATCGCCGGGTCGATCTCCGGCTGAGGCTCGGGGCTGTTTTCCATGGGGTCTACCCTTGTTTCTTTTCGGATCGCTGCCGATCCGCCACCGCGCCTTGATAAGGCTTTGGCCCGCGATGTGCCAGAGGCGGCCGCACTGTCACGCACCCGGCTTGCCCGGCTGATTTCCGAGGGCGCGGTGCAGGTCAACGGTGCCGCCATGGCCGACCCCAAGGCGCGTGTGACTGAGGGCGACCAGATCGACATCACCGTGCCGCAAGCCCAAGACAGCCATATCGCCCCCGAAGATATCACGCTGAACGTTGTGTTCGAGGATGACGACCTGATCGTCATCAATAAACCCCCCGGCATGGTCGTGCACCCCGCCCCCGGCAGCCCCGGCGGCACCTTGGTTAATGCGCTGCTGCATCACTGCGGTGATAGTTTGTCGGGTGTGGGCGGGGCCAAGCGCCCCGGCATCGTGCATCGCATCGACAAGGACACATCGGGCCTGCTGGTGGTGGCCAAATCTGATCGTGCGCATCATGGCTTGGCGGTGCAGTTCGAAAAACACAGCGTCGAACGCTATTATCGGGCGGCGGTTTATGGTGTGCCGAATGCCGCTGACCCGCGCCTGCGCGGTGTGCGCGGCGTCAGCTTTGAGGCAGGCAATATCATGAAAATCACCACCGGGCTGGCGCGCCATCGCACCGACCGGCAGAAACAGGCCGTGACCTTCGAGGGCGGACGCCATGCCGTGACCCGGGCGCGCGTGGTGCAAAGTTTTGGCAAGCCGCCTGCCGCGTCGCTGGTGGAATGCTGGCTGGAAACCGGGCGCACCCATCAGATCAGGGTGCATATGGCCCATGCGGGCCATGGCCTGATCGGTGATCCGGTCTATGGCGGGCGACGCAAACTGCCTCTGCGGGCTTTGCCGCAGACGGCGCTGGATGCTGTTGGCCGGTTTTCACGACAAGCATTGCATGCCGCTGTTTTGGGATTTGAACACCCGGTTTCCGGCGAAAACCTTAGGTTTGAGGCCCCTTTGCCCGATGATATGGCAAATTTGCTAAGCTATCTGGGCGACGGCGCTGCGCGCACGGATGCGTGAAGACCTGTCACATTTATCCTAAATTAACCCAAGTCCCGTCATTTTCCGTTAACATCCATAAGGCATGACCCTTGAAAACAGGTCGTTAGACGCCCAGATGAATGTTAACATCCTAAACATCGGGAGGGACATTGGTGAGTAATTACGCAAATCTACCGGCCCCCACGCCGGAAGGCGGCTTGAACCGCTATATGCAGGAAATCCGCAAGTTTCCTCTTCTGCAACCGGAAGAGGAATACATGCTGGCCAAACGTTGGGCCGAGGAACAAGACACCGAGGCCGCACACAAGATGGTCACCAGCCACCTGCGGTTGGCGGCCAAGATTGCCATGGGCTACCGCGGCTATGGCCTGCCCACAGCCGAGGTGATTTCCGAGGCGAATGTTGGCCTGATGCAGGCGGTCAAGCGGTTTGACCCTGAAAAAGGCTTTCGCCTTGCCACCTATGCCATGTGGTGGATCCGCGCCAGCATTCAGGAATACATCCTGCGCAGTTGGTCGATGGTGAAACTTGGCACCACCTCGGGCCAGAAAAAACTGTTCTTCAACCTTCGCAAGGCGAAGGCCAAGATTGGCGCTTTGGAAGAGGGCGACCTGCGCCCTGAGAACGTCAAGCAGATTGCCCATGATCTCGGCGTCACCGAGACTGAGGTGATTTCGATGAACCGGCGCATGTCGGGCGGCGATGCTTCGCTGAACGCTACGGTCGGCTCCGAGGGCGAAGGCACGATGGAGTGGCAGGATTGGCTGGAAGATGAAAGCGCCGATCAGGCCGCTGATTATGAAAAACGTGATGAATTGGATGCGCGCCGCGAAATGCTGGCGGCGGCGATGGACGTTCTTAATGACCGCGAGCGTGATATCCTGACGCAGCGCCGCCTTAGCGATAAGACCATCACGCTGGAAGATCTTAGCACGCAATATGATGTCAGCCGCGAACGGATTCGGCAAATCGAGGTGCGCGCCTTTGAAAAGCTGCAAAAACGGATGCGCGACTTGGCGGCTGAGAAAGGGATGCTGTCCGCAACCTGACCGCTTGCGCGAAACATCGTAAAAGCTTTAGCTTCTGCCGTGTATCGGCAGAAGCTTTTCTTGGGAGTGGTCATGTGAGTATCCTGCGAACCGTGCGACTTGGCCGGGTCTGGCTGTTGGGCGGGGTGATGGCTCTTGCGGCCTGCGCGCCCCGAGAAACCGCCTTGCGTGGTGCACCACACCCCGATGCAACTATTCAACCCATCCACATTGCCACCTTGCGCCCGTTTGACGCGACCGGGCAGGCCTTTGGCATGCTGCGTGCGGATCGTCTCAATTATTTCCGTGCGGATGTCTCGGTGCCGCCAACCCATCAGGTGGGACAGATCGAATGGCCTGACGAACAGCCGAACGCGGCAACCGATTTCGTCGTGACCAAGACCGAAATCTTGGAAGGACAGGCGGGGCTTGTGCGCGACCTGCGCCGCACCGGCACCGGGCCTGAAACCCTTGTCTTTGTTCACGGTTACAACAACACCCTGTCCGATTCGATGTATCGGCTGGCCCAGATTCGTGCGGATTTCGATTTGACCATGCCGTCGGTGCTGTTTTCATGGCCATCGGCGGGGGACCCGCGTGGCTATATCTATGACCGCGACAGCGTGTTGTATTCCCGAGATGCGTTCCTGTCGGTGCTGGATGCGCTGGCCACCGCGCCGAATGAGAAAGTGCTGTTACTGGCACATTCCATGGGGTCGCAACTGGTTATGGAAACGCTGCGACAGGCGGCCATACGCGGTGATCATGCGTTGCTTGGCCGGATCAGCGGTGTTGTTCTGATGTCGCCCGATATCGACCCCGAATTATTTCAAAAGCAGGCGCAAGCCATAGGCCAACTGCCACAACCCTTTCTGATCTTCACCACCCGTCAGGACCGTGCCTTGTCGGTCGCCGGGTGGCTGACCGGGCGCAAGCCCCGGCTGGGCCTGATCGACGGCCCGGAGAAAGTGCAGGGTCTGGATGTCAAAGTGATCGATTTCACCGCGCTTGCCGATGGCGCAGGCTACAATCACTTTGTGCCGGTCACGGCACCCGCAGCCGTCGAATTGCTGCGGGGGATGATTGCCGAAAGCGGGTCGGGCGGTGATTTTTCCGATTACATGGTTCTTGTGCCGAAAGCCGCGCAGTGATGCGCTGCCCCCTGTCTGGGCCTTAGCCCTCCATCGCTTCCAACTCGTCAATCAGACGCGAGATCATGCTGAGCCCCTTGTCCCAGAACGCGGGGTCGCTGGCATCCAGCCCGAAAGGCGCCAGCAACTCTTTGTGATGCTTCGATCCCCCGGCCTTCAGCATATCGAAATATTTGTCCTGAAACCCTTCGGGGGCTTCTTCGTAAACGGCGTAGAGCGCATTCACCAAGCCATCGCCGAAAGCATAGGCGTAAACGTAAAACGGCGAATGCACGAAATGCGGGATATAGGCCCAGAACGTTTCGTATCCGTCCATGAAATCAAACGCCGGGCCAAGGGATTCGGCCTGAACCGACATCCACAGGGCATTAATGTCATCGGGTGTCAGCTCGCCCCCACGGCGGGCGGCGTGCAACTTGCATTCAAAGTCGTAGAACGCGATCTGGCGCACCACGGTGTTGATCATATCCTCGACCTTGCCCGCCAGAAGCACCTTGCGCTCGGTGTCACTGGCCGCTTTGTCCAGCATCTTGCGGAAGGTCAGCATCTCGCCGAACACACTGGCGGTTTCGGCCAGCGTCAGCGGGGTGTTGGCCAGCAATTCGCCCTGATCGGCGGCCAAGACTTGGTGCACACCATGGCCCAATTCATGCGCCAGCGTCATCACATCGCGGGGTTTGCCCAGATAGTTCAGCATCACATAGGGGTGCACATCCGTTACCGTGGGATGCGCAAACGCTCCCGGCGCTTTGCCGGGTTTGACGCCGGCATCAATCCAACCCTTCGAAAAGAAAGGGTTTGCCAGATCGCCCATGCGCGGATCGAAGGCCGAATAGGCCTCCATTACGATATCGCGGGCGCTGTCCCAATCGACGGTCTTGGTGTCCTCGATCGGCAGCGGCGCGTTGCGGTCCCACACCTGCATCCGGTCCAAGCCCAGCCATTTGCGCTTTAGCTCGTAATACCGGTGGCTCAGCTTGGGATAGGCGGCCACCACCGCATCGCGCAGCGCCTCGACCACCTCGGGCTCAACATCGTTGGACAGGTGCCGCCCGGTTTGCGGGGTGGACATGCCGCGCCAACGGTCGATCACCTCTTTTTCCTTGGCCGCCGTGTTGTGAACACGGCTAAAGGTGCGGATGTTCTGGCCAAACACCCGCGCCAATTCACGCGCACCGGCCTCGCGTTTGCGGCGGTCTTGATCTGTCAGCAGGTTCAGCGTGGCCTCGATCCCCAACTCTTCGTCGTCGATGGTAAAGGTCAGACCGGCAATGGTTTCATCGAACAGGCGTTCCCAAGCATCGCCGACAACGCCCATGTCATGCAGGAATTTTTCAAGTTCATCCGACAGTTGGTAGGGTTTCATTGCACGGATACGATCCAGCACCGGCTTGTAGCGGGCCAAGTCGCCATCCTCGGCATACATCGTCGTCAGCGCGTCTTCGTCCAGCCGGTTCAGTTCCAGTGTGAAAAACACCAAGGGCGTGGTGTAGTTGGTGATCTTTTCCTGACAGTCGGACATGAACTTGGCCCGGTCGCCATCGGTGGTGTGCTGATAATAGCGTAACCCCGCATAGGACATCACCCGCCCGGCGATGTTGCTGATCTTTTCATCGCGTTTGATGCACTCCAACAGCCCTGCCGCATCAAGATCGGCCAGTTTTCCCTCGTAATCCTTGGCGAAATCGGCGCAGGCCTGTTCAAGCCAGTCCAGATCGCGCTTTAATTCGGGTGCGTCGGGGCTGGGGTAAAGATCCGTCAGATCCCATTCCGGCAAGCGCCCCAAAGCGTCGTCGCCTGAAGGTGCGTTGGCGTCATGAAGGGGGGTGGGCAGATGGAACATGCGGGAAACTCCTGTGATTTCGATCAGACATATGGCCCCTTGGTCCATGTCTCAAGGCTTCATCCGAATTGCGCCAGCATATCGCGCAGGTCTTGCAATGTGTTGGCCTCGGCCACGGGTTTATCGTGACGCCAGCGTTTCATGCGGGGAAACCGCAACGCAACGCCGGATTTATGCCGGGGTGAGGGCGCGATGCCCTCAAATGCAATCTCGAACACATGTTCGGGGCGCACCTGCCGGACGGGGCCGAACCGTTGCAGCGTGTTCTTGCGCACCCATGCCGTGATCTGTCGAAATTCGGCATCGGTCAGCCCGGAATAGGCCTTGGTGAAGGGCACCAGATCGTTGCCATCCCACACCGCAAATGTGAAATCGGTGAACAGATTGGCCCGCCGCCCGTGGCCCTGCTGCGCATAGATCATCACCGCGTCCAGCGTCAGCGGGTCCAGCTTCCATTTCCACCAATCGCCTTTCTTGCGCCCGGCGTGATATGGGCTGTCCTTGTGCTTTAGCATCACGCCTTCGGCCCTATGGGTGCGCGCATCGGCGCGTTGATTTGCCAGATCGGACCAATCGGTAAAGGTCAAAGGCTGTGAGGCGCGGATTGGTGCCTCTGCGGGCAGGTTGGCCAGCATCGTATCAAGGCGCGCCCGGCGCGTGGCAAAGGGCAGGTGGCGCAGGTCTTGGCCGTTGTCTTCCAGAAGGTCATAGGCCATCAGAATAACCGGCGCTTCGGTCAGCAGTGTCTTGGGCACGGTTTTGCGCCCGATGCGTTTTTGCAAGGCGTTGAAGGGCAGGGGGGCGCTGCCATCAAAGGCCAGCAATTCACCATCCAGAACCGTGCCATCGGGCAATATCTCGGCGGCATCGGCGAACTCGGGGAAACGATCGGTCATCAACTCTTCGCCGCGTGACCAAACAAAATGCGTGCCTTGCCGCACGATCACCTGCCCCCGGATGCCGTCCCATTTCCATTCGGCCAGCCAGTCAGTCGGCGGGCCAAGGGTATCGGGCGTGTCGTCCAACCCATGCGCCAGACAGAACGGGTAGGGGCGCGACGCCTGTGCGGTGCTGTCTGGGCTCTCGATCAGATCGTGAAAACTGGTGCTGTCCGGCGTCCAGTCGCCCATCAGGCGATGCGCCAGCTCGGCTTCGTCCCGGCCGGTGGCTTGGGCAAGGGCGCGGGTCATCAGCTTGCGGCTGATCCCGACGCGAAAGCCGCCGGTCAGCAGTTTGTTGAACACCATGCGTTCGGTCGGCAGCATCTGGTCCCATGCGTCCAGCACGGCGGCCATGCGCGCGCTGTCGTCGGCTGTATCAAGGGCGCGCAGCCGCATGATCCACGTGGTCAGGCTGTCGTCATGTGTCGCCGTTGGCGCGGGCAAAACCAATGCAATGGTTTCGGCCAGATCGCCAACGATGGGATAGCTTTCCTCGAACAGCCAAAGGGGAATGCCCGCGCGTTCGGCGGCCCATTCACGCAGGCGGGTGGTGGTGACGGCCCGGCGCGGCCGACGCCCCGAGAACAGCGCGATTGTCCATAACTTGTCATCATCCGGCGCATCACGGAAATAGGCGGCCAAGGCGGCCACCTTGGCGTTGGTTTTGGTGGTTTGGTCAATGGCGGTGAACAGGGCGGCAAAGCGTTTCATTCGCTTGCGGCCTCATCCAGCGTTTCGCCTGTGAACTCGGTCGGCACAACTTTGGCGTTGTATCCTTGCGAGGTTAGCCACCGCTTGAAGATATCAGTGTAGCCATGCGTGACATAGATATTTTCCGCACCAGTTTCCCTGATCGCCATGTTCAGGCCCGCCCAATCGGCGTGACCCGAGATGACAAACCCACGATCCGCCGCGCGCCGCCGTCGCACGCCGCGCAGGCGCATCCAGCCACTTGCAAACCCGGTGGAGGCGGGGCGAAACCGGCGCGCCCATGTGCTGTTCAATGCGCCGGGCGGGGCGATGATCAGGGCACCGGGATAGTCGCGCGCCTGTGTGTCAGGGGTCACTTGGATCGTGTCGGGCAATTGCAGCCCTTGGCCCCGCAAAACGGCATTGGTGTTTTCGACCGCGCCATGGGTCAGGATCGGTGCGATGTCCGGGTCAAGCAAGGACAAGACCCGCTGGGCCTTACCAAGGGCATAGGCCCCCAACAGGCTGAAGACGCCCTGTGCCGCGTTGTCGGCCCACCAAGCGTTGATCTCGGCGGCCACCTGATTCTCGCGTGGCCAGTTGAAGACCGGCAGGCCAAAGGTGCTTTCGGTGACAAAGCCATGGCAACGCAGCGGCTCAAACGGTGTGCTTAGGCGGTCCGCTTCGGTTTTATAATCGCCCGAGACAACCCAAATCTCGCCGCTGACCTCGAGTCTGATCTGGGCCGAGCCGGGCACATGGCCTGCCGGATGAAACGACACCCGCGCGTCGCCTATTTTGCGCGATTCGCCATAGGCTATGGTTTCAAGTGCTATATCCCCCAGCCTATGGCGCATCACCGGCGCGGCAAGGTCTGTTGCCAGATAGCGTTGGTGGCCGGGGCGGGCATGATCGGCATGGCCATGTGTAATCAGGGCGCGATCTACCGGCCGCCAAGGGTCGATAAAAAAATCCCCGGCCGGGCAATAAATGCCTTGTGGTGTGAACTCCAAAACCATGCCGGAACAATAGCGCGTGCAGAATGATCTGCCAGCCTCTTGCGCCGGGCGGACCAGCGGCTATCCTGCACGCGAAATGACAAGGGAATAGATCATGCGGTTCGTCAGATACGGAGAGCCGGGACAGGAACGTCCCGGGATGCTGGATGCCGAGGGGCGCTTGCGCGACCTGTCAGGCGTTGTGCCGGATTTGGCGGGCGCGGTTCTGGGTAAACTTCCCAATATTGATCCCAACGGTCTGCCCTTGGTCGACGGGTCGCCGCGACTTGGCCCGCCGGTTGGGCAGATTGGGAAATTTATTTGCATCGGGCTGAATTACTCGGATCACGCGGCAGAGCTTGGTGCGACACCGCCGGATCACCCCGTGGTTTTCATGAAAGCCACGTCGGCGATTTGTGGGCCGAACGACACAATTCTTATGCCCCGGGGATCACAGAAAACCGATTGGGAGGTCGAACTGGCCATCGTGATCGGCAAACCGGCCAAATATGTGTCCGAGGCCGATGCCATGGACCATGTGGCCGGTTTCTGCATCGCCAATGACGTGTCAGAGCGTAGCTTTCAGATGGAGCTTTCCGGTCAGTGGACCAAGGGCAAAAGCGCTGACACGTTCGGCCCGATCGGGCCATGGTTGGTCACCCCGGACGAGATGGGCGATCTGGACGATCTGGACCTTTCGCTTGAGGTGAATGGCGAGCGGATGCAAACCGGCAGCAGCCGCTACATGATTTTCCCGATCCCTTTGATCGTGTCACATCTGAGCCACGTCATGAGCCTGCACCCCGGCGACGTGATTGCCACCGGCACACCGCCCGGCGTGGGCATGGGCATGACACCGCCACGCTTCCTGAGCGAAGGGGATGAGGTGGTTGCAAAAATCAGCGGCCTTGGCGAACAACGGCTGACGGTCGGGCGGGACGGCTGATCAGGCGGTTTCCGCCGTTTGATCAAGCCGGTCGGTGGCGCGGTCATAAAATGCGCCGATCTTGTCAAACACGTGCTGGCGCATCGCGGTGCTGTCCATCATCACCTCGTGGCGTCCGCCGTTTATCACCTCCAGCTCTGCACCGGGCCAGCGGTTCACCCGGTCGTATATCCGGTCCACATCAACGATATCCTCGTCGCTGCCCAGAACCGTCAGGCAGGGCAGATTTGGCGAGGGTTTGCGCGCCAGTGCGCGGGTTTCTTTCAGCGCTTCGTGCAACCAATGCAGGCTTGGCCCGCCAAGCCCCAGTTCCGGATGCGCATTGGCCTGTTCGATCATGTAGTCATACATGCCACGGTCGCAGGTCAGCTTGTTAGTCTCAAACGGTTCAGTCAAAACATAATTGTCCGAGGCCGTTCCGGGGGCATACAAGTGCCCCACACCCAACCGTCGACTGCCCCATGACAGCGACCATGCCAGCGGCCTGAGCGATGAGGCCATGCGAATCCCCCACATGGGCCCTGAAAACGCACAGCTGGCAACAGGCAGACCTTCCATTGCGGACCGCAGGCCGATGCAGCCCCCCATGGAGTGGCCTAAAAGATGCCAAGGCCCTGGCAAATCCAGTGCCTCGGCTGCGGCCATCATTGCCGTCACATCGCGCTGATAGTCGGTGAAATGCATGACGTGACCTGACATCGGGTCATTCAATATCCGGTCAGCCAGCCCTTGGCCGCGCCAGTCCACGGCAAGCGTTGCATAGCCGCGCTGCGCGAAATCCTGCGCGGCGCGGCCATATTTCTCGATATACTCGGTGCGGCCGGGGAACAGCAAAACAGTGCCCTTCGCCGCCTCTTTGGACCAAACGCCGACGCGAATCCTTAGACCGTCATCGGCTGTCAGCCACCATGCAGCGCCACCCTTTGGGCCATCGTCGATATCCGCAAAGAAAGGCGCGCGTTCCATCAGGCCAGCACGCTGCCCAGTTTCATCGCCATGCCCATATCGCCATCGACGGTCAGTTTGCCGGACATAAACGCCGCGGTCGGGTCCATGTCGCCGTCAAGAATGGCCTGAAACGTGTCGGCATCCGCCGTCAGGGTCACGTCAGCCGCGTCATCGGACGCGCGTGCGCCGTCCGAATCGATCACGATGGCGCCTTCACCCTCAATGTGGAATTTCGCCGAGCCGTCGAAATCCTCGCTGATCTTGTCGTTGAGGGCTGTCACGGCCGCTGTGATAATGTCGCTCATAGGGGTCTCCTCCTGCTTTTGCCGCACCGGGGGGTGTGCAACCCGGCGTCAAACGCTACAATCACAAGGGTTATGAGCGTAAAACATCCATATCTCAATCGTATCGTCGCGGCAGGTTTTGCCGTAGTCATGTTTTCCTTACCAGCCACAGGGCAAAACCCGGCACGGCTGGACGATTTGTTTGACCGGCTGGAACAGGCAGAGCCTGCCGATGCCCGGCGTGCGGCGCGTGATATTGAACATGCGTGGGCGCAATCCGGGTCGGCTGCGATGGACCTTTTGCTTGGGCGTGGACGTGATGCATTGGAAGCAGGTGATTCGCAGGCGGCGATCGAGCACTTCAGCGCCTTGATCGATCATGCGCCAGATTTTGCCGAAGGGTGGCACATGCGCTCCGTGGCGTTTTCGCGGGTTGGTCGCTACGGGTTGGCGCTTGCCGATATCGAACAGGCGTTGGCGTTGAACCCGAGGCATTTCAATGCCATCCACGGGCTTGGGGTTATCTTGGAAGAACTGAACCAACCCGATTTGGCGCATCGTGCCTTTACCCGTGTCTTGGCTATACATCCCCATCACGAAGCCGTAACCAAGGCCTTGGAGAGACTGGGCAGTCAGGTCGGCGGCTCTGAGCTGTGACTTGACCGAAACGGAGCAAACCAATGGCCGATCAGTCAAGAACCCTTGCGGTTCTGGGGCCGACGAATACGGGTAAGACCCATTTCGCAATCGAACGGATGCTGGGCTATCGCACTGGCGTGATCGGCCTGCCGCTGCGCCTGTTGGCACGTGAAGTCTATGACAAGATTGTTGCGCTGCGTGGCCCGTCCGTGGTGGCCTTGGTCACCGGCGAGGAACGGATCGTGCCCGCGCGAACGCAATATTGGGTTTGCACGGTCGAGGCGATGCCGGAAGGTCTGGGCGCGGATTTTGTGGCGATTGATGAAATTCAATTGTGCGCCGATCCTGAGCGTGGCCATGTCTTTACCGACCGGCTGCTGCGCATGCGCGGCCTGCGCGAAACCCAGTTCTTGGGCAGTCACACCATGCGCGGTGCGATTGCCGCACTGGTTCCGGGCGTCGAGTTCCTGAGCCGCGAACGAATGTCGCAGCTTTCGTATGTAGGTTCGAAAAAGATAAGCAAGCTGCCACCCCGAAGCGCGATTGTCGGATTTTCGGTTGATAATGTGTATGCAATCGCCGAACTGCTGCGCCGTCAAAAGGGCGGTGCGGCTGTCGTGATGGGCGCGCTCAGCCCGCGGACACGCAACGCGCAAGTCGCGCTCTATCAAAATGGCGATGTGGATTTTCTGGTGGCCACCGATGCCATTGGCATGGGGCTCAATTTGGATATTGATCACGTCGCCTTTTCATCGTTGAGCAAATTTGACGGGCGTCGGATGCGTTCGTTGGCGCCAAACGAACTGGCGCAGATCGCAGGGCGCGCCGGACGCGGGATGAGCCATGGCACCTTCGGTGTGACCGGAGAAGCGCCGCCGTTGCCGGACGAGATGGCACAGGCAATCACCGATCACCGTTTCGTACCCATTCGGCGGTTGGAGTGGCGCAATGCCCGGTTGCCCTTTGTCAACCTTGATGCGCTGATTGGGGCGCTTGAGGTCAAGCCCGAGGACGATTGGTTGGTCCGGGCACGCGAAGCCGATGATCTGGGCGCGCTGAAAACTTTGGGGCAGGTGGCCGAAGTGCGGGCGCGGGCCAGTGATGGGGCCTCTGTGCGCCTGCTGTGGGATGTCTGCCGTGTGCCGGATTTTCGCGGAATCAGTCAGGCCGAACATGCGGGGCTGTTGGAGCGTATCTATTGTGACCTGCACGAGCATGGCCGCATCCCCGATGATTGGTTGGCCCGGCAGGTCAACCGTATTGATCGGACCGATGGCGATATCGACACATTGTCAAAACGTCTCGCGTATATTCGAACTTGGACGTATGTTGCGCAGCGAAAAGGCTGGGTTGATGACGAAACACATTGGCGCGGCGCAACACGCGCGGTAGAAGACCGCCTGTCAGATGCGCTGCACGAGCGTTTGACCCAAAGATTTGTGGACCGGCGCACATCCGTGCTTTTGCGCCGGCTCAAGCAGAAGGAGGCCATGGTGGCCGAAGTGAATGAAAACGGTGATGTGACGGTCGAAGGTGAATTCGTCGGTCGTTTGGAAGGGTTCCGCTTCCGGCAGGACAAGTCAGGGGCAGGGCCCGAGGCCAAGGCGATTTCGCAGGCCAGCCTGCAGGCGCTTGCGCCGCATTTCCATCTCAAGGCGGATCGGTTCTATAACGCGCCTGACACGGAAATTGATTTTACCGAGCAGGGTGGCCTGATGTGGGGCGATCAGGCTGTGGGTAAACTGGTGGCCGGGGCGGATGCCCTCAAGCCGCAGGCACAGGCCTTCGTTGATGACGAGGCTGGCGCGGATTTGGCCCAAAAGGTGCAGCGCCGCTTGCAGCATTTCATCGACCGCAAGGTTGCCACGTTGTTCGAGCCGCTGTTGAACATTCAGCGTGACGAGGCGCTGAACGGTCTGGCGCGCGGGTTCGGCTTCCAACTGGTCGAAAACTTCGGCGTGATCCCGCGCGGCGAGGTGGCCGACGAGGTGAAAGCGCTTGATCAGGACGCGCGCGGCGCGTTGCGCAAGCATGGTGTGCGCTTTGGTCAGTTCACCATTTTCATGCCGCTTTTGCTGAAACCCGCCCCGACGCGCTTGCGTTTGGTGTTATGGTCGCTGGCCCAAGGTCTGGATGATTTCCCCGAAGCCCCGCCGCCGGGTCTGGTAACCGTGCCCGCCGCGAAAGCTGCGCCGCGGGGCTATCATTCGATGGCCGGGTATCGCGCCGCCGGGGAACGGGCGATTCGGATCGACATGCTGGAACGTTTGGCCGATATGCTGCGGGCAGAAGACACCCGCACGGGGTTTGAAGCCAAGGCTGACATGCTGTCGATTACCGGCATGACGCTGGAACAGTTCGCAGACCTTATGCAGGGCCTTGGTTACAAGGCCGAAAAGGGCGAACGTGAAAAGGTGAAACCGGTCGATCAGGCGATGGCTGAGGCCCCGGCAGATGATGCCAAGGCCGAGGCCGCCGAGGAAGTGGTCAATGCGATCCCGGATGAGGGCGAAGCGCCGATCATTTCCGAAGCCGCCGAACAGCCAGAGCAACCTGCCGATATCCCCGCAGCCAGCGAAGGCGAAGTCCTGCCCGGAGAACCGCCCGCCGCCGAGCCGTCTGAGCCGGAAATCGAAGTATTCTACACGTTCACTTGGGCCGGTCGTGCTGCACGTGGAGGTCAGGACAACCGGGGCAAGCCACGGGGTGACAAGCCCAAGGGCAAAGCTGGCAAACCACCTGCCAAAGGCAAGCCGCGCCGGGATCAGGGGGCCAAAACGTTCTCGGCCAAGCCGCAGAAGAAAAAAGACCAGATTGACCCGGACAACCCCTTTGCCGCAGCCCTTATGGGGCTGAAAGACAAGGGCTGATCGGGGGCGGTTGCTTGGCTGAGGCACCTGCCAAAATCCGGCTGGACAAATGGCTTTGGCATGCGCGTTTTTTCAAAACCCGCAGCCTGTCGGCCAAGTTGGTCTCGGGCGGGCATGTGCGGGTCAACCGTGACAAGGTATCAAAACCCGCGCATGCGGTTGCTCCGGGTGACGTGTTGACCTTTCCACAAGCGCGCGCGACGCGTGTTGTTCGTGTTCTGGCGCTTGGCGAAAGGCGCGGCCCAGCCCCCGAGGCGCAGGCGCTGTATGAAGACCTGAGCCCACCAGAGGAGCGGCCAAACGTCCCATCTGCGCCGAAATATGAAGGAAAAGGTCGCCCAACCAAGCGCGATCGGCGCAAACTGGACCTGAACCGTCCGGAGACGCTTGATTGATCCATGCCGCTGGATTAGGTGAACCGTAAATCCGCTAAGTTGAGAGACCAAGATGACCTACGTCGTGACGGACAACTGCATCGCATGCAAATATACCGACTGTGTCGAGGTGTGCCCCGTAGACTGTTTCTACGAAGGGGAAAACATGCTGGTGATCCATCCCGACGAATGCATTGATTGTGGTGTCTGTGAACCGGAATGCCCCGCTGACGCGATCCGCCCTGACACCGAGCCGGAAATGGAACGGTGGGTTGAATTCAACCGCAAATATTCGGAAATGTGGCCGGTCATCATCACCAAGAAAGATCAACTGCCAGATGCAGAAGATCGCGACGGCGAGGCCGGCAAGATGGAAAAATATTTCTCGGAAAAGCCGGGTGAAGGCGGCTGATTCGGGTGTGTTGGACCTAGAGAGCCTGACGTTTTAACAGGATCACACATGCAAGGCCTTGGTTTTTATTAACAAACCCGGTGATTCATCGTAGGCCACTTCCGAAAGCACGTTTTTTGTGCTATATAGATGTTACAAATGTAGAATGCTGCCAAATATCCATTCCCCACGGCGCCATCGCCGGGATGGGTATTTTTTGGCCTTAAACCATCCGTATGAGGGTTCGCCTTTTGCAGATGGGCTTTGGCTTTGTCCCGCAGCCCTGTGAGGAAGATCTGAATGAGCAAAGCGAAAAAGCTAGAGTTTCGGCCTAACGATTACGTTGTTTACCCCGCCCATGGTGTGGGGCAAATCGTGTCGATCGAAGAACAGGAAATTGCCGGATTGTCTCTGGAATTGTTTGTTGTGTCCTTTGAAAAAGACAAGATGACGCTGCGTGTGCCAACAAACAAGGCCACCGAGGTCGGCATGCGGTCACTGTCCAGCCCTGATGTGGTCTCGAAGGCGATGTCGACATTGAAAGGTAAAGCCAAGGTCAAAAAGGCCATGTGGTCGCGCCGCGCGCAGGAATACGAGCAAAAGATCAATTCCGGCGACCTCATCGCGATTGCCGAGGTGGTGCGCGATCTGCACCGCTCGGATGAGCAGCGTGAGCAAAGCTATTCCGAGCGTCAGCTTTATGAAGCCGCGCTTGAGCGTCTGACCCGTGAGGTGGCCGCTGTCAGCGGTGATGACGAAGTGCAGGCGGCCAAGCAAGTTGATGAGGTTTTGATCTCACGCGCAGCCTGACGCGCCACGAGGTTCCATGAACAGAAGGCCGCGTCCTGCAAGGCGCGGCCTTTTTTAGTGCAGCATCAACAGTGAAAACAGAACCGCGATTTCAGAAAGTTGTTGCGCCGCCCCAAGGATATCGCCGGTTTGGCCACCAATTTTCTTGCTGGCAAGGAACGCGATGGCGATGGCCGCCAACCCGCTGCATATGACGGCCCACAGCCCGACCCAACCAAGAAGCAGCACAGACACCAAAAACGCAATGCACAGACCGACAGCCGCCGTGGTGGCCGAGGGGCGCCCCGTTCTGTGCGACAAGCCGGAGGCGCGCGCGTTTGGCAGTGCTGCCATCAGCGCGGGCATCATGGCACGCGACGCCACGGCACCTGACAATATGGCCGCAAAACCAAAACCTTGGCCGAGATCAAACAACAGCCACAAGGCCGCCCAACGGGCCGCAAAGCTGAACAGCAGGGCCAATACCCCATAGCTGCCGATATGGCTGTCTTTCATGATCTCCAAGCGGCGCGCCGCATCCCATCCGCCCCAAAGGCCATCGGCGCTGTCGGCGATCCCGTCTTCATGCATAGCCCCGGTTAAAAAAACCAGAACAAACAACGAAATCAATGCATTGATGGGGCTTGGTAGTCCAAGGGAATTGGCCATAAGCCCGGTGAAACCGGCCACCCCGCCGATGACCAAACCGACCAAGGGAAAGGCCCAAGCGGCCTGCGCCGTGCGGTCAAAACCCGACACATGCACCGGTAGGCGCGTCAGTAATGCAAGGGCCAAGGGGAAATCCCGCGCGCAAACAAGAGGTTGGTCGTTTTTCATCAGCTTCGGGCCTTTTTCGGCTGCGACCGGTGCCCCGCCTGCGTTACATGGGAGCGAGCCCGGCATGCAATGGGGAACGCGAATGCGCCAAGATTTCACGACACTATCTGAGTTTTCCGAGATACTTCAACAGCTTCCCGCATTTGATCGTGCCGCGCAGGACGCGGCCCAAGCGCGGAATGGGCAGTTGACCAAACCCCTTGGTGCGCTTGGTCGGCTTGAGGATTTGGCGGCATGGTATTGCGGCTGGCGCAGTGATCCACAGCCCAGCATCTCGACCCCGCAAGTCATCGTTTTCGCGGGCAATCACGGCGTAACGGCTCAAGGCGTCAGCGCCTTTCCTGCCGAAGTCACCGCGCAGATGGTCGCCAATTTTCAAGCCGGGGGCGCGGCGGTCAACCAGTTGGCCAAGTCGGTCGGGGCGCGGATGGATGTGCACGCCTTGGCGTTGGACAGGCCAACCCATGATATCACACAAGGTCCGGCGATGAGCGAAAGCGATTTTGTCGAGGCGTTGGGCGTGGGGTGGCACGCTGTTGATCCCAAGGCGGATGTGCTTGTGGTTGGCGAGATGGGGATCGGCAACACCACCAGCGCATCGGCGATTGCCGCGGCGTTGTTCGGGGGCGCAGCCGAGGAGTGGACCGGGCGTGGCACCGGTGTTGAGGGGGGCGCGCTAACCCACAAGGCTGCGGTGGTCGCACGCGCAGTCGCGGTCAACGCGGATTGTAAAAGCAACGGCCTAGAGGTGTTGCGCTGCCTTGGCGGGCGCGAGTTGGCAGCGATGGCGGGGGCGATGGTGCGGGCGCGTCTTTTGCGGATTCCATTGATACTAGATGGTTTTATCTGCACAGCGGCGGCGGCGTGCCTACATGCGGCACGGCGCGACGCGTTGGACCATACGGTTGCAGGCCACGTCAGCGCCGAGGTGGGGCACGCGAAGATACTGAAGCACCTGAACAAAGATCCCATCCTGTCGCTGGACATGCGGTTGGGCGAAGGATCCGGCGGGGCCTTGGCTATCGCGGTTTTGCAAGGCGCGGTGGCGTGTCATTCAGGCATGGCAACATTCGCTGAGGCCGGTGTCAGCGACGCCTGACGACTGAAAAACCGTGTTGTGCGTGTGACGCGCTTTTGTGAACCCCTATTTGTGACCGCTGCGGCGCAACTTAACCTTTGGTGCTATCGGCTTGGTCGTCAATGGTTTCCTCCAGTTGCGACAACAGCATTGTCTGAAGTTCGTTCTCAAGCTCTTTCGCGCGGGCGATGTAGGCCTTGTTTTCGATCGTGGGGGTATCTGGATCCCACAGCGCGGCCAGATCGCGGACAGATTGCCTGTCGTGGCGGTAAAAGGTTTTTTCCAGCTCGGCGGCCTCAAACTCGGTCAACCCCATGTTTTCCAGAACATAGCGCCCGGCGCGCATCGAGCTGTCGAACAACTCGCGCACGATGTCATTGGCCCCGGCTTTGTAGAGGCGGAACACATGGGTGCGGTCGCGGGCGCGCGCAACAATGTGCAGCCCAGGGTTCTCACGTCGGGCAAAGGCCACAAGGCGGGTTGTGGCTTCGGGATTGTCCAAAGCCGCGACCAGCACCTTGGCCTTGTGCAAGCCGGCCGCGTTCAGCAATTCGGGGCGGGTCGGATCGCCGAAGAACCCTTTGACCCCGAACCGGCGCATGCGCTGAATGGCCGCCAGATCGTGATCAAGGACAACGGTGTTGAATCCGCTGGACCGGACCAGACGGTTGACCACCTGACCGAAGCGGCCAATGCCCGCGATGATCACCGGCGCCTGTTCGTCGATCTGGTCAGGTTCCAGTTGTTCGACGGTGTCTTCCATCCGGTTGGACAGCCAATCGTAAAGGATAAACAATAGCGGCGTGATCAGCATGGTCAGCGCCACCACCAACAACAGCATTTCGGTCAGCTGAGCCGGCAGCACGTTTTGCTGTGCCGAGAAAGAAATCAGGACAAACCCAAACTCGCCTGCCTGTGCCAAGGATAATGTGAATAGCCAAAGGTTTCGCCCGGTCAAGCCAAAGGCCCGTCCAAGACCATATAAAATCAGCCCCTTGAGCAGGATCACCGCCAGCGCGAAACCCAGCACTGCGAATGTATCACGCGCCAGAACCGAAAAATTGATGCCCGCGCCCACAGTGATAAAAAAAAGGCCCAGAAGAAGGCTTTTGAAAGGGGCGATATCGCTTTCCATCTCGTGGCGGAATTCCGAGTTGGCCAGAACCACACCCGCCAGAAACGCTCCAAGCGCCGGGGACAGCCCGACCAAGCTCATCACCGCGGAAATGCCGACGACGATCAGCAGGGCCAGTGCAGTGTACATTTCGCGCAGGCGGGCGGCGTGGATATAGCGAAATACCGGATTGATCAGATAAATCCCGGCCAAGATGATGGCGCCCACGGCCGCCAGCGTCATCAGCGTGACGCCCCATCCCGGCAGGCTGTCAATAAAGGTGGTCGCGACCTCATGTGCGCCGTTGGCTTGATAGCTATCAATGCTGGTTTGCCCCATGCGGTCCAGCGTGTCCGACAGAACCTTGTCGGGGGATTTGGGCAGCGCCAGCAGCGGCAAAAGCGCCAGCATGGGGATAACGGCGATATCCTGCGTCAAGAGCACCGAAAAAGACGACCGCCCGCCACCGGTTTGCATCAGCCCTTTTTCGGACAGGGTTTGCAGCACGATCGCGGTCGAGGACAGGGCAAAGATCATCCCAACCGCAAAAGCCATGCCGACGGGAAGGCCAAACCCCATGGCCACGGCCATAACGAGCAGTGTCGTCAGGGAAATCTGCAACCCGCCCAAGCCCAGCAGTCGATGGCGCATATCCCATAACGCACGCGGCTCAAGCTCTAACCCGATCAGGAACAGCATCATCACAACACCGAATTCGGCGAAGTGCTGTAGCTCAAGCGTTTCGTGGCCCCCGACAAGTCCCAAGATCGGGCCAATCACAATGCCAGCAGCCAGATAGCCCAGAACCGAGCCGAGCCCCAAACGCGCGGCCAAGGGCACCGCGATCACCGCAGCGGCCAGAAAAATTGACGCCTGAAACAGGAAACCTTCCATTCGGGGTGTGCCTTGCCTGTTGAATTTGCATGAGGGGCAGATGCCTGCGGCATAGGGTACGGCGCGACTGTGACAGTCGCAATGCGCAGCAGCGCCCAAAGACCATTTTTAGCAGGGATGTGGCAGCGGTGCTAAGCGGGCCTTTAGCCGCGCGGCATCCGCAAAACGATGTTGCGGCCGCGTTTTTGATAGCGCAGTTCGCCGTCGCCGATGGCGGCCACTTGCCCGCCATCCAGACGGTCACCGACCTTGACCTTTTTATAGCGTCCATTGGACAGCCGCACCAAGGCGCGCCGGTTGGAGGGGCTGCCATAAACGCCGATCAGGTTGACCTGCCGCAAGGCGATCTGATTTTTCTCGGTGGCAGCGCGGGCCACGGTTGTGGTGGTGGGCGCGCTTGGCGTGACCTTTTGCGACGGGCTGACAGGCGCACTGCGCGCGGCCTGAGTGGCACGGGCGACGACACGGTCAAAATCACGCGGACGCTGATTGGGTTTAAGCGAGGCGCGCACCGCTTGGGCGGTTGCGGTCTCGAAGGAGTCTGGTGGCGTTTGCACGGCTTCGGCCAAGGCGGCGGCCACGGCATCGCTGTCGGTGTCTGAGGTGTCGCTGGTGTCTTGGATTGCGGCCATCGCGGCCTCTTGCGCGCTTTCGGGGCGCAGGCGCGGGCGCAGTGAGGCCAGTTCGGTTCGTGTGCGACCGCCCGATCCCAACAAACCGCGTTCGTTTTGCTCACTCAGATTATCGGGGCGCAGGCGGGGGCGGACGCCCATCAGGCGCAGCACCTCTTCTGTTGGCAAGTCCGAGACAACCGCCTCGGGGCGGTCTGGCAATTGCGGCGGCGTCAGCGGGGGAGCCCCGGCATAGACGCGCACGCCCTGCGGTGTCAGCGCGCCTTCGGCGGTTGCGATGACCATCCCACGCTCATCGACACGAAACTGGGTGCCGGCGGCGGGCGGGCGGCCCGGTGTATCGGGGCGCGTGTCCGGCACAGTCTTGGCGATGTCGGGCAGGGCCACGGCATCGACGGGCTTCACCTCTGGGTCGATCGAGGTCTGATAAAAATCGTCAAGTGTCAGGATCGTCGGAGCCGTTGGCGCCTTGGGTGCGATTTGCCAAATGCCCGTGGCGGCGTATCGCGCGCGGGCTTCATCCGGGGTCGGTGCCGCCGTCGGGATTTGGGCAGGCGGGCTGACGGAGGGCTCAGGATCGGGTGACGGTTCGGTGTCCTTGGCGGGCGCAGGGGGCGGTGTTTCTTGCGGGGGATCGACGATATCGGGCGTTGCTGCGATTTGGGGGCTGTCCTCGCCCCGCAGCAGCCGTGCAATGCCGTCATCCATGAAAACCGAGGCCCATGCCGCTACCCCTAGCAAAAACAGCAGCAGCAATCCTGTCAGCAAAAGCCCGAGGTAGCGCGGTTTGCCCCGCACGGCGGCTGTGTCGCGCGCTCCGAAAATGGTCATCCGCTGTTTTTCATCCTGCGGGGGGGCTGGCACGGTGGGTTGTGGCGCGCTCAGCGTGGCGTCACGGCGGGTAAAAAAGGACGACACGGCCGAGCTGTGCGCGGTTTCCGGCGCGGGCCCGTCGTCGGCGGTATCGCTTTCGTCGGCATCCAGTGATGCGGTGAGCGAGGCGGCCAGATCTGCCACTTCCGTGTCAGACATGGCGTCTTTGGGCTCACCTGTCCCCGAGGCCGCCGGCGTATCGGCGTCCGGGGTTGGGGCGTTTCGGGCAACGCCATCCAGCCGCGGGGTGGATAGGGTCAGGTCTTCGTCGCGGCGGGCGCGGATCGACCGGAACGCGGCGGCCGGAGCGTCCGTGGCACTGTCCGGGGTGGTGGGGTCGACGTCAGCGACCGTGTCGGGCTGCGCCTTGGTGGGGGCATCCTTGGCACTATCGCTGGCGTCTGCCTGTGCTGTCAGGTCGGGCGCGTCCTCAGGTGTGCGGTTTGCGTCCGGTGTTTGGGATGCTTCGTCCTCTGGCGGTGTTGGGGCGCTGTCTTGTGGTTCGGGTGTCGGCGCGGGGCCGACAACGTGCACCGGAGTGGTATCGCGTTCAACGCTGTCGCCGTCGGTCAGGTGGCGGGCGACATGCGCCGCCTCTCCGAACCAAGGTTCGCCGATAAACTTGCCATCGGCGGGGCGGGCGACAAAACTGACCGGGTTGAACCCGTGGGTGTCGGCAAAGGCTTCGGCCTCGTCCAGCGTTTCGCGCGCCACGGCGGCCACATGAACCTGACCGGCCTCAAGCGACCAGTCATAGGCCAGATCGTCCAGCGCGTAGGGCGTGGCACCGTCCAGATGATCGCGGACGGCTTGAATCAGCGCCTCACCGCTGGCGCCGTGGCCATTGAATGTCAGGTATTTGATTTGCGCGTCGGGAATTACCAGCTTGGATAGCATCGGCCCCTTGGCCAGCGCCAAGCCCTTGTCGCGCAGCGCCGCCAGATCGGCATCAAGATCGGGCGTGTCCAACGCAATCTCGCCCACATCATGCCAGCCGGAAAAGGCACGATGCAAAAGGCCGATGCCGTCGAAAGAAAGCGTGAGGGCAAAATTTGGTTTCATGCGTATTGTTCTAACACTCGCCAAGACCATGCGGGAGTCGCCTCCTGCAGTTGCTTGATTCTACAGCAGCATGCCGCCGAGGCAAAGGGTTGAAGCGACGTAAAATAAGATGCCTAGGTGTCAACCCTGTAGGGAGCGCATTCCTGCCGAGCGCGACGATCCAGACACCTCCGCAGGGGGCGCATTCACTGCGCACCAACCAACCCCATTGCACGGCGCGGAATCGAGGCGCGTCGCGCCGCCGCGCCAAAGCCACCGCGCTTTTGCACAATGAGCTGCGCCACCGACGGGCCGCGGCGCGGCGATCCAGCCTTTGTGCTGTAGCACTTTATCGCAGCCACTGGCGCGCGACGTTCAAGCTCCGGTCTCAAACCAGCCCAATCGCCGGGCCGAAGGGGCGGCCCGTCGATGGCGCAGCGGCCTGCGGCCTTGATTCCGCGCCAGCGCGCCCTGACCCAAACCCCATGCCCTGTTGATCCGCTGGCCGCGCCGCCTTGGGTCCACAGCAAAACGGGCCCCGAAATGCTCGGAGCCCGCTTGTCGGTCAAACTTTGTGAACCTGTTCAGCCACCCGCCTTGGCCAAGGCCTGATCCAGATCGGCGATCAGGTCGTCGGCGGTTTCGATCCCGATGGAAATCCGCACCACGTTGGGCGCGGCCCCGGCGGCGACCTGTTGCTCTTCGGTCAGTTGGCGGTGCGTGGTCGAGGCCGAGTGGATGATCAGCGAGCGGGTATCGCCAAGGTTGGCGACATGGCTGAACAGCTCAAGGCCATCCACCAGTTTGACGCAGGCGTCATAGCCGCCCTTGAGCGCCACGGTAAACAAGCCGCCTGCGCCTTTGGGGCAAATCTGCGCCACGCGGTCATGATAGGGTGACGAGGGCAGGCCCGCATATGTTACCCCTTCAACGGCGTCATGGTTTTCCAGCCAGCCGGCAATTTTTTCGGCGTTTTCAACATGGCGCTCCATCCGCAAGGACAGGGTTTCGATCCCCATCAGGGTGTAATGCGCGGCTTGCGGGTTCAGGGTCATGCCCAGATCGCGCAGGCCAATGGCGATTCCGTGAAAGGTAAAGGCCAGCTGGCCGAATGTTTCGTGAAACTTTAGGCCGTGATAGGCGGGCTCGGGCTCGGACAGCGAGGGGAACTTGCCCGATGCGGACCAATTGAAGTTGCCCGAATCCACCACGACACCGCCGGTCACAGTGCCGTTGCCGGTCAGGAATTTGGTCATCGAATGCACCACCAGCGTCGCGCCGTGTTCAATCGGGCGGCACAGGTAGGGTGTGGCCGAGGTGTTATCGACGATCAGCGGCAAGCCCGCCTTGTCGGCCAGCGCAGACAGTGCATCCAGATCAGCGATATGGCCACCCGGATTGGCGATGGATTCGCAGAATACGGCACGGGTGTTGTCGTCAATCGCGGCCTCAACAGCATCAAGATCGTCGATATCGACAAACTTGGCCTCCCAGCCGAAGCGTTTGATCGTCTGGCTGAACTGGGTGATCGAGCCGCCATAAAGGCGGGTCGACACGACCACGTTCAACCCCGGACCCATCAGCGGGAACAGCGCCATGATCTGCGCCGCGTGCCCCGACGAACAGCAAACCGCGCCGGCGCCGCCCTCCAAAGTGGCAAGGCGTTCTTGCAGCGCGGCTACGGTTGGGTTGGTCAGGCGGGAATAGATGTAGCCCACCTCTTGCAGGTTAAACAGCGCGGCGGCATGCTCGGCATCGCGAAACACATAGGCCGTGGTCTGATAGATGGGCGTTTGCCGCGCGCCCGTGGCCGGATCGGGCCGGGCGCCTGCGTGGATTTGGAGGGTTTCAAAGCCGTGTGCCATTTTTCTGGTCCTTCCTGCGGAATTCATTGACCAAAGGTGTAGGGCATTGGAAGGTGCGTCACAACTGGGCAGGCCCGAACAGCACCGCGCAAGGAGACGATATGGCATACCCCTTTCATTTGGCGATCAATGTTCGCGATCTGGACGCTTCAAGGGATTTTTATTCCGGGCTTCTGGGGGCGGTTGAGGGACGATCGACCGAATCTTGGGTCGATTTCGATTTTTTCGGCCATCAACTGAGCCTGCATCTGGGCGAGCCGTTCGCCACCAAAGCCACCGGCAAGGTGGGTGAGCATATGGTGCCGATGCCGCATCTTGGTGTTGTGCTGCCGCTAGAGGTGTGGCGGCAGGTGGCCGACCGTCTGGAGGCCGCAGACGTGTCTTTCATCATCGCGCCGTCGGTGCGGTTTGAGGGAGAGCCGGGCGAACAATGGACGATGTTTTTCCGCGACCCGTCTGGAAACCCGATCGAGATCAAGGGGTTCGCCGATATGGCGGGCGTGTTTGACGCCTAAGCACGCTGCGCCCAATTCATAGGCACGGTTTAGCGCATCCAGAAGCCATTACGCTTGATCGTGTTGCGAATGGCCTGTTCCTTGCGGGGCAGGTTATCGCGATCAAACAGCGCCCGCACCTTTTGACCTCGCCCGTGATAAATCATGAACTTCATCGGATCGTGGGATTTCAGCACTTTCTTGATCTTGTTGGGGGCCGAGACCTCTTCCAGCACCTCGACCACCCGGTCCGATTCGCGGGCGTATAGCAGTGGCAGCAGGCGGTAGTGGCAGGTGACATCCCCATCCAGCAGCCCCGCTGGTAGCGTGTCACGCCCCCCGCCCAGGGAATGGATGACCAAGGGCAGCGCCACCTGATCCAGCCATGGGTCAAGCGATTGGCAGATCAGTTCAGGCGGTGCGTCATCGCGGATGGCCAACGCATAGTCCAAAAAGCGTTGGCCAAACACATGCGGGCATTTGTAAAAGAAAAACCCAGCGTTGAAATACAGGTAGCGCCGCCAAAACTCATCGGGGTAGTTCGGATCAAGCGAGCTTTCGAAATCCAGCCCGAACTTGTCATACAGCGATTTCCATGTGGCGGTGTAGCCCGGCCCGTAAAGCTGAATTTCCGGCCATGTGCCTTCGCGCCGCAGGGATGCGGTGGGGCGGTCGAAATCAAAGGGCACGGTGGCAAGATCACCGGTGACCAATGTGTCTGTATCGAAAAAAACAAAGGGTTCACCTTTGGGAAGCGCCAAAAGCGCCTCGATTTTGTTGCCATAGGGGTAGGCCTGCCCAAAGTGACGCGTGGCGAAGGGCACGATCTCGGCGCCGAGATGCGCCAGCAGATCGCGGGTGTCGTCGCCGCGTATGGTTGGATCATTTTGCCAAAGGGGGCCGGGTTGCGGCTCGGCCACGATCAGGCGACCGGCGAAATCAGGCGAATTGGCGCGCAACGAGGCGGCAAAGAGCACGGCCTCGTATTGCAAGCGGCCTGCCTGACCGACAATGACGATATTGTAGGGGTTGGGGGTTTTCCCTGCCTTTTCGGCCATCACTCACACTCTGCCCGGTTATGCCTTCCGCGCAGTATAAGCAGGAAGGTGGACAGGCAGAAGGGGAAGGTAAGGAATTCTTTTCTTGGCGGATTTTTTGCCGCTGGTCGCGTTTAAAGGGGAAAGTGGTGGGCGACCTAGGAATCGAACCTAGCGTGCGTCTCCGCGAGGGAGTTACAGTCCCCTGCCACACCTTGCGGCCTGTCGCCCACTTGCCCAAAACATCCAACAAGATGCCTTGAAGCGTGATGGCGTATTTAGGAAAGCCGTGGTGCAGCGTCAACCGGAAAATGCCTTGCGCCGCGACACGCGCACGCGCATTGTCGCGCCGCGTAAGGAAAGGACCGGCATGGCCCAGAAAAAACCCCGTTGGGTGATCGACAAAGAACAGGCCAAAAAGGCGGCCGACGCCGAAACTGTTTGGCTTTTCGGCCTGCACGCCGTTCGCGACGCGTTGATGAACCCGGCGCGCAAGAAGCTGCGGCTGATCGTGACCAAGAACGCGGCTGACAAACTGGCCGACGCGATCGCGACCGCCGGGATCGACCCTGACATGGCCGATCCGCGCAAGTTCCACGCGCCGCTTGATCCGCAATCAGTGCATCAAGGGGCCGCGTTGGAGGTCAAGCCGCTGGATTGGGGCGCTCTTGAGGATATCTGCGCCGCACCGCCGGGTGAGGCCGCGCCGCGCGTGGTGCTGCTGGACCGGGTCAGCGACCCGCATAACGTGGGTGCGATTCTGCGCTCGGCCGAAGTGTTCGGGGCCTGCGCCGTGATCGCCCCGCGCCACCATTCCGCGCCGGAAACCGGCGCGCTGGCCAAAACCGCCAGCGGCGCGTTGGAACGTCAGCCTTATTTGCGCGTCACAAACCTTGCGCGGTCCATCGAGGCCCTGAAAGACATGGGCTATACCGTGCTTGGGCTGGCTGGTGAGGCCGAAATGACATTGGAGACCGCGCTGGAGGGACGGCGCGATCAGCCGATTGCGCTGGTTCTGGGGTCGGAAGGGCCGGGATTGCGCGAAAAGACGCGCGAAAGCTGCGACCAATTGGTGCGAATCGCATTTATCGGCGCGTTTGGCTCGCTCAACGTCTCCAACGCGGCGGCGGTTGCCCTATATGGATCACGAACGGGTTGAGATTCTCATACGGTTCGAGGGGACATGGGCCACAAAATCGCCACTTGTAATTATTGCGGCACGCGCGCAGCGCTGGTGTTTGATCAAGGGCGTCACGAACTGACCTGTTCAAGCTGCGGCGCGCCCTTGCACGACATGAAGGCAATGCCGCAAGCCACCACGAAAGCTGGAAAACCCGCGCCAGTGGAACGCCGGGCCGACCCGCGCCGTCGCAAGGCCAGCATAGACTGGGAAGAAGAACGCCGCTTTGCGCTGGGGGATCGGGTGCGGCACAAGCCCCGAAAACGGCGCAAGCCCTTTGCCCGCAAGATGCTGGAAGAGATATGGGACGTGGTCGAAGATATTTTCGACTGATCGGCACAAGTGGTGCGTGTTCACATCCTGTTGATCACCCCCTTTATATTTTGAAACACGCACCTACGTATCAGTCAGAGGCGTCGATACGGAACATCGGCGCTTCACTTCACTGTCCCTCGTTCCGCGACTGGCGCCCAAGGTTATCCTTGGGCGCTTTTTTCTTCCGCGAAACAGGGATAAGGTATCACGCATGACCCAGACCTACTCGGACGCCTTTTTGCGCAAGATCCTGACCCGCACCCGCCGTGTGGCGGTTGTCGGCATGTCGTTGAACCCGGTGCGCCCCAGCTATTACGTGGCGCGCTACCTGAAACTGAAAGGTTTTGACGTGGTGCCGGTTAATCCGGGCCACGCGGGCCAAGAGGTTTTCGGCGCGCGTGTGGTGGCCAGTTTGGCCGAGATCGAAGGCGGGGTGGACATGGTGGATATTTTCCGCCGCCCCGAACATGTGCCGCCCATCGTGGATGACGCATTGGCGCTGTTTCCCGGATTGCAGACGATCTGGATGCAGATCGGTGTGGTCAACGAGGCGGCGGCTGACGTGGCGCGCGAACGCGGGGTGGATGTGGTGATGAACCGCTGCCCTAAGATCGAATATCAGCGCCTGTTCGGGGAATTGCGCATGGGCGGTTTTAACACCGGCGTGATTTCGTCGAAACTATAAGGGGTCAGGGGGCGCTGCCCCCGTCGCGCGGGGCGCGACTCCCCCGGAGTATTTTTCGAACAATGAAGGTGGGGCGCTGCGCGAGGGTGCTCAGCCGGTTTCGATATCAGCGGCGATGCGCATGTCGCGCAACGGTTTGACCAATTCGATGGCGCGGGCATAGATCGGGTGGGATTTATAGGCGTCCAGATCAGCCTGATTGTCGAACTCGGCATAGACCACGAAATCAACCTCGGCCCCGGTCAGCCGGTCGGCATGCAGGTTGCGGCGCACTTCGAAATGGCGGGCGTGGGGGATTTTCGAGAGGGTTTCAAGCCCGTCGCGGATGCGATCCAGATCGTCGGGGTTGCGGGCGGTGAAAAATACGATGTGACGGATCATTCTGGGCGCGATGCCTTTTCCTGAAGGCCGGATCGGGATTGGCGGCGAGCGAGTTCATCCATCACGTCGGCCACACGGACGCCGCGGGCATGTAGCATGACCAGCAAGTGAAACAGCACATCCGCAGCCTCGGAGGTGAGGCGTTCGGGATCGTTTTTCACGGCTTCGATTACGGCTTCGATGGCCTCTTCGCCAAACTTTTCGGCCGCCTTTTCAGGGCCCTTGGCCAGCAGCTTGGCGGTCCAGCTTTCGCTTGGGTCGGCGGCCGCGCGGGCGGCAATGATCTGTTCAAGGTCGTCTAGGGTCATGCGCCTGTCCTGATGGGCACGCCTGCGGCGGCCATGTGATCCTTGGCCTGCTGGATCGTGTAATCGCCAAAGTGAAAGATCGAGGCGGCCAGCACCGCTGATGCGCCGCCTTTGGTGACGCCATCGACAAGATGATCCAGATCGCCGACACCGCCCGAGGCGATGACGGGAATATCAACCGCGTCCGAGATTGCGCGGGTCAGCGGCAGGTTGAACCCCGCGCGCGTGCCGTCGCGGTCCATTGAGGTCAGCAGGATTTCACCGGCGCCTTTGGCCTCGACAAGCTTGGCGAATTCGACGGCGTCGATGCCGGTGGGTTTGCGCCCGCCATGGGTGAAGATTTCCCATTTTCCGGGGCTGACGGTTTTTGCGTCAATGGCCACGACGATGCATTGGCTGCCGAACTGATCAGCGGCGCGGCGCACGACGTCAGGGTCGGCCACGGCGGCAGAGTTGAAGCTGACCTTGTCCGCGCCTGCGAGCAGCAAGGCGCGAACATCGTCCACTGTTCGCACGCCGCCGCCCACAGTGAGCGGGATATAGCATTGCTCGGCGGTGCGGGTGACCACATCCAGCATCACGCCACGGTTTTCATGGGTCGCATGGATATCGAGAAAGCACAGCTCGTCCGCGCCGGCGGCGTCATAGGCGCGGGCGGCATCGACAGGATCACCCGCGTCGCGCAGGTTGACGAAATTCACGCCTTTGACCACGCGGCCATCGGCCACGTCGAGGCAGGGGATGATGCGGACCTTCAACATGCCGGTGAGGTATCCCGAAACATGGGGCTTTGAAAAGGTCTGACCTGCACGGCGCGGCGTTTTTACATCCGCCGGGATTACCGCCGCGACAGCCTGAGCGACAAAATCCCCGAGGCGAGGATCACCGCCAGCCCGGTCAGCGACAGCGCATCGGGCCAGTCGCCGAAGGCCAGCCAGCCCAGAAAGGTGGCGGCCAGAAGTTGTGTGTAGATCAACGGGGCGATCACCGAGGCCGGGGCATGGCGGTTGGCCACCGCCAGCAACAGGTTGCCAAGAGCAGATCCGAAGGCGCTGATGGCGAAGAGCAGCCATAGCCATGCGGTCATCGCGGGCGCGCCCACCACAAAGGCCAGCGGCGCCAGCAAAAGACTGCCCGCCAGCAATTGCGAGATCACGAGAAAGCGCGGCCGAAACGATCCGGCCAGCCAGCGCGTGGTCACAAGAAAGCTGCCGAAGAAAACCCCCGCCAACAGCGCAAAACCCATGCCCGGACCTGCGCCGAATCCCGGTTTGACAACCAGCAGAACGCCGCTGAAGCCAAGCCCCAGAAGCACACAGCGCAGTGGCGTGATCCGTTCCCCAAGCAACCATGCGGCCAGAATGAACGAGATGATCGGCCCGATGAAGAAGGCCCCGAACACATCGGCCATGGGGGCATATCTCAGCGCGGTGAGAATCGATGAGATGACCCCGGCGATCAGCGCGCCGCGCATCAGGATACGCCAATCAAACAGCTGTGCCAGCTCGGCCCGTCGCAGACCGCTGAACGGCAGCAGCACCAGCGCGGCCATGGCAAACCGCGCCCATGCCACGAAAAACGGGTGTGCGCCCGACGCGCTGAGGGCCTTTCCAGCGGTGTCACCGGTCACGATGCTGAACATCGCCGTGACGACCGTCAACAAAGTGACCCACAGCGGCACAGCCGCCGGTATCGGGCGTCCGGGGCCGGTGTGCGAAGGTGTCTGCAAGCGCTGTGGGTCGGGCATGGATAAGCCTGGTTTGGGGTGTCACGGTATTGTGTATGGGCAAACCGGCCCGGTTGCCAGAACCTGAGGCCGTTTTGGTGCACCTGAAAGGAGATTACGATGAAACGATTTCTAGCGGCTTGTGTTCTCGGCTTGGCGGCGCAGGGGGCGTGGGCCTCGGATGATGATATCTTGAAAGTCCGCGCAGGCGGTGACGTAGCGGCCACCATGGACGCACTGGAAGCGGCGGTCACCGGCGCAGGTGCCACCGTGTTCGCGCGCGTCGATCACGCGGCTGGCGCGGCCAATGTGGATATGGAGCTGGCACCGTCAGAATTGCTGATTTTCGGCAATCCCAAATTGGGGACGACCGCGATGCAGGATAACCCGCTTGCGGGGCTGTACCTGCCGTTGAAGGTTTTGGTTTATGAGGATGCCCAAGGCCAAGTCTGGCTGGCGTATGAAGACCCCGAGGAAAGCCTGGACGATCTGCCCGGCATCAATGAAGGTGCGGGCTATATCGCCAAGATGCAGGGCGCGTTGGGCAATCTGACGGCCAAGGCGGCGGACGGTTAAGGCTGACCCGAAGGCGGGTCAGGCGTTCATCACCTGCAGCGCCTCGGACAGATCAATCGCCCCATCATAAAGCGCCCGGCCCGAGATCGCCCCGTTCAGCGGCGCGCCGCAGGCTTTCAGCGCCTTTAGGTCGTCGATCGAACTGACCCCGCCCGAGGCGATCACCGGGATCGACACCGCATTGGCCAGCGCGGCGGTCTCTGCGATATTGGGGCCTTGCATGGCACCATCGCGGTTGATGTCGGTGTAGATGATCGCCGCCATGCCCGCATCTTCGAACGAGCGTGCCAGATCGGTGGCGTTGACATCGGTTTCTTGGGCCCAGCCTTTGGTGGCGACCATGCCTTGGCGCGCGTCGATGCCGACGGCGACCTGACCGGGAAAGGCGCGGGCCGCGTCGCGCACGAGCGTAGGGTTTTCAACCGCTACAGTGCCAAGGATCACGCGCGCCAGCCCCTTGGACAGCCAGCGTTCGATGGTGGCCATGTCGCGGATGCCGCCGCCCAGTTGGGCGGGCACGCGGGTGCGCTCAAGGATCGCCTCGACCGGGGCAGCATTTACGGGCTCACCAGCGAAAGCGCCGTTGAGGTCCACCAGATGCAGCCATTCGCATCCTGCCTCGACAAATTCCATGGCCTGCGCGGCTGGATCGTCGTTAAAGACCGTGGCTTTTTCCATTTCACCTTTGAACAGGCGCACGGCCTGACCGTCTTTGAGGTCGATGGCGGGGTAGAGGATCATGGCCGAAATCCTTGTTGGCTGCGTTGTTGGCCGTTTGGCATGGGGCCACGCGAAATGCAACGCGACCCGACGTCAGACTTGATTTAAAACAGCGCCGCGCGCGAGACTTGCCACAGCAGATGTCAGGGAGGACACCTAAGATGAACAAGCTGTTTGCCGCGGCGATAGCCATTGTTGCGAGTGCGGGGGGCGCCACCGCCGACCCGATGCTGGGCACGTGGAAAACCGAAGTGGATGACGGATCTTACGCGCATGTGCAAATGCAGACATGTGGCGCCAATATCTGTAGAACGATCGCGCGGACGTTCAAGGATGGGGGCGAATACAAATCGCCCACGATTGGCAAGATGTTGGTGCGCAACATGACACCGCAGGGCGATGGCCAATACGAAGGTAAAGTTTGGCGACCGTCGAATGACAAGATCTACATCGGCAAGATTGATTTGCAGGGCAATGCGCTGAAGCTGCGCGGCTGTGTGGCGGGTGGTTTGATCTGCGCCAAGCAGACATGGACGCGGGTTCAGTAATCCGCGTTAAATCTGGCGCCGCTTGTCCGCCGTGACCGGCGGCCGCGCAGCGCCTTGGTGTGTCAGGGTTTCCAGTTCAGGAAGTTGGCAATGATCCGCAGGCCGGTCGACTGGCTTTTTTCCGGGTGAAATTGCGTGCCGACAATATTGTCGCGCCCGACCACTGCCGTGATCGGACCGCCATAATCGACATGCGCCAGCAGGTGTGCCGGATCGTCGACGCGGAAATGATAGGAATGCACGAAATACGCGTGATCGCCGGTTGAGATGCCGTCGAACACAGGGTGCGGATGGTCGATCACCAGATCGTTCCAGCCCATATGCGGCACTTTCAGCGTGGCGTCGGAGGGCGCGATGCGGTCCACCGTTCCGCCGATCCAGTCAAACCCGTCGGTTTCACGGTATTCAAGGCCGCGCGTGGCCAGCATCTGCATCCCGATGCAGATACCCATGAAGGGGCGGCCTTGGGTCATGACCGCCTCTTGGATGGCCTCGAACAGGCCGCGGTGATCGTAAAGCTCATCACGGCAGGCCGGAAACGCGCCGTCCCCCGGCAAGACAATGCGCGAGGCGCGGCGCACGGTGTCGGGGTCTGACGTGATGGTCACGGCACCGGCGCCCACCTCGGACGCCATGCGCTGAAACGCTTTTTCAGCCGAGTGCAGGTTGCCGGATTCGTAGTCGACGATAACGGTGGTCATGCCGGTCACAGCGCCCCTTTGGTCGATGGCACGGCATCGGATTTGCGCGCATCGGTTTCCACGGCGTCGCGCAGGGCGCGGGCGACGGCCTTGAATGCGGCCTCGGCGATGTGGTGACTGTTGATCCCGTGCAGCGCATCGACATGCAGGGTGATGCCGCCATGGGTGCTGAGGGCCTGAAAGAACTCGCGCACCAGCTCGGTGTCGAAATGGCCGATTTTCTGTGTGGGCATATCGACATTCCACACCAGATAGGGCCGTCCCGACAGGTCAAGCGCGGCGCGCACCAGCGCGTCATCCATCGGCAGAAGGCAGGCACCATAGCGGCGAATCCCGCGCTTGTCGCCAAGCGCTTGGGTCAGGGCCTGACCAAGGGCGATGCCCACATCCTCGACGCTGTGGTGATCGTCGATATGGGTGTCGCCATCGCAGCGGATTGTCATGTCGATCAGCGAATGACGCGCCAATTGATCCAGCATGTGATCAAAAAAGCCGACGCCGGTCTGGGTGTCATAAGCCCCGGTGCCGTCGAGATTGACCTCGACGTTGATCTGGGTTTCGGCGGTTTTGCGTGTGATCGTGGCGCTGCGCATTAGGTTTGCCCTTTTTGGTGTTCGGCATCTTTATAGGGGGGACGTTCGACCGCGCCAAGGGGCCGCCACGCGATTGGTCCGGCCTGCGGCGCCTGCGCGACAGGCGGGTCGCAATGATCTTGATGGGGAAGAGTAATTGGAGCGGGTGATGAGATTCGAACTCACGACATTTACCTTGGCAAGGTAACGCTCTACCCCTGAGCTACACCCGCGTCCTTGGGTAGGGCGGGATTTATAAACTCTTGGCGGTGGCCGCAAGACCAAATTTCAGGAAATCTAAGAAAAAGTTTTTCGAGGGCCGCGCGCCACCTGCTTGAGGGGCCAAATCACAAGGCCAGTTCGGCAAAACCCAGCATTGTTGACAGCGCAAGCCCCCCCAAGCAGCACGATCTGGTGCCGTGGGGCGCGACTTCGCCGATTTGAAGAAGGCGGACGCGGGGGGCGAAGGTGACTGTTGGCGTGCGGGCGAAAGCGTTGGGTCCCTACCAAGCAATGACGGTTGTTAGCCCCGGAGCAGTCATTTGGACCGGCACTGAAGGAGATTAATGCGAATGTGCAAGGTGTTGGCCGCGACTGGCTGGGTTGCGGGACCAAGCGGATATCCTCGCCCGCGCGGGATCAAGGCCGAAGGCTGCCGCGCATCGCCGGGCCGCCCCCACGGCACGGCGATTGGGCTGATCTTGGTGCGCCGCTTGAAGGTCGCGCGCAAGTGGTTGGGATAAAGTGCTAAAGCGCCGGGTTGGGTCGCCGCACCGCGGCCCGGCAATGCGCGGCTTGTTCATTCGACGCACCCGGCACGGCGATGGGGTTTGGCCCGCCATTGGCGATGCCTGAAATTCAAGGCCCCGGAAACGCACCCACGGGGCCTTTCACCCTTATTCGAATTCGACCAGCAGATCCTTGGCGTCGATCTGGCCACCGGCCTGCACATGCACAGCCTTGACGGTGGCGTCGCGTTCGGCGTGGATGCCGGTTTCCATTTTCATCGCTTCGATGGTCAGAAGCATGTCGCCTTCCTTGATTTTCTGACCCACGGACACCGTGACACTGGCCACGACGCCGGGCATTGGCGCGCCGACATGGGCCGGGTTGCCTTGCTCGGCCTTGGGTCGTGCGGCGGTGGTGGCCTTGGCCTTGCGGTCGGGCACGCGGATCACGCGCGGCTGACCGTTGAGTTCAAAGAACACCTTCACCTCGCCGTCCTCGCCGGTTTCGCCGACGGTTTGCAGGCGGATTTCAAGGATTTTGCCGGGGTCGATCTCGGCCGAGATTTCTTCGCCCGGCTCCATCCCGTAAAAGAAGATGCGCGTGGGCAGCGTGCGCACAGGGCCATACATCCGGTGGCGGCCCATGTAATCAAGGAAGACCTTGGGATACATCAGATATCCGTTGAGGTCTTCGTTATCCACCGCCTTGCCTTCAAGCTGGTCAATCAGATCGGCCTGCGCGGCCTTCAGATCAACCGGGTCCAAATGTGCGCCAGGGCGCGCGGTGTTGGGTTTTTCGTCCTTCAGCACTTTCTTGACGATGGCCTCGGGAAAGCCGCCGGGGGGCTGGCCCAGATTGCCGCGCATCATGTCGATCACCGAATCGGGAAAGGCCACATCGGTGTCGGGGTTTTCGACATCGGCGCGGGTCAATCCTTGGCTGACCATCATCAGCGCCATGTCACCCACCACCTTGGAGGAGGGCGTGACCTTGACGATATCGCCGAACATCTGGTTCACGTCGGCATAGGTCTTGGCGATGTCGGGCCACTTTTCCTCAAGCCCAAGGCTGCGGGCCTGCGCCTTGAGGTTGGTGAACTGTCCGCCGGGCATTTCGTGCAGATACACTTCCGAGGCCGGGGCGGCGAGCCCGGATTCAAACGCCACGTATTGCGCGCGCACCTGTTCCCAGTAATTCGAGATCTCGCGGATCCGCTCGATATCCAGCCCGGTGTCACGCTCGGTATGCATCAAGGCTTCGACGATCGAGCCAAGGCAGGGCTGTGAGGTGCCGCCCGAGAACGCATCCATCGCCGCATCCACCGCATCGACGCCCGCGTCTGCGGCGGCCAGAATGGTGCCACCGGCAATGCCGCTGGTGTCGTGGGTGTGGAAATGCACCGGGATCGTCAATTCGTCCTTCAGCGCCTTGACCAATGCGCGCGCCGCGGCGGGTTTCAACAGGCCCGCCATGTCTTTGAGGCCCAGCACATGCGCGCCTGCCGCCTCCAGTTCTTTCGCCATGGCGACATAATATTTCAGGTCATACTTGGCGCGGTCAGGATCAAGGATATCGCCGGTGTAGCAAATCGTGCCCTCGCAGATCTTGCCGGTGCCGATCACCGCGTCCATGGCGACGCGCATGTTTTCCACCCAGTTGAGGCTGTCGAACACGCGGAACACATCAACGCCGGTGTCCGCAGCTTGGCGCACGAATTCCTGCACCACGTTGTCGGGATAGTTGGTGTAGCCCACCCCGTTTGAGGCGCGCAGCAGCATTTGCGTCAGCACATTTGGCATGGCGGCGCGCAGTTCGCGCAGGCGTTGCCACGGGCATTCCTGCAAGAAACGGTAGGCCACATCGAAGGTGGCCCCGCCCCAGCATTCCACGCTGAACAGTTGCGACAGGTTGGCGGCGTAAGCAGGCGCGACTTTGATCATGTCGATCGACCGCATCCGGGTGGCCAACAGCGATTGGTGCCCGTCGCGCATGGTTGTATCGGTCAACAAAAGCTGCGGCTGGTCTAGCATCCAGTCGGCCACACCCTTGGCGCCTTTGGCGTCCAAAAGTGTCTTGGTGCCGGGGGCCGCATCGCCGATCAAATGCGGCGGGCGGGGTGGCTTGGCCTCGGCCGGTTTGGCGCGGCCTGTGGTTTCGGGATGCCCGTTCACGGTGATGTCGGCGATATAGGTCAGAACCTTGGTGCCCCGATCCCGCCGTTTGCTGAACTTGAACAGATCGGGCGTGTCGTCGATGAACTTGGTCGTATAATCGTTGCTGAGGAAGGTCGGGTGCTTCAGCAGGTTTTCGACAAAGGCGATATTGGTGCTGACGCCGCGAATACGGAACTCGCGCAGGGCGCGGTCCATTCGCGCGATTGCCGCTTCGGGCGTTTGCGCGTGGGCTGTGACCTTGGTCAGAAGGCTGTCATAATACCGCGTGATCACCCCGCCCGCATAGGCGGTGCCACCATCAAGGCGAATGCCCATGCCCGTGGCCGAGCGGTAAGCGGTGATGCGGCCATAATCGGGTATGAAATTGTTCAGCGGATCTTCGGTGGTGATCCGCGTTTGCAACGCATGGCCGTTCAGAGTGATGGCATCCTGACCGGTCTTGCCCGTGGCCTCTTGGATGGTTTTGCCCTCGGCGATGCGAATTTGCGCCTGCACGATGTCGATGCCGGTCACTTCCTCGGTGACGGTATGTTCGACCTGCACGCGTGGGTTGACCTCGATGAAATAGAACTGGCTGGTGTCCATATCCATCAGGAACTCGACCGTGCCGGCGCATTCGTAATTGACGTGCTTGCAAATCTTGTAGCCAAGCTCGCAAATCTCGGCGCGTTGCAGATCGGTCAGGTAGGGGGCTGGCGCCCGCTCAACGACTTTTTGGTTGCGGCGCTGCACGGTGCAGTCACGCTCGAAAAGGTGATACATCTGGCCGTGCTTGTCGCCCAGAATCTGGACCTCGACATGCCGGGCGCGGATGATCATCTTTTCCAGATACCCCTCGCCATTGCCAAAGGCGGCCTCGGCCTCGCGGCGGCCTTCCATGACCTTCTCGGCCAGCTCATCAGGGCCGTTGATCGGGCGCATGCCGCGCCCGCCGCCGCCCCATGACGCCTTGAGCATCAAGGGATAGCCGATCTGTTCGGCCTCGGCGCGGATAGCATCCATATCGTCGCCCAGAACTTCGGTGGCCGGAATGACGGGCACACCGGCCTCGATCGCCACTTTGCGGGCGCTGGCCTTGTCGCCAAGGGCGCGCATGGTTTCGGACTTGGGGCCGATAAAGGTGATGCCATTGGCATCGCAGGCATCCACGAAATCGGGGTTTTCCGACAGCAGGCCATAGCCGGGGTGAATCGCATCAGCGCCCGAATCCTTGGCGACACGGATGATTTCATCAATCGACAGATAAGCGGCCACAGGGCCAAGGCCTTCGCCGATGCGATAGGCTTCGTCGGCCTTGAAGCGATGCAGGCCCAGCTTGTCTTCTTCGGCAAAGACCGCGACCGTGCGCTTGCCCATTTCATTGGCCGCCCGCATGATGCGGATCGCAATTTCGCCGCGGTTGGCAATAAGGATTTTCTTGAACTCGCTCACGGGCTTCAGCCCCCCTGTCTGTCGCATATCATTCGACCGGCCTATGCGTTGCGCAGCTTGCTGCGGTGCAGCGCCGGTGCAGCCATTTTGTAGGAGTTGTGAAAGGTTTGCGCAATGCCGCAGCGACGTCTTTCACCATAACGCGACATTTCGTGGATGTTCGGTCGGCACCTCGGTTGCCTTGGGCAAAATAGAAAAATGTATACAGTTCAATTCTCTACAGCTTCACGCAGTAAAGCGTGATGGTGTCGCAGCAGGGGGCGACACCTCGGGGGCGGAAATCAGCCTGCGGGGGGCCTCTGACAGGTTCGACAGGCCCAGCTGACCCATGTTTGCCCGAAGGTCGAGCGACAGAATATCATGTAGATGTGCAGGCCCCTTGGCGCCAAGCGCCCCGAGGGCATAATGCCAAGGCCGCCCCATCATCACGTAATCCGCCCCCAGCGCGATGGCGCGCAGGATATCGAGACCGGTTTCAATTCCGCCATCAAGGATCACCGGTTTCGACGTGGCGGCGCGGATCGCGGGCAGCGCTTCGATCGTGGCGGGGGCGGCATCGAATTGCCGCCCGGCATGGTTTGAAACCCAGATCGCGTCGATGCCTTCGTCCTCAAGCCGGGGCACGTCGCCCGCGTCAAGCACCCCCTTGACGATCATCGGCCCGTCCCACGCGTCGCGCAGCCAGCGCAGATACTCCCAATCCGGCGCGGTGCGCAAAAGGTAGCCCGCATGCGCGGTTGATGACAGCCCGCTGAGATTGCCTGCATAGTGATCAATCAGTTTCATCCGCGGCATGCCGCGCCGGGCGATGCCGGTGGCCCATGTCGGGCAACGCGCAATCTGGGCCAACAGGCGCGGCGTCAGTTTCGGCGGCGTCGTCAGGCCCGAGCGCACCTGCCGTTCGCGGCGGCTGGCTACGGGCACATCGACTGTCAGCACCAGCGTGCCAAAGCCCGCGTTACGCGCCCGCGCTAGCATATCGGCGCGAATATCGGGGTCGCGCGGCGGATACATCTGGAACCAGGCATGTTCGCCCACCACGCCTTGTAAATCGGAGGGTGTTTGCGTGGCCACCGTGGACAGCGCGTAGGGCATGCCCAATTGCGCCGCAGCCCCGGCCAAAAGCTGTTCGGCCCCCGGCCAAATCAGGCCCGACATGCCAAGCGGCGCAATGCCGACGGGCAGGGGCAGGGTCTGGCCGAAAAGACGGGCGGACAGGTCCGGCGTGATCTCGCCGTGCAGAATCGAGGGCATGAGGCGCACCTCATCCAGCTTACTGCGGTTGCGGGCGGTCGTGGCTTCGGACCCGGTGCCACTGTCGAGATATTCCCAAACGAAATGCGGGATGCGGCGGCGGGCGCGCTGGCGCAGATCGTGCAAAGCGGGGTATTTTGCGTGCAAGTCCATGGCGTGACTTTACGCGCGTGCAAGGCGGTGTCCAGATGGCATGGTGAAAAGCGGACGGGCATAAAAAATCATGGGAACAATCCCCGAACATTCCCTTTAACTTGGGCTTAACCCGCGCTATCGTTTCCTACATGAGCAGTTTTGACGAATCCGATGCCTTTGAAGGCGCTTCATTGGCTGCGCGCGCCATGGCCGCGCGGCCGATGCCCTATCTTGACGGGTTGAACCCGGAACAACGCGCCGCGGTCGAGGCGCTGGACGGCCCGGTGTTGATGCTGGCCGGGGCCGGGACCGGCAAGACCAAGGCTTTGACCACGCGCATCGTGCATCTGCTCAACACCGGCACCGCGCGCCCGAACGAGATTTTGGCGGTCACCTTCACCAACAAGGCCGCGCGCGAGATGAAAGAGCGTGTTGGCCGCCTGCTGGGCGAGGCGGTGGAAGGGATGCCTTGGCTCGGCACGTTTCATTCGATCTGCGTCAAGCTGCTGCGGCGGCATGCCGAACTGGTTGAATTGAAGTCGAACTTCACCATTCTGGATACCGACGATCAAATACGTCTGCTGAAACAATTGCTTCAGGCCGCAGGCATCGACGACAAACGCTGGCCCGCGCGGCAATTGGCAGGCGTCATCGACCATTGGAAAAACCGAGCTTGGACGCCCGAGACGGTGCCAGCGTCCGAGGCAGGGGCGTTTGATGGCAAGGCCCCGGCGCTGTATCGGCAATACCAGACCCGCCTACGCGAGTTGAACGCCGTGGATTTTGGCGACCTTTTGTTGCATGTGGTCACGATTTTCCAACAGCATCCCGATGTGCTGGCGCAATACCAACGCTGGTTCCGCTATATCTTGGTGGACGAGTATCAGGATACCAACGTCGCCCAATACCTGTGGCTGCGGCTGTTGGCCGGGGGGCACAAGAACATTTGCTGTGTGGGCGATGACGATCAGTCGATCTATGGCTGGCGCGGGGCCGAGGTGGGCAATATCCTGCGCTTCGAGAAAGATTTCCCCGGTGCCAAGGTGGTTCGGCTTGAGCAGAATTACCGCTCGACCCCGCATATTCTGGCCGCTGCCGGGGGTGTGATCGCCGCCAACAAGGGCCGCTTGGGCAAAGAGTTGTGGACCGACGCGCCCGAGGGCGAGAAAGTGCGCCTGATCGGCCATTGGGATGGCGAGGAAGAAGCGCGCTGGATCGGGGAAGAAATCGAATCGATGCAGCGCGGCACGCGGGGCCTGCGCCCGATTGGCTTGGATGACATGGCGATCTTGGTGCGCGCGTCGCACCAGATGCGCGCCTTCGAGGACCGGTTCCTGACCATCGGCTTGCCGTACCGGGTGATCGGTGGCCCCCGGTTTTACGAGCGGATGGAGATCCGCGATGCCATGGCCTATTTTCGACTGGTGGTGTCGCCATCCGACGATCTGGCCTTCGAGCGGATCGTGAACACGCCCAAGCGCGGCCTTGGCGACAAGGCACGGCAAACCATTCAGCGGATCGCGCGTGACCATGGCGTGTCGCTGCTGGACGGGGCGGCATTGGCGGTGGAGCAGGGCGCGATCAAGGGCAAGGGCGCGAATGCCCTGGGCAAACTGGTGGTTGACCTGTCACGCTGGGGCCGAATGACGGGGGATGCGGACCTAAGCCATATGGAGCTGGCCGAGATCATTCTGGACGAATCGGGCTACACCGAGATGTGGCAGAACGACAAGACGCCCGAGGCACCGGGCCGTCTGGAAAACCTCAAGGAACTGGTGAAAGCGCTTGAGCAGTTCGAGAACCTTGGCGGGTTTTTGGAACATGTCAGCCTGATCATGGACAATGAAAACGAAGAGCAGGGCGAGAAAGTGTCGATCATGACCCTGCATGCCGCCAAGGGGCTGGAATTTCCCGCCGTCTTCCTGCCGGGGTGGGAAGATGGGCTGTTCCCCTCGCAACGCTCGATGGATGAATCCGGCCTCAAGGGCGTCGAAGAAGAGCGCCGTTTGGCCTATGTCGGCATCACCCGCGCCGAAGAAATTTGCACGATTTCATTCGCCGGAAACCGCCGGGTGTATGGGCAATGGCAATCGCAAATGCCTTCGCGTTTTATTGACGAATTGCCTGAGGCGCATGTGGAGGTGCTGACCCCGCCGGGCCTTTATGGCGGCGGCTATGGCGCGGCGGCGGGCGGTTCGGTGCAAAGTGGGCTGGAAACGCGCGCGGCCGAGGCCAATGTTTATAACTCGCCGGGTTGGCGGCGGCTGCAATCGCGCGCGGGCGACAGGCCAATCAGCCAGCCGCGCGACTCGAAATCCAGCGTGATCGACGCCCAAGCGATCAGCGCGCATACTTTGGGCGAACGCGTGTTCCATCAGAAGTTCGGCTATGGCGCGATCATCGGGGTTGAAGGCGACAAGCTGGAAATTGAGTTCGAAAAAGCGGGCGTCAAGAAAGTGGTTGGCCGGTTTGTCACCGGCGCGGATGACGTACCGTTCTGATATCATACCCAAAAGGGGCGGCTGCGCCGCGCAGGTTTGTTAGACGAGGGGCGCTGCCCCTCGTGCTCCCCGGGATATTTTTGAACAGAAGAAGAGCCTGCCTGTGTCGGTCAGCGCCCTGACAAGGCGGTTTTGCGGCTTGCGCGGGTTTTGGGATTGCGCCACAGTTAACGCCTGAGGTGCCCGGTTCTGCCGGGAGAATTGGGAAGCCGGTGTAACTCCGGCGCTGCCCCCGCAACGGTAAGGATGGGGGATGCGGCACAGGCCACTGGACCAAGACGGTCCGGGAAGGCGCTGCATCCGATCTCGCCAAGCCCGGAAACCAGCCTTGGACAACGTCAAGCTGCGGAGGGCGGTGGGGACGCGGCACGCCACGGCTTGGCCCCGTTCACCCTGTTCTTTGCCCCAGCCCGGCCCGGGGTGTGGCCGGTGGAGTGAACAAGATGTGTGTGACCCGTATTCTGGATGGGTTGGAAGCCAGCGACGCCATCGGGGCCGAAGCGGATGCCATGGCGCGCCTCGGGTTTCTGGAATGGGTGTTTTCCGAGACCGAGCTTGTGACGGCGACGGCCGCGCGCGATGCGTTGGACTGTCCGGCCGCGCGCAACGCCGCCAGCCCGGCAGCGCAGGCCTTTGTCGGGTTTTTGCAACACGCCGGGCACAACGGCGCGCTGTCAGGGGCAGGGCGCCGGCGCAGGCGGGCAGCGGCCTGGCATTAACCGGACAGGGGGCGCAGGCCGCACCAATTGGCGATGAACAGGGCGATGACCTCGGTGCAGCGTTGGACCGAGGCCAGATTCACCTTTTCGTCAAACCCATGGATGCTGTCGGCTTCGGGGCCGTAGCACAGGCTGGGGATGCCGTGATAGAGGCCGTAAAACCGGGTGTCGGTGAGGGCTGTCCAAGATTGATCTTGTGGTTTTGAGGCACCTGTGGCGGCGGAATGGGCGCGCGCCAAGGCGGCTTCGGGCGCGTCGGCGTTTTGCAAGCTGTATCCATCGGCCATGAAGCCGGTCCATTCGATTTCGGGGGGCATGTCGCGCAGGAACGGATGCGCGGCGGCGGCTTGTTGAACCGTTTCGACGATTTGCGCGCGACGCGCGGCCACATCATCGCCGGGCAACAGGCCCATGCGGCAATCCACATCGCACCAAGCGGACAGGCTTGACGTCCAGTCCCCGCCTTTGATTTGACCTGCGTTGAAGTTCAGCGGGTGTGGCACATCGCGGTAATCAGGGTGTTGGGCGGCTTGCGTGTTCCAGTCGGCCTCCATTTTCTGCAGGGCGGTGATCAGGTGTATCGCGGCGGTGATCGCGCTGGCCCCTGCGCCTGCATAGGCCACATGCGCGGGCCGTCCGCGCACCTTGAGGCGAAACCAGATCGCGCCCACCTGCGCGCGCACCAGCCCAAGGCCGGTAGGTTCCGGGATAAAGGCGCAATCCGCACGATAACCGCGCGCCAGCGTGGCCACGGCCCCAAGGCCCGAACTTTCTTCTTCGACGACGGATTGATAATGGACCCGCCCGGCCGGGGCATAGCCCGCGCGCCGCAGCGCATCGACCGCAAACAGGGCGGCGACCTTGCCGGCCTTCATATCGCCCGCCCCGCGCCCATACATCCAGCCATCGCGGATTTGCGGATCGAATGGCGGCGAGTGCCACATATCATGTGGGCCTTCGGGCACCACATCAAGGTGGCCTTGCAAGATCAGGGATTGGCCCACGTCTTGGGGCGCCGAAGGCTCAAGTGTGCCGACAACGGACCGGATATGCGGCACCTCGCCGTTGCAATCGCTAAAGCCGGGCTGATCGGCAAGCTGATCGGTGGACACGGTCCAATCGTCCACCTGCCAGCCGCGCATGCGCAACGCCCCGGCCATGAAATCAAGGGCGGCGTGTTCGCGCCCGCGCAGGCTGGGGATGCGGGTGAAATCAGCCAAAAACTGCGTTTGCCGCTCAAAGCCGTCAGCGACGGCCGCGCGGATTGCGTTTGTTGTGGCGGAATCGAGTGGCGGTTGCATCATGTCTACTGTCCCGAATTGTGTCATTCGATACGAGCAGCCTATGGCGCCGACAGTCAAGTGTATGGGGATAAAAAGAAAACGGCGGCGCCAGGGAGGAGGAGAGGCGCCGCCGTTCCATTTTACGAGCGGCCCAGGGAGGAGGAGAGGGCCTATCGCAACTGGTTGGGTCAAATGACCCGGGTCTTTTGGGTGGCGACCTCCTAGGGAGGAGGAGAAAGGAGGCCGCCGCCATTTACAGATGCTTCAGGGAGGAGGAGAGAAGCACCTGAACTCGAAATTCCTAGTGTTGCGCGCCGTAGACGGCATGCAGGGCGATACCGCGCAGGCCCGAGCGATGCAGGCCCAGATCGGCCAATGACCGATCACTCAACCCTTGCAGCTCGGACAAAGTGGCGCGATAAATACGGTAATCGGCCACGCGCTGCATCAAGTGGTTGAGAGCCGCACCAAGCTCCAGCCCAAGGCCGGTTTCCGTTGCGCGAGAGTAATTGGCAAAAGTCATTGTTTTGATCCGGCTCTTCGGTTGGGCACGATGTGCGTGTTTCGCTGTTGGGATTAAATTAGCCCAATGCTGCGGTCGCACAATACCTGACGTGATCAATGCTGCTATGCAGAAAATGCATAAGCAAAACTGACCTAAGGTTAAGCAGTCACTGGTAAATTTCAGGCAGTTTAAAAAAACGCTTTGGCCAAGAAGAATATGGCGTGCTGCGTTTTTAAGCGGGCGGCCTGACAGGTGGGCGGTCAGGGTGGCGGTGGGGCTGACGCCTTTGTCGGGCTGTGGGAAAAAGGCCACACTGGGCCGCGCGATCGTGGCGCAACGCGTCGAATCAAACGTGGTTTTTAGCAGCGCAGGGCAGCGCGGCCTGTATGGTTGGCCGGGGTTATTCGTCGGCGTCCGGGTTTTTGACCGCGACAAGGCCCAGTTTGCGGGCGGCCGCCAGCGACAGGATACCCGAGTTCAGCCCCTGAGACTTCTGAAAGGCCCGCACCGCAGCACGGGTTCGGGCATCCATTTTGCCGGAAATCGGCCCGCGGTACATGCTTCGCGCCTTGAGCGCACGCTGCAGCGACGCCACGAATTCGGGTGTTTGGTCGCTGGCGCAGGGGGTTTGAAACCACGTCACCTTGCGTTCACGCACGATGGCCTGTCGGGTTTCTGTCTTATAGAGGGCAGGCTGCACCACGGTGCCGTCATTTCGCACTTCGGCGGGCTGCAATACAATCTGCTCGGTGACGGTTTCGACGATGGCAGGGCTGATATCCTTGCCCCAACAGGTGCCGGGGGCTGCGCCGGGCGGGGCTTCTTGCAGGGTGTGCATGATGTTTGGTTCGTTCGGCTGGCCCAATGGCAAGGACTGGGTGCAGGCGGCCAGAACTAAGCAGGCCAGCAGCGTGGAAAAGACGGGGGTGGATGTCATGCTCGGGCCTCGGGGGCATTGTTTTTTCACATCCTAGCGGGTTTCGCCCGTTTGGGAAAGCGGCCCGGTCTTCGCGTGGTCAGATATGGTGCCCGCACCTTAAGGCTCAAGCAGCCGGTCCAACAGACTGGACAGGTCTTCGATCTGTTCCGCGATCACATGCACAACGCCGGATTGCCGTTGTATCCGGCCGGTAACACGCAGCATACGCCCCGCGATCACGGCGCGGCGTGCGTGTTCGTAAAGCGCACGCCAGACCACCACGTTCACCACGCCTGTTTCGTCTTCCAGTGTCAAAAAGATCACGCCCTTCGCAGTGCCGGGCCGTTGCCGCAAAATCACCAGACCGGCCACCGCCACGCGCGCACCTTCGGGCGGGTGATGCAGGCGGGCGGCCGTCAGGCAGGCGGGCGGGCGGGGCCAATGGCCTGTTCCGGCACGAGGGGAGGATGATGCTGACAGCACACGCATAAGAACAAAAATAGAACATGGGAAATTTATCGCAACTCTTTTTGGGTCAAGTCGCAAATTGGGCTGGTCCGGGCCGCGTGGCTTGACTAGGTAGCTGTGCATGTCTGCTACATGAAGGGGAGAGCAAAAGCTCATGGCGAAGATCACCTATATCGAGCATAACGGCACCGAGCACGTGGTCGACGTGGCCAACGGCCTGACCGTGATGGAAGGCGCGCGCGACAACAACATTCCCGGCATCGAGGCCGATTGCGGCGGCGCTTGCGCCTGCTCAACCTGCCATGTCTATGTCGATCCGACGTGGGTCGAAAAAATCCCCGCCAAGGATGACATGGAAGAAGATATGCTGGATTTCGCCTATCAGCCTGATCCTGAACGCTCGCGCCTGACCTGCCAGATCAAGGTGTCGGACGCGCTTGACGGGCTGGTCGTGAAAATGCCCGAAAAGCAAATCTAAATGATATGCGCAGGCCCTTCGATTGTGGGGCTTGCGATGTTTCTTGCCGGCGCGGCATCCGCTCAACAGATCACTGCGGCCAGCACTATCGATCCGACCACACGATGTGATCACAGGGGTCTTGGCGATGCCGTCGAATGGGGCGCGTTGCGGCTTGAAATGTCTGACGGGCTGATTGAAATCGCTTATGGTGATCGCCCGAATCTGGATAAAACCCTGCGCATCTGGCGCTATGTCGATGGAACGCTGCGGCATGTGGCCGACAATCCGGGCCTGACCAACCACCAGATCGGCTGGGATGTCGTCCTCGGTGGCCTGCGTGACTGTGGCGATGGCCCCGAAATGATTCTGTCCAGTGGCGATTGGTCTACGGTCATGGCAGCCCGGCTGACGCATGGGCGGGTAACGACGCGTCGCTGGGGGCCTTATGAAGGGCCGGATCGCCTGACCGCAGCGACAACCTGTCCCTGAGCCTTCTTCTGTTCAAAAATATCCCGGGGAGCGCGAGGGGCAGCGCCCCTCGCCTCGGTCGGATCGCAACGCGATCCGATCCCGGTGATCATCCAAGCGCGCGCCAGCCGATATCGCGGCGGCAGAACCCTCGTGGCCAGTCGATGCGGTCAACCATGGCATAGGCGCGATCGCGCGCTTGGCTCAGCGATGCCCCGCGCGCCGTCACGTTCAGAACACGACCACCCGTGGCCACGATCTGCCCGTCTTCTTCAGACGTGCCCGCGTGGAACACCATGTGAAAACTGTCCTCGCCGCAATTATCCAGCCCTTTGATCGTGCTGCCTTTTTCATAACTTCCGGGATAGCCATTTGCAGCCATCACCACGGTCAGGGCATGGTCATGGGCCCAATTCACCTGCGCCTCCGCCAGACGGCCCTCGGCGGCGGCTTGCATCAGGTCCAGTGCCTGCGCGCCAAGCCGCATCATCAGCACCTGACATTCCGGATCGCCAAAGCGCACGTTGTATTCCACCAGCCGGGGCTGGCCGTTTTCAATCATCAATCCGGCATACAGCACGCCTTGATAGGGTGTGCCGCGCCGGGCCATTTCGGCCAGCGTTGGTTTGATGATGGCATCCAGCGCCTTTTGCGCGATCTCGTCGGTCAGCACCGGCGCGGGGGAATAGGCGCCCATGCCGCCGGTATTGGGGCCGGTATCGCCTTCTCCGACGCGCTTGTGATCTTGGGCGGTGCCGATGGGCAGGGCGGTTTCGCCATCGCACAGCACGAAAAAGCTGGCCTCTTCGCCGGTCATGAACTCTTCGATCACCACCTCGGCCCCGGCCGCTCCGAACTCGCCGCCGAACATGTCGTCGATAGCCGCCAGCGCCTGCTCTTCGGTTTCGGCCACGATCACGCCCTTGCCTGCCGCCAGCCCGTCGGCCTTGACCACAATCGGCGCGCCTTGCGTCTTGACATAGGCCCGCGCGGCGTCGGCGCCGGTGAAATGGGCATAGGCCGCCGTGGGGGCCCCTGCCGCGTCACAAATCTCTTTGGTAAAGCGCTTCGAGGCCTCCAGTTCCGCCGCCGCCTGCGAAGGGCCAAACACCAAAAGGCCCGCATCGCGCAGCCGGTCGCTGACGCCTGCGGCCAGCGGGGCCTCGGGGCCGATGATGACAAATTCGATGGCGTTGCCTTCGCAGAAATTGACCACGGCCGCGCCATTTTCGATATCAAGGCTGGCGCATTCGGCGATCTGCGCGATACCGGCATTGCCCGGTGCCACGATCAGCTTGTCGCATTTGGGGTTCTGCATCACCGCCCATGCGATGCTGTGTTCGCGCCCACCGCCCCCGAGGATCAGGATATTCATGCCGCCACTCTCCTGCTTGGCCTTGCCTGAAAGGCGTTCTAAGGTGGGCCGCAGGCAGACACAAGGCGCAGGCATGTCGGATCTGATTGATGACCCCATAGAGGGCGAAAACGCCCCGGAATTTTCGGTTTCCGAAATCTCGGGCGCGGTGAAGCGCGTGATCGAAGGCGAATTCACCCATGTCCGGGTGAAAGGCGAGGTCGGGCGCGTCAGCCGCCCACGCTCGGGGCATGTTTACATGGACCTCAAGGATGATCGCGCGGTGCTGGCCGGGGTGATCTGGAAAGGTGTGGCCACGCGCCTTTCGGTGCAGCCCGAAGAGGGCATGGAGGTGGTCGCCACGGGCCGCCTGACCACCTTTCCGGGGCAGTCACGGTATCAGATCGTAATCGAGGATATCAAACCGGCGGGCATGGGCGCGCTGATGGCCATGTTGGAAAAGCGCAAGGCGCAATTGGCCTCGGAAGGTTTGTTCGCGCCCGAGCGCAAGCGCCCCCTGCCGTTTCTGCCCGATGTGATCGGGGTGGTCACATCGCCCTCGGGGGCGGTGATCCGCGATATTTTGCATCGTCTGCGTGATCGTTTTCCGCGCAAGGTGCTGATCTGGCCGGTGGCGGTGCAGGGCGAAAAATGCGCCCCCGAAGTGTCCCGCGCCATCGAGGGCTTCAACCGCCTGACGCCCGGTGGCGCGCTGCCGCGCCCGGATTTGCTCATCGTGGCGCGCGGCGGCGGCAGCATCGAAGACCTGTGGGGCTTCAACGAGGAATCAGTGGTGCGCGCGGCCGCGGCCAGTGACATCCCGCTGATCTCTGCCGTGGGCCACGAAACCGACACGACCCTGATCGATTTTGCCGCCGATCAACGCGCGCCCACTCCCACGGCGGCGGCCGAATTGGCGGTGCCGGTGCGGCTGGATCTGTTGGCGTGGTTGGACAATCAAGAGGCGCGGCTGACCCATGCGCTGACCTCTGGTGTCAGCGCGCGGGGCCAACGGTTGCGCGACCTTGCCCGTGCCTTGCCCCGGCCTGACCGGTTGTTGGATGGCCCACGCCAGCGGCTTGACGGCTGGTCAGACCGTCTGCCGGCGGCGCTGACCCGTAGCGTTCAGACCCGCCGCGTGCGACTATACGAGACGTCGGGCGCATTGCGGCCCGGAACGCTGCATTCCCGACTGGACGGTCGGCGCGATTGGCTGGCGTCATGGGGCGCGCGTCTGGATCCGGCGCTGCTGCGCGGCGTGACAGCCAAGCGCGAGGCGTTGGACCGTCGCACCGACCGCCTGAGCTTGCGGCCGATTCAACGCGATATCGGTCAAAAGCAACAGCAGCTTGACCAGATCAGCCGTCGCTTGGCCGATGCTGCGGGTCGGCAAACCAAAGCATGGCGTGACCGGATCGACGGGCTTGACCGCTTGCGCGAGACATTGGGCTACAAGGCCACGCTTCAGCGTGGTTACGCAGTGGTGCGCGGCGACGAACAGGTTGTGACCACCAAGACGGCTGCAGCCAAGGCACACGCCTTGGAGATCGAGTTTGCGGATGGCCGCCTGTCCTTGCCGAAAGCACAGGACGGCAATCCGCCTGCCGCAAAGCCCGCGCGCACCTCTGCAAAGCCCGCCACGCCCAAAGCCGATCCGCCGGATCAGGGAAGTCTGTTTTAAGTCTGTCCGAAGGTTCGAGTTTTCGGAGTTTTAACGGTAAATTTGTGGATAAGGTTCGAATTCAGGTGGCATAAGTGAAACTTACACCCCGATGCGCGGCCCCTTGCATTCCAGTGGCTCATCGCTTTGTTCAACTTCGTAAAGCTCGGTTTCGCGTGTCTGGGTCAGATAACGGGCCACCAGCCCGTTCGTGGTTTTGACAAAGCTCCAGCATTGCGGATCGGGGCGGTCGTCATAGACAAAACAGATCAGCCCATCGTCTTCGTACCAATATCCAGTCTGACAATCCCCATCCAGAAAAGACCATCGCACACGGCGATCAGACAGGTATTCTTCGGCTCCGTAGGCCGTGCCTTGTGCCCCGTAGTAAAATGTTTTGCCTTGCGTGTAGGCCTCGAACGCGGCGGCCCCCATCGTGTCTTGGGCCTGTAGCGCCGGGGCCAAAAGCATCAGGCCCAAGGGGATGACGATCTGTTTCATAAGGCCATTGTGCCAGAGCGATTGACAGCAGGCTACAGATTTTGCGCTTCAAACCCGGTGCCGCCAAATGGCTGTGATGTGATACGATCGGAAACATCACGCGTGAATTCGCGGTGCTGCGAACGCTTACAGCGGCGCAGGTGTCGTTTTTGATCAGGCGTGGCAGTATGCAGAGCGGTATCCGAAGTGTGAAATCCGGATCAGGAGACAGTCAGATGGCATTGGACGAGCGTCAGGGCGTGTGGAAGTCAGGCAAGGGCAAGGGCCGTCATACGCCGAAGGGCCGCCAGTTGGAGGACCATGCGTGGGACGGTGTGCGCGGGCTGTTGGGCGATGGGCCGCGGCGGCGCGATTTGCTGATTGAGTATCTGCATTTGGTTCAGGACAAATTCGGCCATTTGTCGGCGGCGCATCTGCGGGCGCTGGCCGAAGAATTGCGCATTTCGCAGGCCGAAGTTTACGAAGTCGCAACCTTTTACGCGCATTTTGACGTGGTCAAAGAGGGTGAAACCCCGCCACCGGCGCTGACCATCCGGGTGTGTGATTCGCTGTCATGCGAGCTGGCCGGCGCGCAACAGTTGAAATCCGCGCTGGAGGAGGGGCATGACCCGGCGCAGGTGCGCGTTCTGCGCGCGCCGTGCATGGGCCGCTGCGACACCGCCCCGGTGTTGGAGCTGGGCCA
>NZ_JAAORB010000009.1 GCF_011601345.1 Roseovarius gahaiensis
ACGGAATTGAAGCCACAACCACAGACCAGATCGCCGCATGACCGAGAACCCTCAAACACCAGATTTGACAATAACTCATATTTGTGAGCGCATTTGCTTAGGGTACTCTTCAAAAACGTACCTTAGGGTACTCTTCAAAAACGTACCAGGTGTCCAGAATCTTATCTCGGTCGCGTCCAAATTCTTGAAACTCTTCCGTAATGCCTTGAAGCTCGCCTTGCACTAGAAACATGGCGCAGAAAGGTTCGATAACTGCCTGAATGTATGGAGGATCGACGCGTGGGAGTTTTGCTGCGCACTGAAGCCGTTCATCGCGCAGTTTTATTTGAAGCTTAAAACACTCATACCTCAGCCAACGCTCTTCGGCCTTGATATCGCCCAGCCAAAATAACTGGAATACAAATAGCGCTAAAAGAGCTAATAAATTATGAGGCGCACCTAGACCTCTGTCGATAAATAAACCAACCCCTAAAATAATGCCCCAGAGACCCACCTGGGCCCACACATAACGACGTAAAGTGCCAATCGCTGCTTTTTGCTCCAAATCCTTAAAGTAGTGCGATCCTAACGATGCGGCATAGGAGAAGATTGCCATTTGAGCGGCATCCGCCTGTGCAAAGCAGCGGTCTCGCTCCTCTTCAGATAAGTTTTCTGCAACAGCCTTCCATAGGTCTTGATGGAATTCCGTATATGTATCTGGACCAGCCCTCATAATTGCAAGCTAGCTGGGCCATTCCAATTCAACAAGCAAGTATTCAGCAATATGCTAAGTGGTCAGTTTTTTCCAGAAATAGACTTAATACTAGCGTTTTCCGCTATAAGACGCGGATGTGGGACTTCCCACTCCGTTCCATCTTTCCACCGGATCGTGACGGTGTCACTTTCCAAAACGGCAACACGCTTGGCTTCAAGCTTTGCGAGACGAGCCTTTAATCTCATGTTTCTGCACTTTCAAGCGCAGACAAACGGATCTCAAGCTCGCTTGTTTCTAGTGTCTTGCGATATGCCTCCAACAAAGACATGATGTGCGCACCCTCGGTCGGCGTCAGGTCGCCCAGCGCGACAGCATCCAGGACAGCCCCAGCGGCTTTAGCGGCGTCAATCGCTGACTGCATGGGCGGCAGATCAAATTGCACCGGGGCGTCCCTTCGGACTGGCGCAATACGCTCAAGGCAAAGTCGGAGGGCGACGGTGTCGCCTTCTAAGGCAACCTCAATGGCTTTGCGGGATAGCGCTTCTGCCTCGCCTTCTAGAAGCGCCAGGGTCGCCTGTGTGGCCTTGTGACGGGTTCCCTTCGGCTTGCCCGGATTGCCTGGGCCAAACGTTCCATCCGCATTGCGTCCGCTTTTTCGGGGCATCTCAACACTCCAGCATTTGGGGTGTTTAAATACCACATATTTCACATTTGCGAAATATGTGAAGGATTAGAAAATATTGATCAGTAAACTGATGATGCTCCAAACTGAAATCAGACCTCCTAGGCACTGAAAAACATAGCCGAGCGAAGTACTTATTAACCTACCGTAAACTGCCCCAGCAATTTGGGCCTTCAACATGTTTTTTATGGCAAACTTATTTTCTGAGTAAACATAAGCAGAGTCTGTATTAAGATTTTTTCCTAATCGCTGAATCTCCGCGTTGTGCCGTGCCTCTGAAAGCATGAGATAACAGCCGGGTAAGTATAGACAAACCACGCCAGTAATAAGGGCCAACAAAGCTTGTTCAAGTCCGAGCATTATACCACCTTATTGACTGAAACATTGTATTCATGAGCGTGAACAGTTGTGAACAAATTTATTAGCCAATCAGCTCATAGGAAAGTAAGCATAGAACAACGACGTTCAAAAGCAGGCTGACTGTTACAAGCTTTCTTGCTCTGCAGATTTCTTGATAAGCGTCATGCGCTGCATACACTGCAAATGCAGCGTCTTCGCGGGCATGGGCTAGAAAGCGATTTTTCTGGATTTCTGTGAACTCATAAAATTCAGCAGTGCTTTCGTCTTCCAAACCATCTTCCCGATCTATGTGAAAAACATGGTTTGCCATCACACTCCACTCTCTCATTGGCGCTTTGCGCCCCTCCAACCGTTTAACGGCTTCCAGGCCAACCCGAAGCTGTTCAGCCCTTTCCTGCCGAACCTTTTCACTTACCATCAGGAAATCTCCTTCTAGTCCTACGTCGACGTTAGCAAATTACAGTTCCAACCATTTATCACTCAACTTTTTATAATATCTTTCAGCCATTTGCTTAGAGGCAAATAAACCGTCAAACTCATACCTAATGCCGCCTTGGCCTTCAGAATACCCCGTAAAACAAGCAAATATCTGGTAATCGGCACCGATAGCGAAGGAGGAACCCGAAACATACAGGCCTTCGCCTTCCATCGACATCAGCTGTTCCAACGCCAGCTCTTTTGCTGCAAGTCGCTCGAGGTCGCTGAGAACAGCACCGGCGTCAATTTGCTTGGCGCGCTCTTCGTCTACGGCACCCAGCACAGTTCGCAAGTGTTGCCCCAGCGAACAATCAGAATGAGAATCCAGCAAGTCATCCAACCATTCCTGATCAAGTACGAATGCTACGCCAAAAGCCTCGCTGTAGATTTCACAGATCAAGTCATCCAGGCTCTTGGAAGGGAAGTGGCTAAGCAACCAGCATGCCTGAAACTCTGGCTTCGTGTGCATCATATTCATATGCATACACCAAAATTTACTAGCCAGATAATCACCCAGATACGGCGGCCGCCCATCAGAAGTAGTGCAATCATATCCTACCAATCTTCGGCTCCCAGTCGCACTCATAGCCTTTCGTCGGCAACTCGGCGCCGTTGAAAAAGTCAACCAGCCCATAGATTTGGGAATTTGTAAGTTTCCATGCTTTGCATGTTGGCCGGTCGTCGAAAAACTCGACGTCTATATGCGACAGCCAACTTGGTTGGTAGCTCATCCCCCCAAGTGGGCTCGCCCATAAGACCATATCCGACTCTTCACCGTTATCAGGGCCAACGAAGCCATAACCTTTGAGGGCATCAATATTTGCGTGGAGGTCCATGCCGTTCATAGAGCCAAAGACCATTAGTTCGCCATCAAAATTTGAAGCTGGATTGACGCACTGAAACAATGCTCACCAACCAGCTGCAGAGATTTCTTGCTCTACGTCCACGCGCAGGATCAGTGTATAAAACGGCATCTCGATAATAGCCATGCACCCTCCAATTTAGCAGGCTTAAGACTGCACACATCTAGCCGCCACAGTAAAGGATCAACACTAAGAAAGCGTTTCAGCGCAGAAGAGCGGCCGCCTTAAAATTCCATTGCCGGCTCGGGGTCCAACTGTGGCGCTGGGGCTGGGAATAGGTGTGGATCTATCCTTTCACGTTTCGTGGTGCCGTCTGGGTGGCTGGCTACAAGCAAGCGTGTCGCGCTGTAGGAAACCAGCCGGCAGGCTGAAAAGCATTGGCAGAGAGCAAGCTGCATTATCTCGCAATGGGCTCTTTTGCTGCGCAGCGTTCAGATCTGTGGATCAGCGTTCTGGGGCTGAATAAGTCTGTTGATGGCCATAGCTATCTGACTGGCTGAACCCGGCGTAGCCTAACGATCCAACCTAGAATATAAATCACCAACGGCACCAGCGCCGCGCCTACGGCGAACAGCCCGAACGCCACCGGCATCGCTGGTGCATCCGCCAGCGCAGGAATGGCTTGTGTCATGAACCCCGGCAGCCCGCCTGTAACGGCGGCGGCGCCAAGGGTGGTCACAAACCAGCTAAAGACAACCCCGACCCCCGCCAGCATCGTCAGCTGCACGCCTCTACTGCGACAGCGCAGCCCGTGACGCAACGCAGCCCTAAGGCGGTCAATATCGTGCTGCATAGCAACGATGGCGGGGACCAGCAGCAGCACCAGAACCATGCCAAATCCAAGCCCGTAAACCAGAGTGATCACCGTGGGCTTGATGAATTGTGCCTGCGTGGATTGTTCGAACAAAAGCGGCGTCAGACCAATTACCGTGGTGAGCGTCGTCAACATCACGGGCCGCAAACGATCCGCCGCGCCGTCGATGATTGCGGGCATGATGCCGCGTTCACGGGAATGTTCATCAATCGTGGTCACCAGCACGATCGAATCGTTGATAATAATCCCAGTCATCCCCAAAAGCCCAACCACGGTGAACATCGAGAGCGGCACATCCCAGTGCGCATGGCCATAGATGGTACCGACAAGGCCGAAGGGAATGATCGCCATGACAACAGCGGGCCTGGCCCAGCTGGCAAAGACCCATGCCAGGACAAGGTAGATACCCAGTAGGGTCAGGATCAGCCCCGTTCGCGCATCGTTCAGAAAATCCCCCTCTTGCTCAGCTAACCCGCTAAGCTGCCATTCAACCTGATGCCAGCTGGCGATTTCAGGCAGGATCTCATCCCGCAGCGCCTCGTTGATTTCGGTGGCGCGCGCGGGGTTGTCTTCGGATATGTCGCCGGACACGCTGACGTGGCGGATGCCGTTTTCGCGGCGGATCGTAGAAAAACCAGTGCGCTGCTGGACGGAAACGATATCAGCCAACAGCACATATCCCCCGGCCGGGGTGCGGATCTGCATACGTTCAAGGAAATCGGCGGTCAGCTCCGCCTCGGGCAGTTCGACACGGATTTCGGCGCTGCGGGGCCCATAGGGATAGGTCGCCGCCTCGATCCCGTTTAGCCGCGCCCTCAGCGTTCGGCCTAGATCGTCGATGGTGAACCCAAGCGCCTTACCCTGCGGCGTTAGATCGAGGATCAGCTCCTCTTTGTCGTAGGAAAGGTTGTCCTGCAAGCCCGAGACCTCTGGAAAGCGGGAGACGGCCGTTTTCAGATCCTCTGCGGCAGCCTTGAGTGTTTCAGCGGAAGCACCGAAGAATTCGACATCCAGCGCATCGCCCCCCGGACCAGAGCGCCAGCCGCGAAAGCTGACTTCTTCGGCCAGCGGGTGGCGGTTTACCTTTTCTTGCAGATCGGCCACGAAGACAAAGCTGGAATAGGGGCGCAGGTCGGCGTCGATCAGTTCGATGGAAATGCCGCCCAACTGGTCGGGATCCTTGGTATCAGCCCCGGTCAGCCCGCGCCCGGCATTGCCGCCAAACTCGGCGATCACGAATTCCAGCGGATTGCGCCCATGCTCGGCCTCATATTCGCGGCCCAGCTCCTCTGTCGCGCGCTGCATCTCGGCCATCATCTCCAGCGTGTCTTCGCGGGTCGCGCCCGGCGCCATGCTGAAATTACCGGTCACGCTGCCCTGTTCGGGCGCGTTGAAAAAGCGCCATTGCACATCGCCACGGATGAACAGCGCCACCTGACTGGCCAAAAGCACGACCATCACGGCCACCACGACATAGCGCCCGCGCAGGACCAGCCCCATGAAGGGGCGGAACAGCCGTTCACGCACCCACGTAAAGCCGCGATTGACCGTGCGCGAGGGCCAGTCATACCAGTGATCGCGCTCACCATGGGCAAGCGCGTGAGACATGTGATGCGGCAGGATCAGAAAGCATTCCAAAAGTGAGGCGGTCAGCACGACAATCACGGTAAAGGGAATGTCGATGATCAGGTCGCCAAAGCGCCCACCGATCGCAACCAGCCCGAAAAACGCGATCAGGGTGGTCAGGGTCGCAGAAAACACTGGCAGGGCCATGCGTTGCGCTGCGCGCTCGGCGGCCTGCACCGGCGTTTCGCCGTATTTTCGCACCCGCGCATCGGCATGTTCGCCCACTACGATGGCATCATCCACCACGATGCCAAGGGTGATGATCAGCGCGAAAAGCGAGATCATGTTAAGCGTGATGCCCGCCGCGTACATCAGCGCGACCGCCGCGCACATCGCAACCGGAATGCCCGCCGCCACCCAAAAGGCCGTGCGCGCATTCAGAAACAGAAACAGCAGCCCCACCACCAGCGCCAGACCGGTCAGCGCGTTGTCCAGCAACATATCCAATCGCCCGGAAATCGCCTCGGACCGGGTGCGGATCAGCTTGATCTCCGTGCCCGCAGGCAGGGTGATTTCCATCTGCCCGGCAACCTCTTCGACCTGCCGCTGGATGCCGATGGCATCGCCGCGCGCGGAGCGGTCAACGCGGATCTGTATGGCCGGATCGTCGCCCACGAAATAGCTGCGGTTGCGGTCGATCCCCTCGATCCGCACATCCGCCACGTCGGCAACGGTCAGGTTGCTGCCATCGCGGTTGGATCGCAGCACCAGCGCACCGATCTGATCCACAGCACGGTTTTCAGCGCCCACGCGCACGCGCGTGGCCCCGCCGGTGATATCGCCCGCCGGGTCCGCATCGGCCTCGGCCCGGATGACGTTGGCAATTTCCGTCAGGGTGATATCGTAGGCGATAAGGTTGGTGCCGGGCACCTCGACAACCGTGTGCGGGGCCGCGACGCCGCGCACCGTGGTCCGGGTCACACCGGCATCATAAAGCCGCACCACCAGTTCGTCGGCGAATTGCCCCAGTTGTTCGACCGCGACGGGGCCGGTGATGACGATATCCGTCACCCGATCACGCCACGCGCCGCGTGTCACGGTTGGTTCCTCGGCCTCGTCGGGCAGGTCAGTGATCGTGTCGATGGCGGCCTGCACCTCGTCGGCGGCGCGGCCCATGTCCCAGCCCGGCTCGAAGTCCAGCGTGATGGTCGCGCGGTCCTCGCGGCTACTGGCAGAGCTTTCAGCCACGCCCTCGACAGCAAGCAAGGCAGGCTCCAGCACCTGTACAATGGCGCTGTCCACATCCTCGGCGCTGGCCCCGTCCCAGAACACGCCGACTGTCACGTTGTCGATGATCACATCGGGAAAAAACTGTGCCTGCATACGCGGCGCTGCGGCCAGTCCCAGCACGACAAGCACCACCAAAAGCAGGTTGGCCGCCGTCGGGTGGCGGGTAAAATAGGACAGCACCCCACTGGCCCGGACAGGCAGATCGCGCACCATGCCCTAGCCGCCCATCCGGCGTTCCAGCCGCTCGACGGTGCTGGTGGGCACGCGCCGTTCCGATAGTTCAGCCAGAAGGCGGGTGCGCATGGCATCGGGCATGTCGCTTGTCTGCACGAACCCGCGCAGCCGCGCGCGGCGTTCCTCGCTCAGCTCGATCAGGTCGGCGGCGGCTTCTTGTTCGGCGGCCTCGGCGCGCAGTGGGCGCACCTTTATGCCGGGCCCCAGAAGCGGGCTACGCTCAGCCACGATTTCGGCGCCATCAAGCCCGTCGCCGCGCACCAGTATATCATTGCCCTGCCGCCGCATCAGCGTCACTTCCAGCACGCGCAAACGGTCCTCACCCGACAATGCCAGCACCGTGCCATCAGCACCAAGCGCGGTGGCTGGAAGGCGCGCCACGTTTTCGATGGGTGGTTCCGTCACCTCGACAGTGACGAAATCGCCGGGCTTGAAGCCGTCCGGCTCGTCCATCCGCGCAAAGATCAACCGGCCGGTTTGACCCTCTGCGACAGAGGCACTGTCACGGGTGATATGCCCCGTGGTTTCGATATTTTCGCCATAGGCCTCAAGCTGGATGCGCACCGGCGCGCGCGTCAGTTCGCCATCCTCGTCCAAAAGGCGGGCATATTGCCCAGTCGAGATCCGGAACGCCACGTCAAGCGCGCGAGGATCCACAAGAACTGCCATTTTCTCGTTTGCGGACACAAAGCGCCCTCGCACCACCGCCACAGCGCGCAACGTGCCGCTGAATTCGGCGGTGATTTGGGTGTCGTCCAGCCGCTTTTCAGCCTCTGCATACGCAGTGCGCGCGCGCGCAAGCTGGGTCTGCGCTTGCGCCACACGGGCGTCAGCCGCCGCTTCGGCCTGTCGCCGCGAAACAACGGCCTGATTGCTTTGCGCGGCGACCAGTTCGGCGGTTTCGACCGCCGCCGATGTGCCGACCCCACGCTCCTGAAGGTCAAGCTGGCGTTGGAAGGCGCGCTGTTGCAGCTCTGCTTGTATCTCTGCCGCCTCAAGATCCTGTCCCGCCAAATCCAGCGCGCGGCTGGCCTCGCGCACTTCGTCGCGTGCATCGGTTAGGCCGCTTTCGGCGCGTTCCAGCGTGAATTGCGCCTCTGCCGGGTCGATCCGTGCCAAAAGCTGACCCCGGCGCACACGCCCGCCATTCTCGAAATTTTGTGCCAGATCGACGATCATACCACCTGTAAGCGCGCGGATTTCCAATGTGCGCCGGCTCTCAACGCTGCCATAAGCAGTCAAGAGAGGTGTCTGCGTTCCCAGATGCGCCTCGACAAGATTTACAGAAAACACCCGCTCGCGGCGTTGCGGCAAAGAGGGCTCGTCGTTCATGCGAGCCTGCACGGCGGAATATACAAGATGACCGGCGTACACCATCAGGCCCAGAGTCAGTGAAACGAGGAATAGACCCATCAGACTGAGACGAAGAAACCGCATTCGCAAACCCTTTCAACGTGTCGGCTTTACGCAGCCTTTTGGTAAACCGTACTGCTATCCGCTGAACTCTAAGGCATATGCGGCGCTTGCAGTTTTTTTTGGCATTTTTATCCGCGCGTACAAAACGAGACTAAGTGCGATATGTAGCAGTTTAGCACCGTTATAAACAGTTACACAGGAGCGCTTGCGGTAATTCATTGATCAACAAAACCTTTTTGTTGCGACACGCCACCACCCACCATCATGGTTTTTGACCAAGGCTGGTTTCGAAAGGCTGTGCTAAATATAGCAACATGACCAGACTAGCCAGCATCAGCAACAACCACCTCGGACTCCAGTGTAAAGCCTGTGAGCATAGCTCACTGTTGGCAGTTCAACTATTGATCGACAGGCTTGGGCGTGAGACCACTGTGCATAATGCTGTGGCTAAGCTGAGGTGTTCACACTGTGAGGTCAAAGGTCAGGCATCGTTCGTTATCACATATGTTGGTAGCTCAGGTCAGGCTATGCTTGGGGCTAAAACTAAAGGGGATTAGATTTGGCGAAGTGTGTGGAGTGCGGAACCGAGATAGGGATGCTAAACTCCTATGGGCCGGGTGGAACCTATTGCAAAAAATGCAACAAAGAACGCCTTGCTGACGACAACAGCCCCAAAGTCCAAGAAAGAAGGGCTAAAGACGTTGCAATCGAAGCGGTAATGCTAACAACCGAAACATATCCCGAGGGCCTAAAGATCACCAAACGCATAGAGATTGTGACAGCAGAATGTGCGTTCGGTATGAATGTTTTCAAAGACCTTTTTGCTGGTGTGCGTGACGTTGTGGGCGGTCGATCTGAGGCAGTCCAGAAGACGCTCAGGGATAGCAGGCGTACCGCTCTACACGAACTTAAGAAAGAAGCCTTTGAGGTCGGTGCCAACGCTGTGGTTGGCGTTGACTTGGATTATGTCGAGCTAAGCGCCTCTGGCAGTATGGTGTTGCTTGTCGCATCAGGAACGGCGGTTCACGTCGAATAGACGGTCGCCTGTTCCTCTCTCGCCAGCGCCTCTATGTCCTCAGCCTCGCGCCTCAGCGCAGCCGCCACCAGATCGAGTCGCTTCACATATTCCCGTGCCTGCGCGTCATTATTGCCTTGGGCGTGGGCGTCTAAGATGGTCTCAATTGCCTGTTCGACTTGGCGGCTGATCTTGATCTCGGTGGTGATCATACATCGTTTTCCTTTCGTGCGGTGGCGGGCCAGCGCCTCAAAAATCAATCTGCGGTTCGTCAGGCTTCGGCTGCGGCTCTGGAAACAGGTTCGGGTCAATGCGCTCACGTTTCGTGGTGCCGTCCGGGTGGCTGGCCACGAACCAGCGTGTGCCGTCTGGGGTGGTGACGATACGGTGTGTCATTCGTCAATGTCCTTTCGTGATGCTGCGTAGTGTCTGGCCACCTCCTCCGCCCAATCCCAGACAGCGTCTATCGCCTCGGGCGAACGGGCTACGCCGTCTGGATCAGCCAGCGACGCCACACGGGCTGCGATTGCAGCGAGGTTGTGCAACTGGTCTACCGGTATTGTTTTGGTATCCGGTGCTCGTATCGTTCCTACTTTTCCGACCTCGGCGGGCGATCCGTAGGAACTGTTGGAAGTGTAGGAAGGGCTCGACTTTTTGCGTGCTTGTTGCAGCGCCGCCTTGGCGTCGAAGGCAAAGACGTTCATGGCTGCACCTCGCGCACGATCCGCCATGCCTCGCGTCGGGGTCTGCATTCTACCTCTGCCCCGTTGGCCTCGATCAGCCAGCCGTGAGCTTCCAGCTTGCGCAGCGCCTTGCGCGCACGATCCGTCACCTTGAACGGGCCACGCTGCGCCGCCGCGCGGGCCGAGATATGCGGCTCACCCCATGATCCCAGCAGCCAAAGGCGCATCCGCTCCGCGTCGGCCACTTCGGGCGGCACGATTGCCGCATCCGCTAGGCGCGCGGCCTCGTTCGCGTAGAACGTGGCAACCTCGATTGCCCCGGCCATTGTCTCGCCTGTCACCTGCGCCGCGTCCGAATCCGCATAGATCGTCAACACCGCCGAGAGGCGCGCCGCGTGCTCTGCGGTCTTGCTGGCGAAGGCGCGCGCATCCTCGAAAGGTCCGCCCGGTGCCTGCGCCTTTTCCACCTCGCGGGCAAAGGCGGTCAGCACGTCGCGCGCCTCCCGGCTCATGGGCAGGATCGGCGGCGCAAGTTCGTTTCGCTTGTGATCCGCCAAGGGCAGATCGCGAGACAGAAGCGACCGGACTCGGGCGGCAAAGCTGGCAATCTCCGCCTCTGCGGCGGCGTCTTTTTCCATGCGCAGGCGGGTGCCGATGCGCGAGGCCGGGCGGCACGTCAGGAAGCGGGCGAGAAGGCCTTGTCCGTTTGCCATCGGATCCGATAGCAGCGCCTCCGCCGCGACCGGCTGGACGAGGATATGTGCCGAGAAGCGCCGCCCGGTATAGCTTTCCACGCCATCGCCCGCGCGCCACCTGTCGAGCGGTGATCCGTCCCACATGGCGCTGAAGCTAGCGCAGGTCGCCAGTTTGTTCTCGGCCTTCATGCTGTGGCCGCCGATCAGCGCGCCGCCTTCCTCGGTCATGATCCCGAGGCTGGCGCGCAATTCGGGCAAGTGCTTTGTGATCCCTTCGATGGTCGGCGCGCTTGCCACGATATGCGGCTTCAGCGGCGCGGGCGGCTCCGGCCCCAGCGCTTGCAGATCGGCCCGCTTCGCGGCGCTGTCGGCCTTCTTTTCGCCCACGATCTTCGCGCGGGTGGCCTTCCATACCTCGTGCTGATCGCGCCAATGATCGCGCTGGATGTCATAGTCGGTGCGCAGATCGGCCTCGAAGTCGCGCACGCCCCGCATGGCGAGGCGGTCGGCAGTGCTCTTGCGTTCGCCGCTCTCGGCCACCGTCAGCAGAAACAGGCTTGCGGGCGCGGTGCCGTTCAAGGTCTCCGCGTCCCGGTGCCCCTGCGCGGCCAGCGCCGCCGATGCCAGGACGGATGCCGCGCACATGGCAACGGGTGCCTCGGTCGCGCGGGCAATGGCCTCTGCAGGATCGCGCAGCGGCCCCAATGCGGCAACCGGAAAAGGTGCTGACTCAGGCATCTCGCGGATCAGGGGCGTTGGCTCTGGCGCCTTCGTTCCTACCTTTCCTACTTTTCCTACACTGGCGCTGCCTCGCGTCCGGTTGAAGGTCTCGTGCCATGCCGCCGTGAAACGATCCGGTCCCACGGCTTGTTTCAGAAGGCGGAGCGCCGGCCCGATGCCGGTGACTTTCTTTGCTTTGCCCGCCGAAGTCCAAACATGCCGCGCAGCCTCCACCGTGCAGGGATTCCGGCCGACATAGCCCAGACTAAAGTTGATGAAGTCGTCTCGCAGCGTGTCGCCGTATGCGGCGCGTAGAGAGAAGGCCAGCTTGACCCAATCCTCGCGGCAAAGATCGTTCGACGCTTCGGCCAGCAGTGCGCCGACAACCTCGATCGTTTCGGCATCCGTCGCCTCGGTGCGGTCGGCGGCTGTGTGGATAATGAAGCTCTCGCCATCGTCGCCCGTCGTGCTGGCCTTGGCCTTGCGCGCGGCAATGGCGGCCTCGACGACCTCGACGGGATAGGGTGGCAGATCGCCGGCCCGCAGCGCGGCTGCGAGATTACGGCTTTCATAGCGGTAGCTTGCCGCGTTTTGCATCCGCGCGCCGGGCGCGACGATGTAACCGCCCGCCCCGCGCGTGTCGATGTGCGGCGCGGCCTGCTTCGACGATGTGCGAGCGCCTTCGGCATGGCGGTAGAGCAATTGGACGCCGCCAGACTGCGTGCGGACGCGAACAGCGCCGGGAAGGTCTAAACCCAATGCGGCGATCTCCGACTCTCCCTCCGGCTCGCCGGTCTCTCGGTTGATGTCGCCGTCAATTACGGCAAGCCCGCTCGCATCACCTGTCGGGATGCCGGGAACAGCACCCGGCCATTGTGCCCACCATGCTGCGACCGTGTTGGCATCCGTTGTGGCATCGTGGAAGCCGCGAGGTGTGTAGGGCGCTTTTGCCCGCTTCGGCATACCGCCCTTGTCATGGGCGAGGCCATCGGCCTCAAGACAGGGGAACACGGGGAAACCGGCTCGGGCGAGAGCAAGTGCGAGGTCGCGGTTGGTGCTGCCTTGTGCGCTCATAGCAACCCCTCCGCCATTTCGAGGGGGCTGTAAGGTCCTCCGCCCTTAACGCGAGCCAGAACGCGCCCGTGGTCGTCTTTCAAGACCCGGTCTGGATTGCAGTTGCAAAGGCGCGTCGGCGTGTAGATCGCGCAGTCGTGATCGTGGCGGAATTCCACGTGATAAAGGTTGCCGCGCTTTATGTGCTTGCGGCGGGCGGCAGCCCATGCCCGGCGCGCCTGTCGGTTCGATTGTGTCATTGCTGGTGCCTTTCGGTTTGCCCAATCGGCGCGGCGGTGCTATTGTCAGGGTTCACTGTAAGACCCTCGACTGCCCCGTCCGCGCGTATGCGGGCGGGTTTTTTATTCAGTGGATCGGGTGTGATACCTCAAGAGGGAAGCGGTCATTTAGCACCGCCATCTGCTGGGAAGCAAAGACCGCAGCGTTCCTGCTTATAAACGGGAGCTTCTTTCATCTTGCGCTCAGCAAACGCCAGAAGCTCATCCACGACGTAGATCGCTGCCTTATTTGGGCGTCTAACCGTGATTGGCCAGCGCTCCAAAGTGCGCGGGCTGATGGGAAAATACAGATGCGTGATGATTGCCGCACCCGTGACTTTGTCCGCGAATTTGGGAAGGGGTTGGTCTGGTGACCAGGATGGTGAACGTTGCATTATGCAGCTCCTCGTTTGGAATTGCCGCAATGCTAACAACCAGCTTCGATTCAGAAATTTAGCCGCCTAAAATTCAAGTTTTCTATATTAATCAAATCCTTGCTTCCTGAACGCTCGCCATAAATATTCGACCTGTTTTGGCTTAAAGCCGGATACGTTAGCGATTTGGTTTTTGATTTTCTTTTCAGTACCCCGTGGTGGTTTCGCAGAGAGCGTAACCAGCCGTGATATTGGACCATCCGAATTATGATTGCCTTTCAAGAAGGCTAATTCCTCTTCAATGTCGTCTGTGTGATTTTGTGCGTCCTCACTCTGCCGGCGTTGTTTTCGTTCGCTGAGTGGCAGTAATCTAGGTCGTTGCCATAAGTGTCTTAACTCTGAGGCTTTATTGAAAAGTTGGTCCTTTTTCGCGTCTATAGCCTGTTTTTGTTCTTCCCGCCAAAGAGCTTCGCAAGCACTGCCAACTTCGAACATGGACCAGAAGTCGTATTTTGGACGGCGCCCTGCTCCTTGTCTCTGACCTCCATGACTAGGGCTGGAGCGACGAGCTTGGCTTGCAGGTTTTAAGACCCTCTTCATACCCAAGCCTCCAACAGCTCGCCCCACTGCTTCATCACGGCGCGTCGCTTCTCTAGGTTCTTCGCGTGTTGGTAATGCCGGATCACACCGCCGCGTGTGGCGCTCTGCTTATGGTTCAGCAAGCCATCGATGAGCGTCTCGGACACGTCTGTATGCTCGGACATCAATGTCGAGAAAGTTCGACGTAGGTCATGCAGGATGAAGTTGTGAATGCCTGTTGCCGCGCGCACCTGTTTGTTGAAATAACTCCACGATGTCATCGGCGTATTGATGATGGTTAGCGGGAAAACCAGTGACCTGTTTGCCCCATCTCCTTGGCTGATGATCGAGAGCGCTATTCGGCTCAGTGGCATTACAAAATACTCACTGTTTTTAACGTCGATCGCTTCAAGTTCTATCTGCGCACGGTTCAAGTCAATCTGCGACCAATTCAAGCTGGCTCCTTCGTCGGCGCGCAGCGGCGTGGTAATCATAAAGCGCAAATAGCGTTGGTATTCGGGCTTTATGCCTTGAGCATGCCAGAGCTGCACAAGCTGATCTGGTGTATAGTACGTTGTGCGTGGAGGAGGGGTCTTGGGTCGGCTGCGTTTGGAGACTGATAGCGCCGGATTTGCGTCAATCACTTCTTCATCTAGCAGATAATCCAAAAACCTTGAAAAGGCTCCAAACCTCTGGCGTCCCGTTGCAGGCCGGTCGCGGTGTAGCTCAACCAAGTTGCGCAGGTGCTTTGGTGTTATTTCCTCGGGATAAAACTGGCATATTGCTAGTTCCTCCAGCGCAAGCTTCACGTTTCGCACTTCGTCGCGTTGATACTTAGTCGCCCCATCAGCCATCTGCTCGGTGCTGTAGGTCGCTAGCCAAGCCGCATTGGACTTTTTCCGCGCCTCTTGAAGCTGGCGCGCAGCAGTGGCTTTTCGTTCTTCAACTGCTGGATCCCCACCAGAGCGCACTGCTGCTTTGATCTTCTCAGCGGCCAACCTCGCCTCAGCAGGCGACAAGGTCGAAGGGTCGCCTAGCTTCATTGTGCGTTGTGGATACCGTTTGCCGCCGTCCATATAACCGCGCTTGCGGTATGCATAGGTCCAGCTTGCACTCTGATTATTGATGGCCAGTTTCAACCCAGAGCACACCTGGTCCGCCAAGGTGATACGGGCGCCCAAAATGCGCTGCTCTTTTGTGTATTTGTCGACAGTTCTTTGATCGATCTTGCAGGGGATGATTTTTGAAGGCATTTTCAGCGAGACTACCAGCGAGACAAATTAGCGTTTCTAGGCGGACATTAGCGGAGATCTAAGGTGAGAAAAATACTTTTTTTATAGAATTAATGAGAGTTAATTAATATTTAAGCTAATTAGAGCAACTGATTTGTAATCAGTAGGTCGGGAGTTCGAGTCTCTCTGGGGGCACCATTTAAATGTCTTTCAGGTGATAGGCTCCGCGCGCCCCAGGTGGCGCGATGCGTATCTGTTGATGGCAAATCAGACGGGTGGCAGGTGGCTTTGGCCGCCGCGCGCCAAAAGCGGTTTAACTACCTGACAAAACGCCTATATTGAGCAATATCCAATCAAAGGAACTCAACAGGCATGCAAGTCGTTCTTCACGCAGGCGCGCACATGACCGACGATGACAGGCTGGTCAAATGCCTTGGCGACAACAGCGCGATGCTGTCAGACCTTGGAACAGCCGTTCCGCACCCATCAACCTATCGCAAACTGATCCGTGATACCTTGCAAGAAGCCCAGCATGGCGGCCTGTCGCCCGACGCGCGCGACGTGTTGCTGGATTCGATCCTCGAAGACGACACGGCCGACCGTATCATTTTGTCGAATCCGGGGCTTTTCGGCACCCCCAAGATGGCGGCGTCTTCGGGCGTATTTTATGGGGCCGCCAATCTTCGATTGAAAACCCTAGGGCAGATTTTTCACAAAGATCAGTTGGAACTGTTCATCGCGATCCGAAATCCGGCAACATTTCTACCGGCGATTTATCGCGACACACCGTTCAAAACCTTTGCGGATTTTCTGCGCGGCAGCGATCCAATGGCGTTTCGGTGGTCTGAATTGATCGGACGTATCCGCACGGCCTGCCCGGATATGCCCATCACCGTTTGGTGCAACGAAGACACGCCGTTGATCTGGGCCGAGGTCATACGCGAGCTTGCAGCGCTGGAGCCGACGACGCGTTTCGAGGGCGAATTCGCCCTCTTGTCCGAAATCATGACGGCCCCCGGAATGAAGCGTTTTCAAACCTATCTGGCAAGCCACCCAGGCATGAACGAAACACAAAAACGTCGGGTGATCGCGGCGTTTCTGGACAAGTTCGCCGACGATGACGCCATAGAAGAAGAATTGGACGTGCCCGGCTGGACCGACGAATTCATCGAGCACCTGAGCACGATCTACGATGATGATCTGGCTGAAATACAGCGTATCCCGGCCGTGAACCTGATCACCCCCTGAGCGCCGATATAATCATGCGCCGGACGGCCGGTCAGCTCATGCCAAGGGCTTCCTTGTACATCTCCAGAACGGCTTCTTCTTCGGCGATATCATCGCGGTCGCGCTTGCGCAGGGCGATAACCTTGCGCATGACCTTGGTGTCATAACCGCGCGCCTTAGCCTCGGCCATGACCTCTTTTTGCTGATCGGCGATGTCTTTTTTCTCGGCTTCCAGCCGCTCGAACCGTTCTATGAACTGGCGCAATTCGTCCGCTGTAACACGGTAGCTCGACTGTGGGTTCGACTCGTCCATTTTATCCTCCGATCGCTAGAGAGTTTTCTCCTACCCGCGTGGCAAGCCACCTGCAAGGCGCAACTGGCCCCCGCATATGGTTGCAGTTTATCGCCGCCTCGGCTACGCGCAGAATGGTCTAAGGCACTGCGAAAGGGACAGAACATGGAATGGCTGATCTGGCTGGGGGCGCTTGTCTCGCTCATTGGGCTTGCGGGGCTTGTGTGGTGCATCATCAAGGTCTGGCGTGCGCGCAAGGCCGGGCTGGATGACGAAACCCTCCGCGCTGAAATTCGCAAGGTCGTGCCCCTGAATACCGGCGCGCTGTTTTTGTCTGTCATTGGGTTGATGCTGGTGGTCATCGGTATCTTGCTGGGCTGAGTATCGCCCAACGCACACCCGAAGGTTACACCGCCCGCCCAAAGAAGCCCTGACCGGTCTTGACCATTTCCTCAATCCGGGGGTGCGGGTGCCAAATATCGGGGCGCACTGGCTCCAAGCCACGTAAAGCCTTGAGAACTGGCAACACGCCTTGCAGGTCCGCTTGCAGCAAAGGCCCGCCTTTGCGTCGATCAAACCCTAACCCGTGAACCGCGACCACATCAATATCTGACGCGCGCTGCACGTCATTTGCCGCGATCAAACCTGCGGCGGCGTTTGCAAGCGCCGACAATAACGCGGCTCCCAGATAGACGGGCGATGCTGGCGAACGGCTGTCATCCTTATGTTCTTCACACCATGATAATACGGCCCGATCAGGCATCGGCGGCGCATCTGCCGGATAAAGGTAAATGCCCTTGCCCGCTCTTTTACCAAGTGCCCCAGCCGCAATGCGCGCCTGCAACAGGTTATCGTTGGACAGGCCCGGCAGGCCATCCAACCGGCCCATTCCGGCAAGGCGTGCCGTAACGCGCCCCAAACCCTCGATATCCATCATTTCAAAAGGACCATGGGCAAAGCCAAGGTGGTCGCGCGCGGCCTTATCAATGTCGTAGGGCGATGCGCCGCCACCGACCAAAGCCAAAGCAGCGTGATACAATGTGGCCTTGAGGCGATCACCCACACCGCCCGGCGCGTCCGATGTGCGGATCGCAATGCGCCCAAGGCCCTGTATCATCTTCACAAACCCGGCAACCGCCGCAGGGTCTGACCCGTTTGGCACGTTCACTTCAACCGCGCGCATGCTGTGCGCAGGTCTGTAAAAGCGCACGCCCAAGCCCCCCAGCGCGCGTGTTTTTTCTACCATGGTGGCCGAAACACCCGGCCCCTCCCCCATGACGGCCCAGACCGACCCCAAGCCGCGCTGCGCCATATCCTCTGGCGTGATCTGCATACCCGCATCAAGAACAAGATCAGCCTCTGCTATGGCTGGCCCCGGCTCGGACCGGCGCAACCGGGTCAAACGGTCATCCCGCTGCGCGACTTGCAACCGTTTGCGGGCCACTGCGCCATGATAGACGCTCACCACCTGTTTCAGCACTTTGTCAGTGGCGTCCGGTGTCGGGGCGGCCAACAGAACCTCTTTGCCGCCATCAAGCAAGGCCACAATGACCTCGGACACCAAAGGCCCTGACCCAAGGATCGCAACCTTGCTCAGCGGGCGCGACGCGGGGGCTTGCGCCAGTTCGGGCCAGATGCTGGCCCGCTTTTCTGCGGTGTATATGTGGCGGCGCGCACGGGCCGACGGGGCGGCCAAGCGATCTTGAAACAAAGCCTGCTCAAATTCCAATCCCCGCTCGAAGGGCAAAAGCGGCGCAGCTTCTACACATCGCACAAGATCCATCTCGGGCCCGTCGTCCTTGGGCAGTTGGCTTTGAAGCGTGCGGACTGCTTTTTGATAGGCGTCCGGGTCGGAAAACCCGCGGTCATGGTCGCGGGTCCGGCGCCATGTCCCTCGCGTTGCCAAATCCCGGGCCAGATCAATTGCCGCCGGCAAGGGGTCGCGCTCGACCAAGCGGTCGCAGACCCGCGCCATCCGCGGGTCAGTCACGCTGATACTCTGCCCTGATAGCATGAATTCCAAGGCCGCCTGCGCCCCCACGATGCGGGGCAAACGCTGTGTTGCACCCGCGCCGGGGATCAACCCAAGCGTCACTTCGGGCAGGGCCAGCCGCGCGCTTTGACAGGCGACACGGGCATGCGCTGCAAGCGCCAGTTCAAACCCGGCCCCAAGAACCGCCCCATGCAAGCACGCCACCACCGGCTTGTCGGCAGTCTCGATCAGGGTGCACAGGTCTGACACCCAAGGAACGGACAGCGGGCCGTCATATTCGGTAATATCGACGCCTGACGAAAACCCGGTGCCCGCCCCTTGCAACACAATGGCGCAGACCGCAGGATCGGCTGACGTTTGTCTGAGACTGTCCTGCAAAGCGTGACGGACAGACGGCGCAAGGGCATTCGCAACCGGGCGGTCCAAAGTGACAACAGCTATACCATCATGGAGTTCATGGTGGACGTCTGATGCCAAATTGGGCCCCGCTCGTGTTCAGCCGAAATCTATACCCCTGATTAGTACGAAGAATTGGACCAGACGCAAGCGCAGGATGCGCCCGCGCTTGGGATAAAAGCTTAAACAGGCATATTGTCGAACTGCGCCTCGATCGTCTCGTTCACAAGTTCCTCGTGCAAGCAACGGATATCCGGCGGAATGCGCTGGCCCTGCTGCTCAAGCTCGGCCATGAGTTTTGCAAGCAAGGGCGCATGGGTATAGCGTGCGCCCGAATCGTCCTCCAAGATGTCCGCTTTAAGCTGTGCAAGCTGCTGTTCTAAATCGGCCATTCCGTCTCCTCCCAAACCGCATTTGTAAAACGCCCACCAAGGGGCAACTTTATACTATCAAATTGTTGCAACACATTCTTTACACAACGGCGTTTCGGGCAGCGTCGCCAACCGTTCGCTCGAAATTTGAGCACCACAGCGCACACATTCACCATAAGTACCATCGCGCATGCGCTGCAACGCCGCCCGGATACGCGCAATTTCCTGCTGCCCGGACTTACCAAGCTGCTCCAGAACCTCGTCGCTTTCATGCTCGATCGCCGCGTCGTCCCAGTCTTTGGAATGCTCGGCATCAAGCTCGGCTTCGATCTTGTGCAACCGGCTGTCCAACTCTCCCAAGCGGGACATCAGCGCAGCGCGGTATTGTTGAAGTGATTGCATATTGGCACCTCCTTGCCGGGCATCACGATGCCATGAAGCTTGCGGCGATGCTTTGACTCAGGTCAACACCTGTGGTTGTCCGAGGCTGCACACCCGCGTCGCGCCCAATCATTTGGGCGCTCTGCCGCGCAGGCCGGGTATGCGCCGCGACATTTGTGGCCGTCAGATCAAACAACCTCGGGGCTGCTTTGTCCTGCGGCGGGGCGATACTGGTTTGGCTTGGCGTCGTCATCCGGGCCTGTTAACGCCGCTGGCGTAGGGGCATCGCGCCGCCGGTCATCGGAAGGGGTTTCAAAACCTGCACCCGTCACCGGTTCTGTTTCCCGTTGATCGGCAGGCGATGTGCCCATGAATTGAGGCGGGTCATCTGGCACCCCTTCAGGCCCCAGCAAACGCACGGCCCGCCAGCCGTTCAACTGACCAAGCTTGACCGAGGCCACCAAGTGATTGTCGGCTCCCAGTAGCTGCAAGTCGGAAATAGCCTCATGCGCGATTGTCAGAACTTGCCCTTCGGACAGGCGGCAGACCTGATCCAACGGCATTGAAATCCGCGCCATCACGGCATTCAAAACCACCGGGGCGTTCATTGCGCTGCCTTGTAACGTATCGGCGTTTTCTGCTGCATCCGGTCGCGGCACATCGGGCCGCACCGGGGCGGGGGTTTTGGGCAACAAGATATCCAGAACGCCGGTTTTTGCCCCCTGCCCCAAATCAGCCGTGATGCGAAACCGGTCGTAGTCCGGCTGCTCCATGGCAAGCGCCAAGGCGCGCGTCTCTTCGATCATGTCCCCAAAGCGAAATGCAGCCGGGGTATAGGTCGCCGAGGCCTCCGCCATGTGGACATCGAACAGGCGCAGCATTTCATCTATCAAAGGCGCGGCAATCGCCGCATCTGTGCGCGTCAGGGGCCGGTCCTGCACCTTGGCCTTGCGGACATAGCCTATGGTCTGCACCTCGATCAAAGCGGACAAAAAGGACTGATCCACCATAGCCGCCCCGCGGCGTCCGCTAGGACCATCCAGCAAAATCAACAGGCCAGTGTTGGCAATATCACTTTCAATGGCGGTTTGTGGCAGTTTGACCTGTTCCACGGTCGAGACAGTCACCGCCAACCCCAAAAGCCCGTCCGCCGCCTTGGACAAAGCAAGGCGCAGCGCCTTCGATGACGACATCCCACGGGCATCGAAATCTTCGCGCGCGACCTGTGTCTTGCGGTGTAGAATTGAATTGCCGTTGTCGTGGGTCATCACAGTGTCGCTATTGCCTTCCATACCCGAGCGTCCTCACCCTACAGCGCGGAAGGTTACCAATTGCTTTACATGGTTTCATCTGCAGGGCTGGAGACCACAGATGCCGGCAGTGTGACCCTGAACGCGCCGCCAGATTGGCCGGGCAAATACGAGATATCACCGCCAAGACGCGTCATGATTTCGCGGCAGATCGCCAGCCCCAGCCCCGCGCCACCGGCCTTGGTTGCGCCGATCTGGGCAAATTTTTCAAAGATCACAGACTGCTGATCCGTCGCAATCCCCGAGCCGTTATCGACAAAATCTATCTTCAACTCGGCACCGTCCTGCTTTGTGGAAATGGACAAACAGGGCGTTTCAGCGTCGCAATATTTCCGCGCGTTGGCGATCAGATTGATAAAGACCTGCGCCAACCTGTCCAGATCGGTTGTCAAAACCACGTCTTCCTTGTCACGGTCGCGCTTGATCTCAAGGCTGTCCGCCTCGCCCCCACCTGCGGCGGCTATGGTGCGGTCCAAAAGATCAGCCAAGCGGCCCGTTTGCGTATTCATAACCACCTGCCCGTTTTCCAAGACGCTGAGATCCAGCAGATCATCCAACAGGCGTGTCAGGCGAACCGCCTCATCGTGAATGATCGTGGAATACTTGGCCTGTTCTTCGGGGCTTAGCCCGCCGGTGTCGCGCAAAATCTCGGAAAAGGCCCGGATCGAGGTCATCGGGGTCCGTAACTCGTGGCTGATCTGGCTGAGAAAAGAATCTTTTTGCACCGACAATTGGGTCAGCTTCTGGTTGGCGGCCCGCAACTGACGCGCCGTGCGGGCCTGTTCCTGTGTCTTGGCTTCCAGCCTGCTGGAATACTCCATGATCTGCGCGGTCTCATCCGCCACCGCCAGCAAATCCTCGACCGAAACGGTCGCGCCCCCCACGATCTGCGAGATCATCGCATGCGCCGTGGCGGTGCCGACCGACCCTGACAATTCGCGTTCCAGTTCAAGCAGGAAATCCGGTGTCGGCTCGGGCAGGTAGCCCGCCAGTCCTTGGCACTGTGCCGCCCCGGAAAACAGCGCCTGCGCCTGCCGCGAGCCGATGATGCGCTGTGACATGATCATCAGGTCTTCGCTGCGCGCCAAATCCCCCGACCAGCCGGTTGCGGTGCTGGAGTGGCGAAATACGTTCACGAACTGCGCGCCTTGCAAGCGCTCGACCGGGCGGGGAAAGGTCAAAAGCGAGACGCATATGAACACGGCAGTGTTCAAAAGCACGCTCCACATCACGGCATGCACAAGCGGGTCCATGCCCTCGGCCCCGAACAGGGCGTATGGGCGCAACCAATCCAGCCCGAACAGGCCGTGATCAAAGATGTGTTGCGGCAAGATGGAAGACGTGCCGAAACTGGGCAGGAACATGGAATACATCCACACCACGAACCCCACGCCAAGCCCGGAAATCGCACCGGTCCTGTTGGCCGCGCGCCAAAACAATCCCCCCATCAGCGCCGGCAAAAACTGTGCGACCCCCGCGAACGAGACCAGACCGATGGCGGCCAGAGACTCGCCTCCGCCCGACACGCGGAAATAGAGGTAGCCCAAAAACACGATCCCACCGATCGACAAGCGCCGAGCCATTAGCGCCACATGACGGACGTCCCCCGACATCACCGCCGTGCCCCCTTTGGCCCAAAGCCAGAGCGGCATCACCACATGGTTCGACACCATCGTCGACAAGGCAATCGCCGCGACGATCACCATGGAAGTCGCCGACGAAAACCCGCCGATGAAAGACAAGATCGCCAATCCGTCGCGCCCCGCGTGCAAGGGCAGCGTAAGAACAAAAAGGTCGGGATTCACGCCCGCTGGCATCGTCTGTAGGCCAATTGCCGCAATCGGAACGACAAACAGGCTCATCAGCATCAAGTATCCGGGAAACGCCCAAGCGGCGGTGCGCAGGTCGTCTTCGTTCTCATTTTCGACCACCATCACCTGAAACATGCGCGGCAGGCACAAAAAGGCCGCCGCCGACAGCATCGTCAACCCGACCCACCGGCCACCCGACACCTCCCAATGCATGATAGGAGAGGCATCAATGCGGGCAATGGTTTCCGAAATCCCGCCGGCCAACCCCCAGACTACGAAGACGCCGACAGCCAGAAGCGCAAACAGCTTGACCACGGCCTCAAGCGCAATGGCAATCACAACGCCGTGATGGCGTTCGTTCGCATCCAGATTGCGGGTGCCGAACAAGATCGTGAACAGCGTCAGACCAAGCGCAACCCAAAGGGCGGTTGATTGCTGGTCGGGCAACTCCGCCGAGGTAGGGTCGCTGGCGGCGAATGTGGCGAAAGACAAGGTGACCGATTGCAATTGAAGCGCGATATACGGCGTCGTGCCGATCACCGCCAGCAAGGTCACGCAGACCGCAAGCGTGTTGGACTTGCCGTAGCGCGACGAGATCAGATCGGCAATCGATGTGACCCTCTGGCTGCGGCCAACACGGACCATCTTGCGTAGTGTCCACCACCAGCCGATCATGACAAGGGTTGGCCCAAGATATATTGTAGCAAACTCAAGCCCAGACCGGGCGGCAAAACCGACCGCGCCGTAAAACGTCCAGGCGGTGCAGTAGATCGACAGCGACAGGGTGTAGATTATCGGTGATCGCAGCCACATGCCGCGGCCACGCCGCGCCGCATGATCAGCCGCGAAGGCGACCACGAACAAAAACGCCACATATGTCAGGCAAACCAGAACAAGGACGTTCAGCGGCGCCATTCAAACACCGGTCTTGCTCTGGGTTTGATTATCCGCGCTGCGGGTTTCCTCCTCGCGCAACTTGCGCGAGATGACAGCCGACAGACCTACCAAAAGCCCCCAGATCACAAACAGATACAGCATCACTTTGGTTGTTAACGCCGCTCCGCTCCCATCCTGCCCCCAAAGCAAGGGAACACTGAACAAGATTGCCCCGAGCACGGGCAAGACGCGGGCCGCATCCGCCATGCGGCGGCGGCGATAGGCGCGCTGTTCTAAAAACAGCGGTCCGGGTTTGGATTTCATTGTGCAACCATGCTTCTGACCGCGTCCAGCACTTCGGCGTTGGAAAACGGTTTGGTCATGTAGCGGCTTGCCCCGGCTTTTTCCGCCATCTCGCGGTCTTTGACCTGCCCGCGCGCCGTCAACATCAGGACAGGTGTCAGCGCGAACTGTTGGTCGGATCGGATTTCCTTCAGAATCTCGAAGCCGCTTTTGCCAGGCAGCATGACATCCAAAATGATCAAATCGGGGTGACGGTTGCGCACGGCATCAACGGCATCATGCCCATTGGAATGCGTTTTCACGTCCCAGCCATCGCGCGACAGGATAAAGCTGACCGCCTCGATGATATTGGGCTCATCTTCGATCAAAAGCACTTTCTTATTCAATCAACCGGCCTCCCCTCCGAATGATACGCGACCGCAGTCGCCCTGCATTTATCGTCAAACTGCGGGGTCGTGTCAAAACTATCAAAATCCGTCCATGATGATCGAAGGTTCGCGCCGGGCCGGGCAATTGCGCAAAGGGCAAATGCGGCAGCTTGATCCGACATCCTGCAACGGCGAGCCTTGTTCGCTGTCCGCATCCGGCAAAAGCAACATATGCCCCCGCATCAGGGCCGGGCGCACGAATGTGGCGGCGGCCACCTGCTCGGCCACGGCAAAGGCCAAAACGACATTCTGCCCCCGGCCGGATTGACGCAAGCGCCGACGCATCGGCACCTGCGGTTGCCCAAGCACCTGAAACAACGGCCAAAGCGCACAAGCCCCGGCATCGCGGGGCATGGCAAACCCATCCATTGGCTTGCGAAACAGCACAGTGCCCGCGGCATCGCATGTCAAAAGCCCGACCGGGCCAACCAAATCGGCTGGCAAGGCGGCCAGACGACGGAAGACCGTTGGCAGATCACAGTCAAAGGCCATCGAGATTTGTTCCGGGTCCGGGCCGCAGTCTTGAACCTTGGCCAGCATTTCAGACAATGGCAAACGCCGCGCATCCGCTTGATATTGCGCCAGCGCATCGCGCGCCAAACGACGGGCCACATCGGAATGCATGATGGCGTCCTGATCCAGAACAGCCTTGATCGCGGCGGCCTCTGCGGTGCCTTCCAGTTGCGGGAAATGAAACCCGTGATGATCAAGAAATGCGACCATTTCGTCCTGCGGCGATCTGATCTCGGCCTCACTGTTGGCCGCGCCTTCCAGATAGCGCACCAGCGCCTCGGCGCCTTCGGCCAACCGGCTGCTTTCCTCATTGATGTTGCGATGAAAGCGATTCTGCCACTCGGGCTCCAGCGACTCGGTTTCCACCAAGATGGAAGAGGTCGACCGGATCGCCGTGACCGTCGAGATCACCTCGTGCAGGGAGGCCGCCAAATGCGGATCATGGGCCAAACGATCGGTCAGTGTTTCAACCGTCCGCTCCAGATCGGTCACCCGAGCATTCAAAGACGACAACAGCTGCGCCCAGCCCGGAAACCGGCCTGCAAATTCCTCTGTGCGATCCAATTCTGCGGTATGGCCATCGGGCCGCCCGGCAGCTTCGCGCAAGGCGGAAATCAAAGTCGCCTCGGCCCCTTCGGACAGCAGGGTTGGCTCGACCTGCAGGGCGTCCGCCAGTTTTATCAAGGTTTTGCCGCCGATTCTGCGCCGATTGTGTTCGATCAGATTTAAATACGACGGTGAAATACCGACCTGTCGCGCAAGATCAGACTGTTTTAAGCCATTGATCACACGCCGCTCACGGATACGCGTGCCTATCATCGAGCTTTCAGACATGCCGAATTTCCCTGCATTTCGCGTGACTTCCTTACTGTGTTAGCAATATTTTTACAGGATTTGGCAAAAAATTGTCTAATTTTTTACAAAAAAAATGTTTTGCAAAAAGCAGTTGTTGCGAAATTTTCTTAGGCCCTGCGATAATGCCTTTGCACACTTGTGCTGTCTGGGGAGGCGCGGAGGAGGCGTATCCCCAAACCAATCTAACGGGAGGATATCAATGTCCAAGAGCAACCTGACTCGTCGTGGTCTGCTGAAAACCAGCGCCGTCGCTGGTGCCGGCGTCGCGCTACCGACAATCTTTACCGCCTCGTCGGCGGCCGCCTACACCAACGAACCCACCGGGTCGACGGTCACGCTGGGCTTTAACGTGCCGCAATCTGGCCCCTATGCCGATGAAGGCGCCGACGAATTGCGCGCCTATGAACTGGCTGTCGAACACCTGAACGGTGAAGGCGACGGTGGCATGATGGGCACCTTTTCGTCGAAGGCGCTGCAAGGCAACGGCATCCTCGGCAAGAAGGTCGAGTTTGTCACAGGCGACACGCAAACCAAATCCGACGCCGCCCGCGCCTCGGCCAAGTCGATGATCGAAAAAGACGGTGCTGTGATGATCACAGGCGGCTCGTCCTCGGGTGTGGCCGTCGCCGTTCAGGCGCTGTGCCAAGAGGCCGGCATCATCTTCATGTCCGGCTTGACCCACTCGAACGACACCACGGGTAAAGACAAGCGCGCCAACGGCTTCCGCCACTTCTTTAACTCGTATATGTCGGGTGCCGCTTTAGCCCCCGTGCTTGAGAAGATGTATGGCTCGGACCGCAAAGCCTATCACCTGACCGCCGACTATAACTGGGGCTACACCACCGAAGAGGCGATCAAATCGTCGACCGAGGCGATGGGCTGGGAAACCGTGAACACGGTCAAAACCCCGCTGACGCAGACCGACTTCAGCTCGTATATCGCGCCGGTTCTGCAATCGGGTGCGGACGTTCTGGTTCTCAACCACTACGGCGGCAACATGGTCAACTCGCTGACCAACGCGGTTCAGTTCGGCCTGCGTGACAAAGAAGTGAACGGCAAGAACTTCGAAATCGTCGTTCCGCTGTATTCGCGTCTGATGGCGAAAGGGGCCGGTGCGAACGTCAAGGGCATCTTTGGGTCCACCAACTGGCACTGGTCGCTGACCGATGAAGGCTCGAAGGCGTTCGTCAAATCCTTCGGCACCAAATACGGCTTCCCGCCCAGCCAGGCCGCGCACACCTGCTATGTGCAGACCATGCTGTATGCCGACGCGGTTCAGCGTGCGGGATCCTTCGCGCCCTGCGCTGTGGCCGAGGCGCTGGAAGGTTTCGAGTTCGACGGTTTGGGCAACGGCCCGACGCTGTATCGCGCCGAAGATCACCAGTGCTTCAAGGACGTGCTTGTCGTGAAAGGGAAAGAGAACCCCACCTCGGAGTTCGACCTTCTGGAAATCGTCGAAGTGACGCCCGCCGAGCAGGTCACCTACGCGCCCGACCACCCGCAGTTTGCGGGCGGTGCCTTGGGCAACTGCAACAACGGCGCATAAGCCAATGTAGCAGTGCGGGATGGGCCATGCGTCCATCCCGCCACTTTGCCACGGCGGCATCACGCCTGTGGCTTCTCCACCATAAAAAATCCGCAAAGGTGGGACCGGACCCATGGACGCAATTATTCTTCAAATCCTGAACGGCCTGGACAAGGGATCGGCATACGCCCTGATCGCTTTGGGCCTGACATTGATCTTCGGCACGCTTGGCGTGGTCAACTTTGCCCACGGCGCGCTTTTCATGATCGGGGCTTTCTGCGCCGTCACCCTCAGCCGCATCCTGACTTGGAGCTACACCGTCATCGACGAGACCAAAACCGATTTTCTTGGCAATCCACTGAAAGTCGAAGTTCCATATGTGCACGGCCTGTTCGGCCAAGCGACGGGGGACGCCATCATCGACTGGGCTGTTCCGCTGTCGATCCTGTTCTCGATCCCGATCATGCTGTTCGTCGGGTACGCGATGGAACGCGGCCTGATCAAACACTTCTACAAGCGTCCGCATGCAGATCAGATCCTTGTCACCTTCGGTCTGGCAATCGTCTTGCAGGAAATCATCAAGTATTTCTACGGTGCCAATCCCATCCCCACCCCCGCCCCCGAGGTCTTTACCGGATCGTTCGATTTCGGTGCCATGGTCGGGTTTGAGGCCAACCAGATCATCTATCCCTACTGGCGGCTTGTGTATTTCGGGTTTGCGGCTGTGATCATCGGTGCGGTCTTTGCCTTCTTGCAGTTCACAACGTTCGGGATGGTCGTCCGGGCCGGGATGGCCGACCGCGAAACCGTCGGGCTGTTGGGCATCAATATCGACAAGCGCTTTACCATCATGTTCGGGATCGCCGCCGCCGTAGCCGGTGTGGCCGGGGTGATGTATGCGCCGATCAACTCTCCCAACTATCACATGGGCATGGATTTCCTCGTGCTCAGCTTCGTGGTGGTGGTTGTTGGTGGCATGGGCAGCTTGCCGGGGGCTGTTCTGGCGGGATTCCTGCTGGGCATTCTGGAAAGCTTTGCCTCGATGTCGGCCGTGATCGACCTGCTGCCCGGCATCAACCAGATCATCATCTATCTGGTGGCCATCATAATTTTGCTGACACGTCCCCGTGGCCTGATGGGCCGCAAGGGCGTGATGGAGGACTAAGCCCATGTTGGGACTGGAAAAGAAAGACATCCGGATTCTGCTGATCGTGGCGGTGCTGACACTGTTTGCCCCGTTCATCCTAAATCCGTTTCCCGCCGGCAGCGGCTGGGCGCAATTTAACGCGGGCTACCCCGACCTGATGCAGCGCTTTGTGATCTTCGGGATCTTCGCCATCGGTTTCAACATCCTGTTCGGCCTGACCGGATACCTTAGCTTTGGCCACGCCGCCTTTCTGGGGATCGGCAGTTACTCGGCCGTTTGGATGTTCAAACTGCTCAGCATGAATGTGCTGCCTGCCATTGCGCTTGCCGTCATCACCTCGGGCCTGTTTGCCTTGCTGATCGGCTATATCTCGTTGCGGCGCTCTGGCATTTACTTTTCGATCCTCACGCTGGCCTTTGCCCAGATGACCTATGCCTTGGCCTATTCGGTTCTGACCCCGATCACCGGGGGCGAAACAGGCCTGCAACTGGCGCTGGATGACCCACGGGTTCTCGATGGGGCCAGCACGGGCAGCAATATACCTGTGCCCGGAATTTTCGGACTGGAAATGCGCTCGAACTCGCAGCTTGAGATGGGCGATTGGGTGTTCAACCTGTCGACCGGGTATTACTTCAGCGGCATCATTATGCTGCTGGCCTTCTACCTGTCGATCCGCATTTTCCGGTCGCCCTTTGGTATGATGCTGCGGGCGATCAAATCCAACCAACAGCGCCTGAACTACACCGGGTTGAACGCCCGCCCCTACACGTTGGCGGCCTTCATGATCTCGGGCATGTATGCCGGTTTGGCCGGTGGCCTGATGGCCGCGATGGACCCGCTGGCCGGGGCCGAGCGGATGTTCTGGACCGCCTCGGGTGAAGTTGTCTTGATGACCATTCTAGGCGGTGCCGGCACGTTGATCGGCCCTGTTCTGGGCGCGGGCCTGATCAAGTACATGGAAAACATCCTGTCCAAGATCAACTCGGACATCCTGCACACCTGGTTTGCGTTCCTGCCCGATGGCCTTGAGGATTTCGTCGTCAGCATGGTCTACCCCTTCATCGGTAAGGGCTGGCACCTGACGCTTGGCCTGATGTTCATGGCTGTGGTGATCTTTTTGCCCGGTGGATTGGTCGAAGCCGGTCAGCGTATCTCGCGGATTTTCAAACGCAAGAAAACTGACGAGACCTCGAAGAAATCCACCACCACCGAACCTGCGGAATAAGGAGAGCCACAAATGGGCATTCTTGAAGTCAAGGACGTGAACAAGCGCTTCGGTGGTCTGCAAGCCTTGGGCAACGTGAACCTTAGCGTCGAAGAAAACAGCTGTCATGCCATCATCGGCCCGAACGGCGCTGGCAAATCGACCTTGCTGAACTGTCTTGTGGGCAAGCTGATCCCCGATACCGGCAGCGTCATGTTTGACGGGCAGTCGGTCTTGGGGCGCAAACCCTACGAGATCAATCAAATGGGCATTTCCCGCGTGTTTCAGACGCCCGAAATTTTCGGCGATCTAAGCGTGCTGGAAAACATGATGATCCCGATCTTTGCCCGACGCGACGGCGCGTTTCGGATGCATGCGGTGGAATCCACCAGCACCGAAAAAGCGATTTTGGAGCAGGCGGAACACATGCTGGACAGCCTGAACATGGCCGACAAACGCCACATGCATTCCGCCTCGATGAGCCGGGGTGACAAGCGGCGCCTTGAAATCGGCATGTGCCTTGCGCAAAATCCACGGCTTTTGCTGTTGGACGAACCCACTGCCGGTATGGCGCGGGCCGACACCAACAACACCATCGACCTGCTCAAGCAGATCAAGGATGAGCGCGACATCACCATCGCCATCATCGAACACGACATGCATGTTGTCTTTAGTCTGGCGGAACGCATCACCGTTCTGGCACAGGGGACACCGCTGGTCGAAGACACGCCCGAAAAGATCAAGGGCCACCCCAAGGTGCGCGAAGCCTATCTTGGCGAATCCGCGTAACAAGGAGAATACGAGATGAACGTCAAACCCGACTTCTCGAAGGGCAAAAACTACGCCGAGACCGCCCCGGCCTTTCTGTCGATCTGGGATATGCAATCCTATTACGGCGAAAGCTATATCGTGCAGAACATCAGCTTCAACGTGCACGAGGGGGAAATCCTGGCCCTTCTGGGCCGCAACGGCGCGGGAAAAACCACCACGCTACGCTCCATCGCGCGGATGGACAGCCCACAGGTCACGCATGGCGAGATTTGGCTGGATCACCAGCCGCTTCACAATATGAAAAGCCACGAAGCTGCCTGCGTCGGGATCGGCCTTGTTCCCGAGGATCGTTGCATCATTCCCGGCCTCACGGTCGAGGAAAACCTGCAACTGGCGCAAATCGCTCCGCCAATCGGCTGGTCGCTTGAGCGTCTGTACGATCTGTTCCCGCGTCTTGCCGAACGCCGCAAACAAGACGGCACCACCCTGTCGGGCGGCGAACAGCAAATGCTGGCCGTGGCCCGCGCCCTTGCGCGCGACATCAAGGTACTTTTGCTTGATGAGCCCTACGAGGGTCTTGCCCCGGTGATCGTCGATGAAATCGAGAAAACCCTGCGCGTCATTAAAGAACAGGGCATGACAACCATTCTGGTCGAACAGAATGCCGTGCGCGCCCTTGAACTGGCAGACCGGGCCGTGATCCTTGATACCGGATCAATCGTATTTGACGGCTCGGCTGCTGAAGTTCTGGAAAACGAGGAACTCCGCGCCGAATATCTGGCGATTTAAATCGCCGATCACGATGGCGGTGGCGGCTTAAACAGGTGCCACCGCCCGCATAGCATGCAATAAATTCAAGAACGCAAAGGTCAGATATGTCCGATAAATCCTACCCCCCTTCCGCCGATTTTGCAGCCAACGCCCATGTCGACGCCGACCGCTACAATGAGATGTATCAGGCGTCGATCAGCGACCCTGAGGGGTTTTGGGCCGAACACGGCAAGCGCGTCGATTGGATGACGCCCTTCACCAAGGTGAAAAACGTCAGTTTCGATCCGGGCAATGTCGCGATCAAGTGGTTCGAGGACGGCACACTGAACGTCGCGGCAAACTGCATCGACCGTCACCTTGAAACGCGCGGCGACCAAACCGCCATCATCTGGGAACCCGACGAGCCGGGCGACCCGGCCCAGCACATCACCTACCGCCAGTTGCACGAGAACGTCTGCAAGATGGCCAATGTATTCAAGAACCTTGGCGTCGGCAAAGGTGATCGTGTGGTCATTTACCTGCCGATGATCCCCGAAGCGGCCTATGCCATGCTGGCCTGCGCGCGGATCGGGGCGATTCATTCGATTGTTTTTGCGGGCTTTTCCCCGGATGCCCTTGGCGCACGGATCAACGGCTGCGACGCCAAGCTGGTGATCACCGCCGACACCGCCCCGCGCGGTGGCCGCAAGACCAAGCTGAAAGACAACGTGAACCAAGCGCTTTTGCATGACGTTGACGATGTGAAATGCCTTGTCGTCAAACGCACCGGCGATCAGATCGCGTGGCGCTCGGAAGGCGATTTCTGGCTGCACGAAGAGTTGGACAAGGTCGACGGCGATTGCCCGCCTGAAGAAATGAACGCCGAAGATCCGCTGTTCGTCCTCTACACCTCGGGCTCGACGGGGCAGCCCAAGGGCGTTGTGCATACATCGGGCGGCTATCTTGTGTGGGCGTCGATGACCCATGAGATCAGCTTTGATTACCACGAAGGCGATATCTTCTGGTGTACGGCAGATGTCGGCTGGGTCACCGGGCACAGCTATATCGTCTACGGCCCCTTGGCCAATGGCGCGACCACGCTGATGTTCGAAGGCGTGCCCACCTATCCCGATGCAGGACGGTTCTGGGCGGTCTGTGAAAAGCACAAGGTCAACCAGTTCTACACCGCACCAACGGCGATCCGCGCGCTGATGGGGCAAGGCACCGAGTTTGTCGAGAAATACGACCTGAGCGATCTGAAAGTGTTGGGCACCGTCGGTGAGCCGATCAACCCCGAGGCATGGAACTGGTATAACGACGTCGTCGGCAAGGGCAATTGCCCGATCGTTGACACATGGTGGCAGACCGAGACCGGCGGTCACATGATGACCCCCCTACCCGGTGCCCATGCCACCAAACCCGGCGCGGCGATGAAGCCGTTCTTTGGCGTGCAGCCGGTGGTTCTTGAACCCACATCGGGCGACGAAATCCACGATTATCCGACCGAAGGCGTCTTGTGCATCAAGGACAGCTGGCCGGGCCAGATGCGCACCGTTTGGGGCGATCATGAACGCTTCGAGAAAACCTATTTCTCGGATTACAAAGGCTACTATTTCGCCGGCGACGGCTGCCGCCGGGACGAGGATGGCGATTTCTGGATCACCGGCCGTGTCGATGACGTGATCAACGTGTCCGGCCACCGCATGGGCACAGCCGAGGTGGAAAGCGCGTTGGTGGCCCATGCCAAGGTCGCCGAGGCGGCGGTTGTGGGCTATCCGCACGACATCAAGGGGCAAGGCATCTATTGCTACGTCACCCTGATGACAGGCGAAGAGCCAAGCGACGAGCTGCGCAAGGAACTGCGCACTTGGGTCCGCACCGAGATCGGGCCGATCGCTGCGCCTGACCTGATCCAGTGGGCACCGGGCCTTCCGAAAACCCGCTCGGGCAAAATCATGCGCCGCATCCTGCGCAAAATCGCCGAAAACGACTTTGGCAGCCTTGGCGACACCTCGACCTTGGCCGACCCCAGTGTGGTGGACGACCTGATCGAAAACCGCATGAACCGCGGATAACCTCCGCGCCAAGCCTAAAAAATATCACCCCGCAGGGCTTGGGCCGTGCGGGGTGTTTTCGTTCCGAACCAACGCTTTGGTCCATCAATCTGGACAAACTGACGACCGCGTGGCGTCGGCCTGAAACGCAAGGATGCAACAGCGTCTGTGCCGTGTTACCCTATGTCATGCATTTATTAGAATGCGACAGATAAGGAGGCCTTTATTATGCGTAAATTTCTTACGATCGCCGCACTCACCGGCAGCATGGCGCTGGCGGGCTGCGTCAGCGAAAATCAGGAACGTCAGGTGACCGGCGCAGTCATCGGGGGCGGGCTTGGCCTGATGACGGCCAAGGTTCTTGGCGCCGATAACGACTGGGTGGTTGTCTCCACACTGGCCGGTGCCGCGGCTGGCGCGCTGGTTGCGAAGAACCAGCAAACCGGACAATGCGCCTATGCCCGAGGCGACGGCACGTATTACAGTGCGCCTTGTCCTTGATCTGACGTCAGTTGGGCGGCGCACATAGCGCCGCCCCTCAGCCGCGCCCGCGATAGGGCGCAACGCCCTGATCGGGAATCCAGACACCCTCGGGCATCGGGCCCGTCTGATAGAATACGTCAATCGGGATACCGCCACGCGGATACCAATAGCCGCCAATGCGCAGCCATTGCGGGTCTAGAAACTCGGCCAAACGGCGCGCGATGGTGATGGTGCAATCCTCGTGAAAGGCACCGTGATTGCGGAAACTGCCCAAGAACAGCTTGAGCGATTTGCTTTCCACCAGCCATTCGCCGGGCACGTAATCTATTACCAGATGCGCGAAATCCGGCTGCCCTGTCATCGGGCAGAGCGATGTAAATTCCGGTGCCACAAAGCGCACGTTATAGGCCACCTCGGCCTGCGGGTTTTTCACCCGTTCCAGCACCGCCTCTTCCGGGTGTTGCGGCAAATCCGACGCACCACCCAACTGCTTGAGGTCTTTATAGATATTCTCGCTCATCGGCTTTCTCCGTCAAACACCGCGTTTGTTGCCCCACAGCGTCACGTGCAATTGCGGCAGCACGCGCGCTTGATACCATTTGTCCTGCATAACCCGGTCCACCAGCCAGCGCATCCGCGCATCCACTCCGACCTGATCGACGGTCGCGCTGTCATCTCCCGGCGGGGGCGGCGTATGGTTGCCCGGCTGCAAAAACAGCGGCAATTGCGGATAACGCCCGGCCACATCGCGCGCCCATTGGTAATCGGCCTCATCAAAGATCACGATCTTGAGGACCATGTCAGCGCCCTGCCCTGCAGCCAAACAGGCGTCAAACGCATCCCAATCCACTTGCATCTTGCTTGACGGCGGCTTGGGGCTTAGCACAAGCATATCCAAGTCCGAGAACCAGCCCTGCGCAACCGACCCTTGGGTTTCCAAGGCAAAGCCATAGCCCTGTGCGTGCCCAAGGCGGATCACCTCGGCCAAGGGCTGAATGGCCGGGTTACCCCCAGAGAGAGACACAAGCAGCGGCTGCCCACCCGATAGCCGGGCGACCTCGTCCATGATGTCTTGGGCGGTCATGGGCGTCCATGTTGCGCGATACGCTGAATCGACCGCGTGCAGGCTATCGCACCAGTCGCAGCGATAGTCGCAGCCGCCGGTGCGCACGAACACCGTCGGCACCCCGATCAGCGCGCCTTCACCCTGAATGGTCGGGCCGAATATCTCGGACACGCGGATGAGACTGGCCTCGCTCATGGCCGGTATTCGGCCCATGTCTTGGGGGTCTCGCTGACCTTGACCGCCGAAACCTCGGGCCAGCGCGCGGCGCACCAATCATAAAAATGCTTGGCCATGCGTTCCGCGGTCACACCGTCATCGCCCAGAATGTCATTCAGGTGACGGTGATCCAGCTCATCGTCGATATAGCGTTTGAACGCGCCCAGATCGAGGTAGTCGCGCACAAACCCATGCGCGTTCAGCTCCGCCGCGCGCATTTCGACCACAACGATGTAATTATGGCCGTGCAGGCGCGCGCATTGGTGGTCGTCCGGCAATCCGAACAACTGATGCGAGGCGGAAAAATGGAATTCTTTGGTGATCGTATACATTCAGCGGCCCTCCACCACACTGCGCCAATAGTCGGGATCGGCATACACCGTCGGGTCATCCACCCCGGCCAGATGAAACGCCTCGCGCCGCTCAACACAGGTTCCACAGCGCCCGCAATGCAGATCGCCGCCCTTGTAACAGGACCATGTGTCGGCAAAGGGCGTATTATGCCGCGCGCCCTCGGTCACGATGTCAGCCTTCGAGATGGTGACAAACGGTGTGTACAGATCCACCTTGGCCACCCCGTCAAGCGCCTTGGTTTCCATGGCCTGAAAGGCGTCGATGAAATCGGGGCGGCAATCGGGATAGATGAAATGATCACCCCCATGCACAGCCGCCGCGATCGCACTGGCCCCTTGCGCCGCCGCCATACCAAAGCCAACGGCCAGCATGATGGCGTTGCGGTTGGGCACCACGGTGATGCGCATCGTGTCCTCTTGGTAGTGCCCGTCTGGCACATCCACATCATCGGTCAACGCCGATCCGGACAGCGCCGCGCCCACGCTGCGCAGATCAACCACGTGATGCGCCACATCCAAGCGCTGTGCACAGGCTGCCGCAAAATCCAGTTCTTTCGCGTGACGCTGACCATAATCAAACGACAGCAAAGCCGTCAGATCGCGTTCAGCCGCGACTTTATGGGCAAGCGATACGGAATCCAGCCCGCCCGAGCAGATAACAATAGTCTTCATATGTCTTGTCCTTGTTTTGAGCGGGTAGGCTGCGACCGCATGGGGCGCATCTAGGCCTTTCGCGACCAAATGGCAAGAACACGCCCTTGGATCACCCCATGATCCGGGCCATAACAGGTATATGGAGATTTCCGACCTTGCCTTTGAACATGCCCCGATTGGACTGGCCGTTTTGGAAAAACGGATCATCCGGCATTGTAATCGGCAATTCGCAGCCACGTTCGGCGGGCAAACATCGGATTTTAGCGATGTCCCGCTTGCGCGCTATTATCCATCCATCGAAGATTACAGCCGGATCGGCGAACGCGCCTTGGCGGCAATGCGCGCCACCGGGCGTTACAGCGACGAACGGATCATGAAACGCAGCAACGGCACGCTTTTCTGGTGCCGTGCGCGCGGACAATCGCTCACCCCCGACGATCCGTTTCAGCGCGGGGTCTGGTCCTTTACCGACTTGTCCGATGAACGCCCGCTGGTCGAACTGACCCACCGCGAACGCGAGGTTGCGATTCTGACCTGCCGGGGCCTGACCTCAAAGGAAATCGGCCTTGAACTGGGGCTGAGCTATCGCACCATCGAAGTCTATCGCGCCCGCCTGCTAGAGAAGTTTCAGGCGCGCAAACTGGCCGAACTGGTGGCCAAACTGTCGGGCATGCCGCTCTAGACTTGACCTCGGGGCGCTTTTCCGGCTTTTCCCCCTCGAAATTAAGGGCCATATCCCCCATGTTGTGAGGGGAATGCCCGCTTTTCTATGCTCCAAGCTTGCCCTATAAGCGGCAAAAACCAGTGAAACGCGTTGGCGCAGGCAAGCCATCGCAAGCGGTCGAGGAACCCGATGCCGAATAAAAACCATGAAACGGATGTGGCCTTTATCAAGGCGCTGGCCGAATTGCTGAATGACAACGATCTGACCGAACTTCAGGTCAAACGCGACTACGGCGAAAACGACAGTCTGAATGTCCGCGTCAGTCGGCAAAAAGAAATTGTCACGCAGATGCAAGCGGCCCCGGCGCCGGCGGCACAAATGGCCGCCCCCGCGCCTGCCGCTGCGGCCCCGGCGCCGGCGGCACAAATGGCCGCCCCCGCGCCTGCCGCTGCGGCCCCAGCCCCCGTCGAAACGGCCGAAGACCCCGCCAGCCATCCCGGCGCGGTCACCTCTCCGATGGTGGGCACCGTCTATACGCAGGCCGAGCCCGGCGCGCCCGCATTCGTCAGTGTTGGCGACAGCGTCGCCGAGGGTGACACGCTGCTGATCATCGAAGCGATGAAAACAATGAACCATATCCCCGCGACGCGGGCTGGCACCGTCAAACGCATCTTGGTCGAAGATGGCGCGGCGGTCGAGTATGGCGCACCTTTGATGATCATCGAATAAGGACAGGCTGATGTTCGACAAGATCCTCATCGCCAACAGGGGCGAAATTGCCCTGCGGGTGATCCGTGCGGCGCGCGAAATGGGCATCCAAAGCGTTGCGGTGCATTCCACGGCCGATGCCGATGCCATGCATGTGCGCATGGCCGACGAGTCGGTTTGCATCGGCCCGCCGCCTGCGACCGACAGCTATCTGTCCATTCCCGCGATCATCGCAGCCTGCGAGGTCACGGGCGCACAGGCGATCCACCCCGGCTATGGGTTCTTGTCGGAAAATGCCAATTTTGTTCAGATCGTCGAAGATCATGACCTGAAGTTTATCGGACCAACCGCCGAGCATATTCGTATCATGGGCGACAAGATCACCGCCAAGGATACGATGAAAAACCTAGGTGTGCCCTGTGTTCCCGGCTCGGATGGGGGCGTGGCGACACTGGACGCCGCCCGAAAACTTGGGGACGACATCGGCTACCCAGTGATCATCAAGGCCACCGCTGGCGGCGGCGGGCGTGGTATGAAAGTGGCCAATTCCCCGGCCGAGATGGAACATGCCTTCATGACCGCGCGGTCAGAAGGCAAGGCCGCGTTCGGCAATGACGAAGTCTATATCGAAAAGTATCTGCAAAAGCCGCGCCATATCGAAATTCAGGTGTTCGGCGATGGCAAGGGCCGCGCGGTGCACTTGGGCGAACGCGATTGTTCGCTGCAACGCCGGCATCAGAAGGTCTTTGAAGAGGCCCCCGGCCCAAGCATCACCGAAGAGGAACGCGCACGCATTGGCGCGACCTGCGCCGAGGCTGTGGCGGCCATCAACTATGCCGGGGCTGGCACAATCGAGTTTCTCTACGAAGATGGTGAGTTTTACTTCATCGAAATGAACACCCGCCTGCAGGTGGAACACCCGGTGACCGAGGCGATTTTCGGGGTTGATCTGGTGCAAGAGCAAATCCGAGTGGCCGAAGGCCACCCGATGTCCTTCACCCAAGAAGATCTGAAAATCAACGGTCACGCGATCGAGGTGCGCATCAACGCCGAGAGGCTGCCGGATTTTGCACCGCGCCCCGGTAAGATCACCCAATTTCATGCGCCCGGTGGCTTGGGCGTGCGCATGGATTCGGCGCTGTATGACGGCTATACAATCCCGCCTTACTACGATTCGTTAATCGGGAAGTTGATCGTGCATGCCCCAGACCGGCACAGCGCTTTGACGCGCTTGAACCGGGCCTTGGGGGAATTGATCGTCGATGGTGTGGAAACCACCGTGCCGCTGTTCCATGCGCTGCTGCAGGAACCCGATATCCAATCTGGCAATTACTCCATTCACTGGTTGGAAAAATGGCTGGCTGCCAATCTTGAGCAAGGTGACTGACGCTTAATTCCGGTCCGGATCATTCTTTGGCATCAGCATAAAGCTGCCGCGGCTTTTTGATCCGTTTTGGTAATAGTCGGATAACCCCAGCCTGCCGTCGTCGTGCAGTCGCCCCCAATCGATTCAATCCAGATCGAACCCGGCATCACGGGATGCCATGGCAATCGCCCCGTGACTGGGAATAAGGCGCGTCGCGGTTGCCCCGTGTATCGGGCGGCGGGGTTTTTCCAAGGCCATGATCGGATCGTGGGTGGTCGCAAAAAGCCCATCACCGATCACAAGACGCGGATGCAAAGCCATGATTGCGTGGAACCAATCGTGTAACGGCGCAGCACCTTCCAGCACGTCGAACAGAACGACCACATCATATCTGCGCCCGGCATGCGCTTCGGCAATGATTTCCGCCAACACATCGGCACTGCGCAGATCAATCCTTTCGCGCAGCCCGATATCCGGCAAGCGCGAAAACCGCTCAACCAATGCGCTGCAAGGCTCAACCCCCACCACTTGCAAGGCCCCTGCCGCCGCAAAACTGTAGCACCAGCGCCCATCCTCGGCCCCCAATAGCAAAACCGTAGAATCCGCGATCACGTGCCGAAACCCATCGACCAACATCGCGTGCCGCGCCTGCATGCGATTGGCCATCATGTTGATGTCGCTTTCAAAAAATCCGTTTGGGGTTTGATCTTGAACTGTCATTTCCTTTGCCCCTTTCCTGCAACGGTCTTGCAGGCTTAGCACGGCTAGGGCTACTGAGGGATTAACGCCCGCGCCCCACCTTTGAAAAAGTATCCTGCATATAAATGACGCTGCCCTCGCTACAGATCACCCCCGACCTTTTGCTCAAGGCCTATTCGGCCGGTGTGTTCCCCATGTCCGAGCATCGCGATGACCCAGAAATTTTCTGGGTCGATCCACGCCGCAGGGGTATCCTGCCCTTGAATGGATTTCATATCTCGCGGTCCTTGGCCCGGCGCATGCGCCGAGGCGGCTATACGGTCACTCTGAACGCTGATTTCAGCGGCGTTCTTGATGGCTGCGCCGATCGGCCAGACACGTGGATCAATTGTGAAATCAGACGTTTATACCTTGATCTTCATGCCTTGGGGCACGCCCACTCGATCGAGGTGTCAAAAGATGGCGTCTTGATCGGAGGGGTGTATGGTGTGGCACTCGGCGCGGCTTTTTTTGGCGAAAGCATGTTTTCAAGGCGCACCGACGCGTCAAAGCTGGCATTGGCCCACCTTACAGATCACCTGCGGCGCTGTGGCTTTACCCTGTTTGATACGCAGTTCATCACACCGCATCTGGCCAGTCTGGGTGGCGTCGAAATCAGCCGGTCTGAGTATCATGAACTTTTGTCAAAAGCCTTGGAAAAGACCGCCTCGATTACATCCAGACCGCTTGAAAACGATCCTCATTCGGTCGTGCAGCGCAATACCCAAACATCATAGCGGGGGTGCTCCATGGCGCTCAGCGCCGGGGATGAGGCGATCATCCACCCTTTGAAAATCGGATCGGTTCCGTTGCTGTCTTGAATGGTCAGAAATGCAAAGGCATCACCGGCAAGGTCGTCCGCAGGGTAGCGGCATTCGCTCAAGATCACCGTCAGCCGACCCAATTCCGTCTTTTCGCCGTTGGCCAGCACCATGTCCACTGAGGTGCCGTTCAATTTGTCCAACCCGCGCAACACTGCGCCAGTGCCGACAACGACGTCTTGCGCCATGCTGGCCGCCGGCAAAAAAAGTCCGAGCAACAGGCACAGCGAGCGCAGGTTCATTCGGCCGTCCCCTCGTCATCACCGGCGACAAACTTCATCAACAATGACACAAGGCTGATCGACCCCTGAGTGAACTCAATCTCATCCCCTGCCGCGAAAGAAAACGGTGATCCGCCGGGCAGAATTTCAACAAAGTTGCCCCCCAACAGACCTTCGGAACTGATGGCAACAGCGCTATCGTCGGGCACTTCGATGCCGTCGGTGACAGTAAATGTGGTGTCCGCGCGATAGGTCGCCGGATCAAGTTCGATCCCCGTGACCCGGCCCACTTTGACACCAGCCATCCGTACATCCGTGCCGACATCGACGCCATCCGCGCTGCGGAAACTGGCGCTCAGAGGATATTCCGTGCTGCCACCGGAAAACCCCGTCACTTGCCCGGCGTAAACCAGAAACCCAATGGCCACGGCCAATACGGCGCCGCCTACAACAACTTCGGTGGTGCTTTCAGACATCTGTCTTGCGCCCTTATTCGGGTGTCCATGCCTCGTAGTCGCGGCGCTCTGCGGGGGCTTCGCGCCGGATCGAGCCTGCGGGCGCATAGGCCAAGGCCGTGCCCGTCAGGTTTTCTTCGTGCGGTTTTTCCCACGGCTTGTGGGCCAAGGGCGTTTCTGACGGCAGCTCATCAAAGGTGTGATGCAACCAGCCATGCCAATCCGGGCTGACCCGGCTTGCCTCGGCCTCGCCGTTGTAAATCACCCAGCGACGGTCACCCTCACGGGATCGGTAAAAAATATTGCCCTGCTCGTCTTCGCCAACTTTCACACCTTTGCGCCACGTATAAAATTGTGTGTTGAGCGTTTGCCCATTCCACCACGTAACAGAGCGAAGAAGCGTATTGAGAATGCCCATTGGGAACCTCCGGTAAAACCTTGTTCTGATATGGCCCAAATGCGCCAGAAGGTCCAGTGTCGGTTTGCGCCTCATCCCGATCAGCGCGCCCCCGCGTAAAAAAGGCCCGCTGAACCAGCGGGCCTTATGCGTCGGGAGGTCACAACGCGTTCACCCGGCGCTGGTGCCTTCTTTTTTCTGATCCGCGTAGATCATCAGCGGTGCGGCATCTGACGTTGCCGCCTCTTCGTTGACAACCACTTCTTCCACATCGTCTTGGCCCGGCAATTCAAACATCGTGTCCAGCAAGATATCTTCGAGGATCGACCGCAGGCCGCGCGCGCCGGTCTTACGTTCGATGGCCCGTTTCGCGATGGCCTGCAGGGCATCATCGGTAAAGGTCAATTGCGCGTCTTCCAGTTCAAACAAACGCTGATACTGCTTGATCAAAGCGTTCTTGGGCTGCGTGAGGATCGTTACCAACGCGTCTTCGTCCAGATCTTCCAGCGTCGCGATGACAGGCAAACGCCCCACAAACTCGGGAATCAGGCCAAACTTCAACAAGTCCTCAGGTTCAAGATCTGTAAAGATCTCGCCGATCCCGCGCGCTTCATCATCGCGGACATCCGCGCCAAAGCCCATTGCACTGCCTTTGCCACGCTGCGCGATGATCCTGTCCAGACCGGCGAATGCACCGCCGCAGATGAACAGGATATTCGTTGTATCCACCTGAAGGAATTCTTGTTGCGGATGCTTGCGCCCGCCCTGCGGCGGCACTGCGGCAACAGTGCCTTCCATCAGCTTGAGCAACGCTTGCTGCACGCCTTCGCCCGACACGTCACGGGTGATTGACGGGTTTTCGGATTTCCGCGTGATCTTATCGACCTCGTCGATATACACGATCCCGCGCTGTGCGCGTTCAACATTGTATTCACTGGCCTGAAGCAGCTTGAGGATGATGTTTTCAACATCTTCCCCCACATAACCTGCCTCGGTCAATGTGGTTGCATCCGCCATGGTAAACGGCACATCCAGAATTCGGGCAAGTGTCTGCGCCAGCAATGTCTTGCCGCAGCCTGTCGGCCCAATCAGCAAGATATTCGACTTTTGAAGTTCGATATCGCTTTTGCCTGAATTGTTCAGGCGTTTGTAGTGATTGTGAACCGCAACCGACAGCACGCGTTTCGCAGTGGCCTGCCCGATCACGTAATCGTCCAGAACATTGCAGATATCGCGCGGTGTTGGCACGCCTTCGCTGGATTTCAGCCCGGCGCTTTTGGTTTCTTCGCGGATGATGTCCATGCACAGCTCGACGCATTCGTCGCAGATGAACACCGTGGGGCCCGCGATCAGCTTACGCACCTCGTGCTGGCTTTTGCCGCAGAAGCTGCAGTAAAGTGTATTCTTGCTGTCGCTGCCATTGTTGTTCGACATTCCGTACCTTTCGGGCGGTGCCCAGCAATTGATCGACAGTTCAGTGCCGATCTCATGGTCGTTTCGAGCCAGCTTAAAACAGGTGACAAGTCACCACAATGTCAAAATGGGCGCCGCGATTTCAACCGCGGCGCGCTGACCCGTTAGCCTTTCTCGTCGTCCGTTTTCGCACGGTTTTCGACGATCTCGTCAATCAGGCCCCAGTCTTTGGCGTCTTCAGGCGACATGAAGTTATCGCGCTCCAAAGCATCTTCGACTTTTTCAAGGGTTTGACCTGTATGACGCACGTAAATTTCATTCAAGCGCCGCTTCAACTTCAGGGTTTCTTCGGCGTGGATCATGATATCCGTGGCCTGACCCTGATAGCCGCCTGATGGCTGGTGCACCATGATTCGGCTATTGGGCAAAGAAAAGCGCATTCCATGTGCCCCTGCGGTCAACAGCAGCGACCCCATCGACGCCGCCTGCCCGATCACCAATGTGCTGACCTTCGGCTTGATGTATTGCATCGTGTCATAGATCGACAGACCACTGGTGACGACGCCACCGGGGCTGTTGATATACATGCTGATTTCCTTGCTTGGGTTTTCAGCTTCCAAGTGCAGCAACTGCGCCACGATCAGGCTGGACATGCCATCATGCACCGGACCGTTCACAAAGATAATCCGCTCCTTCAACAGGCGCGAGAAGATGTCATAGGCGCGCTCCCCCCGGCTGGTCTGCTCGACCACCATCGGGACAAGGGTATTCATATAAGTCTCATAAGGGTCTGTCATGTTCGCCTGCCTATTGGGGAAGTTTCGGTGTTTACCGCTCAGGTGCTAAGGGAGTCTTAGTCTTGCGCCCCGACCCCTGCAAGGGGAAGACGTATTGTTTTAGTCATGATCTCGCCCTTGAAGGGGCCTCTGCCCGTCCTAGGCTTGCGTCATGGAAAACGCTTTCGGCCCTCTCCCGGCAACACGCATCGCGGCGTTGGAGCACTTGCAAAGGTTTGTGCCCAAGGCAGGCCGCGACTACGCGCGCCTGCGTAACTATGATTTGGGACCGGGCGGGCACGCTCATGTCTCCATGCTGTCCCCCTACCTGCGTCACCGGCTTGTCACCGAAGAAGAGGTCTTGCGCAGCGTTTTAGCCCGCCACACGGCCGCCGGCGCCGAAAAATTCATCCAAGAAGTGTTTTGGCGGAGCTATTGGAAGGGCTGGCTTGAGATGCGGCCCGAGGTTTGGGCAGATTACCAAGCCGGGCTGCACGCGGCGATCAATCGTACAAAATCCGAATCCGGCTTGCGGCAGTGCTGGTCAGATGCCTGTCACGGCCAAACCGGACTAACCGCTTTCGATCACTGGGCGCAGGAGTTGATGCAAACCGGCTATCTGCACAATCACGCGCGCCTGTGGTTCGCGTCAATCTGGATCTTCACGCTGAAATTGCCGTGGGAGTTGGGGGCAGATTTTTTCCTGCGCCATCTTCTGGATGGCGATCCGGCCTCCAACACCTTGGGCTGGCGGTGGGTGGCGGGCCTGCAAACCAAAGGCAAAACCTATCTCGCCCGCCCCGATAACATCGCACAGTTTACCGAGCGTCGGTTTCAGCCGTCTGGGCTGGCCACACATGCCCCGGCGCTGTCCGGCCCGGACCATCCACCGCGCCGTCCATTGCCCGGCCCGTCCACTTGGCCCAAAGATAAACGCACGGGCCTTTTACTTCACGAAGACGACCTCAGCCCCGGCTTCTTGTTCGATGCCGGCCTGTCGCCGGTATCGGTGGCCGGCCTGCAAACGTCAGCGCATCGCTCGCCCTTGGCTGTATCGGATCTGGTGCAGGGGTTCACACGGGACGCACTGAACGACGCGGCACAGCGTTGGCAATCGCGCAGCGGCAATAATGGCGGGGTCCACGACACGGTCACAACGCTGGTCACATGGGCCCGGTCAAACACCTTACGGCAAATCGTGACCCCCTACGCCCCCACAGGCCCCGCCGCCGAAGGCTTGAACGATCTTGAGGAGGCGCTGCACCAGCACGACATCACTCTGATCCGTCCGATGCGCGATTATGACAGCCGCGCGTGGCCGCATGCCACGCATGGGTTTTTCCGGTTCAAGGAAAAAATCCCACAGCTTCTGGCCGCCATGGGGCTGTAAAATTTGCTTCAGCGGCCATCATAGCCTTTTTTCTGGGCCTGATAGAGCCGGGCATAAAGTCCGTCCTTGGCCAGCAACTCTGCGTGGCGGCCGTCTTCAATCAAAGCCCCCGCTTCCAACACAAAGATCCGGTCCGCATCTGCGATGGACGACAACCGGTGGGCCACAACGATTGTAGTTCTGCCTTTGGTCAAACGATCCAACGCCGATTTGATCCGCTCTTCGGTGGCTTGATCCAAAGCGCTTGTCGCCTCGTCCAGCAACAAAATCGGCGCATCGCGCAAGAACGCGCGCGCGATGGCAATGCGTTGCTTTTGCCCGCCCGACAGCTGCGCGCCCTTCGGTCCCACGGTGGCACCGCCGCGCGCACGGATCAGGTCTGCAATTTCAGCAGCCTCTGCTGCGCGCCAGACTTCTTCATCGCTGGCCTCTGGTTTGACGTAGCGAATGTTTTCCCAGATCGAATTGTTGAAAATCACGATATCTTGGGCAACAACCGAAAAACTCTCGCGCAAGGATCTGACTTTCAGGTCGCAGATAGACTGCCCTGCAATCGAAATCTTGCCGCCCTGCACATCATAAAGGCGCGACAGCAGTGACAGAATTGTCGTTTTGCCCGATCCAGTGGCCCCGACGATGGCCGACATTTTGCCGCCCTCGAATGTCATATCAAGGCCCCGGAACAAAGGCTGATCCGCACTGTAAGAAAAGCGCACGTCGCTCAGCACGATATCGCCGGCGACATCAAATTCATCGACCGCGCCGGGCACGTCCTGAATCGAGGGCACCTCATCATAGATGCTGCGGATCCTGTCCAGAACGACCAGTTGCGATTGCAGCTGTCCAAAGAACTGGGCCAACAATCGCGCAGGATCAAAGACCATGACCATCCCCAAAAGGAACGTGATAATGCCCGCCCCATCGACATCGAAATCGGGGCTCAGCACCATGTAGCCCCCGCCGCCGATCACCAGCACGTAAACAAAAGCCGAACTCAGGTCGATTGTCGGCATCACCAAGGCCTGCGTGACCTGTAGCCGTGCACTGATTTCGCGCAGGTGGCGGGTACCCGCCTTCAGGCGCCCGGCCTCCATATGTTCCTGGCTGGCGATCTTGACCGTGCGCATCCCGTTCACGGTTTCCTCGATCCCGTTCATATATTCGGCCATCGCATGTTCAACCTGGCCTTGGGTCTCTTTGACCCTGTCGGACACGTAATTCATCACCCAAATGATGAACGGCAAGACAACGACGGCGGTGCCAAACAAGATGGGGTTTTTCCAAATCAAATAGCCAGAAACGATCAAAACCGTCACCGCATCGCGAACGGCGTTGGCCAGTTGCACACCGACAAAGCCACCGATCGATTGCGTCTGCCCAACCAGACGCTGCAAAATCTGGCCCGAGCGTGTGCGCTCGAAATAGGCCAGATCCAACGCCATCAAGTGGTCGATCATGTCGCTGCGCATGTCGTGTACGGCGGCATTGCTGACCCGGATTGCCACAATCGGCACCAAAAACGACATCAGCCCACGCAAGGCAAACAGCCCAAAGACAATGATGCAGACAATCACCAGATCACGCACCGCCCCGGATTCAAAAATGACCCGCAGGCCGCTTTCGGTCATCGCCAAAAACTGTTGATAAACAAACCCCTGCACCAAGATCATCATCAGGATCAACAGCAACCATTTGACCCGGTGACGCAGGTAACGCGTCCAGAACCAACGCAGGTTCTCGCGGTCCCGGATCGAAAACAACGGGCCTTTCACATGCGCCGCGGTTTCGTATCCGGCGGGAATCTCCGATCCGCCTGCCGACTTGGCAGTGCCTTGCGTCTGCCCGGATGCTTGCGCTGTGTCGGACGTCTGTTCGGTCTTGTCGCTCATGCGCTTCATGCGCTCCTGTTTAACCACTCGGGGCCGCTATACGCGCTTTGCCCGAAAAGGTCAGCCCCCGGTTTTGCCGGGGCCCGAATGACCGCACGACAATAACCAGCGGCACAACGACAAACCCCCGACAAACTGCCGGGGGTTTGAACGGGTGTATAGTCCGGTCGACCTTAACCAAACATGTCCTCGGTGATCCCCGCGTACCATCCCAAAGATTCTTCATACGTGGCTTTGCGCAGGGCCGAATCCTCTCCGGTCTGGCTGATGAATCCATCGACCTTTGCGATCTTTTCATCGGTCGCCTGATACGATGCGCCCACTTTCACGCCGTCATCGGTGTTGATCAAACTCCAGCACGTGTTGGAAAATTTCGCCGGGAACACCCGCGAGCCTGTCAGCGCACCCCGGATTGCCATCACAGCGACCTTGGCCTGACTGTTGGCGGAATATCCCGATTTCGGCATGTCGCCTTGATTGGTCGAATCCCCCAGAACATGGATATTTTCATCCATCCGGCTTTGCATCGTGGCGGGCACCACGGGGGCCCAATTGCCTTCTGTAATGCCGGCCATCTCGCAGATGCGGCCCGCTTTTTGCGCCGGAATTACGTTACAAACGTCAACGTTTTCCACCACCCCATCGATATCAAGGTTCATTTCGTCGGGGTTGACGCTAACATTGCCCCCCCCAAAGTCCGGGCCGATCCAGTCGATCATGCCGCCATAGTGCTTTTGCCAGCCCTCTTGGAACAACGCCATTTTCGAGAACTTGGCCTTTGGGTCGGCGATCAGGATCTTGGCCGTGGGGTTAATCTCTTTCAGCAGATGCGCCACCATGCTGACCCGCTCATAGGGGCCCGGCGGGCAACGATAGGGATTGGGCGGCGCGACCATCGCATAAAGCCCACCCTCTGGCATCGCCTCGATCTGGGCCTTCAGCAATTCGGTCTGGCTGCCCGCCTTGTAGGCATGCGGCATCTTGTTTTGCGCGGCAACACTCCAGCCCGGCACGGCATCGTCCACAAAATCAATGCCGGGGCTCAGGATCAACCGATCATAAGGCAGCACAGCGCCACCTGCCAAGCTCACGGTCTTGGCGTCGCGGTCAATTCCAACGGCCCAGTCATGCACCACGTTCACGCCAAAATCGCTGGCCAAGGTGCCATAGCTATGGCCAATCGAACTCAGATCGCGGAAACCGCCGATATAAAGGTTCGAGAAAAAACACGTGTAATAGGCGCGGGTTGGCTCAACCAATGTCACGTCGATTGCGCCGTCACTGTCCTTGGCGGCATAGCGCGCAGCGGTCGCACCACCGGCGCCGCCGCCCACAACCACGACACGTGGCTTGCCTTGCGCCCCCAGCATCGGGGCAGATAGCACTGTCGCAGCGGCGGCACCTGTGCCGATAAAGGCTCTTCTGTTCAAAGTCATTTTAGTCTCCTCCCTTCAAAACGCCCGGTTGGCCCGGAGCTACTCAATCTCAGCGAAATACGCGGCGAGGGCCGCGATTTCCTCGTCACTCAACCGCCCGGCCATCATTTGCATGACAGGGTGCGGCCTGAGCTTGCGCTTGTAGGCATGCATCGCGACGATAAAATCTTCTTCCGGCCAATTGGTAATCGACGGAATCCCATCGTCATTTCCATCGGCCTGATGACAGGTCTTGCATTCGCTGGACAGATACTCGCCATAGGCCGGATCACCTGCCAGTGCCAAGACCTCGTCGGGCAGGTCAACTTCGGGCGGCAGCGCGGTTGGGTCGGCCTCAGGTATGTTCTGTGGATTGTCCGAATAAATCCTGAGATACGCCAGAACATCCGCGCGGTCCTGCGGTTTCTTGATCCCGCGAAAGCTCATCCGCGTGCCACTGACCAATGCCTTGGGGTTTTCAATATAGGCGTCCAACGTGTCCAGATGCCATTCCAGCCCGTCATTCCCGGCCCGTTCCAGCCCCTTGGAATACCTGTAGTCCCCGCCGACGGATCCGGCGCGGCGGCCGAAAATCCCGTTCAGATGTGGCCCGATCGCATTTTCTGCTCCACGCCCCACCTGATGGCAGCCCGAGCATTGGTTGAACACCTCTTTGCCGCGTTCGGCATTACCGATCTCTTCGGCCATGACCGGCCAACCGATCACCGCAAAAATACACGCGAAAACGACGCGGCCTTTGGTCATTGGTCCTCCTCCCGAAAGGTCCAAAACCAGCTTAGCCGGTTCATCAGCTCAAGGCAAAGAAAACAGGGCCACCCGATGGGGTGGCCCTGCAACCTTCACGCGTGTGTTGCGCAAAGGGTTATTGCGAGAAGGATTTCAGATATTCCGTGACTGCGGCGATATCTTCATCTTTGCGCAGACCGGCGAAAGACATTTTGGTGCCTTTGATGTAGCCGCGCGGATCCTCCATGAATTCGGCCATGGTTTCCTCGTTCCAGACCATGCCGTCGGCGCCCATCTGTTCCAATGTCTTGGAATAGCGGAAGCTGTCAACGGCAGCCATCTCGCGCCCCATCACACCGTTCAGCTGCGGGCCGACGCGGTTTTGCGCGCCCTCGCCTACTTGGTGACAGGCCTTGCACTGGCGGAACACTTGTTCACCATCTTCGACCAACCCCATGTCCAACGCCGCGGTCTCGGCCTCGGGCTCAGAGGCGGTGTCGGCAATTGCCGTCTGCTCGTTCGCTTCTTCAGCATCCGCACCAGTGTTTGCCTCTTCCATCGCCTCTTTGGCCTCGGCCTCACCCTCGTCTTCCGGGGTCACATCCAGAACCGCAGCGCGCATGGTGATTTCCACGCTATCTTTGCAGTCCTCCATGCAGGCCGCCTCGCTAAAGCGCGGGTACTCGGTCTCGGGCCGATCATCGACGATAAAGCCGTTGGCATTCGGCATTTCGACCTCAAGGAAGTTTTCATTCGACAACACGAAATCATCTTCCACTATGAAGTTCGAATACAGGATATAGGCAACGATCGCGTAGGTCTCGTCTGTCGATAGCGTCTGCGCCGCGCCATAGGGCATCGACCGATGCACGTAATCCCATGCGGTGGACAGATACGGCCAATACGACCCGACGGTCTTCAACGGGTCTTCATCCGCCAAAGTTCCGTCACCGCCTGCCAGTTTTGGCCAGTTGCCAACGCCTTCGGCAAAATCACCGTGGCATACGGCACATTGCGCGATGAACACCTCTTCACCATCTAGAACCGATCCCGACCCAACAGGCAGGCCCGTGCCATCCGGGGCCACGTCCAGATCCCACGCCGCGATTTCCTCGGGCAGGGCTTCACGGCCAAGCCCGATACGTTTGGCATCTGCGGCGGCCTCGGCACGCGCAGCGGCGATGAACATCATGTCCGGCGACCCGGCATCAGCGGCCACAAACGAAACCTCCGACGGCATCGGCGCCACGTTGCGGTCGGCAAAGTTATAGGCCGCCGTGAGCAGCGCAACCGCGCTCACCCCGGTCAGACCGTAAAGTTTAAGAGACTTCGACATTCTCTGCCTCCCCGTTTTCCTTCACCCACCAAGTCTGGATGCAGTTGTTGTGATAGATCGAGTTTTCGCCGCGCACGTCACGCAACGCATCCTTGCTGGGCTGGACATAACCGGTTTCGTCATGGGCCCGCGATTGCAACAGCATCTCGCTGCCGTCCCAGTCAATTTCCAGATAAAACCGCGACAGCGCCTTGGATTGTCCCTCGGCGGCCAGTCGGGCCTGCTGCCAGTTCTTGCCGCCATCCGTGGACACATCCACACGGGTGATGGCACCGTGACCGGACCACGCCAAGCCGGTGATCACCAGCGGGCCGGGGCCGTGTTTGATCGGGGCTTGCGGGCTGGGGCTGGTGACGACCGATTTGGCGTCCATGACCCATGTCCACTTGCGGCTGGTGCCATCTTCCATGGTGTCGGTGTATTTCGAGGTTTCCTCGCGGCTTTCGATTGCCTGATCGGTCACCTCAACACGACGCAGCCACTTGACCCACATGTTGCCTTCCCAACCGGGAACGACCAAACGCACGGGATAGCCATGTTCTTTGCGCAGTGCCTCGCCGTTGGCCTTGAACGCCACCAGAACATCGTCCAGCGCCTTTTCCATCGGGATCGAACGCCCGTTCGAGGAGGCGTCCGCGCCTTCGACATAGACCCACTTGTCCGATAGATCGCCGGTGGTTTCCAAGCCCGCTTCGGTCAGAAGCGTGCGCAAGGACACACCGGAATATTCCATGTTGTGAATCATGCCATGGGTAAACTGCGCGCCGTTCAACTGCGCACCGGCCCATTCCATGCCCGTGTTCGCCGCGCATTCGCAGAAATACACATGGTTTTCCCGCGGGAAACGCTCAAGATCCTCGTAGGTAAAGACCAGCGGCTTGTCGACCAAACCATTGATCATCAGGCGGTAATCTTCTTTCTTAAGCTCAATCGCGCCCGAGTGGTGGCGTTCAAACGCGCAGCCCTGCGGTGTGATCGTCCCATCCAAGGCATGGATCGGCGTAAAGTTGATCGAACTGATCGTATCGGCCGTCAGCCATTCCACGTTCCGGCGGATCACGTCGCTCTCGAACCGGATCGGCATCCCGTAAGGTGTCTCATCCACCGCGTCGCCAAAGCCGGTGGCCCAATACTGGACCTCGGTGATCAACGGGTCCGGCTCTGCGGCGCGGGCCATACCTGCCCCGGCCACAGCCCCGCCAGCAGCGACCGCGCCCTTCAGGAATGCGCGGCGCGAGGCCCCTGAGTTTTCATTGTCGGCTGTCATTTGTCCTAAGCCTCCTCTTATAACATCAAATTCGTTTATATGAATATGATGAAACCATGGTATCGGTCAAAGGGTCGCGGCACAGATTATGTGCCGCTTACCTTCACGCTTGTGTTCGGCTCCAGCGAAATGGTGCCTTGCTTTCGAATGTGGCTTTCCACCACATCCCAAATCTGCGGGCCTTCGGTGCCTTCGTTGACACTGGCCCAACCAGCCACAACGTAGTTACGCGCCGGGTCAATCGCCTCGCCCGTGCTTAGCAACGTCATGTCGGAAATCCGCTCACCCTGCGGCTTGGAGATGTCGATCGAATAGCCCATGCCACCGATGCGCACCATGTCGCCGCCCTGCTGGTAGTAGGGATCGGGGTTAAAGATGTTGTCGGCCACGTCTTCCAGAATCACCTTGATGAATTCGCCTGTCATCTCGCTGCGATAGGCTTCACCATAGGACATCGACGTCACGTTCCAGATATCGTCACGCGTGATGTCGTCACCGGGGATCAGGCTGGGGCCCCACCGCACACCGGGGCTCATCGCGATCTCGGCGTCGCGTTCACTCAGCAGCGCATCACAGATCAGATCGTCCCACGAGCCGTTGAAGTTCCCGCGACGGTATAGCAAGCTGTCGGTCGTGCCGATCACTTCGTCCAGCTCGGCCAGATAGGGCGCGCGCTGTTCGTCAATCAAGGCTGTCATGTCGGCATCTGGCTCGATCACATCGCTGAAAATCGGGATCAGCTTGTGACGGAAGCCCATCATCTTGCCGTCACGCACGTCTAGATCAACGCGGCTGACGAATTTCCCGTTCGAGCCCGAGGCAATAATGATCGTATCATCCACCAAAACCGGCTCAGGCAGCGCATCATGGGTATGGCCCGACAGGATCACGTCAATCCCGCTGACGACGCCAGCCATCTTCTTGTCCACGTCAAATCCGTTATGGCTCAGACAGACAACCAATTCGGCACCTTGGCTGCGCACTTCGTCGACCATCTTCTGCATATTCGCGTCGCGGATGCCAAAGCTATAATCGGGGAACATCCAGCCGGGGTTCGCAATTGGCATGTAGGGGAACGCCTGACCGATCACAGCAATCTTGACGCCGCCACGTTCGTAGAATTCGTAGGGTTTGAATTCAGCCGCCGGTTCATCCCACATCGCGTCAAAGATGTTCTGACCAAGCGCATCAAACGGCAAACCTTCCACAATCTCGCGCACACGATCCTGACCAAGCGTGAATTCCCAGTGGAACGTCATCGCGTCCGGCTTCAACGCGTTCATCACGTTGACCATGTCCTGACCTTCGGTGTGATAGCATGTGTAAGAGCCATGCCACGTATCGCCACCATCCAGCAGCAATGCGTCAGGCCGCGCGGCTCGGATCGAATTCACGACAGTTGCGACCCGATCCAGACCGCCGACGCGGCCATATTCCTTGGCGAGCGATGAAAAATCATTATAGGTCAGCGCATAATGCGACGGGCTGCCATCTTCGATACCGTACAGCTTGCGGAATTCGGCCCCGGTCACATGGGGCACCTCGCCTTTGTTGCTACCGACGCCGATGTTAATCTCCGGCTCGCGGAAATAGACCGGCTTCATTTGCGCATGAATGTCTGTGATATGGATCAGCGACACGTTTCCGAACGTGTCAAATTCCAAAAGTTGGTCCTGAGTCAGCGCTTGTTGCGCGGCAAGTTTGGCCCAATTACCAAACCCACTGGCACCGTACAACGCCGAGGCCGCCATGCTGACCTGTAGAAAATCGCGACGAGAGATCATTTCAGTCTCCGAAAGTTAAAGTTATCCTGTCCCGCCCCCGAAGTCCCGGATGCGGATCGGCCCAAAGGCCAAGAATTTCAATGTCATGCAAGGCAGCGGCGGGGCCGGGGCAGACAAAGCCGCCCCGGCCGTCGTCATATCAGTTGCGGACCGACGGCCCCTCGACCGACAGGCCGTTGCCGCGGCTTGCAACATACAGCTCCAGCGCGACGAATTCGTCACTGCCCGGCGCGAACGTCTCGGCACGCGTATCACGCACACAGCCTTTGAAACGCCCGTGAACGGTGTTCAGCTTGGCATTCTTCAAACGATATGTCGGGAAGCCGTTGATCTGCCCCTGGCTGAGGTGATCGGCGCGGATCATCATGCCATAGCTGTCTTCGTGACAGTTGGCACAAGACAGCTCAAGCTGACCAGTACGCGTGTAATACAGCTCTTTGCCCTTTTCCCAAGTTTCCTTGGCAGGGCCGTCGATTGCCACATTCACCGGCATCCCGCGCGATTGCACCGCGATCAGCGCTTCCATGTTCGCCATCTGACCGCCCGCGTATTTGTAGGGTTCTGCGCCCATGTTGTTTTCGCGGCAGTCATTGATCTGCATGGCCAGTGTCTGAACCTCGCCAGCGTCCTCATCCCACTTGGGATAAACAGCGCGGACGCCTTCCATGCTTTCCGGACCTTCGTGGCACGACGCACATGAATTGCCTTCACTGCCTTCGACAGCGTTCCATTGCGCTATGCCCTCATCGACGAAGATCATGCCAGAATTGTCAAAATCATCCATCTGCAAGGCCTGTGTCTCGTCCGAGCGGAAGTGCCAACCGGACATGATCTGGTCCATGTTCGCGTCTTCCATGTGCGCGGGCAGCTCGGCCTTGGTGGTCATCTCGATTTCACCATTGATGATCAAAGTGTCATCATCCGGTTCTGCCGATGCCACGCCAGGCACGGCCAGCATAAGCGCGGCCACTGCTGTCATTGCATTGAATTTCATACGTTTCCTCCCTTTTGGTTACCCTGCAGCCCAATCAAGGGCCAGCAGGGCACCTTTATTGTTCGCAACGATTAACCAACAGCAACCGCTTTTGTATCTTCGTAAACGTCACCGTCATCGTCATACCAAGTGAATTTGAATTCACCGGCTTCAGGGACTTGTGCCTCAAACTCGAAATACGGGTTGGTGGAAATCGCGGGTTCCATTTTGAAGTCAACAACGCTCTCGCCGTTGAATTCGCAAGTGAAACGGTGGATGATCGACCGCGGGATGACATTGCCATCGCTGTCTTTGCGCTGACCCGATTCCATCTTGTGGCTGATCAGGGTCTTGATCACGATCACCTCGCCGGCATCGGCCGACTTGGGAACCTTCACGCGGGGGCGTACACCTTCTGCCATTGTGTTCTCTCCTTCTCGCTTAGCCGCCGCAGCCGCCGATTGTGACCTTTACGGTCTTCGATACTTTGGCAAAGCTGCCATCCGACATTTTCGCCACTGCGACCACGTCCTGCGTTCCAGCAAGCCGGATACGGGTTTTGGCGCGCTGCGCTCCGGCCAGAGGGCCAAAGTTGAAGGTCGCAACGCCCGGGGTCGGGTTGCCAGCGGCCAGAACCATGATGGCTTCTGCACCTTCGGCGGACACTTCGATCGGAACGGTGTTGCCGTTTTCGGCAATCTCGGGCGCATCCAGTTCAACGCCACCGTCGGCCACATCGGCACCGCCGGTGAATTCGTTGATCGCATCGTCCACAGCCGAGGCCATGGCGGGCATGGGCAGCACGGTCACCGCAGCAGCGGCAGCCCCGAGTGCCATTGTTTCACGTCGTGTGATTTGCATTTTCATCTCCTTGGATAATCCGTGACGGGATCATTCTTCCTTGAGGGTAACAAGGAAGGCGACCACATCTTCGATTTGCTGGGCCGTCAGCAGCGGATCCAGCGGGCCTTCGGGCGCTTTGCCAGTGTAGGCATCGCCCGGCCGCGTGAAGCCTTCAACCTTGAAGTAGGCTGGCATCATTGTTCCCGGATAGGTCTTCTTGGCATTGGCCACGATACCGCGAATTTCGGCTTCGCCCCAGCGATCGCCAACACCGTCCAGCGGCGGGCCGATTTCACCATGGAACGGTGCATCATCAAGTGCGGACACCTTGTGGCACGATATGCAGTTGCCGACCGACTTGGACTTCATGACCACAGCGCCATTTTCGACATCCCCGGGTTGACCGGTGAGCGATTCGGCAACCGCGCCATATTCGTCGAACTGCACGTCGCCCGGCGCAACCGGTTCGGCCATTGCAGATCCAGCCGCAAGCACTGTTGCTGCCAGAATAGTTGTTGAAAGCTTCATGTTTCCTCCCATGGCTACCATGTTTTTTGCTGCGATAGCTCTGTATACAGTAGGCTACCAGCCATGTCTTTCGCAACAACAAATTCAGGTTTGTGAATTATTTCCAGACAAGCCCCTGATTTTTACTGATCTTGCCGGGCGCGCCATTCTTGAATGCGGCGCGCGTGATCACGTTGAAACGCCTCGGCGGCTTGTTGCGCCGTTTTCCCGTTTGGCACCTATTTGGCCAAGACTATCACGGACGGGGGAAACAAAACCTCCCATTTCCGCAGGACATCCTTTTCCGGCATAGTTACGCCATCGCATCCGATGGTTTTAACGATCATCATCCAGGGTCCGTTATGCGACACAAAAGGTCTCTGAGATGTAGCCGGCGGTTTTGGGCTGCGGATAGACCGGCTCATGCATTTGCTGACAGTCACCCCTCCCCCCTGCGCAATCACCAGCGCCACCGGCTTGCCTGTCGCACCGTTCTTGGTCCGATTCTCAGGAAGGTCCACAAACGTGTCACGCATACACCCCCGTAATATGCAGGCCGCCCTCGCCCAGCTCTGCGACCATCGCGGGCGCGAACAGGTCGATCAATCCAAAGCCGACGTCACCCGATAGACTGGAACGACGGGAACCACCGCAGCATCATATTCGCGATCAGGTTCACCGCATCCGTTGCGATCAGAACGGCGAAGACGATCAACATAGCGCCCATCGCCTTTTCCACGTAGCCCAAGTAGCGCCGCTTGGATTGAATCCAGTTCAAAAACGGGCGCGCGAACAAGGCCGCCACGATGAACGGCGCAGTCATTGCCAGCCCATACACCATCAAAAGCAAAGCCCCTTCGGCGACGCTGCCCATGCCACTGGCCACCATCAAAATCGCCGCCAGCGCCGGGCCGACACAGGGCGTCCAGCCAAATCCAAAGGCAAGCCCCATGACATAAGCGCCGATGATCGTCGTCGGCGCGGCGGTGCTTTCCACCCGCGCTTCGCGATACAACAGCGGTATACGGATCATCCCAAGAAAATGCAGGCCAAACAGCAATAGCACCCCGGCCGCCACATAGCTGAGTGGTTGCCGCCACTGCGCAAACGCCTGTCCCAGCGCCGTGGCCCCCATACCCAGCAATACGAAGATCGTCGTGACCCCCAAGGCAAAGAAAGCCGCCGAAATCACAAGCCGCTTTTGCGCCCCGGGTGCAATTGCGCCATCGCCGCGCAACTGGTTCATCGACAGGCCCGCCATGTAGCACAGATAAAACGGCACCATCGGAAGAATACATGGCGTAAAAAACGACAAAAGCCCCGCAAGCGCAGCCCCGGCATAGGAAATGTCCAGCATTCGCGAAGCTCCTTGTTAAATCAACATATTCAAATTAGGTTGTATGATCATCAAAGGTCAAACGGTTCCACCATGCCCCTACGCGCACTTACTGCATTATCCGCACTACTCTGGCTGACAGTCGCCCCCGCTGTTCACGCCGTCGAATTGATCATGGTAGAGCAGAAGGGCTGCCACTATTGCATTGAGTGGAAAACCGATCTTGGTCCGATATACCCCAAAACTTCGGAAGGGCAATATGCGCCCCTGCGCACGGTCCAGATCAAGGATGCGCCACCCGAAGGCGTCGATTTTGCCCGCCCCGTGACCTTTACACCGACATTCGTTTTGGTTGACAACGGCCAAGAATTGGGCCGTGTAGAAGGCTACCCCGGCGAGGATTTCTTTTGGGGGCTTCTGACCATGCTGCTTGAAACACACACTGACTATCCGAACCAACCGCAAACCAATTAGATCAATCGATCCTGAACGCGCCCGTATCAGGAGCCCATAAAACGGAACCAACCGATGGCACTGCCAGTATTTGACAGCTCCCTCAGCGACGCTGAAATGGACAGCATGCTGGAGAACGCGACCAATGCATCAAACTTCCTGAAGGCCATCAGCCACGAAGGCCGTCTGATGATTCTGTGTCATCTCGTCTCGGGCGAAAAATCAGTTACGGAACTGGAAGACCTGCTGTCGGCGCGGCAGGCCGCCGTGTCGCAGCAGCTTTCTCGTCTGCGGCTGGAAGGTCTGGTCATCCCTAGACGCGACGGCAAAACGATTTACTATCGCCTAGCAGATGAACGTCCGCGCCGTGTGCTTGAACTGATCTATGAGCTATTCTGCGCCGACGACTCCGAAGGTTTGCCAGCCTAGCGGCCCAAACCTCCGAGGAGCGGGGGACACGCGCCATGCTTGATTATATCAACGACAACACACTTGTGGCCCTGATCGGGCTTGTCTCGGGAATTATGCTGGGGCTCGCCGCACGTCTGGGGCGGTTCTGCACCATGGGCGCGATCGAAGACATGCTATATGGCGGGTCTCTGACACGCATGCGCATGTGGGGTCTGGCCATCGGTATCGCGGTGATGGGCACATTCGCCCTGACCGGCGCAGGCCTAATGGCGCCCGAACAATCTTTCTACCTGTCAATCCGCTGGATGCCGCTGGCCTCGATCCTAGGAGGGCTGATGTTCGGTTACGGCATGGCGCTGGCTGGCAACTGCGGCTACGGCTGCATCGCCCGACTGGGTGGCGGCGATTTCCGGGCCTTCGTGATCGTGATCGTCATGGGTGTGTCTGCCTATGTGATGCTGCATGGCCCACTGTCCTACCTGCGCAACTGGGCCTTTTTTCAGGAAGAGGTGACAACTGGCTTGCCGCCGGGTCTGGTCCATCTGGTTGTCCAACAAACAGGCTGGTCTTTGGCCGCAACCGGGATCGTTGCGGGTGCGTTGATCACGCTGGCCGCGCTATGGTCGCGGGCCTTTGTCAAAGACGTGAAATCCATGTTCTGGGCCGCGATCGTGGGGCTTGCCATCGTCGCCGGATGGGCGGGCAGCTATTGGGTGGCCACCACAGGTTTTACCGCAATGCCGGTGGTGTCGCACAGCTTTGCCGCGCCGGTGGGTGAATCGCTGCAATATCTGATGACGGCCTCGGCCAGACCGGTGACGTTCGCGGTCGGATCGGTCACTGGCGTGGCCGTTGGTGCCTTCATCGGATCGCTGATCAAGGGCCATTTCCGCTGGGAGGCCTGCGAAGATCCGCGCGAATTGCGCCGCCAGATCACCGGGGCCGTCCTGATGGGCGGGGGGGCCGTGATGGCCATGGGCTGCACGGTCGGCCAAGGCCTGTCTGCCTTTTCGGTGCTTAGCTTTTCGGCCCCGGTCACGTTCTTGGCGATCATCGCCGGCGCTGCCCTTGGGCTGCGCCAACTGATCGAAGGCTTTCAGCCCGCCGAGTGACCCCGGTTATTCGGTCGCAAAGGCGTGTCAAACCCGCTGCTGCGTATACTGCCTCAGCTCAGCCCGCGCCACTTGTCGGCGATGCACGGCGTCCGGGCCGTCGGCCAATCGCAAGGTGCGTAGATGCGTCCACATCCCGGCCAAGGCAACGTCTTGGCTGATGCCTTGCGCGCCAAACATCTGCACCGCCTCATCGACGACTTTCAACGCCATGCGCGGGGCGACCACCTTGATCTGGTGAATCCACGGCGCAGCGGCGCGCGCATCGCCTTGGTCCATCATCCAAGCGGCCTTGAGGCATAGCAAACGCGCCTGCTCAATCTCCATCCGGCAGTCGGCGATGATGTCATAGTTGGCCCCAAGCTGCGCCAAAGGTTTGCCGAACGCGTCGCGGTCCAGCGCGCGGCGGCACATCATCTCCAACGCGGCTTCGGCCTGTCCGATGGCGCGCATGCAGTGGTGAATACGCCCCGGCCCCAGCCGCCCTTGGGCGATCTCGAACCCACGCCCCACGCCCAGCAACAGGTTTTCCGCGGGCACCCGCACATCGGTAAAGCGGATATGCATATGCCCGTGCGGCGCGTCGTCGTGGCCATAAACCTGCATCGGGCGCAGCTTTTCGATACCCGGCGCATCAGCAGGCACCACGATCATCGAATGGCGCTGATGCTTGGGCAGGTCATCGCCGCCGGTGCGCACCATGACAATATAAACCGCACAGCGCGGATCACCGGCCCCGGTCGCCCACCATTTTTCACCGTTCAACACATAGCTGTCACCGTCGCGCACGCAAGACATCGCGATATTGGTCGCGTCCGAGCTGGCCACATCCGGCTCGGTCATCAAATAGGCGCTGCGAATCTCGCCCTCCAGAAGCGGCGTCAGCCAGCGGTCTTTCATGTCCTGCGTTCCATAACGCTCGAACACTTCCATGTTGCCGGTGTCTGGTGCGTTGCAGTTGAACACCTCGGCGCCCATCGGCGTGCGGCCCATTTCCTCGGCCAGATAGGCATAGTCCACCGTGCTCAGCCCATGGCCCTTGTCGCTATCGGTCAGCCAGAAGTTCCACAATCCCGCCGCCTTGGCGCGCGCCTTCAACCCTTCAAGGATTTCGGCCTGACGGGTCGTATACTGCCAGCGGTCCCCCTTCGGGATTTCGGCGGCATAGTCAGCCTCTAGCGGCATGATCTCGTCCCGGATCATGGCACGCACGCGATCACGCAAGGCACTGGTTTCTCGACTCATTCCAAGATTCATTTGTAGTTCACCCTTTTCTGCCCGGCCTGCTGACCGCCCTATCGACCTGTGCTTGCATTCGCGACGCTCAAAACCCTATTGGGGCCTGAACACGACCAAAATCGCGAAATCGTCTTAACCATTCCCGGAAATTTCCGCACGGCTGCCTCAAACGAACGAGACATTTGCCACGGCGTCAAGATGAACCCGCCGAAAGGTGTGGTTTTTAAACTGTTTCGCGCCACCCCACCTGTACCAGTAAACGAGAGTTGTATTTTCAATGTCGATACAGACACGAACCAACCACCCAGACAGCGGGCCACAAGTGGCCAAAGCCGTCACCTGCTTTACACCCGGCACCCTAATCACCACCAAAGGAGGCCGCCGTGCTGTGGAGTCGCTGCGCCCCGGTGATCGCGCCTTGACCCGCGACAACGGATTTCAACCGGTGATTTGGACGGGGCAACATGTTTGCAACAACCTAAATCAAAACTGCGGAAGGCTGGCGACACCGGTGTTGATCCGCGCGGATGCACTTGCCCCCGGCCTGCCCGAGCGTGACATGCTCGTGTCACCCCAGCATCGCTTCTTGACGACTGATCCCGCCCGCCTGTCGGGCACCGGCGAGTCCGAGGCATTGATCGAGGCAATCGCCCTGATTGGCGCGCCTGGCATTGAACGGGCGACCTGTGAGAGCGTCACCTATATTCACATCCTGTTCGAGCAGCACGAAATCATCCTGTCTGAAAACGCGTGGTCCGAAAGTTTTCAACTGACCCAAGCAAACGCGCGGGCGCTGGCGCAAGACTGCCAAATCAAGGCCTCACCCTGCTTTTCCGACGCGGATCATACCGGCGTGACTCTGCAATGTCCTGCGCGCACCTGCCTGCCCAATACCGCAAGCGCGGCCTGATTGCGCGGCATTGTCCTTTCCGGCCCGGCGCAGCGCGCTAGACTACGAGCCATGGATAGGCCCATTTTCATCGGTTCCGAAATATATCGCGGCTCAAGCTATGGGCCGCGACACCCGCTGGCCATTCCGCGTGTCCCTACGGTGATTGATCTGTCGCGCGCCATCGGCTGGCTACCGCGCGACAGCTATCGCACCAGCCCCCGCGCGCGCCCTGCCGCGCTGACGGCCTTTCACACCCCGCGTTACGTGGCAGCCCTGCAACAGGCCGAAGCCACGGGCCAAGTCTGCGAGGGCACACGCGCCGACCATGGCCTTGGCACGCTGTCCAACCCGGTATTCTCCGAGATGTTTCGCCGCCCGGCCACCGCTGCGGGCGGTTCGCTTTTGGCTACGGAACTGCTGGCCAATGGTGGCGCTGTCTATAACCCCGGCGGTGGCACGCATCATGGGCAGGCCGATCGCGCCAGCGGGTTTTGCTACCTCAACGATCCGGTGCTGGCCCTCAAGGCGCTGTTTGCCCAAGGGCTGACGCGGGTGGCCTATGTCGATATCGACGCCCATCACAGCGACGGGGTGGAACAAGCAATGGCAGGCACGGACGGTCTGTTGATGATCTCCACCCACGAGGAAAACCGCTGGCCCTTTACCGGCGGGCTGGACGATCATGCACAGGGCACCGCACTGAACCTGCCGCTGCCGCTTGGCGCGCAGGACGATGATTTTGCCTTGGCCCTGCACGAGATGATCTTGCCCACCGTGGCCGCGCACCGGCCACAGGCCATCGTTTTCCAATGCGGGGCCGATGCCGTGCTGGAAGACCCGCTGTCGCGGCTGGCCTTTTCAAACACCGCGCATATCGCCGCACTGCGCCATCTGCGCCCCCTTAGCCCACGGTTCCTGATGCTGGGCGGCGGCGGTTATAACCCGTGGAGCGTGGGCCGCCTGTGGACGGCGCTTTGGGCCACGCTGAGCGGCTATGACATCCCCGATCATCTGCCCACCCCGGCCCGACAGGTGCTGGAAGGGCTGAGTTGGACCCGCAAAGCCCACCTGCCCCGACCCGACCATTGGACCACCACGATTCTTGATGCGCCGCGCAATGGCCCGATCTTGGCCGAGGTAAGGCAGCGCGTGCGCCACCTTCAGGCGCGGCAAGTTGCGTGGGTCTGACCCCTTGCAATTCCCTGCGCAACCGGCAAAGCCTTGCGCAAAGCAAGGACCACACGCATGACCGATCAGCCAAACCAACCCGATCCTTTCGCCATTCCGCCCGACACATTGGGCATGAGCGCCGACGATATGCGCCGCCTTGGGCATCGGGTGGTCGATATGGTGGTCGACCGGTTTGAACGCCGCAATACCGAGGCGGTGATCACCACCGGCGATGCCTCTGATCTGACCACGCAGCTTGGCGGACCTTTGCCCGACGCACCGATTGACCCCGACACAACATTGGACCTGATGGCACAGGTGGCCCTGCAAAACATGCAACACGGCGATCATCCGCGCTATTTTGCACGTGTGCCCGGCCCGGCGTCTTTCGCGGCGATTCTGGGCGAGTGGATGGGCACCGGATTTAACACGATCTGCGCCAGTTGGGGCGGCGGATCGGGCCCGGCGGTGGTGGAAACCACTGTCTGCACATGGGTGGCGGAAATGTTGGGCCTGCCTGCCCAAACCGAGGGCGTGTTGTTGTCGGGCGGATCGCTGGCCAATCTCACCGGCTTTTGCGTGGCGCGGTCGGAAATCGGGTCGGGCGTGGCCTATCTAACCGACCAAACCCACGCGTCCCTGCCGCGCAACCTGCGCCAAATGGGCCTGCCCGAGGATCACATTCACATTCTCCCCTCGGATGACGCGCTGCGCCTGTCGGCCGACACCCTGCAAAGCGCCATTGCCGAGGATATCGCCGCAAGCCGTCGCCCGATGATGGTGATCGCCACCGCCGGCAGCACCAATACCGGCGCGACCGACCCGCTGGACGCCATCGCCGATATTTGCGCCCGGCACGATATCTGGCTGCATGTCGATGGGGCCTATGGCGCGCCCGCCGCCATCACCGATCAGGGCCGCGCCACGCTGCGCGGGCTAGAGCGCGCGGATTCGGTCGTGCTGGACCCGCATAAATGGTTCTTTCAGCCCTATGATCTGGGCATGTGCCTTGTCACCCGGCCCGGTGCGCTGGACCGGTGCTTTTCGATGAACCCCGAATATCTGCGCGATGTGCAGGCCACTGACGGGGCCGTAAACTATGGCAACCGGTCGCTGGAATTGTCGCGCCGATCACGCGCGCTGAAACTTTGGATGTCCCTGCGAAGCTACGGCGCACAGGCCTTCCGCGGTGCGGTGGCCGACGGGATCGCCTTGGCCGAGTTCACAGAAAGCCATCTGCGCAGTCAGCCTGAAACGTGGGAGGTGATCACCCCCGCACAGCTGGGAATCGTGTGCTTTGCCCATCGAGAATCGGACGCGGCCGATCATGCGGCGCGGGCTGCGCGTTTGGCGGCGTCGGGCTTTGCCACCCTGTCCACCACAACGCTCAAAGACCGCTCGGCGCTTAGGTTGTGTACCATCAACCCGCTGACCACCAAGGCCGACATCATCGAAACGCTAGACCGGTTGGCCGCTCCGCTTTAGGGCTTTGGCTGGTGTTGCGTTCCGCCCACACCAGCCTGAAACCCGACAAAAAGTGTCATAAAAACAATTGCGAGACGCTCGCAGCACCCTAAATCCCTGCAAAACGCACGAAAATGCTTGTTTCACCCCCAAGATGTCGGGTTTAACGGCGCGTGGTGACAAACGGAACGGGACAGACATGAGCGACGGCAGCACCCTATTACCCCTGATCGCAAGCCTTCCATTTCTTGGCGCTTTGGTGCCCGGCATCATGATACGGGCGGGGCGCAATGCCTGTGCCACGTTCACCGCCGTGCCGACCATTCTGGCCCTTGTTCTGTTGGGCCTTATGGCGCCGGCGGTGCTGCGCGGCGAAACGCTACAGGCCGAAATCATGTGGCTGCCGCAACTGGGGCTGTCGGTGTCGTTCTTCCTTGACGGTCTGGGCCTACTGTTTGCGGGCATGATCCTTGGTGTCGGGCTGCTGATCACGCTGTATGCTCGGTTCTACCTGTCCGGCGACGACCCGATGGGCCAGTTCTATACCTATCTGCTGCTGTTCCAAGGCGCGATGCTGGGTATCGTCATTTCAGACAACATCCTGCTTTTGCTCATTTTCTGGGAGCTGACCAGCCTATCCTCCTTCCTGTTGATCGGCTATTGGAAACACCTGCCCGAAGGTCGGCAAGGCGCGCGTATGGCGCTGGCTGTCACCGGGGCGGGCGGTCTGGCGATGATCGGCGGGATGCTGATTCTGGGCAATATCGTGGGCAGCTACAACCTGACCGATATTCTGGCGCAGGGCGACGCGATCCGCGCGTCGGAGTGGTATATGCCCGCGCTGATCTTGATCCTGCTGGGCGCGTTTACCAAATCGGCGCAATTCCCGTTCCATTTCTGGTTGCCGCACGCGATGGCCGCGCCGACGCCGGTATCGGCCTATCTGCATTCGGCCACCATGGTGAAGGCCGGGGTGTTCCTGCTGGCGCGCATGTGGCCTGTGCTTTCAGGCACGCCGGAATGGTTTTACATCGTGGCCACGGTCGGTCTGATCACGATGGTGCTTGGCGCGGTGATCGCCCTGTTCAAGGATGACCTGAAGGCGCTCTTGGCGTTTTCTACCGTGTCGCATCTGGGCCTTTTGACCATGCTGCTGGGGTTTGGCACCGAAAAGGCCGCCATTGCGGCGGTGTTTCACATCATCAACCACCTGACCTTCAAGGCGGCGCTGTTCATGACGGCGGGGATTGTTGATCATGAAACCCACACCCGCGACATCAAACGCCTTGGCGGGTTGGCCAAGCTGATGCCGATCACCGCAGTGATCGGGACCATCACCGCATTGTCGATGGCGGGCATTGCGCCCTTCAACGGCTTTATTTCCAAGGAAAAAATGCTGGAAGAGGCCGTGCATACCGTCTGGTGGGAAAACCCGTGGCTGGTTCCGGCAGTGGCGACTTTGGGCGCAGTGTTCTCGGTGGCCTATTCCTTGCGCTTCATTTTCCACGTGTTCGGCGGCCCGGTCCGGGATGATTACCCATCCAAACCGCATGACCCGCCGTTTGGCCTATGGGCAGCCCCGGCGCTGCTGACGGTTCTGGTTGTCGGTATCGGCGTCATGCCATTTCTGGCCGAGCCGATCGTCAACATCGCCGCAACGGCCGTGACGGGTCAGGAAACAAACGCCTACCTCAAGCTGTGGCACGGGCTGACACCGGCGCTGTACCTGTCGATTGTGGCAGTTGTCGGCGGCATCGTGCTGCTGTTGTTGCACCGCCCGCTGGACCGGGCATGGCTGGCCGCCCCCCGCCCCGAGGCCAAGGCCATTTTTGATGCGCTTTATGCGGCACTGGCGCGGCTATCGCATGGCCTCACCGATGGTCTGCACAACGGCGCGATCAGCCGCTATCTGGCGATCTTCGTAACCGCGACCGTTGTGATGGGATATTTCGCCTTCACCTCTGGCACGCTTAGCCCGCCGTCGCGTGACTTGCTGCCGATCCCGGCTGTGGCCGCTGTCGGCTGGCTGTTGCTGATCGTCGCGACGGGGCTGGTTGTCATCAACCACCGCAACCGGTTCCGCGCTTTGATCCTGATCGGGATCATCGGGCTGATGGTGTCAGGCGGGTTTGTCTACCTGTCGGCCCCCGATCTGGCGCTGACCCAGATCTCGGTGGAAACCGTCACCATCATGCTGTTGCTGCTGGCGCTATATTTCCTGCCCAAGGACACGCCCAAAGAAAGCAGCACCGGCTTGCGCCTGCGCGACGGGGCGATTGCGGTGACGGCGGGTGCCGGTGTGGCCGGGCTGGCGATGACGTTCCTGATGCGTGATTTCAGCTCGATCTCGGACTTCCACCTTGCCAACTCCTACACCGGCGGCGGCGGCACCAACGTGGTTAACGTGATCCTTGTCGATTTCCGGGGCTATGACACCTACGGCGAGATCATCGTTCTGGGCATCGCCGGCCTGACCATATTCGCACTGATGGAATCGCTGTTGCGCGGCCCGGCTGGTGCGCGTCTTAAGGCGCAGCCGGTTCCGCCGGATCGTTCGCGCGACCGGCACCCGTTGATGATGGTGGTCGCCACGCGGGCCATGCTGCCGATTGCCGTGATGGTAGGTATCTACATCTTCTTGCGCGGTCATAATCAACCCGGCGGCGGTTTTGTGGCGGGGCTGGTGATTTCAATCGCGCTGTTGATGCAATACATGGCCTCAGGCTTTGCTTGGACGCAAAGCCGCCAACGCATCGAATATCACTCGATGATCGGCTGGGGCGCCTTGATTGCCGGTTTGACCGGGGTTGGCGCATGGCTGGGCGGTGCGCCGTTCCTGACCAGCATCTACGGCTACATCAAGCTACCGATGATCGAAAAATTCGGCCTCGGCTCGGCCTTTGCCTTTGATCTGGGCGTGTTCCTGACGGTGCTGGGCGCGGTAATGCTGATGCTGTACAGCCTGTCGCGGATTGCCCGCTATGCCGGGGAAACCGTCAATGTCGAACCGATGGATTACGACCCCTCGCTGCGGGTCACGGACAGCAAGCAGGAGGAGACGTAACATGGAAATCGTCGTTGCAAGCTCGGTCGGTGTGCTGACTGCGGGCGGGGTCTACCTGATCCTGCGTCTGCGCGCCTTTCCGGTCATCCTTGGCCTTGCGCTGCTGTCTTACGCGGTGAACGTGTTCCTATTTGCCACCGGGCGGCTGGCCATCAACGCGCCGCCTGTCTTACAGCTCTATAGCGAGGCCACCTACTCAGACCCACTGCCACAGGCGCTGGTGCTGACCGCGATTGTCATTTCCTTCGGGATGACCGCCGTTCTGGTGATGGTCGCGCTTGGGGCCTACTTGGAAGCGGACCATGACGAGATCAACATGGACAGCCCAAACACGGATGAGGACATGAGCAACAAGGAAACCGGAGCATGAGTCATTGGATCATCGCGCCGGTTATCCTTCCGGCCCTGCTTGCCCCGATCATCGCCTTTGTCATGCGCCACGACATTTCTTTGGCGCGCGCGGCCTCGTTCGCGGGCACCATCGCACTGGCGGCCATTACTGTTGGGCTGGTGATCATGTCTGCCGATGGCAGCACGCATGTTTACACTCTAGGCAACTGGCCCGCGCCCTTTGGTATCGTTCTGGTGCTGGATCGGCTTTCGGCCGTTATGCTGCTGCTGACCGCCGCCTTGGCGCTGATCGTGCTGCTGCATGCCACCGCCACCGGCTGGGACAATCGCGGGCGCCATTTTCATGCGCTGTTTCAATTCCAGTTGATGGGCATCTGCGGCGCCTTCCTGACCGGCGACGCCTTCAACCTGTTCGTGTTCTTCGAGGTTCTGCTGATCGCATCCTACGGGCTGATGATCCATGGCGGCGGGCGTGTGCGCCTGCAAGCCGGGTTGCAATACGTGGTGATGAACCTTGCCGGCTCCACCCTGTTCCTGTTCGCCCTTGGCACGCTTTATGCCTCAACCGGCACGCTCAATATCGCCGATCTGGCGCTGAAAGTGCGCGAATTGCCGGTCGAGGATGCCGCCCTGATCCGCGTTGCCGCGATCCTGCTGATGGTCGTGTTCGCCATTAAGGCTGCGCTTTTCCCGGTGCAGTTCTGGCTGCCCGCCACCTACTCGAACGCGCCTGCGCCGGTGGCCGCGCTGTTTGCCATCATGACCAAGGTGGGCGCATATGCCATCATCCGCATTCACGCAGCTGTTTTTGGCCCCGACGTGGCTGTGCTAGACGGGCTGATCGGAGATTGGCTGATGCCTGCCGCGCTGGTCACGCTGGCGATTGGCGCGATTGGGGTGCTGGGGTCACAGCGCCTGATGCCGCTTTTGTCCTTTTCGGTGGTGGCGTCCATGGGCACGATGATGATCGCCGTTGCCGCCTTTACGCCACAAGCCACCACAGCCGCGCTATACTACCTGCTGCATTCCACCTTTTCCGCCGCCGCGCTGTTCTTGCTGGCTGATCTGGTGGTCAGCCGCCGCCCCGGCGGCGACGCCCTGCGCGCCGAGCCGCCCATTGTGCAAAACGGCCTGTTTGCCGCGTTGTTTTTCGCCGGGGCGATCGGCATGGCCGGGATGCCCCCGCTCAGCGGGTTTCTGGGCAAGTTGCTGATCCTTGATGCCATGGCCGACACGCCGCATATGGTGCTGTCTTGGGTGGCGATCCTGCTGGGCTCGCTGTTGATCATCCTTGGCTTTGCACGGGCGGGCAGCCTTTTGTTCTGGAAATCCACCGCCATGGCCCCCAACCTACAGGCCACCCCCGAAGCGACGCCGCTAACACCCGACAGCCCGGCCCCTGCGCGCGCGCTGGAGGTCGCTCCGACCATGGCGGCGCTGGCCGCGCTGGCGCTGTTGTCGGTCTTTGCCGGGCCGGTCACCGAGTATCTGTCGGCGGCCTCCCATCAACTGTTTGACGGCAGCGATTACGTCAACGCCGTGCTGAACCTGGGCGAGGAGGGATAAGCCAATGTTCAAACGCCTTTTCCCTCACCCCTTGCTTAGCATCGTTTTGGCACTGGTCTGGCTGGCGCTGGTCAACAAGGTCACCACCGGCAATGTCGTGCTCGGTGCGATCCTTGGTGTCGTCGTGCCTATGCTGACCGGCCCCTATTGGCCCCGTCGGGCCAAAATGAGCAACCCACTTAGGGTCATTGAATATGTCCTTGTGGTGCTGTGGGATATCGTCGTGGCCAATGTTCAGGTGGCAATGATCATCATGTTCAAACGCAATGAAAACATCCGCTCTCACTGGATCACAGTTCCGCTTGAGCTGACCTCTCCCGAGGCGATCACCGTGCTGGCCGGCACCATCACCATGACGCCGGGCACGGTTTCGACGATGCTGGCAGCCGACGGCGGCAGCATCCTTGTGCATTGCCTGCATACCGACGACCCCGAAGAGGTGCGCGACACGATCAAAAGCCGCTACGAGTGGCGCCTGAAGGAGATTTTCCAATGATCACCACTGCCCTGATCTTTGCCTTCGGCTGTTTCGGGCTGGGGCTTTTGTTCAACCTCTGGCGCATCGCGATCGGACCGGACAGCGCCGACCGCATTCTTGCGCTGGACACCATGGTGATCAATATCATCGCCCTGCTGATCCTTTATGGCATCTGGCAAGGCACGGCTGTGTATTATGAGGCGTCGATGCTGGTGGCGATGGTCGGCTTTGTCTCAACCGTCGCCTATTGCCGCTTCGTGCTGCGCGGCGATATCATCGAATAACGAAAGGACAGGACATGGAATTTGCAATCGAGGCCCTGATTTCCTTTTTCTTGGTCGTCGCGGGCGTGTTCGGGCTGGTCGGCTCGTTCGGGATGATCAAGCTGACAGACACGTTGCAACGCCTACATGCCCCAACCAAGGCCACCACGCTTGGCGTTGGTGGTGTGCTGATTGCCTCGATGCTGTATTTCCTGCTGATCAAGGGCGGCCTGTCGTTTCACGAGTTGATGATCACGCTGTTCTTGTTCCTGACTGCGCCCATCACCGCGAATTTCATCGCCAAGACGTTCATTCAGGGCAACCTGCGCGCGCGGGATCTGCCCGACAGCCAAGGCGCCTACGGCTGGTCGGTCTATGACGACCCCCCCAAACGCACCGACGACAACGAGGACTGAATACTGCAAGGGCCGGGCAACCGGCCTTTTTTTCATGGCCCGTCACGTTGCTTCGCGCATATCATTCAGAAAAATCCTGCCTTCCCCAGTGCAAAACTCGGGGACCGATCTGGTGCGGTCGGCGAGACTCGAACTCGCACGGGTGTTACCCCACAGCGACCTCAACGCTGCGCGTCTACCAATTCCGCCACGACCGCACGTGATCAGGTAGGTGCAGGGCGTATACGCAATCGTTGCGCCGATGTGAAGAGGCAAAAATCAGGCTTTTGACAATTCCCATCCAGCCTGCCATGAGACACCGTAACCCCAGCAGAAAACGGCCCTTCGCATGGTTGAATGGATCACCTCTTCCGGTCTGACGGATTACGCCACCGCCGTGCGCGAGATGGAAACGCGCGCCGAGGCAATTGCCAGCGGCACCGCGGATGAGGCGATCTGGCTGCTGGAGCATCCTGCGCTTTATACCGCTGGCACCTCGGCCAATCCCAAAGATCTGACCGACCCTGACCGGTTTCCCGTCTACCCCACGAAACGCGGCGGGCAGTATACCTATCACGGCCCCGGCCAGCGGGTGATCTATGTGATGCTTAACCTCAACAAACGCGGCCGCGACGTGCGCGCCTTTGTCAAACAGCTTGAGACATGGGTGATCGCAACGCTGGACGAGTTCAACGTCACCGGGGAAATCCGTGACGGGCGCGTCGGGGTCTGGGTGGTGCGCGACGACAAACCGCTGACCGCCACAGGCGCCAAACCCGAAGACAAGATCGCCGCCATCGGCATCCGCCTGCGCAAATGGGTCAGCTTTCATGGCATTTCCATCAACGTCGAACCCGATCTGGATCATTTTACCGGCATCGTACCCTGCGGCATCGCCGACCACGGGGTGACCAGCCTTGTCGATCTGGGCTTGCCGGTCACCATGGATGATCTTGATGTCGCGCTAAAGCGGCGCTTTGCAGAGGTGTTTGGAACAGGCGGCTAACGTCGTCCACTTATCAAGCGGTGAAACCACCGCCACATCGCTCAAAGCACGTTTAGGATGCGCCCGGTTCAACAACGCCGGCCTCGGTCACGATCATGTCCAACGGCTGATCGGTGGGTTCCAACGGCAGCGCCTCGGCCTCCTGCGCGGCATAGGCGAAGCCGATGGCAAGCGTCGGGCGCTTGGCGCGCAGCACCTCCAGCGTGCGGTCATAAAAACCGCCACCATAGCCCAACCGCCCACCACGCTGATCAAACGCCACCAGCGGCACGATCAAAATCTCGGGTTCGATGAAATCGTCCACTTCGGGAATCATCGCGCCGAACGGCCCCTCCTTCAACGCGCAGCCCGGCGTCCAGCGCGAGAACTTCAACGGCAGCCCAAGCCGCTGGATCACCGGCACACAGACCGGGCCATGCGCGGCGGCCTCTTCCATCGCGGGCAGCGGGTCGATCTCGGTTCGGATCGCCATGTAGCCCGACAGCGGCACGCCCCGGTGCCCTGCCAGAACCTGCGAAAGATGCGCCGCCTCTGCCGGTCCTGCTGTGGCATGCGCGGCTTTGCGCCGGGCAAAGGCCGCCTTGCGCGCCTCGGCCTTCACCTGTGTCAAATCCGTCATAGCAAAACCGCCGCAGCCAGCCCCAGAAACGCGAAAAAGCCCACAACATCGGTCACGGTGGTCACAAACGCCCCCGAGGCCAAGGCCGGGTCAATCCCGATCCTATCCAATATGACCGGGATTACCGTTCCGGCCAGCCCCGCGACGACCAGATTGATCACCATAGCGGCACCAATCACATAGCCCAGTTCCGGCCCGCCGAACCACATCACGCCCACAAGGCCCATCACCACGGCAAAGATCACGCCATTCACCAGCCCCACCAAAACCTCGCGCCGGATAAACCGCCACACGTTCGATCCGGTCAGGTCTTTGGTGGCAATCGCGCGCACCGCCACGGTTAGGCTTTGGGTGCCGGCGTTGCCGCCCATCGACGCCACGATCGGCATCAGCACGGCCAGCGCCACCAACTGCGTGATCGCAGCTTCGAACTGCGCAATCACCAAGGAGGCCAGAATCGCCGTGACAAGGTTAACCGCTAGCCACGGAAGCCGCTGCCGCGTGGTGTCGATCACCCGGTCGCTCAGACTGCCTTCACCCACACCGGCAAGGCGCAGAATGTCTTCCTCGTGTTCTTCATCCAGAACGGCCATGGCGTCATCAATCGTGATCACCCCCACAAGCCGCTCGTTTTCGTCCACCACCGGGGCGGAAATCAAGTGATACTGGTTGAACGCATAGGCCACATCCTCTTCGTCCTGCGCGACGGGAAAGACATGAAACGTCTCTTCTACCAGATCGCTCAGCAACACCTCGCGGCGTGCGGCCATCAACTTGCCCAAGGTGATATTGCCCACCGGGCGCAGCTTGGGATCGACCAGAATGATGTGATAGAATTGCTCGGGCAGATCCTCTTGGTTGCGCAGGAAATCAATTGCCTCGCCCACGTTCCAATGCTCGGGCGCCATCACCACTTCGCGCTGCATCAGGCGGCCGGCAGAATACTCGGGATAGGTCAGCGATTGCTGAACGGCAATCCGATCCCCGGCCTCCAGCGCACTCAGAATCGCCTCTTGCTCGTGGTCCTCCAGATCCTCGACCAGATCGACCACGTCGTCCGAATCCAGATCGCGCACCGCACCGGCCAGCACATCGGGCGGCAACAGCCCAATCACCTCTTGCCGCAAGGCCTCATCCAGCTCGGACAGGATGTCCCCGTCGAATTCGCTGCTATACAGCTCGATCAACCGGCGCCGATCAAAAGCGTTGATCTGCTCCAGCAGGTCGGCAATGTCGGCGACGTGCAACTCGGACAGCTCGCGCAGCAATTGCGCCTGATCCGCGACATCAACGGCATAGATGATCCGCGCCACCGCCTGACGGTTCAGCGCATAGACATCTTCCTCGCGCTCAAGCTCGGGCTCTGCCTGATCGTTTTCTTCAGCCATGGACCCCTCCGCCGTTTACCTGCCACCCGACAGGAGTAATCAAGCCTGCCTTGCTTGACAATCTATTTGCCCGATTTACCCCACGCTGCATGCCGTCTATCGTCGGCTGTCCGATAACCGCCCTCGCAGCAATCCTCGCACCCATTCGCAGGCCCGCCATGAGACATGACGATACAATCCTGACCGGCACGGTTCTGGCCTTCACCGGGTCGCCATTCAACGACACGCCCGACGCCGCAGCACAAGTGCACGAGGCCGTCTTGATCCGCGCCGGTCGCATTCACGCCATCGGCCCGCTCGACAGCCTGACCGCGCAGACCCCGAATGCCGCGATCACACGCCATGACGGCTGCCTGATCTCGGCAGGCTTCATCGACGCACATGCGCATTACCCGCAAACCGCCATCATCGCCAGCTGGGGCAAACGCCTGATTGATTGGTTGAACGGATATACCTTCCCCGAGGAAATGCGCTTTGACAATCCCGCCTATGCATCCGACATCGCCAACCGCTACCTTGACCTGACCCTGTCCAACGGCACCACAACGGTCGCCAGTTTCTGCACCTCGCATCCACAAAGCGTCACGGCATTCTTCGACGCCGCACAGGCCCGGGGCCTAAGGGCCTGCGCGGGCAAAACCTGCATGGATCGCAACGCACCACCAGCCCTGTGCGACACGGCGCAAAGCGCCTATGACGACAGCGCCGCATTGATCGCCCGCTGGCACGGCGTGGATCGGCTGCACTATGTGATCACACCGCGCTTCGCGCCCACCTCAACGCCCGAGCAGCTCATCGCGCTTGGCGCACTTTGGGCAGAACACCCCACCTGCCTGATGCAAACCCATCTCAGCGAACAGATCGAGGAAATGGCTTGGGTTCAACAGCTTTTCCCCAAGGCGCGGGACTATCTGGACGTCTACGAGGCCCACGGCCTTCTGGGCGCGCGCGGCCTTTACGGCCACGCCATCCATCTCACCCCACGCGAAACCGCCCGCCTAGCAGATATCGGCGCCGCGCTGATCCATTGCCCAACCTCGAACACGTTCATCGGCTCGGGCCTGTTCGACATGGGCCAACACGTCGCTAAAAACCAGACTGTCGGTCTGGCCACCGATACCGGCGGCGGTTCAAGTTTTTCGATGTTGCGCAGCATGGCCGCGGCCTATGAAATCGGCCAGTTGACCGGCACCGCGTTACATCCGGCACAGCTGATCTGGCTGGCCACTGCCGGGTCGGCGCAGGCGCTCCATTTGCAAGACCACATCGGCACCATCGCCCCGGGCAAAGAGGCCGATCTGGTGGTGCTCGACCTTACCTCGACCCCCGCGATCTCGCAACGCCACGCCCGCGCCAATGACGTCTGGGAGGCGCTATTTCCCACGATCATGATGGGCGATGATCGGGCGGTGCGACAGGTTTATATCGCAGGCCAGCCAACCTTCTGATCACCCACCGCTTCATTGTTCCAAAAATACTCAAAACACGCGGACAGCCCTAGGCACCATTCCCAGTCGGTCTCGCAGGTCAGCAGCCAGATGCACCCAAAACCATCACCCACAGATCACCGGGGCCACGCACCAAACCAAAATCGCGTGCCTGTTTGGCCAGCATGTTGCGCCGATGGCCCTCGGAGGTCATCCACCCCTTCAGAACCGCGTCCAAGCTGCCCTGCCCTTTGGCGATGTTCTAGGCAACAAAACAAAACCCGTAGCCCTGCCGACGCACTCTTTGACCCACGCTGCTGCCATTCGATCCAACATGGCTGAACCGTCCAGTCTGTGCCAAATCGCGGGCATGCGCCACTGCCGCATCGGTCAGCGCAGGCGACAGGGCCAAGTCCACGCGACCGGCCTGCGCACGCGCATCATTTACCCAAGTCCGCGCCTCTGTGCTGACATCCTGTATGTTTTGGGCGTGCAATGGGCCGGACACCGTCAAACAGACCAGCGGTATCAGCAAAAATCGGGTCACATGTCGCTGGCCATTGCGAGGCCGTCCATAAGGACGGACGAGCGCGCGGCACATCCGCTTAAACATCGGCCAACAGCTTCAGTGCAGCGGCATGTTGCACACGGTCCGCCGCCGCCAGAACGCGGCCCCCCTCATCGGCCGGGCCACCTTGCCAATTCGTCACAATGCCGCCCGCCGCCTCGATCACCGCGATCGGGGCCTGAATATCATAGGCCTGCAACCCGGCTTCGATCACCAGGTCGATCTGCCCTGCCGCCAAAAGTGCATAGGCATAGCAATCCATACCATAGCGCACCAATTGCACAGCTTGGGCCACACGGCGGAATGCTGCGGCTTCCTCAGACGAGCCAATTTCAGGAAAGGTGCTGAACAGGATCGCATCCGCCAACAGTCGCGGCCCACGCACGGCCAAAGGACGTGCGCCCTGCGGCCCGGTCATCTGCGACAAGCCGAACCCGCCTTCGAAGCGTTCACCGATATAAGGCTGGTCAATCAGCCCAAAAAGCGGCCCGGACTGATCCCGCACAGACACAAGAACGCCCCAAGTTGGCGTGCCCGACAAAAACGCGCGCGTGCCATCCACCGGGTCAATCACCCAAGTCAGGCCGCTTGTGCCCGCAACTTCGCCGAATTCCTCGCCCAAAACGGCGTCGTCGGGGCGGTGCGCCCGCAGCACCTCGATCATCGCGCGTTCGGCGGCCTTGTCCGCCGCCGTCACCGGGTCGAACCCACTGACAGATTTGTTCTCAGCGCTCAGATCCAGTGTGCGAAAATACGGAAGTACCACGGCCCGCGCGGCGTCTGCCATGGCGTGAGCCGTTGCTATGATCGCGTCATTGTGCATCCACCGACCTGCCTTCCCATGTCACTTGTTGTGCCATGGGTAGACCGGCCTTGCGGCAATCTCAAGCCACGTCGCTTAGAACGCGGGCCAGATCAAACAGGCGACGGCGCTGGTTTTCGGGAATCGCATAATACGACCGCACCAGATCGAGGGCTTCCTTGTCGCCCAGCAGATCGGAAGGCAGGCCCTCGGACGCGCTGCTTGTCGCGCTGTCGTTGTCGAGCCCTTCAAAGAAAAAGCTAACCTCAACCGAAAGCGCATCCGCGATATCCCAAAGGCGCGACGCGCTGACGCGGTTGGCGCCGGTTTCGTATTTCTGGATTTGCTGGAACTTGATTCCGACACGCTCAGCCAATTGTTGTTGCGTCATTCCAACCAACCAGCGGCGATGACGGATACGTTTCCCAACATGCACATCAACGGGGTGCGACATGATTTTTCCTTTTCTGCAATTGTCGGACCGCAGCAACGTCATGCTGCCTGACAGAATGCTTGATGTTATCTTGCAACCGCCACGCATCCCAGTAGCAGACGCGTCAGCTTAGCAACTTAGCGTTGAAACACAAGAAGTTTTACTCACGCGTGCAAAACACAAACGAGCCACTCGCGCGTTTGAAACACAAGCGGGTTACACGTTAAAATATGATGCATCATCTATCCTTCAACAATTTTAACGGGAACCTATCCTTTCGTATCGGTTTAGCGAAGACGTCCAACGAATTGACAAGCCATAGACATTTCGAATATCCCTAGTGCTGCTTTGATCGCAGAATACCTGCTCAGCCGAACTGTTATCAGGTGGTTGCATGCGCGCCTATCACGTCCAATCCGCCGGGGCAGACCCCGTTCTTGGCGACCGTCCCGTACCACAGCCCGGCGCGGGGGAGCTGCGCCTGCGCATCGGGGCGTGTGGGCTGAACTTTGCCGATCTTTTGATGACCACAGGCGACTATCAGGACACGCCCGAGGCGCCTTTCACCCTCGGGATGGAGGTGGCAGGCACTGTTGACGCACTTGGCCCCGGCGTCGATGGCCCCGCCATCGGCACCCGCGTCGCCGTGTTCGGCGGGCAAGGCGGGCTGGCCGAGATGGGCTGCTTTCCGGCTCAACGCGCCGTGCGCTTGCCCGACAGCATGAGCGATGTCGACGCCGCCGCCTTTCAAATCGCCTATGGCACCAGCCATGTCGCCCTGTCGCATACGGCGCGGCTGCAACCGGGTGAAACCCTGCTGGTTCTAGGGGCTGCCGGTGGTGTGGGTCTGACCGCCGTGGAAATTGGCAAGCTGATGGGCGCGCGCGTCATCGCCTGCGCCCGTGGCTCGGACAAGCTGGCCGTGGCAAAACAGGCCGGGGCCGATCACGTGATCGACGCCAGAACCGAAGATATCCGCGGCGTCTGCAAATCGCTTGGCGGGGTTGATGTAGTGTATGACCCCGTTGGCGGTGAACAGTTTGATGCCGCCTTTCGCGCCACCAACCCCGAGGGTCGCCTGCTGACCATCGGCTTTGCCAGCGGCACCGTTCCACAGATCAAGGCCAACCACCTTCTGGTCAAAAACCTCAGCGTGATGGGTCTGTATTGGGGAGGGCTGCTCAAAGTCCGCCCCTCGGTCGTGACCGACAGCCTTGCCACGTTGATGGACTGGTATGTCGCGGGCAAGATCAAACCGCATGTCAGCCACGTGCTGCCGCTGGATCAGGCCGCCGATGCGCTGGATCTTCTGCGCAACCGGAAATCCACCGGCAAGGTCGTGGTCACCCCGTGAAGCAGCGCGCGGCCCGACTCAGAGCGCCGCAAAGCCCTGCCGCAACATACCGGCCAAATCGGCCATGACTTCGCGTTCGCCGCCCGGTGCGCAATACATGTTGATCTTTTGCGTGCCCAGTTCCGGTAGCGCGCCGCCCGGCTCGATCTCTTCCAGATAGGGGGGCGCGTGGCCTTCCAACATCGATGTCACCGCCAGATCGGCACTGACCGTCGCCTCGACCGTGCGGTCCGATTCGGTATCCACCACCATTTCCCAATCCAGCCCCATCGCCTCCAGCCGGGCCTGATCGCCCTTGCGAAACGCGCAAGACCGGCAATAGGCCAAACGCAAAGGCCGCTGTCGCCACGCGTTGCCGCCCGGTGCCCCGATCCAACGCAGCGGCACCTCGGTCAGGGTTTCACCACCAGCGCCCACGCCGCTTTCAGTGGTCAGCATCATATCCAACTCACCCTTGGCGAACCCGTCCTGCAATCGCGCAGTGAAGGACGAAATCAACTGTATCTGCATACGCGGAAAGGCCGTGTGAAATTGCTGCATGATCTTGGGAATCACCGGGTATACAATATCCACCGGCACACCCAAGGTCACCGCCCCTTCGAACACGTCTTCGGTCAGGCGGCCGACAGCTTCATCGTTCAATTCCAGCATTCGGCGGGCATAGCCCAACAACTGCTCGCCCGAGGCCGTCAGAGTGACCCTCCGGTTGCTGCGATCAAACAGCGACAGGCCCAGCATGTCTTCAAGCCGTTTGATCTGCATCGACACCGCCGATTGCGTCAGGTGAAGCATACCTGCCGCACGCGTTACCCCACCAGTATCGGCCACGGCCACAAATGATCGCAGCGTCGTTGTATCGAGATTCCGCATACATCACCTATATTGATACTTACCCCAACAAACATTCACTTTTCGAATGCACATTGTTCCGGCATATGTATCACCGTTGAAAATATTAGTTACTCGATTCATCACAACTGCGAAAGGTCAAACGATGACCCACTTGTCCGATAGCACACATATCATAAGCGCACGCCGCACCGCGCCCCTGTTGATCCTGCGCAGGATGCTCGAGCTACAGCGTCAACGTCGCGCATTATCGCGCCTGAATGACCGCGCTTTGCAGGATATCGGCCTGACCCGCAGCATGGCAGACGCCGAAGCCCGCCGCCCTTTGTGGGACATTCCTGCCGCAAGCCTTGGCGCGCGGTCGTAAAAGGTGCGCTCAAGCCGCATGTTTTAGGTCGGTAGTGCTTGAAAACAGGCCAAACCTGACCGATATTGTTTAGCAAAGCCCATGGTGGGTTTGGTCTGACACTTTATCGGAGGCTTTAATGGCTCAGTTTGATACAATCCGGACGGCGGCCGGCGCCCGTTCCGCCCAGATTGATGCGGGTCTGCGCGCCCACATGAACAAAGTCTATGGCACCATGTCGATCGGCATGCTGCTGACCTTTGCAGCGGCATGGGCCGTTGGGAACAATGCAACCATGATGAATGCGCTGTTCACCGGCTTTACCCGCTACATCGTCATGTTCGCCCCGCTTCTCATGGTCTTTGCTTTTGGCGCGGTGATCAACAAATTGTCGGCCGCAGCGGCGCAACTGTTTTTCTATGCCTTCGCCGCCGTGATGGGGGTGTCGATCAGCTATATCTTCGTGGTCTTCACCGATTTCTCCATCGCGCAGGTCTTTTTGACCACGGCAATTGCCTTTGCGGGCCTGTCTCTGTGGGGTTACACCACCAAGAAAGACATCTCGGGCTGGGGTAGCTTCCTGATCATGGGTGTGATCGGCCTAATCGTGGCGTCGATCATCAACATCTTCTTGGGGTCGCCCGCGATCATGTTCGCGATTTCGATCATCGGCGTGCTGATCTTTGCCGGTCTGACCGCCTATGACACGCAGGACATCAAGAACGAATATCTGGCCCACGCGCATCACGGCGACAGCGAGTGGATGGGCAAGTCGGCGATCATGGGCGCGCTGCGCCTGTATCTGGACTTCATCAACATGTTCATGATGCTTTTGAACCTGCTGGGCCAGCGCGAGTAAGCCCTGCGTCATATCCAACGCCAAAGGGCCGGTCATTGCGACCGGCCCTTTTCTTTTGGCCCTTGGTCCGGCTGTATCGTGCTTTGTAGCGCCTCTGCATCGGCAACGGGCCCCTTCCGCCCAGATCAGGCGGGGAAGCCCACAGCGCCTGCTCTGCTGCGCAGCAGCAAGCGATCATGGCCCGCACAACAACCCGCGTATCGGTCAAATACTTTGGGAGTTTATCGCGGGCCGCAGGCCGTGACGGACATGTCCCGCCGCCCGTTTGCCCTACCCCGAGAATCAAGAAAGCCGCGCATCGTCTGCACGGCTTTCACATTGTCAGTCATGAAGGCGATCTTACTTGATCTTGCCTTCTTTGTACTCGACATGCTTGCGCACCACCGGGTCGTATTTACGTACGACCATCTTTTCGGTCATGGTGCGTGCATTTTTCTTGGTCACGTAGAAATGGCCCGTGCCCGCGGTCGAGTTCAGACGGATCTTGATGGTCGTCGGCTTCGCCATTTTATTGTCTCCTGCACCGGACGCGCAGCGCGCCCGTGAAATTCGTATGAAGCCCGCCTTGTAACGGCGCGGGCGGTCAAGTCAACCGGTTTTTGCGCTGCTTGAGGCGCTGACGGCCTTAGTTTGACGAAACGCGGGTCGGCATCTTGTAGAAATGGTGCACGCCAATGCTGGTTGTCCGTGGAAAGACGCGCGCCCAACGCGGGTTTACCGCGCGGGTGTGGTAATGCGTGGCACCCGCTGTCAGATTGCGCGGCGCGCCGTCGACCATCAGCTTGGCGACCTTGCCCACCTGCTCGAATGCGCGGGGTTCATTGACCACCTCGGGATGTCCATCACAGGTATACGTGAATTGGCAGGCGTATTTACGGCCCGTGCCTTGGTTGATCACACCACAAACAGAATCGGGAAACTCGGCGCTTTCCACACGGTTCATGATCACCTCGGCCACCGCAAACTGACCCTTCACGCCTTCGCCGCGGGCCTCGAAATACAGCGCCTCGGCCAGACACTGCCATTGCGCACCGCCTTTTTCAAATGCAAGACCTTGCAGCCAGTCGCGCGAATAGCGCAAATCCGCCTCGGGACGCGCGGTGTAACCGGCCAAGCGCGTCTGCGACATTTGCTTCAGCGCGCGCGCCTCTTGATCGAACAGCCGCTTCACGGGCGTATCCGCCGCCGCCATTCCCCCAAAGAACATCATCGCAATGACAGTCAGTCTCAACATTGGATCTCTCCTTTCACGGGCCGAAGGGGCCCCGGATTGATCCCGGTCACATAGTCAAAAGAACGCCATGCGTCCAGTCCGCGACATGGCCGGCCTAAATACGACGGAATTTTCGACCACCTACGGCTCGATCGCTTGCCCGATGTTGCGCAAGTGGTGCGGCAATCTACTCGATTTTGTCTTTCACCGCCAACTGTGCGGCAGCAAGTCGCGCCACCGGAACCCGGAACGGAGAGCAGGAAACGTAATCAAACCCGGCATCGCGGCAGAACGCAATTGATTCGGGGTTGCCGCCATGCTCGCCACAAATCGACAAAACCAGATCGGGCGACGCGTCGCGGCCCCGCTCGGCGCCGATGCGCAGCAACTCTCCGACGCCATCCACATCCAGCGTGTGAAACGGATCTTCTGGGTAGACGCCCTGCTGCACATAGGCCGACATGAACCGCCCCGCGTCATCCCGGCTCAGACCATAGGTCATTTGCGTCAGGTCGTTTGTGCCGAAACTCAAAAACGCCACATGCGGCGCGATCTCGTTGGCGCGCAGCGCCGCGCGCGGCGTTTCCACCATCACCCCCAGACGATAGGTGAAATCCTGCCCCGTTTCATTGCGCACAGCCGCAGCCACCGCATCAACGCGGGTCTTGACCAGCTCAACCTCGCGGCAGGCCGAGACCAGCGGGATCATGATCTCGGGCACCACCGGCGCACCTTCGCGGCTGGCTTCGATCGTGGCCTCGAAGATCGCCCGCGCCTGCATTTCGTAGATTTCCGGCACGGTGATGCCCAACCGCACACCGCGCATGCCCAGCATCGGGTTGTATTCGCCCAAGGCCTCCACGCGCCGCGTCACATCCGACAGTGGCAGATCCAACGCCTCGGCCAGCTCGCGCATCCCCGACCGGTCCGAAGGCAGGAATTCGTGTAACGGCGGATCGAACAAGCGGATGCACACCGGCTGACCCTGCATGATACGGAACAGATCAATGAAATCGGCCCGCTGCATCGGCAACAACCGCTCAAGAACGGCGGCACGGTCTTCGCTGGAATCGGCAAAGATCATTTCGCGCATCACGGTCAGGCGGTCGGCCTCAAAAAACATATGCTCGGTCCGGCACAGGCCAATGCCCTGTGCACGGAAATTGCGCGCCACCTCGGCGTCGGCAGGCGTATCGGCATTTGCGCGCACTGCGATATCGCGCACATCGTCGGCCCACGCCATCAATGTCTGGAACGATTCGTCGCGCGCCGCTTCAAGCAACGGGGCGTCGCCCGCCAACACTTCGCCATTGCTGCCGTCGATGGTGATCACGTCGCCTTTTTTCAGAACCCGGCCATCTGGCATCGTCAACTGCTTGCGCACCGCATCAAACGCGATGTCCGAGGCCCCGACGACGCAGGGCAGACCAATGCCGCGCCCGATCACGGCGGCATGGCTGGTCATGCCGCCACGTTCCGTCAGCACTGCCACCGCCGCATGCATGCCACGAATATCTTCGGGGCTGGTTTCACGACGGACCAGAACACAAGCCTCGTCGCGGGCGGCGCTCGCTTGCGCCGCTTCGGCGGTAAACACGATTTTGCCGCTGGCCGCACCGGGGCTGGCGGCCACACCACGCGCCAGCACATCGCGCGGCGCCTCTGGGTCAACTTGCCGGTGGAGCAATTCATTCAAGGCGCGCGGTTCGATCCGCATCAAGGCCTCTTCGCGCGCGATGATGCCATCCTCGGCCAAGGCCACGGCAATCGCGACCGCCGCCCGTGCGTTGCGCGCCACGCGCACCCCGTCCAGCACGTAAACCGCGCCATCCTCGATGGTGAACTCAACCTGCATTTCCTCGCGCAGCTTGCAGCGCATTAACGCCGTGTACTCTTTCAGCGCCTTGAAGGCCTCGGGCGCCAATTCTTCCAAGGACGGGCCGCGCGGATCACGCTCCAGATACAGCGCATCCGATCCACCGTGCAGCGCCTCGCGGCCTTGGCTTTGGCTTAGGTAGCGGCCAGTGATTTGGCGCGCGCCGGTCACACTGTCGACCAGTTGGATCACACCCGACCCGCTTTCGCCCTGCCCCAACCCAAAGGCCATTTCCTGCACCACAAGGCCCAAACCGGCATCCGCAGGTGCACCCTTGGCCTGTCGCAGCAGCCGCGCCGTCGTGCCTTCCCATGCCCGCGCCATCGAACGCAGCACCTCGGCCAATTGCACAGCCGTGTCTTGCGGGAAATCCTCTTCGGTTTCGGCCTCATACGCGCGCAGCGCCTGCCCCAACCCTTCAACCGGATCATTCGACACATCGTCAAACATATCCGGATCCAGACGTTGGACATGGGTGGCGTAGGCCTGAACAAAGCGCAGATACAATTCCGACGCGGCGTCTTTGCCCAAACGGTCGCTTAGCTCGATAAACTTGGCATCGTTCATCCCGATATTCAGAACAGCCCCCGGCCCCCCCCAATCGGGGTCTTCCGACGAGGGGCGAACACAGAGTAGCGCATCCTCGGCAAACGGTGCTGTCAATTCGGCCATATCGGGCGCGTCGCCGGACGCGATGGCATGGACCGCATCGAACGACAGCGCCAACGTGCGCGGCACGGGCAAATCGAGCCGCACCAAGCGTTGCAAGCACTTGGCGCGCCCGCCATGGGTTTGCGCGGCCATGGGGGCGGTCGCTGTGATCAGGGTGATATCGGAATCGTTATGCTGCACTGCGGCACCTTCTTGCTGCGTGGCCGAAGAATACGCGTCGTTTGGACTATGGCAAGGAAAAGCCGGTCATCGCTGTTCCTGTGCCACGCGAAAGGCTTGGCTAGATGCGCCCATGATGGACACATCCGCGTGCCACGCAGTGCGATTTGCGGCGCCTTATCCTTCCAATTTGGTCAAATCCGCCGCCTGAAGGCAGATGTCACGTATTTTACCAAGAAGGTTCAACCGGTTTCGGCGCACCACCTGATTGTCGGTGTTGACCTGAACCGCCTCGAAAAACGCATCAACCGCCGGCCGCATCGCAGCCATCGCCGCCATCGCCCCGGTGAAATCTTCCGCCGCATTGGCCTTGGCGATGTCGGCTTCGGCCTTGTCTAGGGCTGTGAACAGGGCTTTTTCTTCCGGGCCTTCGGCAAATTTCGGATCGGGCCCGAACGAATATTCAACGCCGTCGCGCTCTTCCGCTTGGGTCAGGATATTATTGGCCCGTTTGAAGCCTTGCACAAGGTTTTCGCCATTCTCAGTCGCCAAAATCCCGCTTAGGGCTTTGGCGCGTGCGACGATCAAGGCTAGATCGTCACCGCCATCCAAGGTCAGGCAGGCGTCGATCACGTCATACCGAAGCCCTTGATCCCGCAAGTAAACTTTCAGCCTGTCATGCAGGAAGGCCAGCAAATCCGTGCTGAGATCGGGCACCAGATTACCTACCGTTCGCAGCACACTGCCATCGCCGGTGTCTGGCGCGCCGCCTTTGTGCTGCAAGCGATCCATAACCGCGTGAAACGCAGCACCAAACACGCCATGCTCGGCAATTTCGTCTAGGATCTCTTCCAAAGTGTCAATTTCGCCTTCGGTGGCACGCGCATGATTGAGGCTGATTTTGTGGCGCAACAATTGCGCATCAATGAACCTGTCCAACTTCACGCGATATCCGCCGTCCAGAATGATACGGATCACGCCCAAAGCCGCCCGGCGCAGGGCGAACGGGTCTTTCGAGCCGGTGGGCTTTTCATCAATCGCCCAAAAGCCGGTCAACGTATCCAGCTTGTCCGCCAAGGCCACCGCCACCGAAACTGGCGCGGTCGGCACATCGTCAGACGGGCCAAGCGGCGCGTAATGCTGTTCGCAGGCGGCGGCCACTTCGGCCGGAAGGCCCGCAGCCTCGGCATAATAGCGGCCCATAAGCCCCTGCAATTCCGGGAATTCATAGACCATTTCGGAACTAAGATCGGCCTTGGCCACGCGCGCCGCCTGCTGCGCCAGATCGGGTTGGGCACCCACGTCTGGCGCGATGTCGTTCGCAAGCGCCGAGATGCGTGCAATGCGTGCCGCCTGCGTGCCCAACTGGCGCTCGAAGGTGACGTTTTTCAACTGGTCGATCCAGTCGCCCATACCGTCACGCGCGACCCGCAAATCATTGTTCCAGAAAAACTTTGCATCGGCCAACCGCGCCGAAAGCACCTTTTGGTTGCCCGCCAGAATGGTCGCCCCGTCATCGGCGGTTTCGATATTGGCCACGGTGACAAAAGATTCGATCCGCCCAGTCTTGGGATTGCGAACCGAAAAGAACTTCTGGTGTTCTTTCATCGAAGTTTGCAGCACCTCGGGCGGCAGCTCAAGAAACTCTTGGTCGATCTGGCCCATCAGCACCACGGGCCATTCCACCAGACCGGCGACTTCGGCCAAAAGGCCCTGATCTTCGACAACCTCAAGACCGGCGGCAAAGGCCTGATTGGTGGCGTCCTGCCAGATGTGGTCGGCGCGTTCCTTGGCATCAAGGATCACCTTGGCGCGTTTCAGCTTGGCCTCGTAATCCTCAAACGAGCTCACGGCAAACCACCCCGCGCCCATGAACCGATGGCCTTGGGTGCTGTCGCCTGCCTTGATCCCATCGACATCCATATCGACAACGCGCGCCTCGCCCGCATCGTCGGTCAGGATGCACAGGATCGAATGCAAGGGCCGCACCCAACGCAGGCTGCCGGTGCCCCACCGCATGGATTTGGGCCAAGGGAAGTTGCGGATCGCGCTCTCCAGCACCTCGGCCACGATCACATCTGCCGGGCGGCCCGGCTTGGTGATGGTCGCGAAATAGACCTGACCCTTCTTGTCGTCGCGCGCCTCAAGCGCGTCGCGGCTGACACCGGCCCCGCACAAGAACCCTTCGATCGCCTTTTCGGGCGCATCGACGCGGGGGCCTTTGCGGTCTTCGGTCACAGTGGGGCTTTCGGCCAACAGGCCGTCGATGGCCAATGTCAAACGCCGCGGCGTCGAAAACGCCTGTGCGCCCGCATAGGTCAATCCGGCCTCGACCAGACCATCCGTGACGCGTTTTCGCAGGTCATCGGCGGCACGCGCCTGCATGCGGGCGGGGATTTCCTCGGAAAACAATTCGATCAGAAGATCAGGCATATCGGTCAGTTCCCATTCGGGGGTTTGGGGCAATCATCGGGGGCGTGCTGGCCGTCAAACGCGACCTCGCCACAGCGGTTGATCTGGTGCCAGACATAGCCGCGCCCGTCTTCGGTGATGGCAACGATCCGGTCGATGCCGTATTCGATGTCTTTCTGGCCCAGAAAGGCCAAGGCAGTGCCATCTTGCAGGGCAGCGCCAAGCGCATCGGCATCGAAACAGTCAAACCAGCTGGGCGCAACCAAAGGCTCGGCCCGGTCATACATCTCGTAGGTTTCGGTTAGCATGGCATGGCTCATCGAGGTGGTGAAGCACGCGCGATACCGGATCGGCGAGCTATCGGAATCAATCGCGCGGAACTCATCGTACAGCACCGGTTCGGGCTGGCCCGACACAAGCGATGTCATTTGCACATCATCGGTGCCGTTGCCCGACACCTCGTCATAAAAGGCATAAACCTGAAGATAATAAAGCGCCGCACCCGCAACCAATGCCGTAACCAAGATCAAACCCGCCAAAAACTTTCCCATTATGCCGCTTGCCCCCCGGCTTCTGTCTGCACGAAGGCATCGGCGCATTGCTTGGCCAGCGCCCGCACACGCCCGATATAGGCCTGCCGTTCGGTCACCGAGATCACGCCGCGCGCATCAAGAAGGTTAAAAATATGGCTGGCCTTGATGCATTGGTCATAGGCCGGATGCGCCATGATGATCCGCTTGCCTGTTTTCGGATCGTCGTGATGTTGCGACAGGATCGCCTCGCACTCGGCCTCGGCCTCTTCGAAATGGCGCAGCAAAACGTCGGTGTCGGCCACGTCGAAATTCCAGCGGCTGTATTCCTGCTCGGTCTGGCGGAACACATCGCCATAAGACAGGGCAATCGGTGCGTCGGGGTCGTTGAACGGCATATCCATGACGTGATCTATGCCCAGCACATACATCGCCAGCCGCTCCAGCCCATAGGTCAGTTCGCCCGACACGGGGTGGCAATCATGGCCGCCAACCTGTTGGAAATAGGTGAACTGGCTGACTTCCATGCCGTCGCACCAGACTTCCCAGCCCAGACCCCATGCGCCCAAGGTCGGGCTTTCCCAGTCATCCTCGACAAAGCGGATATCATGCAGCGCCATGTCGATGCCAATGGCCTCAAGACTGCCCAGATACAGCTCTTGCAGGTTGGGCGGGCTGGGTTTGATCAGCACCTGATACTGGTAGTAATGCTGCAAGCGGTTGGGGTTCTCGCCATAGCGGCCATCTGTCGGGCGGCGCGACGGCTGCACATAGGCCGCAGCCCATGGTTTTGATCCAAGCGAACGCAGCGTCGTAGCCGGGTGAAACGTGCCGGCGCCCACTTCCATATCGTAGGGCTGCATGATGGCGCAGCCCTGCCCGGCCCAATAGGTCTGGAGCCGCAGGATAATCTCCTGAAAACTGCGTGGCTTGCTGGTGCTGTCCGCCATGGTTGCCTCCGAGGTGCGGGCCGTCGAAATCACCGTTCTTACCTACGGCCCCGATCCGGCAGGGTCAATTGCACGGGCGGGCATATTTTGGATGCATAGAGGCCCAGATTTGCTAAAACGAATGTCAAGCGTCATCACCGACGCACAGAAACGCGATCGGGCAAGGGATCAGGACCAATATGATACGGATTTTTGCGGCAGTTTTGTTTTCAATCGCGTTCACCGTCGCCGCGCAGGCGCAACAGCGAACCGGCGCCGCATGGGTGCAGATCGAAGCGCAACCCAGTCTGTCGCAAGCGCGCGAAAGCATCCGTGATTACGCGACCCGATTGCAAGATGTGAATGGTTTTTCGCTTGGTGCGGGGTGGTATGCCATCGCGCTTGGCCCCTACGCCCCGCAGGACGCCGAACGTGTCTTGCAGGTGTATCGGGCCGAGGGCGTCATCCCACGAGACAGCTACATCGCCGCCAGCAGCGATTACCAACAACAGTTCTGGCCAATCGGCGCAAATGACCTGTCCGGCCCGGCCTTAATGCCCGCCGCCCCGGCCCCTGACAGCGCCCTTGACGATACACCGGGAACGGCAGCACTGCCCGACCCTGATCCGATTGACGAAACCCCAGCCCAAGCCCGCGCCAGCGAACGCGAGCTAAACCGGGACGAGCGCGCCGCGCTGCAAGAGGCGTTGAAATGGGCCGGATTTTATGGCGGCGCAATTGATGCAGCCTTTGGCCGCGGCACACGCGGCGCGATGTCCCGCTGGCAAGATGCGCGAGGCTATCAACCCACCGGAATTCTGACAACCCGCCAGCGCGCTGAATTGCTGACAGCCTATAATGCCGTGTTGGCCGATTTGGAGCTAAAGACGGTGCAGGAGACTGAAGCCGGCATCGAAATCAAACTGCCAACCGCGGTTGTGGCCTTCGACAAATATGAGCCCCCCTTTGTGCATTACACGCCGTCCGGCGACATCGACGCGCGCGTCTTTTTGATCAGCCAACGCGGCGACAGCAACACGTTGGGGGGCCTTTATGACATCATGCAGACCCTTGAAATCGTGCCCGAGACCGGGCCGCGCACGCTGACCGACGGCGCCTTTACCCTGATTGGGGAAAGCGCGCTGATGATCTCGCACACGCAAGCGTGGCTGAAAGACGGTGAGATCAAAGGCTTTACCCTGATCTGGCCCGCCGGGGACGAAGAACGCCGCACCCGGCTTTTGGGCGAGATGCAAGAAAGCTTTACCCGGCTTGACGGCGTTCTGGACGCCACCGCAAGCAGCACAGAGGTGCAAAGCATCGACTTGGTATCAGGTCTGGAAGTGCGCAAGCCGAGATTGACGCGCTCGGGCTTTTACGTGGATCGCAGCGGTTCGGTCATCACCACCAGAGATGTGGTGCAGGGATGTGGCCGCATCACCATAGATCAAGATCACGAGGCCAACATCACCAGCCAAAACGCCGATCTGGGTCTGGCCATCCTAAGCCCGCGCGAAACATTGGCACCCTTGGCGGTGGCCGCGTTGCAAAACACGGTGCCGCGCCTGCAATCCGACGTGGCTGTGGCGGGGTATTCCTATGGCGGCATTCTGGGCGCCCCCACGGTGTCTTTTGGCCAATTGGCCGAACTGCAAGGCCTGAACGGCGAAGAGCAGTTGAACCGCCTTGCGCTGACCGCGCTTGAGGGCGATGTCGGCGGCCCGGTGATGGATGCGGCGGGCAGCGTTTTTGGCATGCTGCTGCCGGGCACGCAACCGGGGCGCACTCTGCCAGAAGGTGTCAGCTTTGCCCTGACCGCCGACGCGCTGCGCGGTGCGCTAGAGCAAGCGGGCATCACGCCCGCCGCGCCGACCGATACCGGTGCGCTTGACCCCGAAGCCCTTGCCAACAAAGCCAAGGGCATAACCGTTCTGGTCAGTTGTTGGGAGTGACCGCTACGTCACATCTGTGACAGCGCAGACGGATCAATCGCGCCAGAACACCGGCATCACCAACACGACAACGGCCACCACTTCAAGCCGGCCCATCAGCATGGCCAGGATCATGATCCACTTGGCCTCGGTCGGATAGGCGGTCAATGCGCCTGTCGGCCCGATCAACTCACCAAAGGCCGGGCCAATGTTGAAAATCGCAGTCCAGGCCCCGGTCAACGCGTCGGACATGGTCAGACCGGTCAGGGCAAGCGCCACCGAAAACAGACCGAAGAACAGGATATACATGGTGAACAGCAAGATGACGGACTGCAAAACGTCATCGCCCACGGCCCGCCCATCATGGCGCAGCACGGCCACCTTATGCGGGCTGAAGATGCGCGAGGCCTGCATCCGAATTGCGCTGATCAACAATTGATAGCGGAAAATCTTGATCGAGCAGCCGGTTGAGCCGGTGCAGCCACCAATTGCGCCGACGATGATCAACACCACAAATGGCATAGCCCCCCACGCGGTGACATCGCCATCACCATACCCCGTGCCTGAAAAGATCGAAACGACGTTGAACAAACGCTCGCGCACCTTTTCCTCGCTTAGGGTTTCCGAAACCAAAAACTCGTAGGCAATCACCGCCAGGCAGGCGTAGATGACCCAACGGACATATGCCCGCATCTGCGAGTCTTTCATTAACGGCTTAAAGTCGCCCCGCATCCCCTGCATCAGACGCACAAACGGCATGCTGCCCAAGAGCATGAAGACCACACAGGCATATTGCGGCGCGCCCGGAAACGCGGCAAACGACTGATCACTTGTTGAAAACCCGCCTGTTGAAACGGTCGTCAGCGCGTGTACGGTCGCGTCGAATGCGTCCATGCCCAGCAGCATATAACTGACCGCGCATAGCAAGGTCAGTGCCAGATAGACATTCAGTATCCCTTTCGAGATATCAACCGTCCGCGGCAACACCTTGCCAAATGTATCAAACCCTTCGGACCGGAAAAACTGCATCCCGCCGACGCGCATCACCGGCAAGAAGGCCAAGGCGACAATCACGATGCCCAACCCACCCAACCATTGCAGGATACCCCGCCAAAGCAGCAATCCCTTGGGCATCGCATCAAGGCCGCTGAACACGGTCGAACCGGTGGTGGTAACGCCTGACATGGCCTCGAACATCGCATCGCTAAAGCTGGCCTGCGTGGCCCCCAGCATAAACGGCAGGGTTCCAAAGGTCGGCAAAACCACCCAAACCCCAACCGTCAGCAAAAACGCCTGTTGAATGTTCAGGCCTTCGGCCACGCGGTTTTGACAGGCCAACGCCATCAAACCACCCACAAGGATCGTCAAGATCGCGCTTTCTGCGAAAACAGGCCAATGGTCACGCCCTTCGGCGATGTCCACAAGCATGGGGAACAGCATGGTCGCACCAAGTGTGGCAACCAGCAATCCTACCACATATCCAACCGGGCGCAGATCCAACATGACGGGCAGAATTGGCCTTGGCGCGGCGAAGTGTCAAGCACCTGCAGTGCCGCATGAAATCCGTGCGCAGCAGACGCACCAATGCGCAACAGGGCAACATCAAGGATGCCCGGTGAGCAACCAGCGCAGAAAAGGGGCGCGGCACTTCCTGCGCGCCCAAAATTCAATTTGGACCGGGATCAGGAGTAGTAGAGATCACGATAAACATGGTGGACGATTTGATCACGCCGCAGCCCCATACGGGCCAACTCGGCGTCGCTTTTGGTCTCAAGCGCGTCAACTTGATCACGGCGTGACGCTTTGTAAGCGTGCGCCTCGAACTTGGTTAACAGCGCCGCACCCAGAGTTGCCAGCCATACGCGGAATCTGGTCGGAGCGCGGGTGATATTTGTCGTCAGCGTTACCATTGGAAACCTCTCTTTCGTCTCTCAGGTTTCCTCCCTATCCCAAGGGTAGGTCAGTATAGCTGACTTTACCATCGCGTTTTGATCATGCCTGCCTTGTGAATGCTGCAACGCAGCACGGACCGAGGCCTCACGGTCATGTCGGCACGAACAACAGTCGTGCTGCCGGGGCACTTTGGCTGGGCATAAAGGTCAGTTTTGCTCCCTTAAGGCGTCGTGCCGCAAGCATAGGGGGCGCGGCACGTTGGGATGCCGCGCCATCCAGAGGTCAGCCGACGTGGAACAGCGTCGCGAACAGTTTCGGATCGATGCTATCTGCCGCGAAGGTATCGCCTTCGGTCACGATACTGACGGCATCATGGCTGTGCAGGCTTTCCTGATGGCTTGCGACAACACGAAAGTCCCCAATACGTTGATCGGCCAGAAACTGTTCGCAGAACAAGCGCGCGGCGTCTTCCACGAATACCGGGTTGGAGGCGTTCAATTCTGCAAAGGCCTGCTCGTCCTCGCGCTTGACCATCACCTGCGTTTCTGTCGGCACTGCGGCGCGGGCCATGTCGATCAGATCTTCGAACCAAACCAGTTTGCCGCCTTCGACCTCGACCGATAGCCTTGCCACCGAGCGCTGCGAATGCGGGGTCGCCAATTGGCCGCGCGTCTGGCGGGCATGTTCGCTCAGTTCCAAAGAACAGGGGCATGTCGACGAATAGACGTAATCCAGATGCATGAACTTGCGCCGGATACCATCACGCTCGACCAACTCCATCGCGATATTGTAGTATTGGTAACCTTCCAGCTCTGACCGCAGCGACCGCACCTTCATCGGGTAGGAAAACCGCATTTGCAATCGAGCGTCGATTGAGTCCAAGTCGGTGATGTAATCATCAAGCGCAGCTTCCATCACCTCGAAACTAAAGGTTTTTTCAGCATGGCGGTAAAAACTGCGCATGATGCGCGACATGTTGATGCCTTTTTTGCCCGCCTCAAGGCTGACCGTGCCCGTCACGCTGGTTTCCAGCGTCAGATCGCCATTGTCCCGAGTGTGAAAGCGGATCGGCAGGCGAAAGTTTGAAATGCCGACATGCTGTAGCTGCTGTTTTGCCCCACGGATCAGCGAGGATGGCCCGTTTTGCAGATCGGGCAAGCCAGACTTGTAAGCAGCATCCACTTTGAAATCGGCATCATAGTCACGCGCCAGATCGGGATAGTTCGACGGCGCGTGGGTCGGCAAAAGCCGGGCAATGGCAGGGTCCAGATCGGCCACCTCTTCTGGCGTGGCGCGTTCGGCCCACGCTTTGAGGCGTTCAAGTGCCGCCTTGGCATCTTCACGATCCGGCATATCCGAAAGTTCCCGCGTGTGAATATTCATGTCTGGCCCCCTGATGCGTGGTACCCGCTATATCTAATAAAGCGATGCACGTATTTCCAATCTCGAAAAGAAATACGTCGTTACCGACACCTTGGATCATTCTATTCACCCGAGGTTTGCAATGCCTGTGACAGATCGGCAATCAAATCGCCAGTATCTTCCAGCCCAACCGACAAGCGCACAAGCCCCGGCGTGATCCCAAGCGCGGCCTTCTGATCGTCTGGCAAACGCTGGTGCGTGGTGGTCGCCGGGTGCGTCGCAATAGATTTCGCATCGCCCAGATTGTTCGAGATCACCACGATTTTCAGTTCATTCAGGAACCGAAACGCCGCCGCCTGCCCCCCGGCCAGTTCAAGCGCGATCACCGTGCCGCCCTTGCCCATCTGCCGGTCGACCAAGGCGTTCTGCGCGTGCGACGGGTGGCCGGGATAAATGATCCGGCTCAGCCCCGGCTTGCCTTGCAACGCATCAACAATCGCCAAAGCACTGTCGGCTTGCGCATGAACCCGCAGCGATATCGTTTCCAACCCTTTCAGCATGATCCACGCCGTGAAAGGCGACATCGACCCGCCGGTGTGCTTCATGTAAGGTTCGACCGTGCCTCGGATAAAATCGCGCGATCCAAGGATCACCCCGCCAAGCGCCCGGCCTTGGCCGTCGATATGCTTGGTCGCCGAATAAATCACAACATCGGCGCCTTGTGACATGGCCCGCGAAAACACCGGGGTGGCAAAAACATTGTCGACAACCACCGTCGCCCCGACCGCATGCGCCAAATCGGCGACGGCTTGCAAATCCACCACCTCAAGCGTGGGGTTTGCGATCGTTTCAAAAAACACGGCGGTCGTGTCAGGGCGAATGGCCGCGCGCCACTGGTCCAGATCGGTGCCATCGACAAAGGTCACCTCAACGCCGTAGCGCGTCAGTATATTTTCCAGAATATACAGGCACGACCCGAACAAGGCGCGCGCCGAAACAACATGATCGCCCGCCTTCAGCATCGACATCAACGCACCGCTGACAGCCGCCATGCCACTGGCGGTTGCAAATGCGTCTTCGGCCCCTTCAAGCCCTGCAATCCGGTCTTCGAACATCGCAACGGTGGGATTTCCGTAACGCGCATAGATGTATTCATCCGGACCGGCGTTCAAAAAACGCGCTTCGGCCTGTTCGGCCGTATCGTAAACAAAGCCTTGGGTCAGGAAAATCGCCTCGCTGACCTCGTTCCACTGGCTGCGACGCGTGCCATCATGCACCAGCTTGGTGCGTGTTTTCCATTCGTTGTCCATATCCGACCTCCTAGGGCAGCGGCCCCAAAGAAAAAACCCCCGACGCGGTCAAGCGAAAGGGGGCTTTCATCCTGACCTCTTTAGCGGTGTTGTTTAACGTGGCCCGCAATCCGGTAACAAATCGCCACGCGAACCGATTAGCCGCACAGGTGTGGCAGGTCAACACCGTCACGGTGGTTTAACCAAGCCGTCAAGAAAGTTTCGTACGCATTGCCTATCGAGACCCCACAACATGTAGTGGAAAACTCTGACAATGCCATTTCTACAGGTCAATGCCGGGAAAGATGGACCATGTCTGCACAGCAGCACACAGCCTTTGCAGCCCCGCCTTGAAGCTGCACTGCGCGCGCCGGGGCCCGTGATCATAATGACCCATGGCTTCAAATTTGCACCGGGTGACGGTCTGGATTGTCCACATCAGCATATCTTGTCCCCAGCACCGCGCAATCCAAGCTGGAAAGCGGTCAGTTGGCCACAAGGCCTTGGGCTCAATATCCCGCAGGAGTGCCATCGCGGCCTTGGCATCGCCTTTGGGTGGGCCGGACGCGGCACGATATGGCAAGCCTACAAGCAGGCAGGCAACGCGGGACGGGCACTGGCCAGCCTGATCGGCATGATCCACGACATTGCACCCGGCAAGCCGATTCACCTGATCGCACATTCGCTTGGTGCGCGGGTGGTTCTTAGCGCGTTGCATGAATTGTCCACTCACAGCATCAGCCGCGCGATCCTGCTCTGCGGTGCCGAATATGTCGACACGGCGGTCAGCGCCTTGAACGCGCCAGCAGGGCGTACCGCCGACATCATAAACGTAACCACCCGTGAAAATGATCTTTTTGATTTCCTGATGGAATGCCTGATCCCGTCCCCGCCCGACGGCAACAATCGGTGCCTTGGACGGGGCCTGCCAGATCGGCCCAACACCTTGAATCTGCAATTGGATCAGCCCGCTACGCTGGCGCGGCTGTCACAGGCCGGATACCGGATTGCCCCTGCAAAAACACGCATCTGCCACTGGTCGTCTTATTTGCGGCCCGGGGTTTTCCAGTTCTATCGCGATCTGTTGTTCGGGTCGCACTTTTGGCCCATGCAGGAGTTGCAGGCCACCCTGCCCTATCGACCCGACCCGCATTGGACACGCTTACGCAGCCTTGTTCCCCACGGCTCAACCCTCCTCCAAGGGGATACGCCGGCGCTATCTTAGGCAATGCCTGTATCGGCCCTGTCACCCTCAGGGTCTGCCGTCAGACCCATGACCCAATAAATCGCGCAAAACCGCCACGCAGATGGCGTGTCATCCCTGCTAGAGTTTCTCAAAACCTGTCAACACTGCAAGGGTCAGTGCAAGGTCACACATCATCGTCGGTCTGGGTGCTGTGATCGCGAAACAACCGGCCTTGCGCCATGAAAAACAGGAAAATCGCCGCCGTCAGACCGAATGTCTTGAAATAGACCCAAGACTCCTCGCTCATCAGGCGCCAGACCAATTCGTTCAAGACCGCCAGCCCAAAGAAAAACGCCGCCAGACGCCGTGTCAGGATGATCCAGCCTTCATTGGTCAGCGGCATGACCCCATCCATCACATATTGCAGCCAAGATTGGCCACGCAAAAGCCCAGCCACCAAGACGCCCGCAAACAGCAGGTAAATGATCGTCGGCTTCATCTTGAAAAACTTCGGATCGTTGAACCAAACGCTCAAGCCCCCAAAGACAACGATCAAAACCGCCGTAACCACCTGCATTCTGGACAAATGGCCAGTCAGGAACCACAGCAACCCCATGGCCAGCAAGAACACTGGGATAAACCCCGCCGTGACCACGATAAATCCATCGTATTCCATGCCGCCGATTGTGAAAATCCGGTCTTTCAGCCACAGGTACGCGGCAAAAAAACCAAGAATCGGGCCCAGTTCCAGCCCGGTTTTCAACATCGGATTGATCTTGCGTTCGGTCATGTCCTGCCTTTCGGTCATCCGCCCACCTCAACTATCACAGCGCCCACCGCGATCAATGCCATAAGGGCAATCCGGCGTGGACCCACGGTTTCCTTCAGCACGAGCCAGCCGATCAGCGCGGCAAACACGGTAGAGGTTTCCCGCAGAACCGCCGCCTCGCCCACCTTGTCCAGCCGGGTGGCCAGCATGATCGAGCCAAAGGAGAAAAACGCCACTAGCCCTCCTGCGACCCCACGCACCATCAGCGGCCCCAGTGTGGGCGGCGCGGGCATCGCCCGCCACCGCACATATGCATAGAATGGCAGCACGACACCGTCGATCATGAAAAACCACGCCAAAAACGTGAAAGGATCAGCCGCAGCGCGAATGCCATAGGCGTCATAGGTGGTATACAGCGCCACGAACATCCCCGTAAACACCGCCAGAACCAAGGCAATGGGCAGGTTTTCGCGGTTCACATCCAGATACCGCAGGTTATAGAGCGCCAGCCCAAAGATCCCCGACAGCAAAACCGCAACCCCCAGCCATTGCACGATGGTAAAGGTCTCGGCGAACAGGAGATAGGCCGCGATGACGGTGAACAAAGGGGCCGCACCGCGCACAACCGGATAAACCACCGTGTAAGCGCCCTTGGTGTAGGCCTGCGCCTGCAAGATCTTGTAGGCCAAGTGAATCAAGAACACCCAGCCAAAGATCGGCCACATATGCGGCTCGGGCCATGGCACAACGAACAGCGCAAAAGGTGCCGCCATCAGCGCGTAACTGCCATCAATCGCGCCACGGCTCAGCCACGGATCGTGACGCCCTTTTTGCAAAGCGCCAAAAACCGCATGCAAAAAAGCGGCCAGCACCGCCAGCACCATCGCCAGATGATGCCCCTGTGCCGTGCCCTCAAGCGAAATCAGCCACGCGCTCACAGGCGGGCCAACCCTGATGGGTGGCCACTGGCCTCAAGAAAGGTCAATGTCATTGCCGGTCCAGACCTGTCAGGGCCGCAGCAAAATCTTCGGGGTCGAACGGGGCCAGATCGTCGATCTGCTCGCCCACGCCGATGGCATGGATCGGCAAGCCGAACTTGTCGGCCAAGGCCACCAGCACCCCGCCCTTGGCCGTGCCATCCAGCTTGGTCATGACCAAGCCACTGACATCGGCCAGCTTTTGAAACGTCTCAACTTGGCTTAGCGCGTTTTGGCCGGTCGTGGCATCCAGCACAAGCAAGGTGTTGTGCGGCGCGGTTTCATCCTTCTTGCGGATGACGCGCACGATCTTGGCCAACTCTTCCATCAGGTCCGCGCGATTCTGCAACCGGCCCGCCGTGTCAATCATCAGCAGATCGGCACCATCGGCCTGCGCTTTCTCCATCGCGTCATAGGCCAAACTGGCCGGGTCCGACCCTTCGGGCGCGGTCAGCACAGGCACGCCCGCACGATCGCCCCAGACCTGCAACTGTTCCACCGCCGCGGCGCGAAACGTGTCACCGGCGGCAATGACAACCGATTTGCCCGCCGCCTTGAACTGGCTGGCCAGCTTGCCGATGGTCGTGGTCTTGCCCGATCCATTGACGCCCACCACCAACACCACCTGCGGGGTTTTGGAATAAAGCGGCATGGGCCGCGCGACCGGGTCCATGACGCGGGTAATTTCGCGGGCCAAAAGCTCTTTGATCTCTTGCGTGGACAGTTTTTTGCCCATGCGGCCCTCGGCCATATTCGCCGTGACGCGCAGCGCGGTATCCACCCCCATGTCGGCGGTGATCAACAGCTCTTCGAGTTGCTCCAGCATGTCGTCATCCAACACGCGGCGTATGACGGTTTTAGGCTCTTTCCGGCCCAAAAGACGGCCCAGAAGACCGGGCTTTTCCAGACCTGCGTCAGACCCACCCTCACCCGGCCCACCTTCACCCGGCGTGGTGATGGGAATTTCCAGCGGTGCCGGGGTTGGCCCCGGCTCGGGCGATCTGACCGGGGCTTCCTGCGGTGTCGCATCGGGGATTTCCTGCGGGGGCGCAGGTGGGGTCTCAGACGGCGGCGGCGGCACCTCTTGGGGGCCGGGCGACGGGGCCGGATCAGGATCGGGTGCCGGCGTGGGGTCAGGCTTTGGCTCTGGTGTCGGCTCTGGCTCAGGCTGTGGCTCAGGCACCGGGGATGGTTCCGGGTCTGGCTCGGGCGTTGGCACTGGTTCGGGTGTGGGCTCCGGCGCTGGTTCAGGCTCCGGCGTTGGTTCGGGCTCCGCCGGCGCCTCTGCACTGGCCGCGACCAAGTGCTCTTCCTCGCCGCCCTCTTCCACAATTGCATCCAAACCGTCTTCGAGCTTCGAAGACGATTTGAACAGCTTGTCTTTGAGTTTCTTGAAAAACGCCATGCGCCCTCCGATCACCAGTTCCCTTTCACCTAATCTGGATCGGGCCGATATGGAAGATGCAGGCGCGTTTCTTAAACTTCGTCGGGGAAATGTTTGATGGTGAGGCGGATTGGGTTTGGGGCGGCTTGGCCGAGGCCGCAGATCGAGGCGTCGCCCATGGCTTGGCACAGCTCTTCCAGCAGCGGCTGGTCCCAGTGGTCGGCCTGCATCAGCTTGACCGCCTTTTCACAGCCCACCCGGCACGGCGTGCACTGGCCGCAGCTTTC